>CALVTS010000009.1 GCA_944363035.1 uncultured Clostridia bacterium
TCCTTTTCATTTGGTGACAAAGTCGTGGATGAGGACCCCGAGGGGTTCGGCGGTTGCGCAAAGCGCAAACGCTTGCGAGAACGCCATCTAAAACAGGAATTTTCCCGAGCTTGCGATGAAATGATATAGTAGCCACTTATATATTCACCGCAGGACTTTTTGTTTCATTGCGAAAGTAGCAAGTCTGTAAGTGTTTCTGACTTCGTCCCGACAGCCGAGAGTTGTCTGCGTGGAAATATTTGTGTTGCGGCTTGCCGCCTAGCAAATTTTGAGATTCAGATGTCGGAGCGGCACAATAAAAAGTCTGCCGAGACGTCGAAGAGGTCGCAAAGGCGGGAGAGTTGCTCGTAGGTGCACTCATACACACCCTTTTCGTAGCGTTGATAGACCGGTTGCGCAATGCCGAGATAAGCCGCCACTTGGGTTTGGGTCAGGTTGCGGCTAAGACGGCATTCTTTCATGCGATCTCCGACGGACATTTTCAGGCTCATGTTGACAAAATTATACGCATTGTGTATTATGTGCATGAGCACATATACAGATAATGTATATTTGCTGAAATTTTCGTGAGAGTCGGCATATCGCGCGACCCGTCGCAGGGCGGGGGGAGAGTATGCTCCGAAAATGTGCGGCGTGCCGAGCGGAAAATGTGAGGCCGAGCCGTCGTGTTGTCGGCGGAAAGGGCGAGCGGCAGTCGTGCTTCTTTTCTTTTTTATTACTGCAGATCAACCAAATTAAAATACTGCACGGACGCGCGCCCTTTCCGCCGACAGCGCGGAGGTCGTTTTTGCGATCGAAGAGGTTTGTGTTCGGGCAATATGGCGGAGGAGACTGTTCATGTTCGGGCGATTTTCCCGCGTTCGGGCGATCTTGCGGATGGGCAGGGGCGCCGTCAAGACTCCCGAGAGGATGAAAGCTCGTCGAACGTCATCGAAAGATGGGATATCCAAAGGCGTTTTGACATTGTATGTTTTGTTGCAGTATGGCGGAAATTTAAGACAAATCAACAAGTTTCCCGATATCTAAACGGGTAAAAAGCCTATCTCATGTGCGTCGAAAAGCATACGGGTCGCTAAAAAGCCTCCTCGATTTAGGGACTCTTCGTTGCGGTATGTCCGTTTTCTGCTTACAGAGCGGTGACGAGCTTTGTGAAGTGCCTGCCGTTGGTCAGACAGGTGTAGGCGTAGGTCGGCTCGCCGAAAAACGGGTGCGTGACGGAGCCGGGATTCACAAATGTGACGCCGTCTCGTTCGATGATCTCGGGGATGTGGGTGTGTCCGAAAAAGACCAGCTTGCATCCCAGTTCCTCCGCGCGGAGGGAGAGGGAGAGAAGGTCCGTCTTCACTCCGTATCTGTGTCCGTGCGCGAGGAGCATCCTGACCCCCTCCTCTTCGAGGACGAGTTCCTCAGGTAGGGGGAGGCAGTCGCAGTTGCCCTTCACGCCGTAAAAGCCTTTGAGTAGGGCGAGTTCGCCTATCCGCGCCGCACCGTCACCGAGAAAGAACACCAAGTCGCTCTCCTCGGCGACGGATACGAGGCGGGGAGAGAGAGGGCGTTCGTGCAGGTCGGAAAATGCGAATATCGTTTTCATTGTGCGGCAAAGTCATGACAAGATGAGACGTTTAGCTTGCTGTTTTGTTGTATAAACGTGTTCATTTGTCGTTCTGGAGTTTTTCTCTCACCACCACGTCCTCCATGGCGCGCAGAGCTCTGCCGCGATGGGAGACGGAGTTTTTTTCCTCGGGAGACGCCTCGGCAAAGGTCTTTCCGAGCTCGGGGGAGAAGAAGAGAGGGTCGTATCCGAAGCCGCCCTCTCCGCGCTCTTCATCGAGGATGATCCCATCCACGCGTCCCTCTGCGGTGAACTCTCTGCCATCGGGCAGGGCGAGGGCGATGACGGAGGAAAAGTGCGCGCTCCTGTCCTTGCCCGCGAGGTTTTTGAGGAGCAGAGCATTGTTCGCGGCGTCGTCGTGCTTATCCCCCGCGTAGCGTGCGGAATACACCCCGGGCGCGCCGTCCAGCGCGTCGCACATGAGCCCGCTGTCGTCGGCGAGGGAGGCAAGTCCCGTCATGTGCAGGATGGTGCGCGCCTTTATCAGCGCGTTTTCGGTGAGGGTGCTCCCCGTTTCCTCTATCTCGACTGCGATGCCGAGGTCGTCCAGGGAATACATCTCCTCAAAAAAGCCGCCGAGTACGGCGCGTATTTCTTTGAGTTTTTTGCGGTTGTTGGTCGCGATCGCTATTTTCATATACACCTCATCTTTTGAATGGCAGGAAATCGTCTTCTTCGTGCAGACCGTTTGCCAGGTCGTTTTTCAACATGAGCCCGCGCTTTACGGCTTTGTAGCCGTACTTCCCGCGGATGTCGTCTATGCTTTTTTCAAGGTTTTTCTCCTCCTCTGAGCTGTCAAAGAGAGAGAGCTGCGTCACGCTGTCGTCCGAGAGCCTGGTGGCTGCCACAGACACCGCCCTGAGCGGCTGGGGGAAGGAGTGCAGTTTGGGGAGGAGGGCGAGAGCCTTTTCGGCGATGGTCGCCGCGTCCGAGGTGGGGGAGGAGAGGGTGCATTGCGCGGACTTATGTTTCAAAGTCGCCGCTTCCCTCAGCGAAAGCCCCACACCCTCGGCAGAGAGCCCATAGCGTCTGAGACGCATGGCGACGAGCTCCGCGAGGGCGTACACGACGATGCGCACATCCTCTTCGGTGGTCATGTCCCGCGGGGTGGTAGTGCCGTGACTGACACTTTTTGGCACGCGTTTGTCGTAATAAAGTCTGACTTCGTCGTTTTCTATCCCACGGGCGGCGTCGGAGAGCTTGTCCGCTATGACGCCGAAATGCTCTTTCAGCATGGTCCTGTCTGCGGCGGCGAGGGCGCGTATGGTGCGTATGCCGAGCAGTTCGAGTTTCTTTGAGGTGCTCCCGCCTATCATGATGAGTTCGGAGGGAGGCATATCCCCGATGACGTCCATATAATGTTCGCGGTTCAGCACCACGGTGGCGTCGGGTTTTTTGAGGTCGCTCCCGAGTTTTGCCAGCACTTTGGTGAAGGAGACCCCCGCCGAGATGGTGAGCCCCGTGCGGGCTTTCACTGTCTCGCGGATCCTGTCGGCGAGCGCTTTCCCGTCGCAACCGAAGAGTTTGAGGGAGCCGGTGACGTCAAGCCAACATTCGTCCAATCCGAAACTTTCCACCCTGTCGGTGAACTCGGTGTAGATGTCGAACACCTGTTTGCTGTAACGGACGTATTCGTCGTAGTGCGGAGGGACGAACACGATGCCGGGGCACTTTTTGCGGGAGATCCAGATGGCTTCCCCCGTGGCGACGCCTGCGGCTTTCGCGAGCATATTTTTGGCGAGGACTATCCCGTGGCGCGCCTCGGGGTCTCCGCATACGGCAAGAGGCATCCCGTCGTATTCGGGATGGGCTTTTTGCTCCACCGAAGCGTAGAAATTGTTGAGGTCGCAATGCAGGATGGTCCTGTCCATACGCGTATTATACACAAAATTATGTTGCAAAACAACAGTCGAAAGGATATAATTATGCATGAAATATCGGCATATCGTGCGCACACGGCGTGCGCGAGGAGGCTTTTATGATACTGGTCACGGGAGGCGCGGGTTACATCGGATCCCATACCGTGCGCGAGCTCAGGGATCGAGGCATGGATTGCGTGGTCTACGACAACCTTGTCACTGGGCACATCGAGGCGGTTGGAGACGTTCCCTTCGTCAAGGGCGACATCTTTGACAAAGAGTTGCTGTTGAAAACTTTTGCGGAATACAAGGTGGATTCCGTGGTGCATTTTGCGGCGTATTCCCAGGTGGGGGAGAGCATGGCTCATCCCGCGAAATATTATCGCAACAACGTCGCGGGCACACTCTCTCTTCTGGACGCCATGTTGGAGGGCGGGGTGAAATATCTGGTGTTCTCCTCCTCTGCGGCGACCTACGGCGAGAGCGGGGAGGGGCTCATCACCGAGGACAGCCCCCAGCGACCCACCAGCGTGTACGGTCAGACCAAGCTCATGATGGAGCAGTTCATGGCGGATTTCGACAGAGCATACGGCATGAGATACGTCGCTCTGCGCTACTTCAACGCGGCGGGCGCGCACAAAAGCGGTGAGATAGGCGAGGCTCACGACCCCGAATCCCACCTCATCCCCGTCATATTGCAGGCGGCGCTCGGGGTGCGCGATCACATCGGCATATACGGCGACGACTATCCCACCCGCGACGGCACCTGCATCCGCGATTATATCCACATCACCGACCTTGCCGACGCGCATATCCGCGCCCTCGAATATCTCAAAAACGGCGGGAAGTCCACGCATTACAACCTCGGCAACGGCAACGGGTTTTCCGTCAAAGAGGTGATAGAGACCGCTCGTCGGGTCACGGGCAGGGCTATCCCCGCGAGAGTGGAGGGCAGACGCCCGGGCGATCCCGCGACCCTCGTCGCGTCCAGCGAAAAGATAAAGAGAGAACTCGGCTGGGATCCTCAATACGATTCTTTGGAGGAGATAGTCGCTTCGGCATGGAAGTGGCACAGCGCCCATCCTCACGGGTACGCGAAATGACCGTCTGCGACCTTTGCGGAAGAAGAGCGGGCACTCTCACGGACAGGACCGTCGTCAACAACGGTCTTGTCGAATTTCATTTTTGCGAGAGCTGTTTTGACGAGATAAGGCGTTCGGGGCTGAGTACCCTCGAAGTCATGAGCCGAGTCGCGGCGAGACTCGGGAAGGAGTGCCCCGTCTGCGGCAGGACTGCCGAGGATTTTGCGCGCACGTTTTCCTTCGGATGTCCCGAATGTTACGAAAATATGCGCAAAGTCGCATTGTCCGCCGTACAGGCGGCGCAGGGCGCGGGCGCGCGCCATATAGGGAAGCGTTCCGACGGGAGAGAGAGATGACCGATCCCGTAGGCGAGCTCACCCGCTTCAATGTCATATCTTCGAGAGTGAGGCTCGCGCGCAACGTGCGCGGTCTCCCTTTTCCCGGGAGCGGAAGGAGGGCGGATCCCCGCCTTTTGCGCGCGATGGAAGAGGGCGCCGAAAGAGCGGCGCAAGGGTTCATGGACTACGAATTTTTGCGCATGAGGGAGCTGGATCCCGTGCGCAAGAAGGCGTTGGTGGAAAGGCATCTCATCTCTCCCGCTCTGGTCAGGAACACCGCCACGGGCTCCGTCATCCTGGAAAGGAGCGAGGGAGTCTCGGTGATGCTCAACGAGGAGGACAGGATAAGGGAGCAGTGTGTGGAAAAGGGGTTCGCCCTCCCGCGAGCCTATTCCCGCCTCAACGGATACGACGACAGGTTGCTCGCTCTGCTTCCCGTGGCGTACGATCGCGAATTCGGGTTCCTCACGGCGTGTCCGACCAACCTCGGCACGGGGATGCGCGCTTCGGTGATGCTCTTCCTGCCCGCGCTCAGACTGATCGGGGGGATAGAGGCGGAGATAGCAAGGTGCATCGGCGAATACGGCATGACCGTGCGCGGAGTGTACGGCGAAGGGAGCAAGGCGCAGGGGGATATGTATCAGCTCTCCAACACCCGCACTCTCGGGGTCACCGAGGAGGACATCCTGCGCTCGGTGGAGAGGGCGGCTGTCGAGATATGCGCCCGAGAGCGCGAAGCCGCAGAGAGGCTTGCAAGGGAGCGCGGAGAGGCGCTTTGCGACAGGATAGCGCGAAGTTACGGCGTACTGACGACCGCATATAAGCTCACCTCCGCGGAGCTCATGGACCTAATCTCGTACGTCAAACTCGGAGTTATATTGCACATACTGCCGCTTAAAGACACCGAAACGCTGGATAAACTGCTTGTTTGGTGCTCTGCGGCAAATCTTACCGCCGTCACGGGAGAGTGCGCCCCGTATGAACGGGACGTGCGTCGTGCGGCGATAGTCAAGAGCATTCTGTTGAAGGAGAGGTCATGAATCATTCCGCAAATTTCAGCGGCGCGATAGACAAAGCCGCAGGGCTCGCATCCAGGACGGGCGGGCTGGTGTGCACCGAACATCTGCTTTACGGACTTGCCGCGCAGGGAGGTTGCAACGCGCAGAGGATGCTCGCGTCTGCGCACGTCGGAGCGGAGGAACTGCTCGCGCTTTTCAATCTGCGCGACCCCGTGATGAGGGTGGCGATGTCCACCCGCGCAAACCGCGCCATTTCCAATGCCGCCGCCGTGGCGCGCCAGGCGGGCGCGGCGCAGGTCAACACCGAACATCTGCTTTTTGCGATACTCTACGACCGCGACAGCGTTGCCGCGCAGGTGCTTGAAAAGAGGTGGAACATCGACCTCGACATGATGCGTTCCAAGCTCTTGCAGGAGATAAACGGAGAGGCGGAAAGGGAGAGGCAGACCAGACGCACGGCGGATCTGGGGGAGATGATCGACAGCTTCATCGGCAGTTTCTTCGGCACGCCGCAGACGGGCAGGAGCGCGGAGGGCGGAGAGGCAAAGACTCCGTATGCGCCTCCCGCACACCCTCACGCCGAGGAGGGACAGGGAGGGACGGAACTTCCCGAGGAACTCATGCAGTTCGGCGTCGATCTCACCAAAAAGGCGAGGGAGGGGAGGCTGGATCCCGTCATAGGGAGAGGCAAGGAGATAGAGCGCATCATCCAGATTCTCTGCCGCAGGACGAAGAACAATCCCGTGCTCATCGGCGAACCCGGCGTGGGCAAGAGCGCCATCGTGGACGGGCTGGCGCAAGCCATCGTCAACGACAGAGTCCCCGATGTGCTTCTCGGCAAGATAGTGTTTTCGCTGGACATCACCTCCATGGTGGCGGGCACCCGCTATCGCGGGGACTTCGAGGAGAGGCTGAAAAAAGCCATAGACGGCATAAAGCGCGCGGGCAACATCATCCTTTTTATCGACGAGATACACATGATACTCGGCACCGGCTCCACCAACGAGGGCGGGATAGACGTCGCCAACGTCCTCAAACCCATGCTCGCGAGAGGGGAGCTCCAGACGATAGGCGCGACCACCGTCGAGGAATACAGGAAGTATTTCGAGAAGGACGCGGCTCTCGAACGCAGGTTCCAGCCCATCATGGTGGAACAGCCAAGCGTCTCTGACACCATAGAGATATTGCAGGGGTTGAAGGAAAAATACGAACAGCACCACAAGGTGGAGATCACGGACGAGGCGGTCTCGGCAGCGGCGATACTCTCCGATCGCTACATCACGGATCGTTTCCTCCCCGACAAAGCCATAGACCTCATCGACGAGGCGGCGAGCAGGAAAAAGATAATGAGTTTCAGCACCCCTCCCGAGATACGCAGGCTGGAAGAGAAGATAAAGGAAGTGGAACTCAACAAGTCCGAAGCCGCAAGGCATGAGCAGTACGAGAGGGCGGACAAGCTCAAACACGAAAGGGACAGCCTGGTGGAGCAAAAGGAAAAATTGCAGGCGGAATGGGACAACCGCGTCAAGGAGGAGAAACTCAGCATAGGGGAGGAGGAAGTCGCAGAGATAGTCGCCGAATGGACGGGCATCCCCGTGAGGAAGATCACGGAGGGGGAGAGCGAGAAGCTCCGTCATCTCGAGGAGATACTCCACAAGCGCGTCATAGGTCAGGACGAGGCGGTGAGCGCGGTCGCCAAGGCGATAAAGCGCGCCCGCGCGGGCTTGAAAGACCCCAAGCGTCCCATCGGTTCCTTCATCTTCCTCGGACCCACGGGTGTGGGCAAGACGGAACTTGCCAAGGCGCTCGCAGAGGCGATGTTCGGGGACGAGGATCTGCTCATCCGAGTGGATATGTCGGAGTATATGGAAAAGCACAACGTCTCCAAACTTATCGGTTCGGCGCCCGGGTACGTCGGCTACGACGAGGGAGGACAGCTCACCGAAAAGGTGAGGCGCAAGCCCTATTCCGTCGTCCTCTTCGACGAGGTGGAAAAGGCGCATCCCGAAGTGTTCAACATCCTTTTGCAGGTGCTGGAAGACGGCAGACTCACCGACAGCCACGGCAGATACGTCAGCTTCAAGAACACCATCGTCATCATGACCTCCAACATCGGGGCGGCGGAGATAGGCAAAATGCGCGCGCCCCTCGGCTTCGGCACTTCCGGCAGCCGCGAGGAGGCGGAGTACGAGAACATGAGAGAGAGGCAGATGAACGCTCTCAAAGAGGCTATGAAGCCCGAGCTCATCAACCGTATCGACGAGATAATCTTCTTCCACCGCCTGACCGCGGAGGATCTTGCGAAGATCGCGGACATCATGTTCGCCTCCTTGGAAAAGAGGTTGGAGGAACGCAACGTCACCGTCGGCATCTCAAAGGACGCCAAGGAATTCATCGTGAAAGAGGGCTACAACGAGGAGTACGGCGCAAGACCTCTCCGCCGCACCATACAGAGGCTGGTGGAGGACAAACTCAGCGAGATGCTGCTTTCGGGCAAGCTCTCGGACGGGGACAAAGTCGCGGTCATAGTCGAGGACGGCGCTCTCGCGTTCAAAAAGCAGGAGTGACCCGTACTTTTTCCGATCCGACACACGAGGAGGGCGCGTTGCGCCCTCCTTTTCCATGCCTGTCCGGCATGACTTGACGCCCCGCACCATATTGCGCAGGACGACGTGATCCCGCGCGGGAGGAGCTCCGGAGAGGGGGCCGTCCGCACCCTCTCAAAGCCGTTTTGGCGCATGGCGTCAAATCGTTTGCCATGCGCGGGCGCGTGTGCTAAAATGTTTTAAGTCTTTATTTCATATCGGTATTGAATCGGACGGGGAAGTTTGATATAATGTGAGTATCAAAGCAGGAGGTCCGAGATATGAAATTCGAAATCTTCGGAAAAGACTACAACGTCAGCGATTCGCTCAAAGCGATCACCGAGAAAAAGTGCGCCAAGCTGGACAAGTACTTCAACGATGACGACGACGCCACGGCGAAGTTCATCGTCACTCTGGAAGGCGGCACCTACACCACGGATATGACGGTCGTGTATCGCAGTCAGACCTACCGCGCGGAAGCGTCCTCCGACTCGCCCTTTGACAACATCGACCTGGTCATCCCGAGGTTGCTCGGTCAGATCCGCAAGCAGAAGGACATCTGGGGCAAGACCAAACGCGGCTCCGAAAACGTATACGAGGAAGAAGAAGTCTGATGAAAGTCGGCATTTCCACCGCGACCTTTTTTTCAAAAGTATTGACCGAGGATTCGTTCTCGGTCATTCAACGTTGCGGAGGGGAGTGCGCCGAAGTTTTTCTCACCACGCGCTATGAGTACGAGCCCTCCTTTGCCGACCTCCTGAAAGAGCGCAAAGGGGAGCTCGAAATATATTCGGTACACGCGCTCAACACCCAGTTCGAGCCCGAGCTTTTCAACTCCGTCCGCCGCACCCGCGCGGACGCGGAGGAACTTTACCGCAAAGTGCTCGCCGTCGCCGAGAAGCTGGGCGCGCACTATTACACCTTCCACGGCAGGATGCGCCTGAAACGCAATATGGTCATCTCTCCCGAAGCCGTAGGCCGCAGGATGCGGGAGCTCGGGGAAATCGCGGAAGGATACGGCGTGAAGCTGTGTTTCGAAAACGTGCATTGGGCGATGTTCAATTCTCCGGAGTTTTTTGCCGAGGCGAAGGAGTATTGTCCCAATGTCGGGGCGGTGCTGGACATCAAGCAGGCGAGACAGAGCGGGCGAGATTGGAGGGAGTATGTCGCCGTCATGGCGGACAGACTGACGAACGTGCACGTCTCGGACTGCGACGATGCGGGCGGGATAAAGCTGATAGGCAGAGGGACGTTCCCTTTCGGGGAGCTCGTCCGCACCCTGAAAGAGGGGGACTATGACGGTCCTCTCATGATAGAACAATACGCCGACAATTACGGGGATATCTCTGAGATCGCCGGGGCGGTGGAATATCTCAAAAACATTATCGGAGGCAATAATGCTTAAATTCGATTTCAACAATATGATGGAAAAGTACATCGGCAGAGAGGGCATCACGGATGTCGAGCTCGCCGCCGTCGGCGGGGAAGCCGCCGCCGCATACGCGAAGTTCGCCGCCGAGAGGGGGACGGGCATGACGGAGTGGGCGGATCTGCCGTACACTCAGGACGCCGTGGTCGAGGATATCCTCGCCTGCGCCGAGGACGTGAAGAAGAACTTCGACAATTTCGTGGTGCTCGGGATAGGCGGGAGCGCGCTCGGTCCCATCGCGGTGTTCACCGCGCTCTGCCACTTCAGGTACAACGACCTGCCCGCCGAGAAGAGGGGGGTGAAATTCTTTGTGGAGGACAACGTGGATCCCGAGAGGATGCTCGCCCTTCTCGACGTCATCGACGTGAAACGCACGGTGTTCAACGTCATCACCAAGAGCGGCGCGACCAGCGAGACCATGAGCCAGTATCTCATCATCGCCGACATCCTGAAAAAGGCTGTGGGCAAGGATTGGAACAGGCACATCATCGCCACCACGTCCGAAAAGAAGGGCAACCTCATCAAGCTCGCGAAAAAGGAGGGGTTCAAGACCTTCTACATCCCCGACGGCGTGGGCGGCAGATTTTCAGAGCTTTGTCCCGTAGGGCTCCTGCCCGCGGCGGTGCTCGGCATAGACATCCGCGGTCTGCTTGCGGGTGCGGCGGCTATGGACAAGAGGTGCTCCTCTGACGACATGAGCAAAAACCCCGCTCTTGCGGCGGCGGCTTTGCAGTACATAGCCATGAAAAAGGGCAAGAACATCTCTGTCATGATGCCGTATGCGGATTCCCTCAAATTCATGGCGGACTGGTACTGCCAGCTTTGGGGGGAGAGCCTGGGCAAGGCGACGGACCTCGACGGCAAGACAGTGCACGTCGGTCAGACCCCCGTCAAATCCCTCGGCGTCACGGATCAGCATTCTCAGGTGCAGCTTTACACCGAAGGTCCCTTTGACAAGGTGATCACCCTCATCGGGGTGGAGAAGTTCCGCGGCGATGTGGTCATCGCGGAGGGCGCCGAAGAGTTCCCCGACGTCAACTTCCTTTGCGGACACACCATGGGCGAACTCATCAACACAGAGCGTATCGCGACGGAATACGCGCTCACGCGCTCCGGGCACATGAACAACACAGTCATGCTCCCCGAGGTGAACGCCGAGTCCGTGGGAGAACTGCTCATGTTCTTCCAGCTTCAGACCGCGTATTGCGGCGCTCTGCTCAACATCGATACATTCAACCAGCCCGGAGTGGAGGAGGGCAAGAACGCGACCTACGCCCTCTTCGACCGCAAGGGCTACGAGTCCAAAAAGGCGGAACTCAACGCCGCGCCAAAAAAGGACGCGAAATATATCGTCTGACGCGGCGACGGATCCCGTCGGAGGGGATATGTACACATTCTACGCATTGCTCAACAGGATGAAGCTCATCCAGAGATGGAGCCTCATGCGGTCCACCACAAAGGAGGACCTCATGCAGCACGCGGCGCACGTCGCCATCGTGGGACAGGCGCTCGGGATCATCCGCAATACCTATTTCGGCGGGAACGTGGATACGGACAAGATCGCGGCGCTCGCCCTCTATCACGATACGGCGGAGGTGGTCAGCGGCGATCTGCCCACCCCCATCAAGTATTACAGCCCGCGCATCAAGAGCGCGTACAGCGAGATAGAGGACGTCATCAACCGCAAACTTCTCCAATCCCTGCCTCCCGAGATGTCCGAAAAATATGCGGAATATATGCGTCCCGACACCGAGACTTTGGAATACAAGCTCATGAAAGTGGCGGACAAGGTCTCGGCGTATATCAAGTGCATAGACGAGCGCCTTTCGGGCAACCGCGAGTTCGACACCGCTTTCAAGCGGCTGGAAAAGCAACTCGATTCTCTCATGCCCGAATATCCCGAGCTCAAATTCTTCCTCGACAATTTCGGGGAGGGCTACGACAGACAGTTGGACATCCTCTGATGCTGACGCTGGAAGGTTTCGCAAAACAGTATCTGTACGGCGCAAGGCTGTTCGGAGGAGTGGACGCCGAGTTCCGCGACGGCGAAGTCGTCTCTGTCTACGGCGGGGAGGGGAGCGGCAAGACCTCCTTCCTCAAAGCGTTGTGCGGAGCCGAAAAGGCGGAGGGCAGAGTGCTTTTGGACGGCGTCCCCGTGGAAAGGAAGACGGACAGAGTCATCATGGTCTTCGAGGACGGCGCGGTGTTCCCATTCAAGAGCGTGTACGACAATCTGGCTTACCCCCTCGTCATCAGGGGGATGGACAAGACCGAGATTGCTTCCCGCGTCATAGCGGCGGCAGAGGAGATGGGGATAGGCGGCTGTCTTTCCCTGCGGGCAAGGGCGTTGTCTCCCGCCGAAAAGAGGAGGATGTCTCTTGCGAGACTTGTCGTCCGCGACGCGAGACTGTGCCTTGTGGACGAGCCCTCGGCAGGGCTTTCACGCGAGGACGCCGAGAGCGTTTTTGCAGACTTTCTCCCCCTTGTACGCAGACTTGCGGGGAGGGGAACGACCGTCATATATTCCGCCTCGGACAGAGGGGAAGCCGTGGCGGCGGCGGACAGGATGGCGGTGCTGGCGCACGGCGAACTGAAACAGCTCGCGCCTCCCTCCGTGATAAGACGCGCGCCTGCGAGCATATGGGCGGCGCAGGCGTTGGACGCGCACTATAATTTCGTAAAATGCGTGTTGACGGAACAAAACGGACGGCTCAACCTTGTTTTCGGCGAAGACGACGTTCTGGACGCCGAGTTTTTGAGGGGTAGGTTCGCCGCAGGATACATGGGCAAAGAGGTGTTGGCGGGGTGGTTCCCCGAGGACGCGGGAGAGGGAAAGACCCTCCCCGTGGCGTACACCGTGGGGGAAAGGGACGGCGTGTTGCTGTGCACCGAGGAAGGAGTGACCGAAAGAGCTCCCGAGGCGCGCCGAGAAGCGCGAGTCCGCCCCGACATCGCAAAAACGACCCTCTTCGACGCCGCCAACGAGTTCAGCATAATGTCCGACAATGAGGAGGAAAGGGTATGATCATCCTCGGCATAGATCCCGGGCTCGCCACTATGGGTTACGGCGTGGTGGAATCCGCGAGAGGCTCCTCTGCGGTCGTGGACTACGGAGTGGTCACAACGCCTAAGGAGCTCACCCTGCCTCAGAGGCTTGCCAGGATAGAGGAGGGGGTCGCCGCGCTCATCGAGAAGTTCCGCCCCGAAAACATCGCCATCGAGGAGCTCTTTTTCTCAAAGAACATCACCAACGGCATCATGGTGGCGGAGGCGAGAGGGGTGATACTCCTCACCGCGAACAAGCTCGTAGGGGAGGAGGTGTACGAATACACTCCCAACCAGATAAAGCAAGCCATTACGGGCTATGGCGGCGCGGACAAGATACAGATGCAACTCATGGTGCAGGCTCTCCTGCGCCTCAAAAAGGTGCCTCGTCCCGACGACGCGGCAGACGCTCTCGCGGTGGCGCTGTGTCACGCTCACACCAGCAGGCTCTCCACCGAGTTCAAGGTGAGATGAAGCTCCGCCGCAAACAGATATGAGGTGAAAAATGCCGCTTGCTCCCAACGTCGTCGCCGTGCTCCTGCATCTGCTGTTCTTCGCGCTCGCTCTGCCTCTTGCGCTGAAACAGGTGCCCATCCAGTATCTTTACGGATACAGGACGACGAAGAGCACCGCGAATGAAAAAAACTGGTATGCGGCAAACGCCGCTTTCGCTCTGCCCGTCGTGCTCGTTTCGGGGGCGGCGGCTGTCGCGGGCGCGGTGATGCTGGGAGTGCGTTACGGCACCGAGCTTCCCTTTTGGGAATACGGCTTCGCAATGCTGTACATCCCGATAGTGTTCGAGATAGTCGCGGGGGTGGCGTGCGCCGAAAGAGCGTTGAGGAGAGCGAAAAGCGAAGAGGACGCCGCAGAGGAGATAGGATGAACCGTCCGTCGGCGCGGAGGGAGCTCGTCTTTTGACGGAAAAGAATAAAATTGCCGAAAGGCGCGAGGAGATATGTACAACTACATCAAGGGCACTCTCGCCGCTGTCGAAGCGGGCAGGGTGGTGCTGGAAAACAACGGTATAGGATATGAGCTCGGCGTGAGCGGCAACACTCTCGCGGACGCCAAAGAGATAGGCAGAGAGATGAAACTCTACACCTATCTTTACGTCAGAGAGGACGTCTTCGCGCTGTACGGATTTTCCCGCGCGGAGGAGAAGACTCTCTTCATGCGCCTCATCGAGATAAGCGGCGTGGGTCCCAAGCTCGCGATGCAGATACTGAGCGGGTACGACCTGGGCACTCTCACGGTGGCGATCGCGACGGGAGACGTCAAGACCCTTTCCAAGATAAAGGGATTGGGGAAAAAGACGGCGGAACTCGTCGTCCTCAACCTCCGCGAACAGGTGGCGGTGGACATGGCGGACGCGGCGAGCGAGATAGGCGGCGCGATGGAGGCGGACGTATCCGACGCGGTGTTCGCGCTGGTGTCCCTTGGGGTGTCCAACACGGACGCGGTGCGCGCCGTACAGAAAGCGAAGCAGACGGCAAGCGGAGTGCAGGAGCTCATCTCCACGGCTCTGAAATATATCGGCTGAGCCCGATCGCCCAAAACAGGGGGTAATGCCCTCGGATCCTGCCGTTGAAACGGCGATACGGTGATTATGGAAGAGGAAAGGATCATAAGCAGTCTCACCTTGGAGGACGACGAGTCCGAGGTGACCCTCCGCCCCAAATGTATGGCGGATTACGTGGGACAGGACAAGATAAAGAAAAACCTCGAGGTGTTCATCTCTGCGGCGAAGGCGAGGGGAGAGGCTCTCGACCATGTTTTGCTCTACGGTCCTCCGGGGCTTGGCAAGACCACGCTCGCGCACGTCATCGCAAACGAGCTCTCGGCGCAGATACGTGTGACTTCCGGTCCCGCGATCGAGCGTCCTGCCGATCTTGCGGCGATACTCACCAACCTGGAAAAAGGTGACATCCTCTTCATCGACGAGATACACCGCCTCAACAGAAGCATCGAGGAGGTGCTCTATCCCGCGATGGAGGATTATTCGCTGGACATAGTTTCCGGCAAGGGCCCCATGGCGAGGAGCATACGCATCCCCCTGAAAAAGTTTACTCTGATAGGCGCGACCACCCGCGCGGGGATGCTCTCGAGCCCCCTCCGCGACAGATTCGGGATGCTGATGCGTCTTGAAATGTACACGCCAAAGGAGCTTGCGAAGATAATCCGCCGCTCCGCCTCCATACTCGGCGCGAGCATAGAGCCCGTCGCCGCCGAGGAGATAGCCCGCCGCAGTCGCGGCACCCCCCGCGTCGCGAACAGGCTTTTGCGCCGCGTGCGTGATTTCGCGCAGGTGGAGGGATTGGAGACCATCCCCGTGGACGTGACCCGCAAAGCGTTGGAACATCTGGACGTGGACGAGCTCGGGCTGGACATTGTGGACAGGACGGTGCTGGAAGCGATAATAGACAAGTTCGGCGGAGGTCCCGTAGGATTGGACACCCTCGCCGCCGCGACGGGGGAGGAGGCGACCACGATAGAGGATGTGGTGGAGCCCTTCCTCATCCAGCTCGGTTTCGTAGGAAGGACGCCAAGGGGAAGGATATGCACCGAAAACGCGTACCGCCATCTCGGGCGCAGGATCCCCGCAGGCAAGGGCGGTTTGGTGCAGGCAAGCATCTTCGACGAGGAGTGAAATGGAACTGCTCACCCACGATTTTTATTACGACCTGCCCGAGGAGCTCATAGCGCAGACTCCCGCAGAGCCCCGCGATTCCAGCAGACTGATGGTATATTCCCGCGCGGAGGACAAAGTGACTCACGCGCATTTTTGCGACTTGACGCGATTCCTCAGGGAGGGGGATCTGCTCGTCATCAACAACACCAAGGTCATTCCCGCCAGGATATTCGCTCACATGGAGGGGAGGGAGAGCGTCTTTGAGATACTTCTTCTCCGCCGCCTGGACTACGCGCGCTGGGAGACCATCATGCGTCCCGCCCGCAAGGCGAGGAAGGGGAGCGTGCTCAAAGTGTCCGACGAGCTTTCCGCCGAGGTGGAGGACGTCGGCGAATACGGCGTGCGCACCGTGAGATTTTCCTTTGACGGAGTGTTTGAGAACATCCTGGACAGAGTGGGCAATATGCCCCTCCCTCCGTACATCCACGAAAAACTCGCGGACAAGACGAGATACAACACCGTGTACAGCAAGACGGAGGGTTCCGCCGCAGCGCCGACCGCGGGGTTGCATTTCACCCCCGAGCTCATGGAAAAAGTGCGCGAGTCGGGCGCGGAGTTTCAGGAGGTGCTCCTGCATATCGGACTTGGCACATTCCGTCCCGTCAAAGCGGAAAAGGTGACGGAACACGAGATGCACTCGGAATATTACGAGCTGACTCCCGAGGCGGCGGAGAAGATAAACGCCGCAAAAAGGGAGGGCAGGAGAGTGATAGCCGTCGGGACGACCGCGGTCAGGGTGTTGGAATCCACCGCGGACGAAAACGGGTACGTCACTCCGCGCACGGGGGAGACGAAGATATTCATCTATCCTCCCTACCGCTTCAAATGCGTGGACGCGCTCATCACCAATTTCCACCTGCCCGAGTCCACTCTCATCATGTTGGTCTCGGCGTTCCTGGGGCGCGAAAAGACACTTGAACTATACAATATGGCAGTTAAAGAGCGTTATCGATTCTTTTCGTTCGGAGACAGCTGCTTTTTCATGTAGGCGTCGCGGCGCATGGCGCAACGCGGCAAAGGAAGGAAAATGAGATTCGAAGTCATACACACCTGCAAACAAACGGGCGCGAGAGTGGGCAAGCTCTACACCGAGCACGGAGTCATCGACACCCCGTGTTTCATGCCCGTGGGCACAAAAGCCACCGTGAAAGGACTTTCTCCCGAGGAGGTGAGGGGGACGGGCGCGCAGATATTGCTCTCCAACACCTATCACCTCTATCTCCGCCCCGGTCACGAGCTCATAGAGCGCGCGGGCGGTCTGCACAAATTCATGAACTGGGACGGCGCGATACTCACGGACAGCGGCGGTTTTCAGGTGTTTTCCCTCTCCTCCCTGCGCAAGGTGTCCGACGAGGGGATGTATTTCAACAGTTTCATAGACGGTTCGCGGCACTTCTTTTCCCCGGAAAAGTCCATTGAGATACAGCGCGCGCTCGGGTCCGACATCGTGATGGCGTTCGACGAGCTCACCGCCCCCGACATCACGCACGAGAGGGCGGAGGAGGCGATGGAGCGCACTCTGCAATGGTTGGACAGATGCGCGGGCGTCAAACTCAAAAGCCACCAGACCCTCTTCCCGATAATACAGGGCAATATGTACGCGGATCTCAGAGTGGAGAGCCTCAAACGCTCCATGCCTTACGCCACCTGCGGCATCGCGATAGGCGGGCTTTCGGTGGGGGAATCCGCCGAGACCATGTACTCCATGCTGGACGCGCTCGCCCCGCACCTCCCAAAGGATATGCCTCACTATCTCATGGGGGTGGGCACGGCGGATTATATCGTGGAAGGAGTCGCGAGGGGAGTGGATATGTTCGACTGCGTGCTCCCCACCCGCATAGCGAGAAACGGCACCGCCATGGTGCGGGAGGGGTTCCTCACCATACGCAACGCCCCGTACGCCGAGGATTTCACCCCCATAGACGATGAGTGCGACTGCTACGCCTGCCGCAATTATACGCGCGCCTACATACGCCACCTCGTCAAAGCGGACGAGATCCTGGGCGGCAGACTGCTTTCCATCCACAACGTACGCTTCCTCGAAAGGCTGTGCGCCGAGATCAGGCAAGCCATCATGGAGGACAGATACCTCGATTTTAAGGAAGATTTCATGAAACAATATAAAGGTTAATGTGAAGAATACCGTAATTGTGCGTCGATTTTGTTGATTTTGTCAACAAGTTGTGTATAATTGTCAGTATAACTCAAAAATAACCCCGTATTTGCGGAAAAGGAGAAAATATGTATAGCTCAACCTTACTTGCTGCCTCCGGTATGCCCGAATGGGTGATGTACGTCATCATCGGCGTAGTCCTCGTAGGTATGATCGTCCTCACCATCATCCCTCAGAAAAAGAGACAGAAGCAACAGCAGGAAATGATGAACAGCCTCGTGGTCGGCACCAAGATCATGACCATAGGCAGGCTTGTGGGCAAGATCGTCCAGATCAACGGTGACAACACCCTGCACGTCAACGTCGGGACGGAAGAGAACCCCACCATCATCGTCATCGACAGAAACGCCGTCGGTCTCGTGCTCGAAAACATAGCGCCTCCCGCGGCGCCCGTCGTCGCAGACGCACCGGTTTCCGAAGAGCTCAAGACGGAGGAAGTCTTCACCGAGGAGCCCGCTGTCGAAGCTCCCGAAGCCGACGCTTCCGCAGAGGAGAACGCCGCAGAGGAAAAGAAGGACTGACCCTCTCATCGCAAAAAAACAAACGCCCGTTCATCGGGCGTTTTTTTTGCGCTGTGCCGGACGGGATGATAAGTGTCGGACGGCGCCGCCGATCCCGCCCGGACCGCGCCGTTCGCCTTGCCGATACCTACGGACAAGCAGAGGGAACTTTTCGGTCTCGTTGTGTGGCGGGAGTTTCGTTTTTGCGGGTATCGGGGAGGGGGAGGCGTTTGAGAAAACGCCATCGACTCGCGCTCCCGTTTTGCTTTTGCCCGCCCTTTCCGTTATGTCGGCGGTCTCACCTTTTTGCCTTGCGGCGGGGGAGATTCACCGCGATGACTCCCGCGATGATCCCCGTCAGCGTGGTGGTGAGGAGGTCCGCAAAGTTGAAATTCGCGCTTTTGAAACCGTCCGCCGCCGCGAAAACGAACACCGAGAGCAGGGTGAAGAGCACTCCCGTGAAAGCGCCTTTCACCGCGCCGCCGCGCGGATCGCGGAAGCCTATCAGCACGCCCGCCGTCACGGCCACGGCTTTGATGACGTAGTTTCCGACGGTGAGCGCGCTGTCGCTCGGAGCGGTCAGTCTCACGACCACGGCGAACGCGAGCACGAGGATGAGGGAGAGGAGCAATGCCGTCACGGACGCGCGCAGTATGTCCGCAAAGTCTCTTTTGAGCAGTTCGGAATTTTTCATGTAAAAGTTTATGCGGTAGGGCAGGATATATGAATCCGCCGCCGAGAGAGGGGTGAGGCGCGGGCGCGCGTTTTACGCCTCGAATGCGGTCTCGGGAGGGGAGTTTTTTCGTGGGACGGCGGGCGGGCGCGAGTTTATCATAAAAAAGCTCAAATAGCGTCCATAAAGTTGACTTGATTTGTCCTTATCGCTATAATAAACAAAGCTATGTTCGCGCGCAAGCGCGTATAGAGTTAAAATTTTGCGTTTTGACGCATGGAGTAAGCAAAGTGAATCTGAAAAAATCTATCGTGATTTTGACCGTGATAGCCGTGTTCATCATCCTGATGGCTGTCTTTGCGCTGGTATCTTTCCCCATCGCAGGCACCGTCTATGACTACCACGGCTACGCGAAGACCATCAAACTCGGTCTCGACCTTTCGGGCGGCGTCTCGGCGGTGTTCAACGTGCAGGAGGACGAATACGGCGATCTCGAGACCAGAGTGGACGGCACCGTCACCTCCTTGCAGGAGCTGTTGGTGTCCGAGGGCTACACCGAAGCTACGGTCACCAAGACCTCTTCGGGCGGCAATTTCGCCATCCGCGTGGAAGTGCCCGACGTTGACAATGCCGAGGACGTGCTCGACCTCATCGGACGCCCCGCCAAGTTGCAGTTCGTGGGTTCCTCCTCGCAGGGGCAGAACGGTTCCGCCATCCCCACAGACGCCGACGTGGCGATCGAGGGCAGCAGGCACCTCGAAAGCGCGTATGTGTCCATGCAGAACGGCGACTTCGTCGTGGTGCTCAACTTCAACGACGCCGGCGCGGAGGCTTTTGCGGACCTGACGAGCGAGTTCCTCAACCAGTACATCAACATCTATATCAACGGCTCCCTGTTCTCTTCGGTGCAGGTGCAGTCCGAGATAACCAACGGCAGCGCCGTCATCACCAGCGAGAACTGGGCGGATGATTACAATGCCGCCAGCGAATTCGCCACTCAGCTCCAGGCGGGCGCGTTCGGCGTCCAGCTCAGCGTTGGCGAAGTGCGCAACATCTCTCCGACCCTCGGTGACGACGCGGTGCGCGTGGCTCTCATAGCGGGTGCGATAGGCGTCGGTCTCATCTTCATCTTCATGGCGGTGATGTACAGAGGGCTCGGGCTTGCGGCGGACATCGCGCTTGCGGTGTACATCCTCCTTTTGGTGTGGTTCTGCTCCGTGCTTCCCTGGGTGCAGCTCACTCTGCCCGGCATCGCGGGTCTGTTGCTCTCCATCGGTATGGCGGTGGACGCCAACATCATCATCTTCGAGCGTATCCGCGACGAGTACCGCCACAGCATGAAGCCCATCCCCTCCGCCGTCAAGGCAGGGTTCAAGCGCTCCTTCGCGGCGATACTGGACGGCAACGTCACCACCCTCATAGGCGCGGTGGTGCTGTGGATCATAGGTTCCGCGTCCATAGTCGGATTCGCGGTGACGCTGTTCATCGGTATAATCCTCTCCATGTTCACGGCGCTGGTCGTGACCAGACTCCTCATCAAGTGCTTCCTGCCCATCAACAGTACGAGCGAGAAGTTCTACGGGCTCAGAAGAGCGAAAGAGGGAGAGATAAAAGAGGAGCAGTCCTTCATCAAGACTGCGCCCGTCAAGGGAGGTGAAGTGAAATGAAAGCTGCCGCTACGACTTTCCTTGACAGATATTCCAAACTGCGCGTGAGCAAGCTCACAAAGTTCACCTTCCTGCTTCCTCTCATCATCGTGCTCATCGCCGTTGCGGTCATAGTGGGAGTGGGGGAGACCACGGGCAACTACACCTCGGCGGTCGGCATAGGCATCGACTTCCAGGGCGGCACCATGCTCACGGTCAACAATCTTGCCAACAATGACGAACTCGACGCCAAAATAGACGATCTCGCAGACGTCATTGAGGGCGTCCGCGACGAGCACGGCTCCTCAGTCACCATCAGTTATACGCAGACGCTGAGCGGGAGCGGCGGCATTTCGGTCACATTCCGCTATCAGAACGTGTCCGGCAACGACGACGAGATCACCGCGCTCAACGACGCCATCATCACGGCGGTGGAAAACGCGCTCTTCCCCGAGGGGGAGGCTCCCGACGGCACCGTCACCTATGAGCAGATAGGCGCGACCGCGGCACAGGATCTTCTCTCCAAGGCAGGCATCGCGCTTGCGGTGTCCACCGTGCTCATCCTCATCTATATCATCATCCGCTTCACGCCCACGGCGGCGTTCGCGGCGGTGCTCGCGCTCATCCATGACGTCATCGTCATGTTCGCGCTCACCGTGATATGCAGGGTGCAGATCAACAGCTCCTACGTTGCGGCTATGATCACCATCATAGCGTACTCCATCAACAACACTATCATCATCTTCGACCGTTGCCGCGAGTACCTCAAACCCATGAAGGGTATGCGCAACATAGATTACGACGCGATAGGTGACACTTCCGTGCGCGAGAATATGCGCAGGAGCGTGTTCACCACCGCGACCACAATGATCACGGTCGTGTTCCTCGCCATACTCGGCAGTTCCTCCATCAGGGAGTTCTGCGTGCCCATCATCCTCGGGCTCATCGCGGGTCTCTTCTCATCGGTGTTCCTCGCGACTCCCATGTGGGCGGCGTTCACGAGGCAGTGGGACAAGCTCAAAGCCAAGCGCGCCGCGACCGCGACTTACGGGAGCGGTGATGACGAGGACAAGGAACAGGTGTTCGCCCCCGTGTCCAAGGCGGATGAGGACGATGACGACGGCTTTGCTCCCAAGACCTCTCAAAAGAAACAGGGAGAGGGCGCGAAGCAGAACAAGCCCAAGGGCAAGACCATCTATAAGTACTCCAAAAAGAACACCACGTTCAAGAAGAAGTAAGACGATGACGCCTCCCCACGGAGGCGTCATTGCAACACACGGAGCAGAGACTTCGTGAAAGGCAAAGCGCGTTTGCACGCGGAGGTCGCCGCGCCTCCCTCGGGGGCTCGGCGCTTTTGGCGGAGGTTTTATGCAGGGGAAGATATTTTCGGCAGAGGAGAGCGCGTCCGCGCGTCGGCTCGGGATATCCGAACGCTTTTTGCGGCTGTTGAGGAGCCGCAGGCTTTCGGACGCCGAGATACCCGATTTTCTGCACCCCTCCCTCGACAAGCTCTCTTCTCCTTTTGATATCCACGGTATGCGTGAAGCCGCCGACAGGGTGCGCCTCGCGGTGGAAAGAGGGGAAAAGATACTCATATTCGGCGATTACGACTGCGACGGGATATGCGCCATCTCCATCCTCATGCTCGCGCTGGGGAAGAGGACGGACGTGGATTACTTCATCCCGAATCGTCAGACGGACGGTTACGGCATGAACGTCTCCTCTCTCGAACGCATCATCGCCCATCGCCGTCCCGACCTCGTCATCACGGTGGACTGCGGCATAACCGCAGTGAAAGAGGCGGTTTTTTTGAGGGAGCAGGGCATAGACCTCGTGGTCACCGACCACCACGAGCCTCAGGAGGAACTCCCGGATTGTATTGTCGTTGACGCCAAGATAGACCGCAAAGGCTTTTTCGACCTTTGCGGCGCGGGGGTCGCCCTGAAACTCGTCCAAGCCCTTTACGGCGAAGAGTATCGCGAATATCTGGACATCTGCGCCATTGCCACCGTCGCGGACGTGGTGCCTCTTGTGGGCGACAACAGGATCATCGCCTATCACGGGCTCAAAAAGTGCTCGGCTTCCCCGAGAAGAGGGATAAAGATGCTCGCGGGCGCCGACGCCGTCACTTCGCAGGACGTGATGTTCCGTCTCGCGCCGAGGATAAACGCGGCGGGCAGGCTGGGCTCTGCGATGAAGGCGGTCGGGCTCTTTTTGGACGAGGACTATTTCATGCTGAAAAGCCTCGCCGAGGAGCTGGAACGCGACAACGCCAGAAGACAGGAGATATGCGAGCAGGTGGTATCCGACGCGAAACGCGCGTTGAGAGGCATTGACTTCGACCTCACCCGTATCATCGTGTTGCACGACGCGGGCTGGGAGGGCGGAGTGCTCGGCATCGCCGCCGCGCGTCTAGTCGAAGAGTTCAAATGCCCCGCCATACTCTTTTCGGGGGACGGAGAGGAATATAAGGGCTCTGCGCGCTCTGTCAGGAACGTCAACATTTTTGAATTGCTTTCCCGCCATTCCGAGCTGTTCACCACATTCGGGGGACATTCGCAGGCGGCGGGTGTCGGCGTGCGCCGTGAGGACTTCGGGAGGCTGAAAGAGGCGCTCGTCCGCGATATAGCCCGAAATTATCCCCCCGAGGATTTCCTCCCCGCCGAGAGCGACGCGCTCCGTCTCGACGCCGACGAGAGATTTCTGGATCTCGCGCGGGAGCTGGAATTGCTGGAACCCACGGGTTACGGCAATCCCAAGCCGGAGTTCGCCCTTGAAGAGTGCGGGCTCAAATTCGAAAGAGTGGGGTTCGGACCCCATGTAAAATATGCCGGCGGCGGCTTGGAGCTCATGGGCTTTTCCCGCTACGGCGACCTCGTGGGGACCACGGGGGGCAGGACTCGGGTGGAGTTTTCACTCGGGGTAGGGTGTTTCCGCAATCGGCTCTACGCGCAGGGCGTGCTCCGCTCCGTGACGGCGAAGAGCATAGATATCGACGCGCGCGTCGCGCGCGTGATGTGTCTGCACCAGCTCGGGCGCACGGGGAGGGGAGAGGTGAGCTCCGCCTCGCTCCCGCAAGCCCGCGAATGGGCGAAACAGCTTTTCGGCACTCTGTTCCTCGTGTTTTCGGAGGAGGAATATCAAAGGTTGCTCCGCGATCTGCCCGAATGCAAAGAGCTTCCCCTCTTTGTGGGAGCGCAGAAGTGGTTGAATCCCGTGAGCGCGGTGGCGTTTGCGCCAGACCGCAATTTCGATTTTTCGTATTACAAGCGCGTGGTGGCGGCGGGAGCGCCTCTTTCTGAGAGCTATCTGCCCTATGTTGCCGAACAGACGGGGGAGTGTTTCTCCCTCTACGGCGAGAGCGCCCTCCCTCCCGTTATCACCGCCGAGAAAGTGCGCTCCGCATACGTCGCTTTCGACCTCATGGCGAGGAGGAGGGAACACACCCGCACCCCCGCCGAGCTTGCCGCTTCCATACGCGCGCAGGCGAAACTTTCTGCGGAGGAATATGAGCTTTCCCGCCTCATACTCGAAAATTTGGGATTGATTTCGGTGTCGGATAGGGGTATCATTACCGTATCGAGAAGGAAGACCGAGCTCGACCGCTCGGCATACTATGTGAACGCGAGGCATTGAAGTGAACGAATTGCTTGTCAAACTCCGTAAGGCCTATCCGGACAGATATGCGGATCTCAAAAGGGCTTACGAATTCGCCGAAAAGGCGCACGCGGGGCAGAAACGCAGCTCGGGGGAGGACTATTTCGTCCATCCCTGCGCCGTCGTGGAGATACTCGCGGATTACGGATTTGACAGCTCCACTCTTATCGCCGCGTTTTTGCACGACGTGCTGGAAGACACCGCCGTCACTCCCGAGGAACTCGCCGCCGAATTCGGGCAGGAGATCCTGGAACTCGTGCAGGGGGTCACGAAGCTGGACAAATTGCAGTTCCACAACCGCGAGGACGCCCAGGCGGAGAACTTCCGCAAATTCTTCATGGCGATGGCGAAGGACCTCAGGGTCATCATCATAAAGCTCGCGGACAGGTTGCACAATATGCGTTCGCTGGGTTTCGTCCCTCCCGAAAAGCAACAGCGCGTGGCAAGGGAGACCCTGGACATCTACGCCCCTCTCGCGGGGAGACTGGGGATATCCTTCTTCAAATGCGAGCTCGAAGACCTCGCCATGATGTACCTCTATCCGGACGAGTATAAGTACATCACGGAATGCATCTCCCAAAAGAGGGGAGAGCGGCAGGCTCTTCTTGACGGGATAATGGGTCAGATACGCGAAAAGATGAAGGAAATGGGCATCGAAGGCGAAGTCAACGGTCGTCCGAAACATTTCTATTCCGTCTACAAAAAGATGCACCAGCTCCACATCGACGTGGATCAGATATACGACCTCCTTGCGGTGAGGATAATCGTGCACACCGTCAAGGACTGCTACACCATGCTGGGCGAGGTGCACACCATGTGGAAGCCCATCCCCGGCAGGTTCAAGGACTATATCGCCATGCCAAAGGCGAACAACTATCAGTCCCTGCACACCACGGTGGTTGCGGACGGGGACACCTTCGAGATACAGATCCGCACCTACGAGATGCACCGCATCGCGGAGTACGGCATCGCGGCGCATTGGAAATACAAAGAGGGCACCACGGGAGTGGACACCGACCTCGACAACAAGGTCAGATGGTTGAGAGAGGTCATGGACGCCGAAAAGAACGTCGGCGACGCCAAGGAGTTCATGGACGCCATCAAGATCAACGTCTTTGACGACGAGGTGTTCGTGTTCACGCCCAAAGGGGACGTCTACGACCTGCCCGTGGGCTCCACCCCCGTGGACCTTGCCTACAAGATACACTCCGCCATAGGCAACAAGTGCACGGGCGCGAAGATAAACCGCAAGATAGTCCCCCTCTCCACCAAATTGCAGACGGGGGACATCGTGGAGATACTCACCCAAAACTCCAAAGGTCCGAGTCTGGATTGGCTCAAATTCGTAAAGACCTCTTCCGCGCGGGCGCGCATACGCCAGTACTTCAAAAAGGAGCAGAAGGAGGAAAACGTCCGTCGCGGCAAGGAGATGCTGGAGCGGGAGGCGAGAAGAAGAGGTTACAGCCTCGCCGACCTCATACAGACGGACGCGCTGGACGCCATATTCCAACGCCTTTCGGTCGCCAACGAGGAGGATATGTACGCCAACGTGGGCTTCGGCGGGCTGTCCACCGCGCAGGTGCTCACCAAGCTCATAGACGCGTTCAGGAAACTCCACCCCGAAGAGCACGCCGAGGTAGTGGTCAAGGCGGGGGGGAAGAGGGAACACTCCAAGAGCGGAGTGCTGATAAACGGCAACGCCAATTTCAGCGTGCATATGGCGCATTGTTGCACTCCCGTGCCGGGGGATGAGATCATAGGCTACATCTCGCGCGGACGCGGGGTGTCCGTCCACCGCAAGGACTGTCCCAACGTCAAGGCGATGGAGCCCGAGAGGCTCATCGACGCGGTGTGGGATACGGGCGGAGACGAAAATTTCAACGCCACTCTGTACATCACGGCGGAGAACTCGGGCGGGATGCTGGCGAGCGTGACCGCGTACATAGCCGCGGCAAAGATGCAGATCACGGGAGCCACCGTCAAAGTGGATCAGAAGGAGCACATCGCCGACATGACTATAAGCGTCATGATAAAGACCGCAGAGGATCTCGAAGACCTTGTGAAGAAGATAAAAAGCATACACGGGGTCATAGAAGTGAGGAGATGATTTTTTCCGCCTGGCGGGTTTATATCATCAAAACAGCAAGATAAAGAGTCGTTTTTGCAATATGAAGATAATCACATCCCACACCACCGAGCTTGAGACCAACACCTATCTCGTCCTCAACGGAAAGAGGGCTTTCGTCGTCGATCCCGGCGACGGCGCAGAGGATATCCTCCTGCGGGCGAAGGAGGAGGATGCGACAATTGAGGAGGTGCTCCTCACTCACGCGCACTTCGACCACATAGGAGGGGTCGCGGCGTTGCAACGCGCGGGCGCGCTCGTCGTCATGCATCGCGACGACGTCCCTCTCATCTCATCCTTCAAGAATCTCGCGTTTTATGCGGGGCGCACCGTGGAAAAATTCCTGCCCGACGTCACCGTGGCGGGCGGGGAGACTTTGGATGTGGCGGGGATCGCGGTCAAAGTCCTCCACACTCCCGGGCACACCTCGGGGGGAGTTTGCTATATCGCGGAGGACGTCATCTTTTCGGGGGACACCCTCTTTGAGCTGTCCTACGGCAGGACGGACTTTCCTACGGGCAGTTTCAAGGAACTCAAAAATTCCGTCGTCAACCGTCTCTTTGCGCTCAAAGGGGAGTACAGGGTGCTCCCCGGGCACGGCGCGCCCACCACTCTCTCTTTCGAGAGGGAGCACAATCCCATACGTCACGACGCGTGAGGGGCGCGAGTCACGCAAATGATAAGATTTTCCTGCGACAACGCCAATTACGCCAACGACCTGATGGAGCTCGTCCGCGCCTTTGAACAGCGCACCGACGAGGATGTCTCCTTATCCGTCGCCTATTCCCTGCGCGAGGGGGAGATGGACGTGGAGGTGAGGGCGGACAAATTCCCGAATTTCGTCAAATATTTCCGCTATCCTTACTCGCCCGCCGACGCTATGCAAGCCAAGCGGCTGGAAAAACGCTATCTCAAAATGGCGATGTACGGCGTCCTCGTATTCCTCACGGGGGCGGAACTTCCCTACGGCTGTCTCACGGGCATACGTCCCACCAAACTTTACGCCGAGCTTGGGGAGGACGCGCATGATATCTTCCTGCGGGATTTCTCGGTCCGTCCCGAGAAGACGGCGTTGGTGGAGCGCATACTCGCGGCGCAGAAAGGGGTGCGCAATCCCGACCCGGAGAGGGTGGCGGATCTTTTCGTATTCATCCCGTTCTGTCCCACGCGCTGTGCGTATTGTTCCTTCGTGTCCATGCCCGTTGACAGGCAAAAGCAGCTGTTGCGCCCGTATACGGACTATCTGGTGGAGGAGATAAAATATTTGAAGCGCACCGCGAAGAAAAAGGGGTATTCCGTAAGAGCGGTGTATGTGGGCGGAGGCACTCCGACCGCGCTCCCTCTCCCCATGCTGGACGAGGTGCTCGCGGCGGCGAAATGCCGCGGCGCAAAGGAGTTCACCGTGGAGGCGGGCAGACCGGACACCATCACCGAGGACGCGCTCTCCCTCTTCAAGGAAAGGGGAGTGACCAGAGTGTCCGTCAACCCCCAGACTTTCAACGACCGCACTCTGGAACGCATAGGCAGACGGCATACGGCGGCGGACGTGGAGCGCGCCTACGCGCTTGCAAAAAAGGGCTTCGACGTCAACATGGACCTCATCGCGATGCTCCCGGGGGAGAGCGAGGCGGATTTCCGCTATTCCGTAGACAGGGCGGCAGAGCTCTCTCCCGCAAACGTCACGGTGCATACCCTCTATCTCAAAAAAGGGTCGGCTCTCAGAGTCGGAGGCTATCGGAGCGCGGAGAACGAGGAAGCCGAACGCATGGTGGATCACGCCCTGAAAAGGCTCTCTGCAGAGAGATATGAGCCCTATTATATGTACCGCCAGAAGTACACCAGCGGCAACCTTGAAAACGTCGGCTACACCAAGCCCGGCAAAGCCTGTCTCTACAATATGGACATCATGGAAGAGGACACGACGGTGTTCGCGGCGGGAGCGGCGGCGATAAGCAAACGCGTGATCCCGTCCGTCAACCTCATCGAACGCAACGCTAACTACAAAGAGCCGCTGGAATACGTCAAACATTTCGACACCGTGATGCAAAAACAGCGCGCTTTTTGGGGCGTATGACGGACGCGGCTCCTTAGAAATGCCGCAAAATTCCCCGAAAAGATAGGTCTAAAACGTTTTACTTTGTTTTTTATTTGTGATAATATAGGCAAGGTACTTCTCACGAGGTCCGTCCGAATCTCCGTGGTCGGACTTGGTCTGAAGCGTATTATTTATCCAACGAAGGAGGCTAAACAATGGATAAACTTCAAAAGCAAGAGATCATCGCAAAGTACGGTCGCAAAGAGGGCGACACCGGTTCCCCCGAAGTGCAGATCGCGCTTCTCACCGGCAGGATCCAGGAGCTCACCGAGCACCTCAAGGTCCACACCAAGGATCATCATTCCAGACGCGGTCTGCTCATGATGGTCGGTCAGAGAAGGAGTTTGCTCGATTACCTCAAAAAGACGGACATCGAGCGCTATCGTGCCATCGTCGCGGCGCTGGGTATCAGAAAGTAAAGAGAGTCGGGTGCGTTTTCCGCACCCGCTTTTTTATAAAAACGGGGCATGACGGAATGCCCGGAAGGAGTTAATATGGAAAGAAAGATCTTCAAAACCACTGTCGGCGGCAGAGAGATGTCCGTCGAGATCGGAGCCTACTGCGGTCAGGCGAACGGCAGCTGTATCGTCCGTTGCGGAGACACCGTGGTCATGGTCAACGCCACTATGGCGAAAGAGCCTCGCGAGGGTATGGATTACTTCCCCCTGAGCGTGGATTACGAAGAAAAGATGTACGCCGTGGGCAAGATCCCCGGCGGCTTCAAGAAGAGAGAGGGCAGAGCGTCCGACAAGGCGATCCTCACCGCGCGCCTCATCGACCGCCCCATCCGTCCTCTTTTCCCCAAGGGGATGTACAACGACGTTTCCGTCGTCGCCACCGTGCTTTCGGTGGACACCAACATCCCTCCCGAAGTGTTCGGCATGATAGGGTCTTCCATCGCGCTGTCCATTTCGGACATCCCGTTTGCGGGCCCCACGGGCTCCGTGGTCGTCGGTATGGTGGACGGCGAGTACGTCATCAATCCCGACAGCGCGCAGAGGGCTAAGTCCAAGCTGCACCTCAGCCTCTCCGGCACCCGCGACGCCATCATGATGGTGGAAGCAGGCGCGGATGTCGTCACCGAGAAAGAGATGCTCGGCGCCATCCTCTTCGGTCACGAAGAGATCAAGAAGATAGTCGCCTTCATCGACGGTATCGTCGCAGAGGTCGGCAAGCCCAAGATCGACATCGAGCTCGAGACCATCCCTGCCGACATCGACGCCGCCGTGCGCGCGTATGCCGACAAGAAGATGGACTACGTCCTCGAAAGTTTCGACCGCACCGAAAGAGACCGCAGGGAAGACGAGCTCAACGCCGACGTCATCGCGCATTTCGCGGATGAGTTCAACGACGTCGCCAAAAAGACCAAGTTCATACTTGACAGCCTCTATTACCTCAAAAAGGAAAAGGTCCGCGCCAAGATACTGGACGGCGGCGTGCGTCCCGACGGCAGAAGCCTCACGGACATCCGTCCCATTTGGTGCGAAGTGGGTCTCCTGCCCAGAGCTCACGGTTCCGCCGTGTTCACAAGAGGGCAGACCCAGGCAATGACCGTCGCCACCCTCGGCACCATATCCGAAGTGCAGAAGCTCGAAGGGCTTGACGACGAGTACTACAAGAGGTATATGCACCAGTACAATATGCCCGGCTACTCCACCGGCGAGGCGAAGCCTCTCCGTAGCCCCGGCAGACGCGAGATAGGTCACGGCGCACTCGCAGAGCGCGCTCTCGAACCCGTCCTCCCCTCAGAGGAAGAGTTCCCTTACGCCATCCGCACCGTCAGCGAGATACTCAGCTCCAACGGCTCCACTTCGCAGGCTTCCGTGTGCGGTAGCACCCTCTCCCTTATGGACGCCGGCGTGCCCATCAAGGCGCCCGTCGCAGGCATCGCGATGGGGCTCATCAAGGACGCCGATCACCACAGAGTGGCAGTGCTCAGCGACATCCAGGGGCTCGAGGACTTCCTCGGCGACATGGACTTCAAGGTCGCCGGCACCTCCGAGGGTATCACCGCCATCCAGATGGACATCAAGATCAAGGGCATAGACGAGGAGATACTCACCAAGGCGCTCGAACAGGCGCGTCAGGGCAGACTCTTCATCCTGGATAAGATGCTCTCCGTGCTTCCCGCTCCCCGCAATGAGCTCAGCAAGTGGGCGCCCAAGATCGTCTCCTTCTCCATCGATCCCGACAAGATCCGCGACGTCATCGGCAGCGGCGGCAAGACCATCAACAAGATCATCGACGAGACCGGCGTCAAGATCGACATCAACGACGAAGGGCAGATCTTCATCGCCTCCAACGACATGGATGCCATCGCAAAAGCCCGCACCATCGTCGAGAACATCGTCCGCGACGTCGAAGTCGGCGATGTCTACGAGGGCAAGGTCGTCAAGATCATGGAGAACGACAAAGGTCAGTTCGGCGCGAGCGTCAACTTCGCTCCCGGCAAGGACGGCATGATCCATATCTCCAAGCTCTCCAAAGAGAGAGTGGACAAAGTCACCGATGTCGTCAATGTCGGCGATATCGTCCTCGTCAAAGTCATCAAGATAGACGAGAAGCATAGGGTGGATCTGCGCCTGAAAGAGATCCTCAAAAAAGCCTGACGCTGTCATTTAGCGACCTGCTTTGTCAAAGCCCCTTCCGCAATGCGGTCACGTACGCACTAGTACGCTCCCTTTTGCGGAAGGGGCTTTTTCGCGCATCTCATCTAAATGACAGCGTCAGCCAAAGTAAGCAGGGGCTTTCGCGTTCTGCATCCGAATATCGCGCTCAGGTGGATAGGCGTCGTGATAGATCGGCGAACAGCTTTGTTAAAGCCTCTGCCGTAGATGCTCACGTACGTCTGTGTACGCTCCCGCGTCGCGATGCGCGCCGAACTTTGCAAAAGCCGCTCATCAGAGCGGCTTTCACTTTGCCCTTGCGCGCCCGCTCCTTATACCCCACAAAGTGTCCTCGCTTCGTTGCGGTACTTTGCAGGGACCCCGAATATTACCCCACAAAGTGTCCTCGCTACGCTGTGGTACTTTGTGGGGACCCCGTAAGCAGAGGCTTTTTCGCGCTCTTCATCACAAAAAGCTTAGCCTAAGCCAATTATGTTGAGATAAATTTTCAAATCGTACAACCACTATACTTTTAATTCTATATTTCCAATTTGGACACTTGGGGACGTGTTTAAAATGTCCAAAAAGTGGACATAATTAACACGTCCCCAAGTGTCCAAATTGGAGAGAGAAATGTCTATAAAAGGGCGAATGTTTGGTGGGTGAAAGAGAAGAGCAGGGGAGGAAACGTCAGTAAACAGTAGGGTTTTAAAGAAAAGCGCAAGCGCGAGGGAAGATTTGAGAAAGAAAAGAGTAGAAGTGAAAGATAGCAATGTATATTGTAATTTTGGACATTTGGGGACGTGTTTAAAATGTCCAAAAAATGGACAAAATAAACACGTCCCCAAGTGTCCAAATTGGAAAGAGAGGAGTCGATATGGTGGCGGGAGATGGTTTTTAGAGGGAGAGCACCGTGGTCACGGTGTCGGCGGCGAGTCCCGTCGAGGCGATGCCGTCTAAGATCGCGGGGAGGGCTTTCACGGTCTCGGCGGTGGGGTGCATCAGGATGAGGTCGCCCGCCTTTATGTCTTTGAGGGCGCGCTCCGTGATGAGGGCGGAGTCGTGGTCCCGCCAGTCTATCGTATCTCTCGTCCACATGACCACGGTGTAGCCGAGGGAATCGCACACGTCGAACATCGCTTCCCCCATGCTTCCGGAGGGCGGCGCGAAGAGTTTCGGAAGGGCGGCTTCTCGGGTGGTTTCGTCCAGGTCCGATAGGGTGGCGGCGAGGAGTTTTTCGGTGAGGAGTATCTCGGCTCTGTTCTGTTCGCGGGAGAGGGCGGCGTGGTCGCGGTGCAGATAGCCGTGGTTGGCGAGTTCGAAGCCCTGAGCCGCGAGGCGCACCACGGCGTCGCCGTTTCTTTCCGCCCATTTGCCCCCCACAAAGAAGGTGGTGTTCCAGCCGCGATCAGCGATGAGAGCCGCGATCTCCTCTACGTATTCCGTGCCCTCGTATACATTGAACATCAAAGCGACTCTGCCGCTCTCCGGGTCGCCCTCGTATACGGCGTTTCCTGCGAGGATGACCTCGCCGCTTCCGGAGGAGAGTGCGGCGACGGTTGTCGCGAGCACGGCTCCCAATACGACGCATATGACTATATTGGCGGTCACGGTGCGGAATCTGCGCTCTTTCATACTACAAATTATGTTTGCGCGGGCGGGGATATGTGGTATAATGACGGCATGAACGAAATGATAGAATTTGACAGCGGGCTGAAGCTCGTGGTGTCTCCCAATCCCGCGGTGCGTTCGGTGTCCGCGGGGGTGTTCGTGGGGGCGGGCTCGGCATACGAGAGGGCGGAGGTCTCGGGCATTTCCCACCTCATCGAGCACATGATGTTCAAGGGCACGAAAAACCGTTCCGCTTTCGATATCGTGAACGAGATAGACTCCCTCGGCGCGCAGATCAACGCGTATACCACCAAGACAAACACCTGCTATTACACTTTGTCCCGCGACGTGCACGCTGCCGAGTGCATGGACGTGCTTTCGGATATGTATTTCAATGCCGAATTCGCGCCCGAGGAACTGAAAAAGGAGAAAAAGGTCGTGTTGGAGGAGCTCAGCGAGAGCGAGGATACCCCCGACGACCTTTGTATGGAAAAGCTCTCTTCGGCGTTTTTCAAGGGACATTCTCTCGAAAAGCCCATCCTTGGCACAAGAAAGAGCCTCCACGCGCTCACCGCAGAGGATCTGCACGAATATAAGGACGAGTTTTACGTCCCGGGCGGCACAGTCATATCCCTTGCCGGCAATCTGACCGTCTCGGAGGGGGTGCGGCTTGCCGAAAGATATTTCGAGAACAAGTTCGACGGAGCGCAGGAGAGCCCGCGTCGTCCCCTCGAAAAAGCGCCCATGAAGGGGACGTTCGCCCACGCCAAGAGGGAGATCGAACAGGCGCACATCGCGTTTGCATTCCCCGGAGCGGCTTACGATACGGAGGAAAACTTCGCTTCGAGACTGCTCGCCGCCGTGTTCGGCACCGAAATGTCCTCGCGCCTCTTCCAGAGCGTAAGGGAAAGGCTGGGATTGTGTTACAGCATCATAGGGTATCCCACCGCCTACGAAAACAACGGCGCATTCATCATCTATACCTCCATGAACCCCGACAGCGTGGAACTCGCTGTCTCGGCGATAAAGAGGGAGATAGAGCTCCTGCTTTCGGACGGCATCACGGTGCAGGAACTCAAAAAGGGCAAGGAACAGATAGTCACGAGCATGGTGCTCGGGCAGGAGAGCACCTCCGCCGTCATGCGCGGTATGGGCAGACACGCGGTGGTGACGGGCAAACTTTACGACATAGACGAGCAGATAGCCAAGGTGGAAGCGCTCACCTGCGGCGACGTGTCGGACGCGGCAAGGCGCATATTCGATTTCGACAGAATGTCCGCGAGCATGGTGTCCGCGTCCGTGTCGGACGTGCGCAAAATGATGAGGGAAGCATAAGGAGAAAGCTATGGCAAAGGAAATAAACAGAGTGGACAACGAGTTTTTCGAGGGCACGGACTTCGGCGGGATGGACAAATTGGACGTCATCTTCGCCATGCAGGAGAAATTCGATCAGGACGTGATAAAAAATCGCGGCTTGCAGGACGTCACCCCCGAGGAGTGGATACAGAAGCAGACTCTCGCCATGCTGAGCGAGCTTGCCGAGCTCATCGCGGAGGTCAACTTCAAGTGGTGGAAGAATCCGAGACCGGTCTCGGAGGACAACGTGAGAGAGGAGCTTGTGGACATCCTCCACTTTTTCGTGGGGATGTGCAACCGCTCCGGGATGGGGAGCGAGGAGCTCTTCGGCCGCTATATCAAGAAGAACGAGGAGAACTTCAAACGGCAGTACGGCGCCTCGGCAAAGCCCGGGTACTCTCTGTTTGAGGGAAAACGAGAATAGTTTTGCGGGGTTTCCGAGAGTACGGCGGCATTTGACGCGGCGCGGATATCGCAATGGCGCAGGAGGGCGGCGTATGCCCGTCGGGCGGCTTGAATGAGAGGGGAGGAAACTCCCTTTTCTCTTTTCTTTTTATGCCTCCGAGGGAAGCATAATTTTCGCTTGTTTTTGCATATATAGTATGGTATAATTGTCAAAAATAACGAGATGTGGGAAGGTGCGTATGAACGACACTAGGCAGATGAGAGCCAACACGGGCAACAGGATCGCATTGGGCGTCCTGATCCTGCTCGTCGCGCTTTTCATATTCATCTGCACCTGCGGCGCTTTCGGCGGAGTGGGGGATATGGTGTCGTCCGTGTTTGTCGGCTTCTTCGGACTGGCGGATTTTGCGTATTCGCTGGTGGCGATAGTGGCGGGCATCGCGGTGATATTCAACTTCCGCGTCAAGGCGCGTCCCGCAAAGATAGCGAAACTCGCGCTCATGTTCCTCTGCGGGGTGTGGGCGCTCCACGTCTATTCCTCCTCGGCTCACTTTGCCGCAAACGGCAACTACGGCGACTATCTCGTTGCGTGCTATGAGGGCGGGAACACCGCCGGCGGGATGTTTTTCGGCATAATATCCTATCCGCTCATGAAGGTCATCACCACGGTGGGCGCGCTCGTCGTGGTATGCGCGGTGTTTTTCGTCATCGCGTTCTTTGCCCTCCTGCCCACGGTGAAGAGGGACGTGACCTATGTCTCCGTCCCCGAGAAACAGCGCAACAAGCGCGGTTCGCGCATAGGCAGACAGAAAGCCCCCACCATCACGGACTTTTCGGCGCCGGAGGGGAGCAATCCCCTTTATGTCGTAGACGTCGAAGGGGATCCCCTTTCCTCAGAGCCCCGCAGGAAAAAGGGCGCGGAAGGGTACGACCCCCTCTATCCCAACGCGGGAGCGCGCTATGAGGACGAACTGAGAGAGAGTTCTCCCCGTCCCGACAGATTTTCCTCTCAAAGCCTCGCCAGAGACATACTCTTCAATCCCAATCCGAGGGAGGAGAGTTTTTCGGATTACAGGACCATCACCAATCCCGACGAAGCCCTCACAAATCCTTCCGCGCCGTACAGCGCGATGCGCAGGAGCGAGCTCAGGCGCAGGCTGGGCGTTGACGACGCCGATTCCATGGCGCGCGACATCGTGCGCGAACGCTATTTCGGGGAGTCTCCCCGCGCGGCGGAAAAGACGGAACCCGAAGAGGAGCGCGGCGGGAGCAATATCATCGACCCCAACGCAAGGGGGGCTTCCGCGCTGGGATATTCCTCTTTCGACGCGCTGAAAGCGGACAGGACGAAGCAGTTCGGCGCGATGTTCGGAGCTTCCGCCTCTCCGCTGTCCTCTCAGTCAGCTTACGGCGGAAATGCCGAGAGCGGCGTGAAGAGGGAAGTCCCAAAGCCCACGCGCAAGATGGAGAGACCTCAACCTCGTCCCGCAGAGCGTCCCGCCGAGGAGAGATCCGCCGCGAATATGGCGGGTCTGCACGGCAGCGTTTCCCGCGCCATAACGGGGGAGGAGAAGGTCTCCGCGCCAGAGGCGCACGACATCCCCGACGTCATGGCATACGAGAGAGCGGCTTCTCCGGACGCCAAGCGTGCCGCCGGGTTCGAATCCGCCGTGGAAGCGGCTCAGCGCGCGGTCAGGGAAAGACAGTCCGAACAGCCTTCCGCCGAGAGTCAGAAATTTGCGGATAAGGGGAGCGCGGTCTCCCGCGAGAACGGAGTGCCGAGAGCGTTCAGGGGCACGGCGATGAGCAGAGAAGAGGCGTCCGCCGCAAAGAAGGAGGAGGGGGGTCTCTCTTCCCCCGCGGAGCGCATACGTCCCGCGACTCCCGCCGAGAGCGAGGTGCGCAAGCCTGCCGAAAACGCCGCCGAGAGGTCTGCGAGAGCGGAGAAGGGTACGGAAATGCCTCCTGCGGCAGAGAAGAGCGCGGGGAGCAATCCTTTCGCGACTTCGGGCTCGGACAAGACGCAGGGGAGCGCGGAGGCTCGCAGGCGTATGGAAGAAGCCATCGCAAAGGGCGTCCCCAAGGAAGAGAACGTCGATTTCGACGCAAAAGGTCCCGTCATACAGCAATCCATGTTTGCCAAACAGCAGATGGAGAACATTGCCAAGGCGCGCCGCGAAGCGCCTCCCATCGCGAGCTACGAGCGCATCGCGGAGGAGAGGAGCAAGCGAGTGTATTCTCCCCGCGACAAGAGCCTGCAAAAGACGGAGAATCTCGCGAAAAAGGTCGCCAAGGAGAGCGGCGAACGCATGACGCAGGTGAGCATCGACCAAGCCATTTCTCGGGTCACTCCCAGGAAACCATACGTCCCTCCGTCCGTCAAACTTCTTCTGCCTCCCGAAAAGGAAGTGGATCAGAACGAGGACTACGAGAAGAAGAAAGAGGCGATATGCGAGGCTCTGGCATTCTTCGGCGTAGGCGCGGAGGTGACCGAGATAAAGGTGGGTCCCACATTCTCTCTTTACACCCTGCGCGTAGAGATGCCCAAGGGCAAATCGGTGAGCAGTCTGGTGAGTTACGAGAACGATATCGCCATGCGTATGGAGGAAAAGAGCGTGCGCATCATCGCGCCCATCCCCGGCAAGAACGCCGTGGGCGTGGAAGTGCCCAACAAGCGCCGCCGCACCGTGCGTATGAGCGAGCTGTTGCTGTCTCCCGCCTACAACGGGGCGGCGACTCCCACCACCTGCGCGCTGGGCGAGGATCTTTACGGCACGATCTATACCTCCGACATCAGGGAATTCCCGCACATCCTCATCGCGGGCACCACGGGTTCGGGCAAGAGCGTTTTCGTGCATTCCATCATCATGAGCCTGCTTTTCAGAGCATCTCCCGACGAAGTGCGCTTCATCATGATAGACCCCAAGATGGTGGAGTTCACAAAGTACGAGGGCATCCCCCATCTCATGCTGGACGAGATAATCTTCGCGGCGGACAAGGCGATACGCGCCCTCAACTGGGCGATCTCCGAAATGCAACGCAGGATAGAGTATTTCGCGCAACTGCATTTCCGCGACATCGACGAATACAACCGCAACTGCGAGCAGATAGGCTCCGAAAAGATGCCCCGTATCGTCATCATAGTGGACGAGCTCGCCGACCTCATGGCGACGGGCAAGAAGGCGGTGGAAGAGGCGATAAACAGGCTCGCGCGCCTCGCGCGTGCGGCGGGCATACATCTCGTGCTCGCGACTCAGCGTCCTTCGGTGGACGTCATCAGCGGCACGATAAAGAACAATCTGCCCACCAGGGTGGCGCTCACGCTGTCCTCCATCGCGGACTCCCGCACGGTGCTGGATTCGGGCGGAGCAGAGAAATTGCTGGGATACGGAGACCTGCTTTATTCCACGCCCAAATCCTCTCTGCCCATCCGTATGCAGGGGGCGTTCATCACGGATCAGGAGATAAAATCCGTGGTGGATTTCATCAAGGAACACAACGAGGCGTACTTTGACGAGAACGTCAAAAACGCGATATTCAAGGAGGAGGAAGAAGAGCACGTCGAGACCTCTTCCAAAAAGCCAAAAGAAAGCGACGGCATACCTCCCGAGGTCATCAAGGCGCTCAGGATGGGGTTGGACGGTTCCCCCGTCACCATCTCGGGTATGCAACGAAAGCTCGGGCTCGGCTTCCCCAAGGCGGCGAAGCTCTTCGACATCATGGTGGATATGCACCTCATCGCGCCGATGGGGGATGACAAAAAGAACAGGGTATGCATCTCCGAGGAGGAGATAGACGCTCTGGAAAACGGGGGCGGCGAGGCTTCCGATGAGGAGGAGTGACCCTCTCCGCGCCGCAGACAAAGCATAAAGGGATACCGCTGAGGAATGAAGATAGGCATAGTGTCGCTGGGTTGCGACAAAAACAGAGTGGACAGCGAGAAGCTCATCGCGAGACTGGTCGCGGCGGGGCATGAGATCGTCTCCTCCGAAGAGGAGGCGGACGTCATCGTCGTCAACACCTGCGCTTTCACCGAGGACGCCAAGACGGAGGCGATAGACGAGATACTCTCCGCCGCCGAGGCGAAAAAGAGAGACGCGCGCAAGAAACTCGTCGTCACGGGCTGTCTGCCCGAAAGGTATATGGAAAGCCTTGAGGAGGAACTCCCTGAGGTGGACGCCTTTTTCGGCGTGGCGGATTACGACGAGGTGCCGGGCGCGATCGCCAAGCTCGCGGCGGGGGACAGGATATTCTGCCGCGGAGGCGGGGACGCCTACTACGGCGAAAGAGTGCTCACCACGCCCTACCATTACGCCTATCTGAAAATAGCGGAGGGGTGCAACAACTTCTGCACCTACTGCGCCATACCCTCCATAAGAGGGAAGTATCGCTCCGAAAAGCCGGAGGATCTCCTGAAAGAGGCTGAGAAACTCTCGGACGACGGAGTGAAGGAACTCATCCTCGTCGCGCAGGACGTCACCCGCTACGGCACGGATCTCTTCGGCGAGCCCCGTCTTATTCCGCTCGTACGCGAGCTGGAAAAGATGGACTTCGAGTGGATAAGGTTGCTCTACCTCGAGCCCGAAGTCGTCACGGACGAACTCATACGTTTCGTCGCCGACGAGCCCAAGGTGTGCAAATATATGGACGTACCTCTCCAACACGTGGACAGCGGAGTGCTCAAACGCATGAACCGCCACACCACCGAGAAGAGCACCCGAGAACTCGTCAGAAAGATAAAGGACGCGGGGATCACCATGCGTACCTCTTTCATCTCGGGATTCCCGGGGGAGAGCGAAGAGGCGCACCGTCTGCTTGCGCGTTTCATCGAAGAGGCGAGGATAGACTTTGCGGGAGTGTTCGCCTATTCCCGCGAGGAGGGGACTCCCGCAGACAGGATGCGCGGCCATCTGCCCGAAGAGATAAAACGCGCCCGTGCGGATGAGCTGAGGGCGATAGAGACCGAGATAATAGAGTCAAATTGCGACGCGCGCAAGGGGAGCGTCCTCACAGTGCTCGCGGACGGCATAGATTACGACAGGCAGTGTTTCGTGGGACACACCGCGCGCCAGACGCCCGATGTGGACAATGTGGTCTACTTCACTTCGGATGAGGAAGTGAGAGCGGGCGAATTCTATCGGGTGCGCGTGGACGGACGCGACGGCATAGACCTGACGGGGAGGACAGAACAATGACTATGACTCTTGCCACAAAGATCACTCTGGCAAGGATATTCCTCATCATCCCGACGGTGGTGTTTTACATTGTCGGAATGCTCGAAGAGACGGTTTATCTGCCGTTTTTGATAGTGTCATGCGTGTTGTTCGCGCTGTTGTGCTCCACGGACTTCGTGGACGGGCACATCGCGCGCAAGACTAACACCGTGTCTGCGCTGGGCAAATTCCTGGATCCTCTCGCGGACAAGATCGTCATAGTGGTGATGCTTTTCCTCATCGTGTATTTCCGCGACTTCGAGCTTTTCAGTCATGACGGACTGGTCATCGCTCTGCTCGGCGGGCTCATCCTGACGAGAGAACTCACGGTGAGCGTCTTCCGCGCCGTTGCCGCCTCCAAGGGACTGGTGCTCGCGGCGGACATATTCGGAAAGGTCAAGACGGTGCTTTTGGACGTGGGCGTTGCCTTCCTCATCCTCGCGGGAGTGCACGAAGTCATCGTGTGGATAGGCGAGATAGTGTTTTATGCTGGTGCGTTGCTCACCGTCTATTCGGGCGCAAGGTATCTTGTCAAAAACAAGCACGTCCTTGCGGATAAAAAGCCCGAAGCGGACGTTGCGGCGGACGAGGAAAAGGCGGAAAAATGAGCGGCGTCATCAGGGAATCTATATCCTTTTTCGAGGTGATTGTCCTCGCCGCGGAGTATGCCGAAAGAGAGGGCAGGGTCTCCGAAAAGAAGCTGAAAAAGGCGTTGGGAGTGCATCTTCCCACGGCGGCGAAAGCCATCTGCGCCCTCGCCGTGACCGGCGTCGTCGGCAGAAAGGAAAAGAAATACTATCCTTTCACGGGCAGGACGGGCGTCCCCGCCGAGGTGCAAGCCGAAAGAAGCCGTCACAAAGAGGACTACCTCCCCCTCGTGGAGGAGGACAAGGCGTTCGCCCCCATAGGCGTTGAGGGATATATGACGGGCACCCTCCTTCCCGCGATAAAGATAGGGGTGCTTTACGGCAGTCTCAGCGTGGTGTTCCTCGAAAGGAAGATGTCCGTAGGCTACGAGCGCGCGCACGAGATATACGATATTATCGCCGCCTGCGGTCTGCTCGGAGAGGAGGACGATCTCAATCCCGGGCGCAAAAAGATGAAACTCGGCTTTGCCGATTTCGACGCGCTTTATGCGCGTATCGGAGAGGGAGCATGATCTCGGAAGCGATGAAGATATGCGGGCTCTCCGAGGAGGAGATATTGCACGAGCTCGCCGCGTTTGAGGGCGAAGGCGTGGAGTTCGAGGTGGAGGAGGATTGCCTGGACGCAAGGATAACCATGCGTTCGGAGCTTGACAAAAAGAGCTTCGACTCCGTGAAGAGCTGGGTGTACAACATCTTTGCCGAGCAGGTTTATTCCGCCGAGGACAGGGAATTGCACGAACTTGCGGCACAGCTTCTGCGCCTCAACGGCAGGACGCTCGCCGTCGCCGAAAGCCTGACGGGAGGGGAGATATGTTCCCGCCTCACTTCCGTTCCGGGCATAAGCGAGAATTTTTACGAGGGCGTGGTGTGCTATGACCGCGGTGCGAAGATGCACCGTCTGCGCATACCCAAGGCGCTCCTCGGAGCGTACGGCGCGGTGAGCCGCGAGACGGCGTACGCCATGGTGAAAGGGCTTCTGGACCCTCCCGTGGACATCGGACTTGCCACGACGGGGCTCGCGGGACCTCAGGGCGATGAGGGCAAACCCGTGGGGCTTGTCTACATCGCGGTGGGCGCGGGAGATTTCATAACCGTGTTCGAGAAGCACTTCTCGGGGGGACGCAACACCATACGCCGCGCGACGGCGAACATGGCGCTGTTCTATCTCGTGCGCTATCTGCGCGGAGATATTTTGCAACTCTGAAAACACACGAAACTGGGGTTAAACTTCGCGTTTCGGAGGATAAAACAGTAAAATCGGCGACGTACCGCCTTAAAACGCGTGCGGTCGCGTCGTGAAAAGGAGAAGATCATGGCAGAAAGAGACAAGGGTAATCCGTTGGAGCTGGCTCTCGCGCAGATAGAAAAGCAGTTCGGCAAAGGCGCGATAATGCGTCTCGGCGACAACGAAGTGCAAAAAGTGGAGGCGGTCTCCACGGGGTGCCTCACTCTGGACATCGCCCTCGGCATAGGCGGCATCCCCAAGGGCAGGATAGTGGAGATATACGGTCCGGAATCCTCCGGCAAGACCACCGTCGCCCTCCACATAGTGGCGGAGGTGCAGAAGGCGGGCGGCACGGCGGCGTTCATCGACGCGGAGCACGCCCTCGATCCCACCTATGCGGCGAAATTGGGCGTTCAGCTCGAAAACCTCTATATCTCCCAGCCCGACAACGGCGAACAGGCTCTCGACATCGTGGAGACCCTCGTCAGGAGCGGAGCCATAGACGTGGTGGTCGTGGACTCCGTGGCGGCGCTCACGCCTCAGGCGGAGATAGACGGCGAGATGGGGGACAGTCACGTCGGTTTGCAGGCGCGCCTGATGTCACAGGCTCTGCGCAAGCTCACCGCCGTCACCTCCAAGAGCAAATGTTCCATCATCTTCATCAACCAGCTCCGCGAGAAGGTGGGCGTGGTGTACGGCAGCGCCGAGACCACGACGGGGGGCAAGGCGCTCAAATTCTACGCCTCGGTCCGCATCGACATCAGGCGTACGGAGTCCATAAAGGACGGCAGCGACATCATAGGCAACCGCGTCAAAGCCAAAATAGTCAAAAACAAAGTCGCGCCTCCTTTCAAGGTGGCGGAGTTCGACATCATGTACGGCACGGGGATATCCTCCCTCGGCTGTCTCATCGACCTCGGCGTGCAGAACGGGCTCATCATGAAGAGCGGGAGCTGGTTCAGCTACAATGACGAGAAGATAGGTCAGGGCAGGGAGAAGGCGATAGAATATCTGCGCTCCAACCCCGAGATAGCCTCGGACATCGACCGCAAGATACGCGAAAAATACGAGCTCCTCTGAGCGGAGTCTCTTTGCGTCTGCGGCGCGAATGCGTTCAAGCATGACCGCGACCCCCGTTTTTTGACGGAAAACCTCGTCAAAAGCGGGGTTTTTCTTTCCGTTCGGCGGACGATCCGGCAAAATAGCGCGCTTTTCTTTCCTTGCAAAGTTGTAGTCGGGGTTTTGAGACTTAAACTTGACTATTGTATAGATATAGTATATACTATTATCGACAAGGTGCGGGCGCATCCGCCGTGCGGGTGTGCGAGGCGCTTTGATTATATAAACGGAGAGGTCATTCGATGACAAGCAGTATCGGATTATTGCTTGCCGCACTCGAAGCCGGACCTGTTGCTGGAATAGCTATTGCAGCCCTCGTCGTAGGCGCGGCTATAGGGCTGATCGCATACAGATTGTATTCGCAGAACAAAATCGGCTTGGCAAAAAGAGAAGCGGCAAGGATCCTGGAAGAAGCCGGATTGGAAGCAAAAGCCATAAGAAAAGACGGCCTTCTGGAAGCCAAGGAACAACAAAACAAACTTCGCGCCGAATTCGAGCGCGAGACCAAGGAACGCAGGGCGGATTGGCAGAGGACGGAAAACCGCCTCCTCCAAAAGGAGAACGCCATAGACCGCAAAGAGGACAACCTCAACAAAAAGGAGGACGCCCTCGACAAGAAACTCGCGGAAGTGGAAAAGGCTCAGAAAAACGTGGAAGAGCACCGCGAGAGACTGAAAGCCATCGAGGAGGAGCTCAACAATTCTCAGGCGATCATGCAACGCGAGCTGGAAAGGGTCGCGGGCATGACCAAAGAGGAGGCTTCGCAGGAGCTCAAAGACGCCCTCCTCGACGAGGTGAAACGCGGAGCCGCAGCGGAGGCTAAGGCTATCGAAGCCGAAGCCAAGGAAAACGCCGTGCGCGAGGCGCAGAACATCATCGCCACAGCCATCCAGCGTTGCGCCGCCGACCACGCCACCGAAAATACCGTCAGCGTCGTCGCTCTTCCCAGCGACGAGATGAAGGGCAGGATAATCGGGCGCATGGGCAGGAACATCCGCGCGTTGGAATCCGCAACGGGCGTGGATCTCATCATCGACGACACCCCCGACGTCATCACTCTTTCCAGCTTCGATCCCGTGAGGAGGGAGGTCGCGCGCCTCACCCTCGAGAAGCTCATCGCCGACGGACGCATACATCCCGCACGCATCGAGGAAGTTGTGGACAAGGTGAGGAGAGAGGTCAACGCCTCCATAAAAGAGGCGGGCGAAGAGGCGGTGTTCGAGGCGGGCGTGCACGGTCTGCATCCCGAGCTCGTCAAGATACTCGGCAGACTGAAATACCGCACCAGCTACGGGCAGAATGTCTTGAAACATTCCCTCGAAGTCAGCTTCCTTGCCTCCCTCATGGCGCAGGAGCTCGGCGTAGACCCCAAAGTCGCAAAGAGGGCGGGTTTGTTGCACGACATCGGCAAAGCCATAGACCACGAGGTGGAAGGCACGCACATCCAGATAGGCGTGGAACTCGCCAAAAAGTATAAAGAACACGGCGACGTTATCCATGCTATCGCCGCGCACCACAACGACATAGAGCCCGAGACCATCGCGGCGGTGCTCGTACAGGCGGCGGACGCCATATCCTCCGCTCGCCCCGGCGCGAGACGCGAGTCTTTGGAAAACTACGTCAAGCGCATCGAGAAGCTCGAGGAGATCGCGAAATCCTTCGACGGGGTGGAGCAGACCTTCGCCGTGCAGGCGGGACGCGAGATCCGCGTCATGGTCAAGCCCGAGCAGGTGGACGATTCCGCTACGGTATTCCTTGCGCGCGAGATAGCGGACAAACTTGAAAACGAGCTGGATTATCCCGGGCAGATCAAGGTCAACGTCATCCGCGAAGTGAGAAGCGTGGAATATGCGAAGTGATCATGTAAAGAGCGCGGACGAGCTCGCGCTCATGCGCCGCGCCGCGCGTATCACGGACGACGTTTACGACCACGTGCTCGACATCGCGCGGGTCGGCATGACCGAGAAAGAGCTCGCCGACGCTATCCTCGAAAAGACTTTGCTCCTCGGCGGGAGCGGGGTATCCTTCGACACCATAGTGGCGTTCGGAGAGAGCGGGGCGGAGCCCCATCACGTCCCCACCGATAAGCCCCTCGAAAGCGGATTGCTGGTCACTGTGGACATGGGATGCGTGGTGGAGGGGTATTGCTCCGATTTCACCCGCACGTTCGCGTTCGGCGAGGTCGGCGAGGAGGAGAGGCGGATATACGCCGTAGTCCTCGAAGCGCAGAAGCGCGGCATCGCCGCAGTCGGCGATGGCGTGGCGACGAGAGCGGTCGACAGCGCCTCCCGCGAAGTCATTGCCGAGGCGGGATACGGCGAGTTTTACATCCACGGCACGGGACACGGCGTGGGCACCGAGATACACGAGCCGCCCACCCTCAACCAAAAGAGCGAGGAGACCCTCGTTTGCGGACAGGTCGTCACGGTCGAGCCCGGCATCTATCTTCCCGGGCGCATGGGAGTGCGCATCGAGGATATGGTGCTCGTAGGCGAGAACAGACCTTTCAGCAGACACACCACGGAGCTCATCACGCTCCGATAAGAAATCAACGACAGGAGATAAATTTATGGCACAAGTTATGGCAGGCGACCTCCGCAAAGGAGTCACGTTCCTCTATGAGAACAACATCATGACGGTTGTGGATTTCCAGCACGTCAAGCCCGGCAAAGGCGCGGCTTTCGTCCGCACCAAGATGAAGAACGTCGTCACCGGCAGCGTCCTCGAAAAGACTTTCAACCCCACCGAAAAGTTCGATCTCGCCCACATCGAGACCAAAAATATGGAGTATCTCTACAACGACGGCGAGTTCTACTACTTCATGGACACCGAGACCTATGAGCAGATCCCCCTCAACCACAGCCAGGTGGAGGACGCGCTCAACTTCGTCAAAGAGAATATGAACGTCACCATGAAGTTCTTCCAGGGCGCGCCCTTCTCCGTCGAGCCCCCCAACTTCGTCGAGCTCAAGATCACCGTGTGCGAGCCCGCCGTGGTCGGCAACACCGCCACCAACGCCACCAAGCCCGCCACCCTCGAGACCGGCTACTCCCTGCAAGTCCCCATGTTCGTGAATGAGGGAGACACCATACGTATTGATACTCGCACCGGCGAGTATATGTCCCGCGTCTGAGGGCGTCATTTGGCGCAGAACTTTGTCAGCGCCCTTGTCGTGGATGCTCACGTACGTCTCTGTACGCTCCGCCTCCCGACAAAGGCGCTTTCGCGTTCTGCATCCAAATGACACCTTTCAGCGTATAGGCGTTGGAGCGGGCGTCCTCGAATCCCACGTGCACTCATTCGGGGTGTGTTTGACTCCCACGTGCACTTATTCAAAGACGGTCTCACGCGCCGCTCAGCCAAACTTGCACAGCGGGCGTTTGCGCCCGCTCTTGCAAGTCGCGGCGCGTATCTGCGACCTCGCAAGCTAGACGAGAAATTAAGTAGACACGGGCTCGGTGCGCGTCGAGTCGCCCTCCTCGCCCCGCGAGCGACGTTTAGTCTATACTGGTCGCCGCTTGATTATGTGAGTGCGAGATTCAAACTTTTTTCAAGAGGTGTTTTCATAAAGGCGCAATCTGCGCCTTTATGAAAAAGTATATCCCGCATTTTAGGAGGAATGAACTCTATTCCGAGTGGGGGAGGAGTCCCGAAGGGGAGGAGGGGGTACAATACTCCCATGTTAGGGGACGTATACCCATTTAACCAGCCTGAATACGACGTACACTTATTCGAAGTGTGTTTGACTCCCACGTAAACTCATTCGAAGGGGTGTTTGACTCCCACGTATACTTATTCGGAGACGGAACTACGCGCCGCTCAGCCAAGCGTTCACAGGCGGCGTGCCGCCTCTTGAACGCCGCGGCGCGTATCTGCGACCTCGCAAGCTAGACGAATAATTAAGTAGACACGGGCTCGGTGCGCGTCGAGTCGCCCTCCTCGCCCCGCGAGCGACGTTCGGTAAATGCTGGTATCCGCTTGATTATGCAAGTGCGAGACTTAAACCTTTTTCTAGAGGTGTTTTAATAAAGGCGCAGTTGCGCCTTTATGAAAAAGCAAGTCCCGCATTTTAGGAGGAGCGAACTCTATCCCGAGTGGGGGAGGAGTCCCGAAGGGGAGGAGGGGGTACAATATTACCATGTTAGGGAACGTAACCCTATTTAACCAGCCTGAATACGACGTGAACTTATTCAGAGCGTCCCCGAACACGACGAATAAGTATACGTGGGAGATTAAACGTACTCCGAATGAGTGCACGTGGGAATCAGGCACACTCCGAATGAGTGCACGTGGGATTCAAGCACGCTCCGAAAGGGTGTGCGGCGGGGACACCGTAAACAGGGGCTTTCCCTTTAAGACATATAAAAGCCGTCGCGTTTCGACAAAAGGGGCAGAGATGCGCGGGGAAAAGGAAAATTTACTGCGGACGACGGGCGTATTTTCGTAGTGAGGGAAAATTATGAGTGCAGAAGAATTTGCCGTATATCTCAGGATCTTATTGGCGGACGGGATCAACTGCGAGCTCTCCGTCTGCGGTCGGCTGATCTCATTGCGCTTTGCCAACGGGACGGAGCGTTCCATTTTGATAATCTGACCCGCAGAGATATATTTGATCCGCTTTGCGGTTTTCCCATACTCAACAATTATTAGTTTACATATGGATGAGGATACGGAGCCCGTTCATACGGCTCCGATCTTCTTTTTCTGTCGAATACTGCGGGGGCGGTGTTCGGCGCGGCGCGCGTTCATATCTTTTAGTATGTTCGGCGGATTGATCACGGGAATGGTCGCGGCGGCGGTCTCAGCCGTTGCCGAAGAAGATCGCGTCACAGAGCTCAGGATGCGGGTGGGACGTCCTCTTGTCGTGCTCACCGCCGAGGGCAGGCGCATTGCGAAACTGCCTTCCGGCGCGCCGTTTTCGGTGAGGAGGGAGGATGTCGAAAGGGTGCTCGCGGTGGCGAGCGACTTCTCGGTCTATGCCGTCAACGAACAGCTCGTGCGAGGGTATGTTTCGCGCAGAGGGATACGCATAGGCGTTGCGGGAGAGGGCGTGGTCGAGGAGGGGAGAATGCTCACGATGAAGCACATCGCTTTTCTCACATTGCGCGTCCCGCACGAGGTCAAAGGGGGCGCCGAAAGGGTGCGGGGCGCGGTGTTCGGCGACGGAGTGAAAAACACTCTTGTGATCTCGCCTCCGTACGGGGGCAAGACGACCCTGCTTCGTGAACTTGCAAGACTCAGTTCCTTTTCCCGCGACACACTCATCATCGACGAACGCTTCGAACTCGCGGCGGCGGAGGAGGGCGTGCCCACTCTGGACGTCGGAGACTGCGACGTCGTGAGCGGAGTGGACAAGCTCGCGGCGTATGAAAACACCATCCGCGCCATGCACCCCGAGGTCATAGTCACCGACGAGCTCTTTCGCGGGAGGGAGGCGGAGGCTGTATGCGATATGGTGCGTAGCGGCGTCAAGGTGTTCGCGTCCTTGCACGGCAGGGGAGCGGAGAGCGTCTTCCGCTCCCCGATCTTCGGGCGGCTCGCCGAGGTCATGGAGGTCTACATCGTGTTGTCTCCTCACCCCGTTGCGGGCACCGTGACGGAGGTGCTCACCGCCGAAGAGGCGGCAAAAAGAGCGTCATGACGGCGGATGTCATTCGTCTCATCGCGGGCGGGCTCATCGCGCTCGTGTGCTGTTATGTCGGGGTGCTCGTCAAACGGCACTACGCCGAGCGGGAGAAGTTTTTCGCCGAGGCGGAGGAATTTGCGTCTGCGCTCGCATCCGAGTTGGGGTTCCGCAAGACCCCCGTCCCCGTGTTCATATCCCGTTTCCGCGAGGGCAGGAAGGGCGGATTCCCCGACGCGTTGGGACGGTTCGCAACGGGGCTCGCGCTAGGGAAAGATCGCTCCGAAGCGTCGGAGTGCGCTCTCGACGGCGCAGGGCTCGGTCGGGAGGAAAAAAAGCAGATGAAAGACTTCTTTTCCGCGCTGGGCTCCACAACTCTCTCGGACCAACTGAGCGCCGCCGCTCATTGGAGAGAGACATTCGCGGGAGAGCGCGCAAAACGCGCCGCCGACACCAAGAGGCTGGGCGGGATGTATTTCAAATTGGCGGTCCTTCTCGGCATAGCCGTGCTGATCGCGCTCGCCTAAGGAGGAGAGATGGGTGTTGAAATAATTTTGAAGATAGCGGGCGTCGGATTGCTCACCGCCATCGTCTGCATAATACTGAAAAAGAGCGACCGCGACGATATGGCGACATTTGCCACCCTCGCCGGGCTCATAGTCGTCATCGTGCTTGTCATGGACATGATCGGCGGTCTCTTCGACACCGTAAAAAACATACTTTCGCTGTCATGATGCTCTTCAAGCTCATCGGGATAGCCTTGATAGGCATAGTGGCGGTCAGTCTCCTGCGCACGGCGAAACCGGAATTTGCGGTGTTTGCGGTCATCGGCACGGGTGTGGTGATGGTCATCACTCTGGTCAGTTCCCTCCAAAGCGCGATACTCGCCTTTGACGAGCTGGTGGAAAAGAGCGGGATAGACGACCGCGTTTTCACCGCCGTGCTCAAAATAATAGGCATAGGATATCTTACGGAATACAGCGCCTCCGTGGCGACGGACGCGGGGTGCGCCTCAGTCGCGCAAAAGCTGCAACTAGGCGGCAAGATAGTCATCTTTCTGATGAGCATATCCATCGTCACCGCGCTCGTCGATGTGGTGACGGAACTCACGGGGCTGATATGATGACGGGACTTGCCGAAAGCCTTGCGGCGCGTTCCCACCGCCTGCGCAACAGGGAACGAAAATTCACAATTTTCGTGTTTATTTGCGCATTCGTATTGCTGAACATCTTGTTATGTTCACAATGTGCGGTGGCATTTGCTTCAAACGAGGCGGAAGAGGAGGTTGCCGAAGAGCTTGCCGACAGAGTGGACGGCGTCATAGGCGATCTGGACTCGGATCTGTTTCAGGACTTTGTGGATTCGCTCGGGAGAGAGGAGAGCGACGCGGTCGGCATGGAGGATCTCAAAGCCGCTCTCAAAAGCATCACCGAGGGCGAGCCCTCCGATTTCTTCGGATCCTTCATGTCCGCGCTCGCTTCCGCGGCGGGGAGCTATTTTCTCGGATTTTTGCCGGGACTGCTTTCGGTGGTGATAATATGCCTCCTCAAAAGTATGCTGACAGGGCTTTCCTCCGGTTTCAAAAACGCTTCGACGGGGGAGGTCGTGCACATCGTGTGCTATTCGGCGATAGTGGCGATCCTTGCGGCGGGAGCGGTGGAGACCGTCATCTCCGTCACGGATACCGTCAATGCGCTTGCCGAGTTTTCGGAGGCTGTTTTCCCCGTACTACTCACTCTGCTTGCCGCCGTGGGAGGGAGCAGCGGCGTGGCGCTCTATCAACCCTTTATGGCGGTGCTGTCCGGGACGGTCATAAAGTTGGTGCAGACCGTCATCATCCCCGCATTCATAGTGACCATAGTCTTTTCGGTGGTGGGCAACGTATCCTCCGAGGTCAGGCTGGGCAAACTTGCAAAACTCTTCCGCTCGGGCGCGAGCTGGCTCATCGGAATAGTATTCGGGTTGTTTGCGGCTTTCCTCACGGCGCAGGGCATAACGGGGGGAGTGACGGACAGGCTGAGTTTCAATGCCGCCAAATTCGCCGTATCCAGCTATGTGCCGATATTGGGTGGCTACGTATCGGACGGGTTCGACCTGCTTGCGGCGTCTCTCGTGCTCGTCAAAAACGCCGTGGGACTGATAGGGGTGGCGGTGTTGCTCGCCGTGGTGCTCTTTCCGCTCACGCGGCTTGCGGCGTACATCCTGGCATTGCGGCTCACCGCCGCCGTGACCGAGCCGATGGGAGACTCCCGCACCTCCTCCGTGCTCGCGGCGCTAGCGGACAATTCTAGCCTTCTGGTCACCGCATTGGTGGGAGTGGGCTTCATGTTTTTCATTCTGCTCATGTTGGTGATAGGCAGTTTCAACCCGGGGGTGTGAGATGCTGGACGCATGGATGATAGGCATTGTGGGAGTCATAGCCTTGGGAGTGCTTTTGGAGATACTCCTGCCCGAAGGACAGACGGGGAAGTATGTCAAAGGGGCGTTTTCGCTGTTGGTGATATTGGTGATCGCCGCCCCTCTCCCCGGGGTCATAGGCGCGCTGAAAGATTGGGATCCGTCCTATTCCGACATCGCTCCGGACTACGGTTTCGTGGAGGAAACGACAGAGGAAAGAGCGCGTTATCTTGCGCGCGGGATAGAGCAGACCTTGGAGGCAAACGGATACGAAACCGATGTTAAAGTTGTCATAAAAGAGGGTTCAACGTCGGAAATTGACGAAATAACGGTGACGTTGTATCTTGCGGTTCTGTCCCAAGAAGAGGTGAATAAGCATATATCGGACGTGACGCTCGCTGTCAGGCGCATCCCGGGCACCGGAGATGCCGAAGTGACGGTAACGCCCAAGACAGCGGAGGTCGGGGATGCAGGTGAGTGACGAGCGCAAGGAGGATGTATGGAGCAAATTGAAAGGGTCCTCCCTCCTGAAAAAGCTCAGAGGGATAAAAAATATCCGATTGATAGCGGCGATATTCATAATCGCGATAGCCCTGCTCATATATTCTAGCGTAGCAACGGGAAACGCTTCCCGCGCGGCGGACTCGGACGTATCCTCATCCGAAATGGACGCCGAAGAGGCTCGCCTCGCTTCCGTGCTTCGGGGGCTCGAGGGCGTGGGCAGGGTGGAGACCATGATCACCAGAGACGCCGATGACGAGATAGTCGGCATCATCGTCATAGCCGAGGGCGCGGAGGATATCGCCGTCAGGCTCCGTCTGCTTTCGGCGGTCACTACGGCAATGGGCGTGGACGACAAGATCGTCAATGTCTATACAATGAAATGAGTTATGGAGGACAGTATGAAAATAAAACCCAGAACCAAGAAAGTGTTAGTATTGTCGGTGATGGTCGCTTTGCTCGTCGCCACGGGCGTGCTCAATTGGGCGCTCAACGACAGGCTCACATCGAGCGATCCCATCGACGCCGGCGTGGTGACGGAGACCTTCTTCGCCGCCTACCGCAGCGACAGAGAGGCGACCCGCGAGTCCGAATTCCTCTATCTCGACGCCATCATCTCCTCCGAGACCAGCTCCCAGGAGGCGAAGGACGCCGCAGAGGAACAGAAACTCGGGCTCGTCGAACGTATGGAATCCGAGCTCCAGCTCGAGACCCTCGTCAAATCCAAAGGCTTTGAGGACGCCATCGTCACCCTCAGCGACAGCGGCGTCAACGTCGTCGTCGGCTCCGCCGAACTCACCGACATCCAAGCCGCCCAGATCTACGATATCGTCACCTCGGAGACATCCTTTGGGGTGGGGGATATCAAGATCATCCCCTACGTCTGAGGGCGCTATTCGGCGAATAACTGCGTCAATGCCTCCCATACGACCGCTTACGTACGAGAAGTACGCCGCGCGTCCGTATGGGAGGCGTTTCCTTGTTCTTCATCCGAATATCACCCTCAGCGAACCGAGGCCCCAGTTCGGCGAATAACTGCGTCAGGCGCCCTGCCACGATTGCTCACGTACGAGGAGTACGCTCCAGCGTCGCGGTGCGCGCCGAACTTCGCAAAAGCCGCTCATTTGAGCGGCTTTCACTTTGCCCTTGCGCGCCCGCTCCTTTTCCCCACAAAGTGTCCTCACTTCGTTGCGGTACTTTGCGGGGGCTCCGTAAGCAGGGGTGCCTTCCTTGTTCTTCATCCGAATATCGCCCTCAGCGAACTGAGGCCCCCTGTTCGGCGAATAACTGCGTCAGGCGCCTGCGGCTTGAACAGTCACGTACGACCAAGTACGCTCCCGCGTCGCGGTGCGCGCCGAACATTGCAAAAGCCGCTCATCTGAGCGGCTTTCACTTTGCCCTTGCGCGCCCGCCTAACTGCCGTTTGAAAGAGGTGTGTATAGTGAAGAAGCAAAAAGTATAGTGTCCGGAAAGAGAATGTTCGGAAATGTGTTGACAGAATGGGATAACGGCGTTATGATAACATTGTTATCAAGCGAGGCGGAGTAAAGTATGAAGGTAAAGGACGAAAGCATCAACTCAAAACTTTTGGAGTGTGCCAAAGCGGAGTTCATGGAAAAGGGCTTTGCGGACGCTTCCATGCGCACGATTGCGGAACGAGCGGGCGTTACGACGGGGATGCTTTACAGCCGCTTTGCGGACAAGGACGAAATGTTCCGCTCCATCGTTGGTGAGGGCGCGGAAAAGCTGTACGCCTATTTTTCGGACGTGCAGGAAAATTTTGCCGCCTTTCCCGCGGAACAGCAGAAAGGGGAGATGCACTCATACACATCGGGCAAGATGCGCGTGATGATGGACATCATCTACGACTACTTTGACAGCTTCAAACTCATTGTTCTCAAAAGCGCGGGTTCGAGTTACGAGCACTACATCGACCGCATGATTGACTATGAAACGGAGAGCACCGAACGCTTTATGCGTGTGTTGCGCGAGAGCGGTGCGCCCGTCAGGACGGTTCGGCGGGACATCAACCATATGCTTGCGAGCGCGCTCTTTAACGGTGTGTTTGAGGTGGTCGCGCACGATTTTCCCAAAGAGGACGCAATGGAATATGTAGACGCCGTCTGCGAGTTCTTTTATGCGGGCTGGGATAAGCTGATGGGCTTGTCATAATATAAGGAATACACAGGGGCTTTATGCCCCGTTCTTTCGGACGCGTAGTTCGCATATACGAACTATGCAAACCCCCGAAGGAGAGACGCATATTTTTTTGATATAGGGTTCGCTATAACGAACTTGATATACAGGAGGTATGTATGCAAAGCAAGGCAAAAGGGAAGGGTAACCTTTCCGTTTTGATGGACTATGCCGGGCGGCGAAGGGTGCTCACCTATCTTTCGTGGGTGCTTTCCGCTGTCAGCGCTCTCATGGCGCTCGTGCCGTTCATCTTCGTGTGGCTCATCGTGCGTGAAGTCATCCAAGCGGACGGAAATTTTGCCGCGGTGCAGGGGAGCCTTTCCGTGTACGGATGGTGGGCGGTCGGCAGCGC
>CALVTS010000010.1 GCA_944363035.1 uncultured Clostridia bacterium
TTCCTGCGGGTTTCCCCCCAATTTACCCCACCGAAAATACTTTCGGCGGGGACCCCGCTCGTTCCCCCTTAAAAGGGAACCCACCATTTTGGGGGAAACCTTCGGCGCTCGGGCATGAGGGCTCCCGAGGACGGCGCCTCTGCGGCGCCGCCATGTTATGCCGCTTGCAATGCGCCCGCTTCGCGAAGAGAATGGCGCATTGCCGACGCACTTTACGTCTCGCCCTCGGCACTCACTTCGTCGCCGCCGACTTGCAAGAGGGCTACGCCCTGTGCAAGTTTGGCTAGGCGGCTCCACTCCGAATAAGTATACGTGGAGTTCAAGAACACTCCAAATAAGTCTACGTGGGAGTCAGGCACACTCCGAATAAGTTCACGTGGGAGTCAAGCTAGTTTAATGGGGTTACGTCCCCATGACAGGGGAGGAGGGGGTACAATACTCTCTTGTCGCGGGGAAGCACTCCATAAAAGGCGCTTTTTTGTTCTTTTTCAGTTCAAAAGGGATTCAGGGGAAAGGTTGCGGTAGGTGCAGAAAGTCATGGTGTAGCCGCTGTCTTCCACGGGGGCGGATTCTTCGACGAGTTTCCACGAGTCGAGGCGGTCGAGGTTTTCGTAAAAGACCTGTGCTTCGCCGTCGGCGCGTACTTTGGTGACCACGGCTTTTTCGCAGTAGGGCAGGAGGGTGCGGTACATCATCGCGCCCCCTATGACGTAGACGTCCTCGGGGGGATATTTCGCGGCTTGTTTGAGGAGAGCGTTGAGGGAGCGCACGAGAATGTACCCCTTTTTCAGGCTGTCGATTTTTTTGCCGCAAGGGTCCAGGACGATGTTGACGCGGTTTTTCAGGGGCATACCGCCGGGGAGGGAGCGCAGGGTGTTGGAACCCATGATGACGACTTTGCCGCGCGTGTGTTCCACGAAATGGCGCATATCCGCCTTGATGTCAAACAGCAAGTCGTTGTTTTTGCCTATTCCCCATTTTTCATCCACAGCCACGATCGCTATCATATCGTCATTTTCCTTCCGTTCCGCTTTTCGGAGCCGCCTCAACGAGGTTCAGATCGCCACTTCCACCCTTTCGCCGAGGGGGGTGTACTCATAGTTTTCCAGTTCGAAATCATCCACGGTGAAATCGTAGAAATTCTTGATCTCGGGGTTCATCTTGAATTTCGGAGCGTTGAACTGCGGATTCTGCAATATGCGCTCCACTATGGGGACGTGACGGTCGTAGATGTGCGCGTCCGCTATGACGTGCACGAGCTCTCCCGCTTTCAAGCCGCTCACCTGCGCGAACATATGAAGGAGCACGGCATATTGCACCACGTTCCAGTTGTTTGCGGTGAGGGTGTCCTGACTGCGCTGGTTGAGTATGGCGTTGAGCCTGTCCCCCGTCACGTTGAATGTCATGGAGTAGGCGCAGGGGTAGAGGTGCATCTCGTGCAGGTCTTGGAAGGTGTAGATGTTTGTCATTATCCTGCGCGAGGAGGGGTTGTTTTTGAGGTCAAAGAGAACTCTGTCCACCTGGTCGAACTCTCCCTCCTTGTAGATGTGTTTCACCCCGAGCTGGTATCCGTACGCCTTGCCGATGGAGCCCGTCTCGTCCGCCCAACTGTCCCAGATGTGGGAGTTGAGGTCGCGCACGTTGTTGGACTTTTTCTGCCATATCCAAAGTATCTCGTCCACGGCGGCTTTGAAGTTGGTCTTCCTCAGAGTGATGACGGGAAATTCCTCCGCCAGGTCGTAGCGGTTGACCACGCCGAACTTTTTCACGGTGTGCGCAGGGGTGCCGTCCGCCCAGCGGGGACGGACGGGGAGGGAGGTGTCCCACACCCCGTTGTCGATGATGTCGCGACAGGTCGCGATGAAGATCTTGTCCGCTTTGCTCATAATACTCGCGCTCTCGGCGCATACGTGTTCGGGCGGCGTGCGCCCGTCCTTTTTCGCAGTCGGGTCACAGCACCAGCTTGGAGTTGACTCTCTTTGCCACTTCGCGGGAGAGTTTGACTATGCGTCGGTCGTAGGTCACCAGCCCGTTTATCTCCTCTTCCACGTCGCTCACCTGGGTGTAGACGGCGGCGGAAAGCCCTTTTTCCATGGCGGGGATGACGCTCTTTTCGTAGAGCTTCTCAAACGCCGCCCAAAACGCCTCGGGAGTCTTGTACATCTTGTAGCCGAAGAGCTTGTCGGGGCTGAACATATGTCCCTCCGTCGGGAGAGAGTAGCCGCCGAACTCCGAAAGTACGATGCACCTCTCGTCGTTGGGGATGCGGATGGGCTTGAAGTAGACGTGCAGGGATTTGAGCTGAGAGCTGTCCTTGCCCTGGTCGTGCCAGCCGCTCACGCTGTCTATTATGCGGGTGGGGTCGGCGGTGCGGAGCATCTCGGTGATCTTCACGGAGTCGAACTGTCCCCAGCCCTCGTTGAAGGGCACCCAGACGGCGAGGGAGACGCAGTTTTTGAGGCGGGACACGGTGTCGTACATCTCATTGACGTACTCCTTGCGTCCCTCTTCGTCCGCGCGGGAGAAGAACTTGTATTTGTCGTCTTTGAGGTGTATGCCGACAAAGGGGAGCACGCCTATCGCGGCAAAGTTGTATGCGGTGCCGCCCGACACCATATCCTGCCACACCAGGACGCCCTCTTTGTCGCAATGGTAGTACCACCTGAGGGGCTCTATCTTGATGTGTTTGCGTATCATGTTGAACCCCAGCGACTTCACGAGTTTGACGTCGTATTCCAGAGCGGCGTTGGAGGGAGGAGTGAGCATCCCGTCCGACCAGTAGCCCTGATCCAGGACGCCGGTGTGGAAGTAGGGCTTGTTGTTGAGAGCGAGACGCTTGAAGCCCTTTCTGTCCGTCACCACCGAGAACTTGCGCATCCCGAAGTAGGAGCGCACCACGTCCTCGCCCACCTTGACAGCGAGGTCGTAGAGCTTGGGATTTTCGGGAGACCACAGTTCGTAGCCGTCGAAATCTATCTCGGCGATATTGCCCTGGCACTTCTGCGCTTTGAGGAGCTTGTTGCCGTCCATGACGGCGATGTCCGCGCCCTCGGCTTCCCCCGCGATGTCGAGTTTGAGGATGAGCTTGTCGCGGTCGATGTCGGGGATGATGGTCATGTCCCTGAGGTAGGTGTCGGGGACGCTCTCCATCCACACGCTCTGCCAGATGCCCGACTGCGGAGTGTACCATATGCCGCCGTGGCGGAGTTTCTGCTTGCCTCTGGAATGATAGGAGGTGTCGGAGGGGTCGGTGACGATGACTTCCAGCACGTTGGCTCCCGTCTTGACCACGCCCGTGACGTCGAACCCGAATGCGGTGTAGCCCCCCACGTGGGTGCCGAGCTCGGTGTCGTTGAGACGCACGGTGGCGAAGCAGTCCACCGCGTCGAAGTGTATGAAAGTGTGCGCGCGGAGGAACCCCTCTTCCACATTGAATTTCAGCCTGTAACAGAGGATGTCGTCGGGGAGCACTTCAACTCCCTCGGGGAGCCCGGAGAGCAGGCTTTCCGGGGAGAAGGGGACAAGTATCTTGCCCTGCCAGCCGGGGAAGCCGTCCTTTGCCTTATAGATGGCGTAGTCCCACCAGCCGTTGAGAGTCTTGTAGCTGTCGCGTGCGAATTGGGGACGGGGATATTCCGAAAGGGGAATGTCCGAAACTTCAAATGGAGTCCTGAGTCGTATGGTGTTCATGATCCCTCCGTTTTTTCATGATCGCAGTATTTCGCCTTTTTGGCGCAAACGGCGCTTTATGCGTCGTTGTCATATTCTTCAACGGCGAATTCCGCAAACGCCGCTTTCAGTCGAGAGAGAAGGACGCGAGGGTGTCTCCCTCAAAGCTCTTGACGGTCACCGCGTCCTCGTCCAGCACCGCATAGCTCCGCGGAGCGCCGTCGAAGGGGATGCCCACCGAGCCCACGCACACATAGTGCACGCCGTCCGAAAGGGTGACGGAGGGCTTGTGGTAGTGACCGTAAAACACCACGTCCCCCGCCTTTGCGCCCGTCTGAGGATGCTCCGGATTCACCTTGTGCCCGTGCGTGAAGAACACGGTGCGCCCGTTCCACTCCATATGGAAGTCCCCTATGATGGGGAAGTTGGAGATCATCTCGTCCACCTCGCTGTCGCAGTTGCCCTTGATGACGGTGATGAAGCTCATCGCGTCGTTGAGGAGCTTCGCCACGCGCATGGGCGCGTAACCCTCCGGGAGAGGATTGCGGGGACCGTGATTGTAGGTGTCGCCCAGCAGGACGACCTTGGTGTCGGGATGGTCGGGAAGGGTGCTGTCCACTATGGAGAAAAATCTTTCCAGATTCACGGCGGAACCGTGGATGTCGGATGCGACGAATATCCTCATTTTTATGTATCCTTTGCGTATATGTTTCCGCGCCCCTCCCGCCCTCGCGAGGGCGGGGGAGGACAACGGTCAGTATCTGTCGCGGTAGTCGCGGTCTCTGCGATCCTCTCTGCGGTCGTAGTCGCGGTACTCTCTGTCATCTCTTTCGTAGTCGCGGTATCCGCGGTCGTAGCGGTCGCGGTCATAGGAACGCTCGCGGTCGTAATCCACCGCGCGGTCGGGATCGCGGCGTATCACCTTGCGTCTGTCGTAACCTCTCTTTTCGGCGACGGGCTTGAAAAGCAGGAACACGATGAGCAGAGCGGGGACGGCTATGCCTATGATGAGTATTATGCGGAGGGCGTCCGAAGGTTCCCCGCCCGTGAGATCGTCGGCGGGCTCTTCGGGCACGTCGGGGGTCTCGGGAGGCGCAAGGAGCTCAGCCCGTCTCGCCTCCGCGACGGGATGCCATGACACCGAGAAGGGCTCGAACACCGAAAGGGGCGCGCTGTCGCAGATGGGATTGGATGTCTCGCTGTCCGCGAAGAACACCGCCTCGGCGGGGTCGTCGTCGGAGACCCCGAGATAGTACAGAGTGTATTCCGAGGAATCTATGCCGTTGGCAAGGGTGAGGGTCTCTCCCTCTTTCACCGTCAGCACCGTAGAGGGACGGGCGTTCTCTTCCGTCACGCCGTCGGGAAGAGAGTCGAGCAACATCTCCTCGGGGACGTCTTCGAGATAGTATCCGAAAGAGGAGAGCCGCTCGTCCTCCAACACGAATATTTTCCCGTATCGGGAGACTTTGTAATAGTAGCTCTGTTGCAGACGAAAACTCTCGGCATTGCCCTCTGCGACGAGTTCGGAGGAGAGGGAGTATTCCTCCCCCGCCAGTACGTCGTCCGAGGGAGAGACGCAGATATAGTGTTCGTTCCCCGTCGCGAGCGCTTCGCCGTCCGCGGGCGCGAAACCGCACGCCGCGAGCGCGGTGAGAGCGAGAATGAGTGCGAGTGCGGGGACGCAAAGTTTCTTCATGCTCATATAGTACTATAATTATAGTCAAAAATAAAGCCTTTAAGCACATTTTGCGCCATATTTTACGCATTTCCGCGCCGTCAGTCGGCGGGGCGGCGGAAAGACCGCCTCGTTCGGGGTTTTTGCAGATATCCGCCTCGGACGCTGTCAAGTGACATAAAAGTTTGCATTTCACGATATCCGAAGTTTAGCATTGCGGCATGGACGAGAATGAGAAGGAGAAGATCCTCGCGATACTCGGGATAGAGCGCGAGCTCGCGCGCAGGGCGAAGGAGCCTTTGCGGGGATATAATCGCGAAAAAGTGCATCTCAAACAGATGGAATTTCACCGCTCTGACAAGCGCAACCGCTGGGTGTTCGGGGGCAACCGCTCGGGAAAGACGGAGTGCGGCGCGGCGGAGTGCGTCTGGATGGCGCTGGGGGAGCATCCGTATAAACCCAACCGCTCCGACGCGCAGGGTTGGGTGGTGAGCCTCACCCAGCAGGTGCAGAGGGACGTGGCGCAAGCCAAGGTGCTCAAATATCTTCCTCCCCGCCGCATCGAGGACATCGTGATGGCGAGCGGCAGGAAGGGAGCTCCCGAATACGGCGTCATCGACCACATCGTGGTGCGCAACGCATTCGGAGGTTTTTCCAAGATAGGGTTCAAATCCTGCGATCAGGGGAGGGAAAAGTTTCAGGGCGCCTCATTGGATTTCGTATGGTTTGACGAGGAGCCTCCTGCGGACGTGTACGAGGAGTGCAGGATGAGGGTGTTCGACAGAGGGGGCTATATCTTCGGCACCATGACTCCGCTGAAAGGGCTCACCTGGGTGTACGGCGAGATAGAGCTCAACGAGCGCGGCGACCCCGAAGTGTGGTGCACCCACATGGAGTGGAAGGACAACCCCTACCTCGGGGCGGCGGAGGTGGAGGGCATGACCGCGCTGATGTCGGAGGAGGAACAGCAGTCCCGCCGTTTCGGACGCTTCCATACGGGGCAGGGGCTGGTCTATCCCGAATTCGATCCCGAACGCCACGTCATAGACCCTTTCGACGTGCCCGCGGACTGGCAGTGCGAGGTGTCCATAGACCCGGGGCTCCGAAATCCCACGAGCTGTCACTTTTACGCGGTGGATCGCGACGGGCGGATATACGTCGTCGCCGAGCATTACGAGAGGGGGCGCGACATCGACTGGCACGCCGAGAGGATACTCGCGATCGCGGACGCGCTGGGCTGGCGCAGAGACTCGTCCGGGAGACTGCGCGCGCTCATAGACAGCGCCGCGTCGCAACGCACCCTCGCCTCGGAAAAGAGCGTGGCAGAACTTTTCCTCGAAAGGGGGATATCCGTGAATACTCGCGTAAACAAGGATCTGTACAGCGGGATACAGCGCATAAAGTCTCTGTTTTGCAAAGATCCGCCCGAGATCTTCATCTTCAAAAGTTGCGTAAATCTCATCAGAGAGCTCAAAGGCTACTGGTGGGGGGAGGGGGACAGACCGCGCAAGATCGACGACCACGCTCTCGATGAGCTGAGATATTTTGTGATGTCGCGCCCTGCTCCCGCGCCTCTGCCCGTCGCCGAAAAGAGCGTGATACAACGCGACAAGGAAACTCTCGTCCGAGCCGCCAGAAGGGAGAGATCATGGATGACGAGATTTTGAAAACTTTGTTGAAAAAAGCCACCGGATATTCCCGCGACGAGGTGCAGGAGGAATACGCCGTGAGCGCGGAGGGAGAGATGACGCTCGTGAAAAGAAAGGTCACGAAAAAATATTATCCTCCGGACAGCGCGGCGTTGAAGACCTATCTGGAGCTCTCCTCGGGGAGGGGGACGGAGGAGATGTCCGACGAGGAACTCGAGGCTGAAAAACGGAGGCTTGCCGAGGAGCTGTTCGGGGACGCCGCGCCGAAAGCGCAGGAGCTTCCCCGCGGCACAAAAAACCGTCGCGGCGATGAACGCCGCTCGGGAAATAAAGGAGTGAAAAATGTCGAAAGTTGAACAGGAGATCGTTTCCGCCGTGTTGGAGGACTTCAAGAAGAGGCAGGAAGCGCGCCGTCCCGTCGAGCTGAATTGGAGGCTCAACATGAACTTTGTCATGGGCAACCAGTTTTCGGAGATATCCGCGCGCGGGGATGTGGAGGAGTACGACAGGCAGTACTTCTGGCAATGCCGCGAGGTGTACAACCACATCGCGCCCATCTTGGAGACCCGCCTTTCCAAGCTGGCGAGGGTGAAGGCGAGGGCGAGCGTACGTCCCGCCACTCCCGACGACGCGGACCGCGCTTCCGCCGAGGTCGCCACCAAGCTGATAAGCGCGGTGTGCGCCGAAAATTCTTTCAGCGCGCTCATGAGCGAGGCGAACGTATGGAGCGAGGTGACGGGGTGCGCCTTCTACAAGGTGACCTGGGACACCGAAAAGGGGATGGCGCTCTCTGCGGACGGCAGACTGAGGGAGGGGGACGTCAGGATAACGGTGTGTCCTCCCTTTGAGATATTCCCCGAGAACATCGCCGTCGCGGAGCTTGATATGCAACCCTCCGTCATGCACGTCAAGGTGATGGGCAGCGAGGATGTCTACCGCATCTGGAAAAAGAGGGTGCAGGGCAAGACCCTCAACGTGTTTTCATTTGACAACGCGGACGTGCTCGGGGGCTTCGGATATCACGCCACCGTCCCGAAGATGGTCGCGGAAGCAAGGGAGGACGCCGTCCTCGTCATAGAGAAATACGAGATGCCGACAGAGGCTCATCCCGAGGGCAGGCTCGTCATCGTGGCGGGAGACGCGCTCGTGCACGACGGTCCCTTGCCCTACCTCAACGGAGAGGACGGGAAGAGGGGATATCCCTTTGCGAAACAGGTCTCGTTGGCGTGCCTGGGGAACTTTTTCGGCTCCTGCGTGGTGGAACGCATCATCCCCGTGCAGAGGGCGTATAACTCCGTCAAAAACCGCAAGCACGAATTTATGAACCGCATAGCTATGGGGGTGCTCGCGGTGGAGGACGGCAGTGTGGACACCGAGGCTCTGGAAGAGGAGGGGCTCCCTCCCGGGAAGATATTGGTGTACAGGCAGGGGAGCACGCCTCCCGTCATGCTCGGCGCGGGACAGGTGCCCGCCGAGTTCAGTCGCGAGGAGGAAAAACTCCTGAACGAGTTCGTCATGATAAGCGGAGTGAGCGAGGTCACCACCTATTCCCAGGTGCCCAGCAACGTCGCTTCGGGACGCGCCATCTCCCTCCTGCTCGAACAGGACGACACCCGCATATCCCTCACCGCAGACAGCCTCAGAGAGGCGGTGAAGAGGGTGGGCAAACACATCATCAGGCTGTATAAGCAGTTCTCGTCCGCGCCCCGCATCAAGAGAGTGACGGGGGAGGGCGGAGAGGTGGAAGTGCTCCGCTTCACCGCAAACGACCTCGCCTCCGAGGATGTGACTTTCGACACCCTCAACGAGATAGAGGATACGCTTTCTGCGCGCCGCGCGATGGTGTTCGACCTTCTTGACCTCGGGCTGTTCGCGGACGAGAGCGGGGTCATCTCCTCAAGGACGAAGACCAAACTCCTCGAGATCCTGGGCTTCGGAGGCTGGGAGCAATCCCGCGACGCCGACGAGGCGCACATAGCCAAGGCGGAGAGAGAGAACTTCGAGCTCGCGACCCGCGACGTCACCCCCGACGTGGTGGACGACCACGCCCTCCACATCGCGGAACACACGAGGCTCTGCGTCTCGGCGCCCTGCGAAAAGGACGAGGCTTTCCACGAGAGAGTGAGCGCGCACATCAACAAACATAAGGAGCTCGCCGCCCTGAGCGGCGGCGTTTCGGAACTGGAAAAGAGATTGGGAGGTGAGCAGGATGAAATATAGACCCGAGGAAAAAGAGAGAAAGGACGTCATTGCCGCCGAGGAGAGGGAAAGAGACCTCCCCGCAGAGGAAGCTCCCGCACCCCTCCCGGAAGAGGACAAAGACAAAGATAAAAACAAAGACAAAACGGGGTCGCTCCCCGAAAAATTCAAAAACCCCGAGGAACTCATGCGCGCCTATCGGGAACTGGAGAGGGAGTTCACCCGCCGTTCCCAGAGGCTCGCGGAGGCGGAAAAAAGGCTCAGGGAGGCGGAGGCGCCATTCGCGCCCACCCGAGAGGAGTGGAAGGAGACGGTGGACAAGTTCTTTGAAAAGAACCCTGCCGCTAAACCTTTCGCAGGGGAGATGGCAAGGGAGATGATGAAAGACCCCGCCCTCCGCGCCGGGCGCAACTGTCTCGGCGACGCGCTGGTGCGGGTGCTCATCTCGGCGCACCGCACCCCCGAGCAACTGATGTCCGACGGACAATTTTTGAAGGAATACGTGCTCTCTTCCCCCGTCGTCAAGGCGGCGGTGGTGGACGGCTATCTCAAAGGACTGCGCGAAGGACAGCCTCCCGCCGTCATGCGGGACGGAGGACAGTTCGGCGTGACTCCGAGAAGGTCGCCCAAGAGCATAGAAGAGGCGGGCGAACTCTTTTTGAAAGACGCCGCCACGGAGCGATCCGCGTCGGCGATCATCAAATGAAAGGAGAATGATATGGTCACACTCAGCAATGCGGATAAAGCATTAAAGACATTTTATCTCGGCGTTTTGGCAGATCAACTCAATGTAGGGGTGAATCCTCTGCTTGCGAAGATAGGTCAGACGGGCGCGGACGTCTGGGGCAAGGAAGTGAGGAAACTCGCCCCCTACGGCATCAACGGCGGCGTGGGCTCCGGCAGCGAGACGGATCCCCTCCCCGCGAGCGGAGGCAACAATTACGCCCAGTTCACCCTCACTCTCAAAAACCTTTTCGGCAGGATAGAGATCTCCGACAAGGCGGTGAGGGCTTCCCAAAACAGCGCGGGCGCGTTCGTCAATCTGCTCAACGCCGAAATGGACGGGCTCCTGAAAGCCAGCAAATTCAACTTCGGACGTATGCTGTACGGCGACGGGAGCGGGCTCATCGCCACCACCGTGGCGAACGCCGCCTCCTCCAACGACACCGTGACGGTGGACAGCGTGAGAGCGCTCATGGAGGGCATGACCGTGGACGTCTACACTTCCTCGGATGTCAAGGACACCGCTCTCAGCGGCGCGCGCATCCTCTCCATCGACCGCGATTCCAGAAACGTGAAGCTCAGCCTTTCCGCCTCCTCCAAAGTCGGCGCGGGCTACAAGCTCTACGTCCAGGGTTCCAAGGGCAACGAACTCACGGGGCTGGAAGCGATATTCGGCGATTCGGACACCATATACGGGCTCACCCGCGCGGATTACAGCTTCCTGCGTCCCTATGTCAAGAACATTTCGGGCAAGGTGTCCCCTGGCGCGATACAGTCCGCGATAGACGTCATAGAGGAGGTCGCGGGCGGCACGGTGGATTTCATCGTCGCCTCCTTCGACGCCAGGAGACAGTATGTGGACTTCCTCACCGAAAACCGCACCAACCTCGACTATATGAATCTGGACGGCGGCTATAAGGCGCTCTCCTATGCGGGCGTCCCCTTCGTCGCGGACAGATTCGTTGCGGAGGGCACGGTGTATCTGCTCAACTCCGAGGACTTCAAACTCCATCAGCTCTGCGATTGGAGATGGCTGGAAGGGGAGAGCGGCAGCGTCCTGCATCAGATCCCCGGCAAAGCGTCGTACAGCGCCACGCTGGTTAAGTACGCCGACCTGCTCTGCGCCCGTCCCATGGGGCAGGCGAAGCTGGTCTTTGACGGTTCTTCCTCCTCGGGCGGGAGCGAGGTGTCTTACTACACCGTCCAGTTCGACAGCAACGGCGGGACCCAGGTGGACTCTCAGATAGTGCTCCCCGGCGGCAAGGCGGTGGAACCCGAAGACCCCACCAGCTCCTCTGCCGCTTTCGCGGGATGGAAGCTCGGAGACGATTACTACGACTTCGACACTCCCGTCAACTCCGACATCACCCTTGTCGCGCATTGGATGTGAGAGCAGAACTTATCCCCGTATCCCGCGATCTCTATTCCGTCTCCGAGAGACTGAAAGAGATAGACGAGAGATACGAATTGTTTTATAACGTAAGACTCGGCAGATACGAGATCTACGCGTCGGGCGCACTGCAACTGACGGTGCCCCGCGGGGAGCTGGACGCGCGCGTTTTGGCGCGCGTCCGCGAGACCCGCATCGAAAGGGCGGAAAAGGTGCTGGACGAGATAGAACGCGCCTGCGCCGCCGCCCGAAGAGCCGCCGAAAAACTAGCCCTCGAAAGGGCGGAAGAGGCGCTCGAACAGGAGGGATCATGTTGGTGAAAGACGTTCTCGGCGAATGTCTCGCAAAAATGGGCAGAGAGGATTTCCTCTCCGAGAGTTCGCTGTCAGATGAGGATGCGAAACTCCGCGACAGACTTCTCGCCGCCCTTAACATCGCATATCGGGAGGCGGTGACAGAGTTCATCCCCCTCTATCACGAGGAGGAGGTGACCGTCTCGGAGGGAGAGGCGGACCCATCCGCGCTCTCCAAACGCATACTGTATCCCGTGACCCTCTCCTTCGCGGGGGAGAGGCATAAGGTGTGGATACGCGCTGGCAGGCTCCGCTCAGACCGCGACGGGAAGGGGACGCTCCGTTACGCCTACCTCCCCGAGGAGCTCCCTCTCGACGGGGAGATAGAGGATATGAGGGTGACCCCATCCGCGCTCTCGGACGGGACTCTTGCAGAGTTCTATCTCGCGGACAAGGTGTTCGACCTCGCGGAGGCTTACGACGCCTCCTTCCGCGACGCGATGAGGGCGGTGAGATATAAGGGCAGACCCCTCCGCCTCGGCGCGGGGAGGTGGTCGGAATGAAGAGGGTGCCCGTGCATTCCCGCACTCTGCGCGCGGGATTCAAAGGTATGCGCTCCTCGGTGGACGAGAGCGTGATGGATTGGGACTATTCTCCTGCCGTGCTCAACTACCGCATAAAAAACGGGGTGCTGACGGGGGAGCTCGGGTTGGTCGCGGCGCGGGGGTTCCACCCCACCGTCCCCGAGATGAGACACGACTATCCCGCCCTGCCCGACGGAGCGTCCGTCAAAGGGATATTCCATTACCGCAGACGGTATCAGGGAAATTACGACGACAGGCTGGTCATACAGACGACGACGGGCGCGCTGTATTATACTGCGGTATTCGCCACGGACACCTGGCACGCGATCTCGGGATATACCCTCACGGGAGACGCCACGGCGGTGAGCTACAACTACGGCGGCAAGGACGTGCTCCTGATGAGTTCGCCGTCGAGCGCCTTCGCGGTGCTGGACGACGCCTCCGTGAAACAGGTGACCTCCGCGCCCCGCTTTTCCTCGGTGACCGTGCACAACGAGAGGGTGTACGGCACCCTCAACGGAGAGAGCAATCAGCTCTGGTTCTCGGACGACTTCGACCCCGAGAACTGGACGGTGTCGGCAGAGGAGGGCGGGTATATCTCCTTTGCGGACGAGTGCGGAGACGCGCTCATGAGCGTGTCCTTCCTGGGGTATCTTTATATCTTCCGCGAGCACGGCATATACCGCCTCACCGCCTATGGCGACCAGGGGGAGTTTATGCTGAAAAAGCTGTTTACCGCTACGGGACGTATATATAAAGATACGATAGCGTTGTGCGGCGACAGGATAATGTTTCTGACCGACGAGGGAGTTTTCTCCTTTGACGGCTACAACGCGACCCCCGCTATGAGGGAATTGCCGAAGGTGTTTTATCCCTCCTATTCCGCCGCGGCGTACCATGACGGAGCGTACTGGCTGGCGTGCACGCTGTCCGTCGCGGAGTTGGAGGGAGGGCTGTACACCGCAAACAACGCGCTCGCGCGTTTGGACATCCGCGAGGGGGAGATATCACTTTTGGCGGGATACGACGTGACCGCTCTTTGCGCCGTGCGCTCGCATACCGCGGCGGACGTCGTGACCGCGGTCGTGACGGCGGACGGGTGCAGGCTCGCATCCCTTTCCGAAAACGGAGGGGTGTTCGGCGTCGCGACGCCCAAGATATACCGCACCCCCTTCAACGACCTCTCCTCATCCGCGTTCAAGACGGTGAGGGAGGTCACTCTCACCACGCGTTATGACGCGGAACTCAGGGTGAGGACGGATGAGGAAACTCATGTGTACGCGCTCGCGGGGGCGGATCGTCCGCAGACGGTATTCGTGGGCAAGAGCGGCAAGAAGATAGGTTTGGAGCTCCGCTCCTCGACGGGACTGTGCCACATAACGCCTCCCGTCGTGAAACTCGACATTACGGCATGAGGTGGATATGAACATCAACGAATTGGCGGCGCTCGTGGAAGAATTGTCTTTCAGGGTGCAGAGACTGGAAAAACAGGTGGCGGAACTCTCCGCCGCATCCGCCGAGTGAGGGCGGAAAAGGGAGGTGTGTATGGCATCCTTTTGGGATGAATTGAAGGACGCGTTCAAGACGGACAGTCAACGCGAGGAGGAGAGGAGACAGGAGCTCGCGGACGCTCTCGAAGCGGAAAAGGAGATCACCGCCGAGCTCGCCGCGCTGGACAAGGAGTATCGCGACTCCCTCCCGCAGGAGCCCGAGCCCGATCTCGACAAGCTGTTCCCCGAGAGCCTGGGGCTGGAAAAGGTGGAGCACGTCCCCGAGACGGACGAGGAGCTTTCGGCGCGTGCCGAAGCGGACGTGAACGCCGAGAAGGATAAAGAGAGCGGCAAGCTGGAGAGAGGGTACGCCGCAGAAGAGAGCGCGCTCGGGAAAAGGGCGCGGGAGGCGGAAAGCGATTATCTCTCCGCGCGCGACGAGCTGGGAGAACTCTATGACGAACTGGTGCGGGAGGCGGGACGCAACGCCATCCGCAGGGGAGTCGCGAGGGGGAGCATACTCTCCTCCGAAAAACAGGCGATCTCCGCCGACAGATCCCGCGCGGAGGCGGCGAACAGGAGCGCATACGACGCGGATATCGCCGAGATATCCTCCTCCTTGCAGGCGCTGAGGCGGGAGCAGGACGCGGCTTTCGAGGAGTTGGATCTCAAATATGCCGCAGAGCTCGAAGAGCGTATCGCCGAGCTCAAAAAGGAGAGGGACGAGACCGCTCAAAAATATGCGGAGTACAACAACGAGGTCGCTCAAAAGGAACAGAGTTACGCCGTCAAAAGAGAGGAGGACATCGCAGAGTTTCTCAAAGACCGTGAGAAGGAGAGGCTGGAACGCGAAGAGGAGATCCGCCGCGAAGAGGCGGCGCACGGCTATACCGGGGAAAAACAGGAGAATTACGCGAAACGCTATGACATCGCGTTCGAGTTTTATTCCTCCCTTTCTCCCGACATCGCCGCAGACGCTCTTGCGGCCTCTCCGAGCATGAAGTACTATCTGGGCAACTACTACGACAAACTCATGACCGCCCTCAAAGGAGAGGGAGGCACGGACAGGTACTATTGACAGGTAAGGAACGCGCTCATTCCGTTCCGGCACGGGAGAAAACAGAGTGCGCAAAAGGCGCGCGTCTCGCTTTTTTGCAAGCAAAAAGACCTCCGCACGGAGCGGAGGTCTTTTCCCATGTTTTGAAGATTCATGACGAGGAGGGCTCTCCGCCGTCGGTATCCTCCGCAGAGGGAGGCTCCGAGCTCTTCGCCGTCCTGCGGGGGCGGACTTTAAGAGCTTCCTTTATGAAGTACGCGGCGAGTATCGCTCCCACGAAGAGGAGGATGGCGAAGAGGCACCACCACAGCGAGGCGGGGACTCCGCCGCCCGCTTTTGCGCGCTGCCACATATTGACCACGGCCTCGTTCGCCGCGCCGTAGTCCTGCATGACGCCGAGGTTTTCGGTGATCTCGGGATATCTGCCCTCGTCGTCGTAAAAGAGGGAGATGGAATCCGGGCAAACGATATAGTCCTCATCCAGCGGATAGGAGTCCATTCCTTCGGGGAGATGGGCGGCGATGTCGGCGGGGAGGAGATAGTATCCCTCCTCGTCCGTTTGCAGGGAGAGGGGGGTGAGCGCGCTCTCGTCGGGCTCTATCTCCCTCCCGAAGAGGTCCAGCCAGTAGCCTTCTCCCTCCACCCATTCGAAGTGGAACGCGAGCTGTCCGTCGGCGTCCGTCCAGACGGAGCACTCCTCCTCGTTGGCGTACCACAGATACTCCACATCGAGGAGCGCCTGCGCCGCGCCGTTGTCGTAGCGCATGAGTTCCTGATCCACCGCCGAGGTGTAGCCTATATAGCCCGAGTTACGCGCGCCCGCTTCGGGGGAGCACATATAGTCGATGAACATCATCGCCGCGAGTTTGCTGTCCGAATTTTTGAGCACCGCCCAGCCGTCATACCAGATGTTGCTCTTTTCGGGGACGTAGTAGCCGAGCTGATAGGTGTCGGTGTCCTCGTAATATTCGCTCTCTTCCACCGCCCACAGCGCGTCTCCGCTCCACGCGAGGTCAAGATAGACTATCTCGTTGATCATGTCGTCCTTGCCGAAGTCCACTTCGTAGCCCGAGATGCGCTCGCGCTGAGAGGTGAGCAGTTCTTCCGCTTTCGCGACGAGGGGAGCGTCCGTGCAGTTGATGAGCTCGTTGACGGTGAGTTCGTCAAAGGGTTTGCCGTAGGTCTCGCTCACTTCGTCGGGGAGCAGGTCGTATTCCTCCATATAGAACACCACCGCCGCGAAGCTGTCCCGCACGCTGTCCTTCATCAGGATCATGTTTTCCAGCTCGGGATTGTCACTCTCATTCCAGAGCATACCCCAGCCGTACTCTTCGAGCTCTTTTTCCGAGATCACCTTGGTGTTGTAAAGCAATCCCAGAGTGCCCCACATATACGGCACCATATAGTCGCGCATATCCAGGACTTTGCCGCCTATCTCCATCGCGCCGAAGGTCTCGCCTATCTTGCCGAGGACGGTGGCGTTGATGTTGCCCGAATGCGTCGAATCGCTCATGTTGTCGAACGCGCCGGGGTAGTCCTTTGAGAACTTTTCGGCAAGCTCTTTCTGGTTTGCGAGGAGCCCCGCGCGCATCAGCTTTTCAATGGCGTACTCGCTGGGGCACACGACGTCCACCGCCGTCTCCCCGCGCATGACCTGGGTGAGCATGGTCTCGTTGGTGTCAAAGGTGCTGTAAGTGATGTCCAGCTTCCTTCCGGTCACCTCGCGGTAGTATGCCGCAAACTCGTCCAGGATGCCCGTGTCGATATAATCTTCCCAGTTGTAGATCACCAGGGTGTCCGCGCCGCCGCTCACTATCCCGCCGCCCGAAGTGTTGCACGCCGCAAGAGCGGGAGCAAGGGCGCAGACGACTATGAGCGCAAGGATGACGAGAGCTTTCTTTTTCATATCGCGCCCTCCTTTTCCTGCTGTTTGCGGCGGTTTATCCTGACGAGGTTGAGGGTGAGCACCAGCGCCAGTATCACCACGAAGATTATGGAGAAGATGGCGTACCAGAAGGGTTCGAGACCCTGTACGCGCGCGTCGGAGTAGATGTAGGTGGACAGCGTGTTGATGCCCGTGGACGCGCCCTTGTTGATCTGCGTGATGATGAAGTCGTCCATGGACAGCGTGAACGCGAGCACGAACCCGCTCACTATCCCCGGAGTGATCATGGGGAAGAGCACTTTGACCAGCGCTTTGAAGGGGTTTGCTCCGAGGTCGAGCGCCGCTTCGTACACGTTGGGGTCCATGCTCTCGAGCTTGGGCAGGACGCTCAGCACCACATAGGGGGTGCAGAACGCGATGTGCGCGATGATGAGCCTGAGATATCCCTCCGGGAACGCGAATGTCACGAAGAATATCATCAGGGACACCGCCATGACTATCTCGCTGTTGATGATGGGGAACTGGTTGACGTTTTCCAGCACGCGGCGCGCCTTTCTGCCCATCGCGAAGATGCCTATCGCCGCAAACGAGCCCACCACCGTCGCTATCACGGAGGATACCGCGGCGATGAGGAAGGTGTTGCCCACCGCGTCCCACAGAGCGGGAGATTTCTCTGAGTTGAAGATGGAGATGTATGCCTCGAAAGTGAACCCCTCGTCAAAGCGGAAGTTGGAGCTGTTGGAGAAAGAGTACACTATGATGAGCAGTATGGGGGCGTAGAGTATCGCGAGTATCACGAAAAGATACGCCTTTTCAAACAGTCCTTTCACTTTTACCATAACGACCTCCCCACCGAAAGCCCGCTCTTCCTGCCGGCGCGGTTGATGATGAAGTTGGACACCAGCACGAACGCCAGCATGACCAGGCTCATTATTGAGCCCACGCCGTAGAGTCCCTGCTCGAATTTCATCTGAATGCTGTCGCCGAAGAGGAATATCTTGCCGTTGGACAGCAGTTGCGAGATGGCAAACGTGGAGATGGTGGGGATGAACACCATCGTGATCCCGCTGATTATCCCGCTCACCGACAGAGGGAGCACGGTTTTGAGGAATACCGTCGAAGAGTCCGCCCCTAGATCCTGCGCCGCCTCGATATAACTGCGGTCAATCGATGAGAGGGTGGTGTGCAGGGGGAGTATCATGAAGGGCAGATAGTTGTACACCATGCCGAATATGACCGTCCCCATGCCGAGAGGCACGTCTATCGCGATGAATATCGCCTTGGTGGCGAGAGTGCGGATGAGGAAGTTCACCCACATCGGCAGGACGTAAAAGAGCACCAGCACCCTCCCGCTCGGCATCTTGGAGAGGATGTAGGAGAGGGGATAGCCTATGATGAGGCAGATGGCTGTGGTGATCACGCCGACGAGAAGAGAGTTCGCGAGGATGATGAGACTGCTCTTGTCCGTGAAGAAGTCGGCGAAGTTGTCCAGGGTGAGAGTGTTGTCGGAGTCCAGGAAGGCGTTGACAAGAATCATCACCAGAGGTATCACCACAAAGAGGAGCATGAACAGCACATAAGGGTAGCTGAACACGCGTTTTGTGAGCTTAAACTTCCGTTTCGGTTTGGAAACGGCAATGGCGGCGGCTGTCATCCTTTCACCTCCGCGTCATCGTTTTCGGTCGCCTCTGCGGTCTGATCGGGGACGGGAGCCTCCTCTGGAGCGTCGTTTTCGGAGACCTCCCTCCTTTCCACGATAATTTTTTCGGGGGCGATGTTGATGCCCACGCGGTCGCCTTTCAGCCAGTCGTCGTCCGTGTCCACGAAGAAGTCGTAATAGTCGTCCGTGCGCACTATGCACTGATAGTAGCTGCCCTTATATATGGAGCTCACCACCGTCGCGCCTATCACGCCGTCCTCCTCGTCGTCCGTGATGATGACGTCGTCGAAGTCCACCTTGACCTTCACGGGAGCGCCCGCCTCGAAGTCGCAGTTGCATTCGAATTTGCCGTCCGAGATCCACACCAGACCTTCCCCCGCCATCTCGGTGTCTATCTCGTTGATGATGCGGGATTTGTGCATGATGTGCAGGTCGAAGGGTTTGATGTAGAGCCCCACCGTGGAGCCCTTCTCGTATGTGGAGGTGTCGTGGGCGATGAGCTCGTTCTCTCCCGCCATCAGCGTGACCTGATAGTGGTCGCCCTTGAACACCGAGGAGAGCACCGTCGCGGTGAGGATGGTCTTGGGGTCGGAGGGCTTCTTTATTTTGAGGTCCTCGGGGCGTATGATGACGTCGATGGGCTCATTCTTTTTGAAGCCCTTGTCCACGCATTCGAACACCGTGTCCGCAAATTCCACCTTGAAGTCCTCCAACATCACGCCGGAGAGGATGTTGGATTCCCCGATGAAGTCAGCGACGAACGCGTTGGCGGGCTCGTCATACACCGTCTCGGGGGTGGCGATCTGCTGGATGACGCCGTCGCGCATGACCACTATCTTGTCGCTCATGGTGAGGGCTTCCTCCTGGTCGTGGGTGACGTAGACGAAGGTTATGCCCAGTCGCTTGTGCATATCCATGAGTTCGAGTTGCATATCCTTGCGCATTTTGAGGTCGAGCGCGCCGAGAGGCTCGTCCAGAAGGAGCACCTCGGGCTCGTTGACTATGGCGCGCGCGATGGCGACTCGCTGTTGCTGTCCGCCCGAAAGAGAGGAGACCCCTCTGTGTCCGTAGTCTTCGAGGTCCACCATTTTGAGGGCGGCGTCCACTTTCGCCTTTATCTCCGCCTTGGTGTACTTGCGGAAGAGTTGCACCTCCTCGCCCTTGCGGTTCACTTTGGTGCCGTTGGGGATGAGCTTCATCTTGAGCCCGAACGCGATGTTGTTGAAGACGCTGAGATGAGGAAAGAGCGCGTACTTCTGGAACACCGTGTTCACGCGGCGCAGATGCGGGGGAGTGTCGGTGATGTCCTCTCCGTCGAAGATTATCTGTCCGGAGGTCGGCATCTCGAAGCCCGCTATCATCCTGAGCGTGGTCGTCTTGCCACAGCCGGAGGGTCCCAGAAGGGTGACGAATTCCCCGCGCTTGATGTTGAGGCTGGCGTTTTTCACGGCGTCCTTCGCGCCGTATGTCTTTGTGACGTTTCTGATCTCTATTATGTTGTCGGACATATCCTCTCCTTAGAATGTCGGCGGCGACGCCACCCATATCACTTCGGCGTCCTTTGCCGAACGGTTTTCAAGATAGTGCACTTTGTTGCTTTCGTAATAGAATGAGTCCCCCTCCTTTGCGGCAAACTCCTTTTTGCCGAGATGCAGGACGACCTCTCCCTTTTTCACAAAGCCGAATTCCTCCCCCTCGTGGGGCATATCCTTGACCGAAGCCGCGCCCGCGCGCAGAGTGATGAGGATGGGCTCCATCTCGTTGCGCTGACTGTTGGGCACCAGCCAGGTGATGACGTGCCCCTCGGCGTCCTTTTCGAAGAAGTCCTCCGAGGTGAACACCACCTGCCCCTCGTCCTCGTCCGCGAAAAACTCCGCCGCAGTCGTTCCCAGCGCGGAAAGCACGTCGAGAAGGGTCTGTATGGACGGGGAGGTGAGCTCGTTTTCGAGTTGGGAAATGTACCCCTTGGTGAGTTCACAGCGGTCGGCAAGTTCCTCTTGCGTGAGCCCGCATTGCAAGCGCAGGCGTTTGATCTTAGCGCCCAGTTCCATAAAGCCCTCCCTGTTTAGCAAAAAATTACCGCGAGTTTAGCAGGTTCAAAGATTATAAGGCAAAAGTTTACAATCACTAAACTCACGTTGTGAAAAAGATTATATTGAAACGCGGAGGATATGTCAACGATATGAAGGGTATTTCACCGAATAAATCTCACGGGGCGCCTAAGGACTGTCCGCTCGTGCCGAAAAGGACGAGGGAAGTATCCCGCCGGACCAACCTCACAAGATCTCGGGGAAGGGGAAAGCGTCGAAATCGGAGTGATATATATTGTATACGGGAAGAACACGGCGAAGATAAAAGAATATATCGCCAACCAGATAGAAGAAGATAAGACGGTGGAACAAATGACGATAACGGAACTGTTGGATCCGTTCAAACAATAGAGTTGGCGATTCGCAAAAGGCGGACTACGGGTAAGCGATTTCGCTATGCTAGTATCAGAGGGCTATGGCCTCAAATTAAAAACCACCAGCTAGGCCGGTGGATTTTTATTATAGTGGCAAGCTTTATGGCATAAATTGTTGACAACCCCTATTAAATAGGGTATGATATAGGCAAGGAAGACAACGAGGAAGTAAAATGAAGCGTTCGTTTGTAGAACTGCCAATATTCAGAGCAAGATGGGAAGACCTTGGTCTTGGCGATGACGATCTCCTTAAGCTCCAAACGGAACTGTTGGCAGATCCGAAGGTCGGCGATGTAATGCGTGGCACTGGCGGAGTTCGTAAGATGAGATTCGCCTTTGAGCATAGAGGTAAAAGCGGCGGAGTGAGAGTTATATACGTTGACTTCGAGGTGTATGAAAAAATTTACCTGCTCACCGCGTATACTAAGAACGAGAAGGATAACCTTACTAAAGACGAGCAAAACGAAATCAAAAAGCTGATCTCCATACTGGAGCAGCAACTACAAGATAATTCACTAAAAAGAAGGTAAAGGAGGCAAGAATGGCTATTTTCGATGACATCAAACTCGGGCTCGAACAGGCGATCGAGTACGAAAAGGGCAACCTGAAGGCGAAGAAGACTACAATGACCATTCTGCCTTTGGAGACTTTCACGCCGGATGAAATCAAAGGGATCAGAGTTGGGGCAGGAATGACGCAGGCTCTTTTTGCCAAATACATGGGCGTTTCTATTAAGACGGTAGAGGCGTGGGAAGCCGGGCGTAATCACCCCGAGGGAGCTGCTTGCAGGATGCTTGCGCTTACCCGTATAAACCCAGAGTTTCCTGTTGTATCCGGCATCATCGCAAAGTGATGCAGAATAAAAAGTTAGATCTCGCTATGAGTAAAATCGTAGCGAGGTCTTTTTTTATATTTTTCCTTTACGTGTCGCGATCGAAGGATCGAATGCGCGGAATGTATGATTTGATTTGCGATTTCGGATCCGATCAAAAATCCCCGCCGAAAATGCTTTCGGCGGGGCAAAAGAGAGAGCGAATCAAAAACAGCGGCTTTATGCCGCTGTTTTTGCGTTTGGGCGTATATTTTATCAATACATACCGTCCATGCCGCCTGCGGGCATCGCGGGTGCGGGAGTCGGCTCTTTGATGTCCGTCACCAGCGCCTCGGTGGTGAGCAGGGTGGACGCCACGGACGCCGCGTTCTGCAATGCGCTTCTCGTGACCTTGGTGGGGTCCAGGATACCTTGCTTTATCATGTCGCAGTAGGTGTTCTTTGCCGCGTCGTATCCGAAGTTGGGCTTGTTCTTCGCCGTGATGGTCGCCGCCACGACTCCGCCGTCCACGCCGGCGTTTGCCGCGATCTGACGGATGGGGGATTCAAGGGCGGAGATGACGATGTTCGCGCCCGTCTTGACGTCGCCTTCCAGGTTCTTGCACGCCTTCTTGACTGCGGGGATGACGGAGAGCAGAGCCACGCCGCCGCCGGGGACGATGCCTTCTTCCACAGCCGCGCGGGTCGCCGCAAGGGCGTCCTCTATGCGCATCTTGCGCTCTTTCATCTCGACCTCGGTCGCCGCGCCGACGCCGATGACCGCAACGCCGCCCGCGAGTTTCGCGACGCGTTCCTGCAACTTCTCTCTGTCGTAGTCGGAGGTCGTCTCCGCGATCTGCGCACGGATCGCCGCCACTCTCGCTTTGATGGCTTCGGGGTCTCCCGCGCCGCCGATGATGGTGGTGTTTTCCTTGCCGACTTTGACGGACTTCGCGGTGCCCAGCATATCTATGGTGACCGTCTTGAGGTCATATCCGAGATCGCTTGCGACATAGGTGCCGCCGGTCAGGATGGCGATGTCCTCGAGGTACGCCTTTCTCCTGTCGCCGAAGCCGGGCGCCTTGACCGCCACGCAGTTGAACACGCCTTTCAGCTTGTTGACGATGATGGTGGTGAGCGCTTCGCCCTCGATGTCGTCGGAGATGATGAGCAGTTTCAGCCCGTTCTTCAGCACCTGTTCCAGCAAAGGCAGTATCTCCTGCACGTTGCTTATCTTCTTGTCCGTGATGAGGATGGCGGGATTGTCCAGCTCCGCTTCCATCTTCTCGGTGTTGGTGACGAGGTAGGGGGAGACGTAGCCGCGGTCGAACTGCATACCCTCAACGACGTTGAGTTCGGTGTGCATCGCCTTGCCTTCCTCGATGGTGATGACTCCGTCCTTGCCCACTTTCTCCATGGCGTCGGAGATGAGCTGTCCTATGCTGTCGTCCGAGGCGGAGATCGCGGCGACCTGCGCTATCGCGGTCTTGTCCTCAACGTCCTTGGATATCTTTTTCAGCTCCTCGACGGCGGCTTCCGTCGCGAACGCGATGCCCTTTTTCAGGACCATGGGATTCGCACCCGCCGCCACGTTTTTGAGCCCTTCCTTGACTATCGCCTGTGCGAGCACCGCCGCGGTGGTGGTGCCGTCGCCCGCTACGTCGTTGGTCTTGGTGGACACTTCGCGGATGATCTGCGCGCCCATGTTCTCAAATGGATCCGCAACCTGTATCTCTTTTGCTATGGTCACACCGTCGTTGGTGACGAGGGGAGTGCCGTAGGATTTGTCCAAGACCACGTTCCTGCCCTTGGGGCCGAGGGTGATCTTTACGGTGTTTGCCAGGGTGTCCACACCCGCTTCCAGAGCCTTTCTTGCGTCGTCGCCGTATTTGAATTGCTTAGCCATATTGACCTCCTGTTAGTCTACCACCGCCAGGATATCCGCCTGACGGACGATGACGACTTCCTCGCCGTCGATCTTGAATTCGCTTCCTGCATATTTGGAATAGAGCACCTTGTCGCCGGGTTTGACCTGCATGACGACTTCCTTGCCGTCGACCATGCCGCCGGGACCCACCGCGACCACTTGCGCGAGCTGGGGTTTTTCCTGCGCCGCGCCGGGGAGCACGATGCCGCTTTCCGTCGTCTCACTTGACTCGATCACCTTGATCACGACTTTGTCGAATAAGGGTTTGACTTGCATGATATGCCTCCTGGATTATTACCTTATCAAGTTGCTTTGGCACTCTTCGTGCCAGATTGCTAACAGTTTATTACAGCATCTGCCAGATGTCAATACTTTATGACACTAATTTTGAAAAAATTTCGGATTTTTTGGGATAGGGCATCAAAAAGTCTTCGACAGGTGTTGAATTTCTTCAAATTTTATTAAAAGTTTCTTAAAATAACGCAAAACTTCGTCGAGTTCGAGACCTTTTTGAACTATTCGCAAAATATCATCGGAATGAAAAATAAGGATATATGTTCCCGCGGAGGACGCGAAAACGCCGCTCGCGGAACGCGTTTTCCGCCTTTCGGCGGAGGCGGACGTCTCCGAGCTCTCGCGTGAGAGGATGAGATATCGCACTCCCTGGCGTCATGTTGGCATTTCCCGTTGAAGTCGGAGAAGGAATGTGCTATCATATGTTGGACGACACATATTGCGGAGGTGCGTATGGACAAGTGGGACAAGAGGTTCATGGAAATGTGCGAGCTGGTGGCGACCTGGACAAGCTGTGCGCGCGAGGGGCGTGCCGTCGGGGCGTTGATCACCAAAAACAAGCGCATCCTCACCACGGGTTACAACGGGGCTCCCTCGGGCATTTTCAACTGCCGCGACAAGGGGGAATGTATGCGAGACAAGCTGGGTATCCCGAGCGGCACCCGTCACGAGATGTGCTACGCCGTGCACGCGGAACAGAATGCGATAATCCAGGCGGCGAAGCTCGGGGTCTCGGTGGACGGCGCGACTCTTTACTGCACCCATCAGCCTTGCACCATATGCACCAAGATGATCATCAATTCCGGCATAGCGAGGATAGTCTACAAATATCCCTATCCGGACGAATTTGCCCAGCAACTTCTCGCCGAGGCGGGGATCGAGGTCGAAAAATACGAGGAATGAACGAAGCGGAGCGCGACGCGCTCCGTTTTTCGTCTCTGGAGGGGCTTCGTCCGTTGGTCGGGTCTGGCATCGCACCGACGCGGTGCCCGCGATGTCCTGTCTCATTCACCTTTCGATCTGTTATCTCAAAGGCAACATACGGCGCGGGGGTCCCGAAAGGCTCGCGCATATGTGCTACTTTCGCGCGCGCGGCATATAATTTGGCATGAAAAGGTCGGACAGGCAGAATGCGTTGGTCGTCTCGGCGATCGCGCTGTGTTTCATGCTTACGCTGGGGCTCAGCTACTTCCTTGCGGGAGAGGGATTTCTGCTTGCGTTTAACCAAAGTGAAGCGGATGAGAAGTGCTATCTTCTGTGCGCGGGCTCATACGAGAATGCGGAACTTGCAAGAAACGCCGCCGAACTCGTGCGTTCGAGAGGGGGCGCGGGATATGTCATGACGAAAGAGCGCGCCGAGGTGGTGCTGGCGGCGTATAAGTCCCGCGAGGACGCCGAGAAGGTGGTTGAGAGCGGCTCGGCGGGCGGAGGGGCGTACATTCTGGAAGTCCCCGTCGGCGAGGTGTCGGTGAGCTGGGCAGAGGAAAGTCTTCGTGACGCCGCAAAAAGCGCGCTGGACTATTTCGACATAGTGTTCGACTGCCTGTATGAGACCGCGAACGGAGTGGCGGAGGGCGTGCTCACACTATTGGACGCGCGCACGCGCGTTGCGGTGTGCCGAGTGCGCGTAGAAGAGATGAGGGAGGATTTCCTCTCTCGGGCGAGGGAGGAGAGCGGCGCGGAGTGCACCGAGCTCAAACTCGCGCTGGTGACCGCCGTCGCCCTCCTGGAAAACACGGAGCTTGCCGACGCGCAGGGAGAGGTGAAAGCGGTGTCCTCGCTCCGGTATCAATGCGTACAGCTCGTGCTTTGCCGCGAGGCTCTCTTCACGGCGCTCGGCGGAGAGAAGTGAAAAACACGTCGCGTGCGCTGAGGACAGGGCGTGAAAAGCGTAAAAACACTTATCGTGTTATATCTAGGGGAAGGACGTGGGCGATCCCTCCCGTTTGCCCGCGCTCGGAACACGAAACGTATTATTTTGTCGGAATAAATGCTTTTTGCGCGTTTTCGGAGAGGGATCTGCCGCCGTTCGGCGCGCGGGCGCGGCGCGCTGTCGCAATTCCTCCTCCGCTTCAAAATTGCCTTGCAATATAAACCTTGTTCGTATATAATCAATCATATGGCTTACACTTCGCTCTATCGCAGATATCGTCCCGACACCTTCCGAGACGTCATAGGTCAGGATCATGTCGTGAGGACGCTCGTCAACCAGATAAAGTCGGGCAACATCGGACACGCCTATCTCTTCACAGGCACTCGCGGCACGGGCAAGACTTCCGTCGCGAAGATATTCTCCCGCGCGGTCAACTGCCTCGCCCCCGAGGACGGTTCTCCCTGCGGCAAGTGCGAGGTGTGTATGGAGCTCGCGCTTTCGGGCAATTTCGACATCCTGGAGATAGACGCGGCTTCCAACAACTCTGTGGATCAGATAAGGGAGCTTACCGACAAGATCAATTTCCCTCCCACGGCGGGGAAATACAAGGTGTACATCATCGACGAGGTGCATATGCTCTCCAAGAGCGCGCACAACGCCCTCCTCAAAACGCTGGAAGAGCCCCCGGAGCACGCGATATTCATCCTCGCCACCACCGAAGTGCACGCCATCCCCGCGACGATACTGTCAAGGTGTATGCGCTTCGATTTCAGGCTGGTCCCACTCGCCAAGATCGCGGACAGGCTGAAATTCATCTTTGACGACAACGGCGTGAAGTATTCCGAACAAGCCGTACGCATGATAGCCTCTGCGGGGCAGGGGAGCGTCAGAGACGCTCTGTCCATCGCGGATATGTGCGTGAGCTACTGCTCGGGCGACATCACATACGAAGGGGTGCTGGAAGTGCTCGGCACATCCGATCCCGTCAAGCTCGTGGCGCTTGCCGAGGACATCCTGGCTTGCAATGTGGAGGGCGCGCTTTCCAAGATATCCGCGATGTGCGACCTCGGAAAGAGCATGGCGGTGCTCGCGAGCGACCTCGCGACCCTCTTCCGCAACGCGCTGTATGTCAAAAACTGCGGGGACGCGGCTGAACTCCTCGCCCTGCCCAACGAACTTTACGCGGCGTTGAAGGAGCTCTCATCCCGCTACGATCAGTCGAGACTGCTCGCCGCCATGCGCCGTATGACGGAGATGGAGGGGGAGTTCCGTTACAGCACACAGCACCGCATACTCCTGGAAGCGGCGGTCATCGCCGCGGCGACGGAGCCCCGCGCCGAACACGGCGGGGACACGAGGGAGCTGGAACAGAAGGTCGCCGCGATAGCGAAACGGGTGAACGCCCTCTCGCGCTCGGGTTTTGAACCCGCGCCTGCCGCAAAGGACGCCGGGCAGGTGTGGGGGAATGTGGCGTCCGAATTGCAACGTATGGGCGTCGGGGTGCTCGCGATAGCCGCCGCAGAGGCGAAAGCGGAGGAGCATGAGGACGCACTCGTCGTCAAGGTGAGTTCGGAGTCCGCAATGCGCATACTCTCAGACCCCGCCAACAGGAAACTTCTTTCCGAGGCGGCGGTAAAATACACCGCAAAACCCCTCCGCATCGAAGAGGTGCGCAGGATAGAGGAAAACAAGGTCATCCCCTATCTCACGGGGATGTTCGGCAAAAGCCTCGAGATCACCTGATCCCGCAAAATCGACAAAAACGGGCTGTAAAGCCCTCATATCATCAAATAAACCCGCCATTTGTGCAAAACACGGGCGGTCCAAAAAGGTATAACGGAGGTTGAAATGGCATACGGCGGTTACGGCGGCAATATGCAGCAGATCATGAAACAGGCGCAGATGATGCAGAAAAAACTGCAACAGGCGCAGGCGGAGCTCGCAGAGGCGGAAGTCACCGGGAAAGCGGGCGGCGGCATGGTGGAGGTCACGTTGAAGTGCAACAAGACCCCCGTCTCGGTCGCCATAAAACCCGAAGCGGTGGATCCCGACGACGTGGAGATGCTGGAAGACCTCGTGCTCGCCGCGCTCAACGACGCCGTGGAACAGGCTGACGCCAGATCGCAGGAGCTCATGGGGCCCTTGGGCGGCGGGATGTTCTGAAAATGAGGGGCGGCGGTTGCCGCCGAGAGGCTTTTTCATGAGATACATTGAGCCCATCGCAAGACTCATAGCCGAGCTTGGCAAATTGCCCTCCGTGGGAGAAAAGACCGCGGCGAGATATGCCTACGCGTTGATGGAGGCGTCCGAAGAGGATGTGGAAGCGTTGCTTTCCGCCATCCGCGACGTGCGCGAAAAGGTGCATTTTTGCAAGATCTGCGGCAATTTTACCGAACACGAGGTGTGCGAGATATGCGCCACGCGCGATCCCTCCACCATATGCGTGGTCAAAGAGCCCAAGGACGTGACCGCGCTGGAAAAGGTGAAGGGTTACAACGGGGTGTATCACGTCCTGCACGGGGTCATATCCCCTCTGGACAGAGTGGGTCCCGAAGACATCCGAATAAAGGAACTTCTCGCAAGACTGGACGGGGTGAAAGAGGTCATCCTGGCGACCAATCCCGACGTGGAGGGGGAGGCGACTGCGATGTATATCGCCCGTCTCGTCAAACCTCTCGGGATAAGGGTGACGAGGCTTGCGCGGGGGCTCCCGGAGGGGAGCGTCATAGAGTACGCCGACGAGGGCACGCTCTCGCGGGCGCTATCCAGCAGGATAGAGCTATAATGGCAAAAAAGGCAAAAAACGGCGTTTATGACGCCGTTTTTTCATGTTGAACCGCTTTATTGCATGATTTGCGACGTCTTATATTGCGCACCCGCGATGTTTATTATCGCCATCCGCGATGTATTTTACCGCGCTACCGGCGACGTCTTGTATCGCGCTATCTGCGATGTCCATCATTGCGCTAGCCGTGACATTTCAAAGCGGTCCCCGCCCCGTCACGTGCGTAGCACTACGGTCGGGCAGGATATTTTCTTGGATCACGCGTTTCGTTTTCAGGAATCGGGGGCATCATCTCCGTATATTAATACAGCAAATAATAACGGGTGTGCGCGGGCGCTCTTTACGGGCGTGCGGAGCAGGCGTACCAAGGATACGGGTCGGTGGCGCTTTTTTCGGACAGATTCATCGAGGAACTCAAGTTCAAGTGCGATATCGTGAGCGTGGTCTCACAGTATGTCCCGTTGGTCAAAAAGGGGAACAGATATTTTTGTTGCTGTCCCTTCCACAACGAGAAGACCCCCTCCATGTGCGTCAACACCCAAGGGCAGTTTTATCATTGCTTCGGATGCGGCGCGAGCGGGGACGTCATCACCTTCGTCATGGAGATGGAATCCCTCGGCTATGTGGACGCCGTGAAGTTGCTTGCCGAGCGCGCGGGGATGGAGCTCCCCGAGTATAAGGCGGACGCCGAATACAAGAAGAAAAAGGACAGGCAGGACACCCTCAAAGAGCTCATGAAGGACGCGGCGAGATATTATCATTCCAACCTCATGAAAAAGGAGGAGGGCGCCGAAGCCAGAGCCTATCTTGCGGGGCGCGGCATCACGGAGGAGATATGCACCAGGTTCGGGCTGGGGCTCTCCCTCGGATACGACCAGTTGCAGGGCTATCTCAGGCGCAAGGGCTATGCGGCGGCGGATCTCAGAGACTGCGGGCTTGCGACGGGCGACAAACTGACGGACGCTTTCCACGGGCGGATCATCGTCCCCATAATGAACGGCATGGGGGACGTGATAGCGTTCGGCGGGAGGATATACCGCGGCGAACAGGACGTCGCAAAATATAAGAATTCCACCAACACCGTCCTCTTTGACAAGAGCAGGTGCGTGTACGGAATAAACTTCGTCAAGCGTGAGAAGAGGAGGGGGAACGGCTTCAAAAATCTCATCCTTGTCGAGGGATATATGGACGTCATCTCCCTTGCCGCGGCGGGATATTTCAACGTCGTGGCGGGCATGGGCACCGCGCTCACCCCTCAGCAGGCGCGCGAGATAAGAAAGCTCACCGACACCGTGTACGTCTGTTACGACGGCGACGCGGCGGGACGCAAGGCGGCGGTGCGCAACGTGGAGCCTCTCATCGCCGAAGGGCTGGATGTGAGGGTGGTCTCCCTCGCCGAGGGGTTGGACCCGGACGATACGATAAGGCAGGAGGGGGCGGACGGCTTCCGCAAAAGGCTGGAAGAGGCGCTCCCCGTCATGGAATACAAGCTCAAGCTGTGCGCCGACGCGTACGAGATGGGCTCGGCGGACGGCAGAGCCAAATACGTCCGCGCCGCGCTCAAAGTGCTCGCCGAAGTGCAGAACGCCGCAGAAAGAGAGGTTTATCTCGGCATAGTGTCATCAAAAAGCGGCGTTTCGGTCAATACGCTCAAAGAGACTCTCGTCGGCGTGCGTCCCGCTCCCGCCGTGAAGAGGGAGGAGGACGCCGCAAGACCAAGGGAGAACAGGTTGGTCGCGGCGGCGAGGTTCGTGCTCAACGCCATACTCGCGAGGGAGGAGCACGCCTCCGCTTCGGACGTGGAGCCGGAATGGATGCCCCTTCCCGAACAAGCCGAGATACTTGCGTTCGTCAGGGCGCATCCCGAAAAGAAGACGGGGGATCTTTTCCCCGACGGCGTGGGCGGCGGCGAGCTCAACGAAGTTCTGAACGCCGAGAGGGATCTTTCCTCCCGCGAGAAAGAAAGGCAGTACTATTCCGATTGCGTGGCGCTGCTTTCGGGCGCGTACGACTCGGCGCGTATCTCTGAGCTGAAGGAAAGGTTCAAACAGCTTGCGGACGCCGAGGAAAGACGCTCGGTATTGAAGGAAATACAGCGGCTTCAAAAGAAGGCGCAGAAGAAAACGGATCAAAAACACTCTCAGGAGGCAAGATGGACAGAGAGCAACTTTTGAAACAGGAGACGGATAAGATCATCGAGGCGGGACGTGCCAAAGGCAGTATCTCGGAAGATGACATAATGGCTCGTCTCGAGCATCTCGGCGCGAGTGCGGAGGACCTGGAAGGGGTCTTCAAGGCGCTTGCCGCCGAAAACGTGACGGTGGTCTCCGCAAAAGAGGACGACATCGACACCATCATCGAGGGCAACTTCGACGACTCGGTGAAGATGTACCTCAAAGATATAGGCAAAGTACCCCTGCTTTCCGCCGAGATGGAGGTGGAACTCGCCAAGCGTATGGAACAGGGCGACGAGGAGGCGAAACGTATTCTCTCGGAGGCGAACCTCCGTCTGGTGGTCTCCATCGCGAAAAGGTATGTCGGACGCGGGATGCAGTTTCTGGATCTCATCCAGGAGGGCAATCTCGGCTTGATGAAGGCGGTGGAAAAGTTCGATTACACCAAAGGGTTCAAATTCTCCACCTACGCAACCTGGTGGATAAGGCAAGCCATCACCCGTGCCATCGCGGATCAGGCGCGCACCATCCGTATCCCCGTGCACATGGTGGAGACCATCAACAAACAGGTGCGCGCGACGAGGCAACTCCTTCAGAAGCTCGGGCGCGAACCCACTCCCGAGGAGATAGCCGAGCATCTAGGTTGCAGCGTGGAACGCGTGCGCGAGATACAGAAGATAGCGCAGGATCCCGTCTCCCTCGAGACCCCGATCGGCGAGGAAGAGGACAGCCACCTCGGCGATTTCATCGAGGACAACACCGCGCTCTCTCCCTCGGACGTCGCCGAGAGCAATATGTTGAAGGAACAGCTCGTGCAGGTGCTCAACACCCTCACTCCACGCGAGGAGAAGGTGCTGAGATTGCGCTACGGTCTGGACGACAGTCATCCCCGCACCCTGGAAGAGGTGGGCAAAGAGTTCAACGTCACGCGTGAACGCATAAGGCAGATAGAGGCGAAAGCGCTCAGGAAACTGCGCCACCCCAACCGCCTGAAAAAGCTCAAGGATTTCGACTGATGCCCATACGTCTTGACGAAAGACTCACTGCGGCGGCGAACCTTGCGGCGGGAGGGGCAACGGTATGCGACGTGGGTTGCGACCACGGCAAACTCGCCTGTTATATGGTGCAGACGGGGAGGGCGGAACGCGCGATAGCGACTGACATCAGCGCTCCCAGTCTGAAAAAGGCGGAAAGGCTTGCCGAGGAACTCGGGCTCACCGACCTTGTGGAGACCCGCGTCGGCGACGGATTGGATCCCGTCGCGGACGGCGAAGCGGACGTGGTCGTGCTCGCGGGCATGGGCGGCGACCTCATCGCGAGGATATTGGAACGCGCGTGCGCGCAAGGCAAAAGATTTTCCCGCTTCGTGCTTTCCCCCAACACCCACCCCGAAAGGGCGCGGGAGGCGGCGGGAGCGGCGGGGCACAGGATAGTCGCAGACATCGCCGCAGAGTGCGCAGGCAAATACTATCCCGTCATCTCGACAAAGGCTGGCGGGGCGGAAAAGCTGAGCAGGAGCGAGCTCCTTTTCGGAAGATTCTTTGCCGAGGACGAGGATTTTCCCGTAAGGGCATCGAGGGAGCTTTCAGAGCTCGAGAACACATTGAAACAAAACCCGAGCGCGTCGGGTCTGGCGGAGCGGAAAGCTCTCCTCGAAGAGGCGCTCAAGGAGTGTGCAAAATGAAAATAAAGGATATCACGCAGGTCATCGAAGCACACGCTCCCCGCGGCAACGCGGAGGAATGGGACAACACCGGCATGATGCTGGGCGACGCCGAAAAGGAGTGCACGGGGGTGCTCGTGTGCCTTGACTGCACCCTCGCCGCGGCGGAGCAGGCAAAGGAGGAGGGGTGCAACCTCATCGTCAGTCACCATCCCTTCATCTTCCGCCCCCTCGACCGTCTCACCACGGACACCGCAAAGGGCAGGACGACGGAATATCTTTTCGCCAACGGCATATCGGTGTATTCGGCGCACACCAACCTGGACAGCGCGTCGGAGGGACTTTCCCGCACCCTTGCGGACATCCTTGGCGGCACGGACGCCGAGAGCGCGGGATGCGGGTGCTATGCCGACATCCCCGAAGAGAGCGCGGGTGAACTTGCGGTCAAAGTGGCTTCCGCCCTCGGGGATCGCACGGTCAAGGTGAGTTCGCCGGACGCCAAGGTGCGCAGGATATACGTCATATCCGGCGCGGGCGGAGACGACGCGGGGCTTCGCGCGGCAAGGGAAGGCGCGGACGCGCTCGTCACGGGAGAGGTGAAGCATCACGTCTTCACCGAGGCGGACGAGACGGATTTCCCCGTGGTGGAGTTTTCCCACTATTACAGCGAGATCATATGTTGTGATGTGCTCAAAAGCATCATAAAGTCCGCTTTCGGCGAACTTGATGTTTTTGAGGCGCATCGCAGATGTCCCTATAAAACTTTGGAGGAACTATGAAATTCGACACTATATTGGAGTATCAGGACCTCGACAGAGAGTTGCTTTCGGTCGAGAACGAAGTGGCGAAGAGCCCTGAGCGCGCCGCATTCGTGAATGCGAAAGCCAAGCTCGAAGCGGCGACCGCGGCGGTGGGGAAACTCTCCCATGAGGCGGCGGAGCTGCTTGCGGGATATGGCAGGCTCTCCTCCCGCGCGGAGGAGCTCAAAGCCAAGCTGGACGAGTTCGACGGCATCTTGGAGGGAGTCGCCGACGTGAATGAGGCGGATTATTATATCCGTCAGATCGCGTCCATCAGCGAGGAGATAGCCTCCCTCGAAAAGGACGCGTCCAAGGACGGCGAGAGGATTGACGCCATCGCCTCGGAGTACAAGAAGACGTGGGAGGTGGGACGCAAAGCCTCCGACGCATACAAGGAAGCGCACGCGGCGTTCAACGCCTTCGCGAGCAAGATACAGCCCCGCATCACGGAGCTCAAAGAGGGGCTCGCCAAGCTCGAAAAAAATGTGCCGGAGGAGTTCATGACCGCATATAAGTCCTTGCGCGCGGCAAAAAAGACTCCCGCTTTCGTCGCGTACAAACCCGAGAGCGGCACCTGCGGCAGATGCTTCATGGAGGTGTCCGGCGCGACGAGAAGCAAGCTCAAAAATCCCGGCGATCATGCGGAGTGTCCCAACTGCCGCCGCATACTTTACATCCCCGAAGAATGATACGGTCCGCCCGAGGCGCGGATCCGACCAAAGAATAAAGAGAGGTAAATTATGAATTATCACAACGATCCCAATGTATATGCGGTGGGCACCCTGCCCAAGCACGGAGCGGGCTACCCCCTCGCGACGGACGGCACCCCCCGTACGGAGTGTCTCAACGGAGAGTGGAATTTCAAGTACTATCCCTCCGTGGCGCTCATGGAGGCGGAACCCACCTCGTGGGACACCATCGAGGTGCCCTCCAACTGGCAGCTGAAAGGATACGGCAAGCCCGTCTACACCAACGTGCGCTATCCCTACCCCATCTGCACCAATCCTTTCAAGCTCCCGCACATCGACGATACGGACAACTCCTGCGGCGTGTACATGAAGGAGTTCACGCTGGGGAAGATAGAGGGCAGAGTGCACCTGGAATTTGCCGCAAACAGCGGCGCCGAGGTGTATGTCAACGGCACTTTCGCGGGATATTCCGAGTCCAGCTTCGACTATCAGGAATATGACGTCACCGACCTCGTCAAAGAGGGGAGCAACACCCTGAAGATCATCGTCTACCGCTACACCACGGGCAGCTATCTCGAGGACCAGGATATGTGGCGCATCTCGGGCATCTTCCGCGACGTCATGCTCATCTTCGTGCCCTCCGCAAGGATAGCGGACGTCTACGCCCGCGCGAGCTTTTCCGACAACTTCAAAAAATCCGTCTTCAAGGCGGGCGTTCAGGTGGACGCCAAGCGCGTGGGGTTGGAGGGAGGCAAGCTGACCCTCACCCTCAAAGACGCCAAAGGAAAGGTCGTCGTAGAGAGCGTGGCGGAACTTGCCGACATCAAGGACAGCGGCAGAGCGGTGGCAAAGTTCGAGAGCGATGTGTCCGCCCCCAGGCTTTGGAGCTCGGAGGATCCCTATCTTTACAAACTCACCGTGGTCCTCTGCGCGGCGGACGGAAAGGAGCTGGACAGACGCTCGATAAACTTCGGCTTCCGTGAAGTCAGGATCCTTCCCAAGAGGGGAGACCTGGATCCCGTCATCCTCCTCAACGGCAAAAAACTCAAGATACGCGGCGTCAACCGCCACGAGTTCCACCCCGAGTACGGCCACGCCGTGCCCGCCGAGCTCATCGAAAAGGATCTCGTCATCATGCGCCGCAACAATATCAACAGCGTGCGCACCAGTCATTATCCCAACTGCCGCGCATTCTATGACCTCTGCGACCGTTACGGCATTATGGTCATGTGCGAGAACAACCTCGAGACTCACGGGCTCGCCCTGCACGTCCCGCGCAGTAAGCCCATATGGGTTAAGAGGTGCTGCCACAGGATGGAGAATATGGTGCGCAATTACCGCAATCACGCGTGCATACTCTTCTGGTCTCTGGGCAATGAGTCCGGCGGCGGCGGGAAGGCGTTCCACGATATGAAGCTCATCGCGAACACCCTCGACAAGACCCGTCCCGTCCACTACGAGTGCGACGCCTGGCTCACCGTCACGGATATCATGAGCGAGATGTACACCCAGCAGGGACAGATGAAAGAGATAGGCAAAAATCTGCCTCACATCCATTCCACCGCGCTCTGGGCGCCCTTCGGACATCTGCTCCTGCCTTATATGTATCGCGACAAACCCTTCATCCAGTGCGAGTACGCGCATTGCATGGGCAACAGCCTCGGCAACTTTGCGGAATACTGGCAGGATTTCAAACGCTATGACAGACTGTGCGGCGGCTACATATGGGACTTTGCCGATCAGTCGATCAAGCGCGTGCAGTCCGACGGCACCGTGGAATGGACCTACGGCGGCGACTGGGGGGATGAGCCCAACGACGGCACCTTTGCCTTCAACGGTATAGTGCGCGCCGACCGCTCGCCCAATCCCGCGCTCTTCGAGGTCAAGAAGGTCTATCAGCAGATACAGTTCGCCCTCGTCGATCGCAAGATCGCGATAACCAATGAGTATCTCTTCTCCGATCTCAGCGCGTTCGCGCTCGCCGTCGAGATGCTCGTAGGCGGCAAAAAGACAAATGCGGCGATGGTCGCGATGCCCTCGGTAGCTCCCGGCGAGACGGGGTATGTCGAGATACCCTTCGACCTCCCCGAAGTGCCCGAGGAGTGCGTCCTCAACGTCACCGCCGTGCTCAAAGCGGAGGATAGGGGCATCCCCGCAGGCTATCCCGTCGCCACAGAACAGCTCGAGATCGCCGGGTTCAAACCCACCTCCGTCACCGTCGCCGACGGCAAGCCCGTCAGCCGCGAGGGCAACGACATCATCATAGATTGCGGCTCCGTCGTGGCAAAGGTGGACGGGGACAGCGGATATGTGTGTTCGCTCAAGATCAATGGTTCAGAGAAGCTGATCGAGCCCATAAAACCCAATTTCTGGCGCGCTCCCATCGACAACGACAAGTCGCCCCAGCTCCCGCCCATCGCGCAGGCGTTCTTCGGCAAGTACGTTTTCAAGAAGGCGTCCGACAGCATCGTCAAGTCCAATTGCATTGTCACCGACAAGTGCGTCGAGATCGATTGGTATATGCCCAAGATGCTCCGCTTGAAGACCAAGTACGAGGCGACGGACAAGGGGCTCAGGATCAGTATGTATTGCATGAACGCCCTCTTCGGTCTGCCGCGCTACGGCTTCGAGATGAAGCTGGATTCCTCTGCCGATATGCAGTTCTTCGCCAGAGGTCCTCACGAGAACTACTGCGACAGAAAGACCTCCGCGCCCCTCGGCGTCTATACGGGCGTGGTCGAGGACTTCCAGCACGACTATCTCGTCCCCCAGGAAAACGGCAACCATTGCGACGCGCGCTGGCTCACCGTCGGCGGCGAGAACGGGGTGCGTTTCTCCGCCGTGGAAAAGCCCTTCGAATTCTCCTGCCACAACTATTCCAAAGAAGCCCTCGAACGCGCCACTCATCTCCATGAGCTCGCCCACAACTCCGACGGCGTCTACGTCTTCATCGACGGCGCCCAGCGTGGTGTCGGCGGCGACGTTCCCGCCCTTGCCTGCGTGAAGAAGCAGTATAAGATAGCTCCGTACAAGGGGCATTCCTTCTCCTTCCTCATCAGCTGAGGGCACTATTCGGCGAATAACTGCGTCAGGCACCCTGCCACGATTGCTCACGTACGAGGAGTACGCTACGCACCCGTGGACAGGGTGCCTTCCTTGTTCTTCATCCGAATATTGCCCTCAGCGAATTGGGGGTTCCTTCGAATAAAGTTCACGTCGTGTTCGGGCTAGTTTAATGGGGTTACGTTCCCGTGATAGGGAAGTATTGCTCCCCCTCCTCCCCTTCGGGACTCCTCCCCCACTCGGGATAGAGTTCGTTCCTCCTAAAATGCGGTACTTACTTTTTCATAAAGGCGCAAATCGCGCCTTTATGAAAACACCTCTTGAAAAAAGTTTGAATATCGCACTAACATAATCAAGCGGATACCAGTACTTGCTAAACGTCGCTCGCGGGGCGAGGAGGGCGACTCGACGCGCACCGAGCCCGTGTCTACTTAATTTCTCATCTAGCTTGCGAGATCGCAGATACGCGCCGCGACTTGCACGAGCGGGCGCAAACGCCCGCTGTGCAAGTTTGGTTGAGCGGCGCGTGAGACCGTCTTCGAAATTTCAAGTCGTTTTACTACAATACTTTTAATTCTATATTTCCAATTTGGACACTTGGGGACGTGTTTAAAATGTCCAAAAAATGGACAAAATAAACACGTCCCCAAGTGTCCAAATTGGAAAGAGGGAAGTCGATATTGGAGGCAAACTAAGGTTAAATCGGGGAAATATATAGAAAGGTATTGACACGGGGGGGGTAGTTTACAATATATAAAAAAATCGGCGCGGGGCGCGCCGAGAAAGGAGGAAATTATGAAGAGAAGGATATCGGCGTTGTTGCTGGTTTTTGCACTTGTGGTGTGCGCCGCGATAGGGCTTGCCGCGTGCAACGAAGGAGGTAAGGACGGAGGCAAAGCGGGTGACAATATCTTCACAGAGGACGCGTCCCTGGCGGAGATAATTTCCGCGCTCGAGAATGCGGAGAGTTTTACGATTGAGGGAAAATTGTCTTACGCATTAGTTGGCTTTGAGTACTATGAAGACGGGCAAATGAATCAGGTCGTACGGATCGGCAGAAATGCCATGTATAGTACTTTAACGGCAAAATATGACGGCGGAATAATAAAAGAAGAAGAGCTCTATTTTATTGAAGGAAATGAGTCCTATTACGTGAGCCGTTCATATGAGAACGGTACGGAAAACGAAACGGTGGTAAAGGAAAAAAATCTCCTGAGCAATACCGATCCTTTTTCTTGGGAATGGATTTTTATAATATCCGTTTTATTGACGGAGGAAGACGGCAAGATCGTTCCAAATCCCGATCCGCGGCTTGAGGCGATAGTTACATATGTGAGGTTGGAAGGGGATAGGTTCGTCCTAGGACTATTGATAGATGGCACGGAGGAGAGTGAGTTCGTGTTCGGCAAGGTCAACGCGACGGATGTTCCCGTGCCCGAGGAGTTGAAAGAGCTTGCCGCCGACGCCGAGTGGGCGGACTATGTTTCTTACAACGGCGTGAACTATTTTAAAGCGGAGGATGAATACGGCGAGTTTTACATTGCTCATCCCATTCAAGACGGGGCAGTGCCCGAGAAGACCATAAACGGGTTGCCTGTGCGCGATCGATATTGATGAAAAGCGGTTGTAAAATAAGCAGAAAAAAGACGCAGGCGGTCGCCTGCGTCTTTTGGCATATCGGGTTTCTCCGACTCGGCTTGCCTAAGAGGAGGGAAAGACATCCCTCACTCCCACTCGATGGTGGCGGGGGGTTTTGCGGTGATGTCGTACACCACGCGGTTGACGCCCTTGACCTCTTTGACTATGCGGGAGGAGGCGGCGCGGAGCACGGGATAGGGCAGTTCCACCCAATCGGCGGTGACGGCGTCGTGGGTGTTGATGGCACGCAGGGCGATCATATGCTCATACGTTCTGCCGCCCGTCGCGTCCACGCCCGTGGAGAGGCTGTCGTTGATGATGGCGAAATACTGCCACACCTTGGTGCCGAGACCCGCTTTTTCTATCTCCTCGCGGAAGATAAGGTCGGCGTCGCGGAGGATATTGAGCTTCTCGCGGGTGATCTCGCCTATGCATCTCACGCCGAGACCGGGGCCGGGGAAGGGCTGACGATCCACGATGAAATCGGGCAGACCGAGTTCGCGCCCCACCTCGCGCACCTCGAATTTGTAGAGGTCGCGCACGGGTTCGACGAGCCCCTCAAACCCGATGTCGGCGGGCAGACCGCCCACGTTGTGGTGGGATTTGACCAGCTTGTTTTTGCCGTCCGTGCCGCTCTCGATGATGTCGGGGAGGATGGTGCCCTGCGCGAGGAATTCCACCTTGCCGAGCTTTTTTGCTTCCTCCTCGAAGACGCGCACGAATTCTTCGCCGATGATCTTGCGCTTTTTCTCGGGATCGGACACGCCCGCGAGCTTGTCGAGGAAACGGTCTGCGGCGTCCACGGCGACGAGGTTCATGCCGAACTGCTCCTTGAACACCTGTTGGACCTGTTCGTACTCGCCCTTGCGGAGGAGCCCGTGATTGACGAAGACGCAGATGAGGTTGTTGCCTATCGCCTTGTGTATCAGCGCGGCGCAAACCGAGCTGTCAACGCCGCCCGAAAGCCCGAGCAACACTTTCTTGTCGCCCACCTGAGCGCGGATGGCGGCAACTTGTTTTTCGATGAAATTCTTGTCCATTGGTCCTCCTGTGACGTCCGCGCGGCGCGCCGACGTATGTTTGCGATTTAAGACATTATACAATATTTTTCGCGCGTGCACAAGCGCGCGAAAGGGGGTTTCAAAAAATCAGCGCAAGAGTTCGAGATAGCCCTCGTATATGTCGGTGCGCACGCCCGCTATCGCCGCGGTCGCAAGGTATCTGCCCAACAGCCTGCCGCACTCCCGCCCGAGGCTTTTTGCGTATGCACGGAGCTCCTGCGCGTTGACGAGACGCTGGGTGTCCGTCTCGGCGAAGAGGGGACCGAACACGTATTCCCTCCCTTCCTCCGCCTCGCCCGAGAACGCGATGAATCTATGCCGCGCGCCCTCTTCCTCCTGCACCAATCCCGTGAGAGTGGGGTCTTTCAGCATGAGCTCCACATCCTCCTTGGTCTCGTAATCGAAGGGGACGAAGGGCGGGAGCGCCGCCGCGATGACGGATGGGCTTTGCTTTGATACTGCCTCTGCCCGCGCCACGGCGCGTCTGCGATCCTCTATGCGCGCCGCAACGCGTCGGAGCTCCTCGATCCTTTTCACGACGCTTTCCTTGCCCTCTCTGAGCATTTTTTGCATGGAGGGGAGGTCTGCGCCGAAACAGGACTTTATCTCCTCGATGGACATATCTAAACTGCGGTATAGCATCACATCCACCGTTTGCAACAGATTTTGCGCCGAAGGCACGCGGTAGCGGTTTTCCGCATTCCGCTCAAAATTGACAAGTCCTTTGCTCTCCCAAAAACGCAGGGTGGACGCGCGCACCCCCATGGTCGCGGCAACTTTTGAGATATGCCCATCGGAACTTTTCATTTTTCCCTTTCAAACTCCTTGACTTTAAAGCGACTTTAATGTTTATACTGTATCGGAAAAGCCGCGGGAAATCAAGTCTTTCGCGGCGTTTGAAGGTATAGGGATATGCTCAAAAAGTTTCTTAGGTTCGTGTTGCCTTCCATGGTGGCGTTCGCGTTCACGGGATTGTATTCCATAGTGGACGGCTTTTTCGTGGGAAACAACGTGGGAGACGACGGACTCGCCGCCATCAACGTCGCATATCCTCTTGTGGCTTTCATCAACGCCGTGGGTACGGGCATAGGCATGGGCGGCTCCGTCATGCTGTCCATAGCGCGCGGCAGAGGGGACAAAGAGGGGGAAAAGAGGTATCTGGGCAACACTCTCATATACCTGCTCGCGGCGAGCGCGGCGGTCACGGCGTTGCTCGTCGGCACATATCCCTTGCTCATAGACGCTTTCGGCGCGGAGGGGAGGGTCAACGCGTATGCGGACGACTACATCTTCGTGCTCGCCTGTTTTGCGGCGGCGCAGATATTTTCCACGGGTTGCGTGCCCCTTTTGCGCAACTTCGGCGCGTCATTCGGCGCGATGTTCGCGATGTCGGCGGGATTCGTCACCAATATAGTGCTGGACTGGCTGTTTGTGGACTACCTCGCCGACGGGGTGTACGGCGCGGCGGTCGCGACGGGGCTGGGACAGATAATGACCGTGCTCCCGTGCGCGGTGTATCTCGGCTTCAAGATAAAAAAGCTGGGGAAGGGAGTTTTCCGTCCCTCTTTGAAGGACGCGGCGGCGATCACACGCGTGGGGCTGTCCCCTTTCGGAGTTTTGCTGTGTCCTCAGGTCATCACCGTGATACTCAACAAATTCCTCTTCGTTTACGGCGACTCATATTACGTTGCGGCGTATTCCGTCATCATGTACGTCTACTGCGTGGACCTTCTGCTCTTGCAGGGGGTGGGCGACGGCGCCCAGCCTCTCATCAGCCTGGTGAAGGGAGAGGGGGACAGAGAGTCCGCGCTCAAACTGCGCAACTATGCCTATTTCACCGCGCTCATAGTCGCGGCGGTCGGATTCGCCGCGCTGTTCGGGCTGAGGTATGTCATCCCGTCGGTATTCGGCGCGGGAGAGTTCGCGGCGGCGGAATCCGCGCGCATATTGCCATATTTTGCGGGGAGCGCGCTCTTTACTGCGGTGAGCAAGATCACCGCCTCGTATTTCTACTCCATGGACCGCAACGGAGCCGCCTACGCCATAGTTTACGGCGAGGTCGCTATGGTGCTCCTCTTCGTGCTCACCCTGCCGCACGGCATGGGCATAGACGGCGTGTGGATGTCCCAGCCCCTTGCGCAGGCGGTGATAGCGGCGCTTTCTCTCGCGTTGCTTTACGCGTTGTACCGCCGCTACAAGAAGTATCCCGACAGACCGGAGTATATCCGATCCGCACGCGTCTGACGACTTCATATATTGACATTTAGGTGTCGATGTATTATGATGTTTGCGTGAGAAGGGAGGGAGACTGCAACGCCGTGAAGCGCAAGTTCACGCCGACAAAAGCTATCGTCATCGCAGTCATCGCGCTCGTTTCGGGCGTGATCGTGTTTTTTGCCGCCGTCACGGCGGCTCTTTTTATAGGCGTGGAAAACGCCGCCGAGGAGTCGGCGGCGGGCAAGACGATGTTTTTAAGAGGCGCGGCATCGGCGTAAGTCGTCATCTGCCTTTCGGACCGAAAAAAAGAGACCGCGCATTCATCGGCGCGGTCTCTTTCGTTATGTTTTGTTTATGGTACGGACGGTCGCTCGAATGAGAGCGTATGGGCGGTCACCCGAGGTCAAACGCCCTCCGAGATCTCGCCGAGGGCTTGTTCGCGGGACTTTTGCAGGAAGGCTTTGGTCTTCTCGCTCTTCGGCGCTTCGAATATCTGATAGGGCGTGCCCATCTCTTCGATGACGCCGTCCGCCATGAATATCACCTTGTCGGCGACGCCACGCGCGAATTCCATCTCGTGGGTGACGACTATCATCGTACTGTCGCCCGACTTCAACCCCTTGATGACTTTGAGCACCTCTCCCGTGAGTTCGGGGTCGAGGGCGGATGTGGGCTCGTCAAAACAGAGGATGTCGGGGGAGAGCGCGAGCGCGCGGGCTATCGCTATGCGCTGTTGCTGTCCGCCCGAAAGCTCGCAGGGATACGCCTTGGCGCGGTCGCCGAGCCCCACGCGGTCGAGGAGCGCCTGCGCGCGCTTGTTTATGTCTCCGAGAAACCTCTCTTTCGCCGCCGCTTTGCGGGCGTCGGTTTTGTCTGCGAGCAGGACAAGTTCCGCCTTATGTGCGGCTTTAAGCTCACGTTTTTTGACGTTGAACTCCTCTTTTTGCAAATTCTCCGCTTTCAACGCCGTCATCTCCGTCTTGTGGCGCGCAATCGTTTCTGCGCGTTCGCGCTTTGAATCGGCGTCTATCGCGGCACACTCCCTGCGGCTCTTCTCCTTGCCGAGAAGCTCCGCCGCGAGCTTGATGTTGGTGATCGCGTTGTAGTGCGGGAAGAGGTTGAACTGCTGGAATACAAGCCCGAAATGCAACCTCTTTTTGCGGATGTCGGAGGTGTTTTTCTTTGACTCCTTAGAGCCGTCGAAGAGCACTTCGCCGTTGACGGAGATACTGCCTTCGTCCGCCGTTTCCAGAAAATTGAGGCACCTGAGCAGGGTGGTCTTGCCGCTCCCCGACGAGCCGATGATGGCAAGCACCTCGCCGCGCTCGAGCTCGAAATCTATGCCTTTCAGCACCTCGTGCGCGCCGAAACTCTTCTTCAATCCTTTCACTTCGAGTATTGCCATATCACACCTTGTAGTAGCTCAATTTCTTCTCCGCCGCGCGGAAGATGAGAGTCAGGACGCCGACGAATATGAGATAGAACGCGCCGGAGTAGAACAGCGGCCATATCAACGCGTAAGAGTTGATGATGCCCTGTGCGGCGAAGATTATCTCTTCTACGGCGATGACGCGGGCAAGAGATGTGTCCTTGACGAGGGTGATGACCTCATTGGACATGGGAGAAAGGATGCGCTTCACCACCTGCGGCAGGATGATGCGGAAAAAGACCTGTGTTTTTGTCATCCCGAGCACCTGAGCCGCTTCATATTGTCCGCGCGGGACAGACTCGATGCCGCCGCGGTATATCTCAGAGAAATAGCAAGCGTAATTGATGACGAATGCTATGAATACGGCGATGAAACGTGAGCGCATAGGATAGTCGAACACGAGCCCCGGCACATAAAATACGACCATGACTTGCAACATGAGCGGAGTGCCGCGGATGATCCACACAAAGACGCGTGCGATCCATCTTATCGGCGGCACTTTGCTCATCGAGCCGAAGCACACTATCAAGCCCAAAGGCAGCGACACAACAAGTGTCGCTGCGAATAGAAGCACCGTGGTGCCGAACCCTTCGAGAAGGGTCATTGTGATTTGAGAGAATGTCATGACGGATCAGTCTTGTGGCAGCAATGCGTTGGTAAGGCCGTATTTTTCGGCGATCTTGCCGAGAGTGCCGTCGTCATATACGGCTTTGATGGCGTCGTTGACGCGTTTGAGAGTTTCGGGACTATTCTTGCGCAGACCGACTCCGTAGTATTCGTCATCGCCGATCATTACGTTGTCAAGGACCATCAGATCGGCATAATCGGTGCCTTCCCCGACGGACGCCGTTGCCATGACGATGTCGATGAAACCGACGTCGATGGCGCCGGATTTCAGTTCAAGCAACACATCGGACTGTGCTTCAAGAGCGGTATAATCGTTGTCCGCAAGCTCGGCGGTGGACTCTATGGCGCGCTCGCCGGCAGAGCCTCTTTCGGCACCGAGAGCGGCGTTGGAGATGGATGTGAGGTCGGTGTAGGCGCCTGCGTCGGCAGTCCTGATGACTGCGACCTGACGGTTGGACATATAGGGATCGCTGATGTCCATGTTCGCACGCAAAGTGTCGAGGATGGTCATGCCGTTCCACACCAGATCGATGTTGTAGGACTGCAATTCGATGATCTTGTTGTCCCAGTTGACGACTTGGAATTTGGGCGTCACGCCGAGTTTTTCACACACGGCAGTTGCAAATTCCGTTTCGAAACCCGTGAGGTTCCCATTGTTGTCATAATAGTTCATTGGGCGAAAGATGGTGATGCCAATGATCATCTCGCCTTTGTTTGCGATATAATCCCAGTCGGTGTCTTTGTTGCAGGCGGCGAGGCCGACCGCGACGGACGCGACGAGCGCAACGACCAGAACGAGTGCGAAGATCTTTCTTTTCATATATTCCTCCTGATGCCGCAAAGCGGCGGTTACCGTGTCATTATACTTTATCTCGCTAAACTTGTAAAGCGTTTTGCGACCATAATTTTTCTTGCGTGTAAGTACGTGCGTCGTGTCGGTACGATATTGAGCGGAAAATTTGAAAAAGCGGGTCAAAATCCGTTGACACGGGGAAAATGCGGTGATAGCATAAAAACAACTTGAAAACCGTTGACGGGAAGAAAACGGGTGACGGACTCAGAGAGAGTCGGCGGCGGTGTGATGCCGACAGAAACCGAACCTGATAATATGGGCCCCGGAGGGCCGAGGCGAAAGGCAACGAGTAGCCGAGGACGTAAAGCTCGCGTAAGAAGCCTGACTGTGTTGGCAGTCGATGAGTGGGTGCGGCAGCGATGCCGCGTCAAGCGGGGTGGCACCGCAGAGTCTTTGGCTTTGTCCCCGACAGCTAGTTTTGCTGTCGGGATTTTTCTTTCTCGGGCAAAACAGCGAATGAGCGCCGCATTCGGCGCAAAAAAACACGATGAGTGTCCCTCTTGGGCGAGCGTATCCTTGCCTGCCTGCGCATGAGCGTGTGATATGCCAAAAACGGTATGTGGCGCGAGTGCGGGCGGTCGGAGCTAAAAACACTTATCGTGTGCAAGCCTCTCGGGCGTCGGAGCTGAAAACACGTTGCGTGTCTTTTGCGGGGCGGTCGGGGCAAAAAAGCATTTTTGGCGGCGTTGCCGGCAGAAAAATAAAATACGGAGGTAATTCCTATGAGCAAACAAGAGATCCCTTACAAAATCTACCTGACAGAAAACGAGCTGCCCAAGGAATGGTACAACGTGCGCGCCGATATGCGCACCGATCACCGCCCCCTCCTCAATCCGGCGACCCACGAGCCCGTGACGCTTGCCGAGTTGGAGCCTGTGTTCTGCACAGAGCTTGCTAAGCAGGAACTCAACGACAAGGACGCCTACATCGAGATCCCGAAGCCCGTGCGCGACTTTTACAAGATGTATCGCCCCTCCCCCCTCGTGCGCGCGTACTGCCTTGAAAAGTATCTGGACACGCCCGCCGAGATATATTATAAGTTCGAGGGCAACAACACCAGCGGTTCGCACAAGCTCAACAGCGCGATCGCGCAGGCGTATTACGCCAAGGAGCAGGGGCTGAAAGGCGTCACGACTGAGACCGGCGCGGGACAATGGGGGACTGCGCTCTCCATGGCGTGCGGCTATTTCGGGCTGGATCTCACCGTCTATATGGTGCGCTGTTCCTATGAGCAGAAGCCTCAGAGGCGCACTCTCATGCAGGTGTACGGCGCGAAGGTCATCCCCTCGCCCTCCGACACCACCGAAGTCGGCAGAAAGATGCTCGCCGCTCACCCCGAAAACACGGGCGGGAGCCTGGGTACCGCCATCTCGGAGGCTGTGGAAGTCGCTCTGAAAGGCAAAGATACCCGCTATGTTCTTGGGAGCGTGCTCAATCAGGTGGTGTTGCACCAGTCCGTGATAGGGCTCGAGAGCAAGATTGCCATGGAAAAGTACGACGTCTATCCCGATATGGTGATCGGATGCGCGGGCGGCGGTAGCAATTTGGGCGGGCTGATGGCGCCCTTCATGCGCGACAGGCTGAAAGGCGAGCGCGCGCCATACTTCATCGCGGTGGAACCCATGAGCTGTCCCTCCCTCACGCGCGGCAAGTTCGCCTACGACTTCTGCGACACGGGCAAAGTGACCCCGCTTGCAAAGATGTACACTCTGGGGAGCGGCTTTATGCCCGCGCCCACGCACGCGGGCGGACTCAGATATCACGGCATGAGTCCCATCCTCAGCCAGCTCTACCACGACGGCTACCTCGACGAGGCGAGAGCGGTGAGCCAGGTGGACGTGTTCAAGGCGGCGAGAGAATTCGCAAAAGTGGAAGGCATCCTTCCCGCGCCCGAATCCGCGCACGCCATCAAGGTCGCCATGGACGAGGCGAGAAAGTGCAAGGAGACGGGGGAGAAAAAGGTCATCCTCTTCGGACTCACCGGCACCGGATACTTCGACATGATCTCCTACGAAAGGTCCATGAAAGGGGATCTCAACGACGCTCCTCCCACCGAAGACTCTCTTGCCGCAGGGGCGAGCGACCTCCCGAAAGTTTGAGGAGGAAAAGCAGATAGCGCAAATGACTCTGCGCAACAAACAAGAATGTCTTGGTGCATGACGACAAAAGAGCTCCGCCGAAAGCGGAGCTCTTTTCCGTTGCGCCGCAACGGAGGAGAAGAGGTATCTTCACTTTTGTCCGCGCTCCTGTCCCGTCCGACCTTTTTTTGTGTGAGGCAATGCCACCTGCGGTTTGTTTTGCCTTGCGGGAGTCAGCGTTCACGGGGCGTGCACGAAATGCGGACATTCCGCTCTCAAAGCGTCGGGGCAGACGTTCGGCTTTTCATTTGTCATCAATGTGCGGATGCGGACATAACATGAAAATGCGGAGAGAAAAGAACCAAGCTGTTCTCGTTTTAATGTGTCGCCATGCCAGACAGGAATAATACGAACCAGGTTCAGCGCCGCCGATTTCCGCCTGAACCGCGTCATTCGCCTTGCTAATACAGTCAAGTATTAGCTACGGCGACTTCCTTGTTCAGCCAAAAATCGGTTGGCGCGGAACTGCTCGCACCTCAGAGCAAGAGATTTTCGGATGATTTTGCTCTGGCGGAACGCAGGCAATAGTATACATATTGGCAAGGTTCGGCTGTGCAAAAGCGCCGAAAAGAATTGCTCCGAGGCTGGTTCGTATTATTCCTGTCTGGCATACGAGAGCAGTGCAAAGCAAAATGCCCGTGATGCCGTCTCTCGCCCCTTAGTTTTGCCTTGTTTTGCATGAAGAAAGGATAATTGGAGAAAATTCCGAGGCTGTACTGTATAGTGGCTTTTTTCTCAGAACTACTTTATAAAACAGCGAATAGTATAATAGTTTTTGCCGTTTTGTAGAATACTTGACCTCTTCTGCGCCCGATGGGCGGCATGGAGAAGACGTGTTTTATCGTATGCCAGACAGGAATAATACGAATCAGGTTCAGCGCCGCCGATTTCCGCCTGAACCGCGTCATTCGCCTTGCTAATACAGTCAAGTATTAGCTGTAGCGACTTCCTTGCTCAGCCAAAAATCGGTTGGCGCGGAACTGCTCGCACCTCAGAGCAAGAGATTTTCGGATGATTTTGCTCAGGCGGAACGCAGGCAATAGTATACATATTGGCAAGGTTCGGCTGTGCAAAAGCGCCGAAAAGAATTGCTCCGAGGCTGGTTCGTATTATTCCTGTCTGGCATAGTCGGCTTGTCATATGTTTTGGTGCGGCTCTTCTCGCCCTCTTTTTCGTGACGGTAGGAGGAGGGGCTCTCGGGCTTGAAAATGCGTTTTTTGAGGCAGGGATATATGGGCGGTGATCTTGACACCTGATTTCGAAAATCAAATGTTTGTCTTGCGGCGGCGTTGCGGGCGAGGCGGGGGCGCGCTTTTTGAAATGACCTGCTGTCGGTATGAGGCGGTCATTCAAGTCGGATCTGTCGAGAGGCGCGCGTGGCGACGTGAGCGATCGGGTCATGCGCAGAGCGCGGCAAAGTTTTGAGCGGCGCATTTTTCAACTCTGCGCGCCTTTCGCATCATACTACCGACTGTATGTAAACCCGCGCTCTCCCTTCTTCCGTATTATTTTCATTCGACCTTTCGGAGCAATAAATGAGAATTATTTCTTTACGTCGCGATGAGATCCCTTTCCCATTTTTCTTGTTTAGGGCGCGCATTTTTTCGGAATGCAAGCGGATGAGGGGCTATGTGGATTCGTATCGCTCTCCCGCATGGGTCCTCGCACGCGGTACCCCATACAAAACCTCCGTGCCTCGACGAAGGGAACGGTGGTTCGTGTCGGGCTGTCTTTTCCCGTGAAAGAGCGGCAAGAGGTGGCATTCCTCGGCTTGTGGTGGCTTGTGGACGAGGTGCAATATGACCTCACCTCGGTGAACCCGCAAGCGGCGGCGTTCGGCGACCCGATGAAGAACGCGGTGGTGGAAGTCACGCTCATAGGCAGCGGACGGAAAGCGGAATAGGAGCTGCTTATGGACGTAGGGTTTATTTTCGGGTGGGCGAAAGAGCAGGGTGTCAAAGTGCCGCAGAAGTCGGACGGGAGCGCAAACATCAACGAGCTCTTCGCCCTTTATAACGAGTGGAAAAAGAAAGGCGGAGAAAGTAAAGCAGAGCGTTCCGACGACAGCTCAAATAAAGAGAATCGGAACGACAAGGATGACAAGCCCGAAGTTGTGGAGTTGGACGAGAACTCTGAACTCATGAAACGCGTGGAGGGGCTTTCCCGAAAAGAGCGCGTCAAAGCCGTTGAGAATTACTTGCGCGAGGTGCTTGGCGGCAGGGATATAGAGTTTCATGACGGCATAAAGGCAACGGTAACGGGGCGAGACGCAGATAAACTTGCGCGCGATACATACCATGCCGAAAAGGGCGAACGGCGAACGGCGGAACTCTCCGAAGTGGAAAAGCTGATAGACGCCGCGCGGTTTGTAAAAAAGAGCGAAGTCACGGAGCACAACAAAGACCGCTTTTCCGAGTTTAGATATTATCGCGTGGCAACTCGCTATAAGGGTGAAGAGGAAGAACTATTGCTCAATGTGGGCAGAAACATCCACACGAACAAATATCAATTCTATGCGATAACATCAAGCATATGAAAAGGTTTCCGCCCACCTCGCGGTGTGCCCAGGGCGCAGCATTACCCGTAGCTTGCTGGGTCCGAAACGGAAACCTCTTACACCTTCATTATATGCAAAATGCAAAAAAAGTCAAGCCGCTTATGCAAAAAGCGTAGACGGAGGGGATATGACAACAATCAACATCATCGGCGTGGTGATGCTCGTGGGAGGCGTGCCGAGAGGAGACCCCGCCGAAAGTATTTTAGGTGGGGAAAGGAACTGCGGACCGAAGGGGCGACATTGCCGCCGATCGCGGGAATGTGCGATCGAGGTCGCACAGTGACGTAGGCGCGCTTTTCCTTTGGGTGCTGACGGTGGACAAGCGGAGGGAGAGACGGGAGGCGGAAATTCGCCGTTGTGTATCTCGGCGTATGGCTGTATAATCATTATGTCGCGGATGAGGGCGGGGGTCGCCCGCTTGCGAGTCCGCGCGTCTGCCGATCGTCGGGAGCGCGGAAAGGCTCTGACATATCGCGCTGAGCGGTCGCGATATCGCGGCGTTTCTGCGGCGTAGTTTGGGGCTCCGTCCGGTCGGCGCCGCAGGATGCACCAAAGAGGGGTAGGATATGGACAAAAGTTTGGACGGGACGCGGGTAATACTGCTTTCTCGGGAAGAGGAACGCGCCGTCGAAAAGAGAGCAAAGAAAAGGAAGGGGACGCGTATCGCCGTGGGGGTGTTGTTGCCCGTGGTCGTGCTTGTCGTCCTCTTTTCGGTGTTGCTCAACGCGCGCGATCTTGGCGTTGGGCAGGGCAACACGGACGGCGCATACGGCACGGTGCTTGCCGACATCGATGGCATAAGGGAGGCGGATCCCCGCATCATCGACATCGCCATGCTTGGCGCGCACGACGCAAACAGTTTTTCGGTGAGCGCGGACGGTCCCGTGGACGACAGCCCGTCGAGCGAGGTTTTGGGGGCTCTTTTGCCGCTCAGCTCGGGATTTCAGTATCGGATGTCCGTGACGCAGACCCTTTCGCCGCACGGACTTCTCATGCAGGGGGCGCGGTTTCTGCACCTGAAATATACATACTACGACGGGGAGTGGCGCGCCACGCACTCTCTTGTCGGCAGACCCTTTGAGGAGGACGTCCTCGAGGTGCTGGAATTTTTGCACTCACACCCCGGCGAGGTCGTGTTGTTGCTCTTTCAATGTTCCTATTTCGGGGAGACGCAGAGCCTGCACACCTTTCACGATTGGTTGGCGGGGGTGCGTCACGAGGGCAAAAGCATATACGACTACGTGCGCTATGACAAAGTGAACGTGTTCGGTTCCTCCGAAAGCGACGGGGCGGACATCGCGGCGCTCACCTACAACGGCGTGACCTCGAACGGCAGTAAGGCGGGGGCGGTGCTTTTTGACAGAAGAGAACCCGACAAAGTGAAGGAAGGGGAGACCTCAGAGAGCGAATATTCGCAATACTTCTTTGACATCGACTCCAACGCCAGGCACACCTGGCATTCGCGGATGGGCTCAGACGCGCTTATCGGGCTGATAGAGGAGGAGGTCAAGGACGTGGTCGCGGCGAGGTTTTTCGAGGACAGACTGCGCGTGGATCAGACGCAGGCGTCGGTGGCGTTTTCGGGGATATCGGACATATTTCATGACATATTCTCGTGGTCTTTGCTGAAATTTGCCGAGGAGCACAATGCGGCGCTCGTCGAGCATCCCGATCTTGATGAGTGGCTGAGGGCGATGCCCGTATTCCAGGTGGATTTCGTCAACAGCGATAAGGGGGATTTCAACCGCAGGATAAACGAGAAGATCAGGGCGCGCAACGAGGAGATAGTGCGCATACTGCTCGAAGAGGAGGGAGGATATGAAGCTCTATATCGTTAGGCACGGACAGACCGATCTCAACGCGCAAAAGCGTATGCAGGCAAGGAGGGGGCTCCCTCTCAACGCCACGGGCATAGCGCAGGCGGAGGAACTTGCGGGAGAGCTTGCGGGAGTGCGCTTTTCAGAGGTATGGTCCTCACCGCAGGAGAGGGCGGTGGAGACCGCAAGGATAGCCTCCGGCGGCATGGAAGTGCGGACGGACGAACGCCTCCAACCCTTTGACGTCGGTGAGGCGGACGGGCAGGTCATCGACGAAAATATGCGACTCACGGTGGGGCTCATCCCGGACTCCCGCTACTATGCGGGGGTGGAAGAGCCCGCCCTTTTCAAAGAGAGGATATACTCGTTTTTGGACGAGCTCAAAGCGCGGCTCCCTGAGGACGCTACGGTCATGATAGCGGGGCACAAATGCACCACGGGGTGCATCGACTGCTATTTCAACGGCTTCCCCGCGGACGGAGACTTCTTTTCGCATTCCGTGAAAAACGGCAGATACAGAGTGTTTGAATTGTGAGAGTTTTCCGCATTCTGACCGCATGAAATGCCTTCGCGAGCTTTTTTACGGCGCGCGCCGAGAGGGGCGCTCCGTCTCGTCGCACCGAGGGGGATACATCCCCCGCGCTTTGAAAAATTCGCGGTTGTATCGCACGGACGGATGTTCGGGGTCAAGTTCCTCTGCGGCGAGGTGACATTTGAAGGACTTCCGACTTTCCCCGTCCGCCCAGTAGCACGCGGTGAGCTCGACAAGAGGTATCATCCCTCTGCATTCGGGCTGATCGAAGTCGCCGTATGCCGAAAAGTCCTTTGCCGATAGGGCGGCGGTATACCAGTAGATAGCCTCTTTCAGCATCCCTCTGCGCTTGAAGACGGCGCCGAGTTTGCACATCACCGAGGCGCGCGGTTCTCCGAAGCGGAAGCTCCCGAGGAGGGCGTTCAGCGCATCTTCCTCCCTGCCTCTTGAAAGATAGCAATCCGCGAGCGCCTTTGACGCTTCGATCTTGTTGACCGCCCAGCCCTTTCCCTCCACGGCTTCCTTCAACACGCCCTCCGCCTCGGCGAAGAGCCCGTTTGCCACGAGCTCCCTGCCGTAGTAAAAGGTATGGCGGGGGTCCAGTTTTACGCCCGCCGAGACGTTTTTTTGGTATATGGCGAGATTCCTCCCCCTTTTGTTTTTGAACGGATCCCCGCCGTGCCGAACGGTAAAGTGAGAGAACATCAGCTTCCCGAAAGGGGAGACGCACTCGTGCACGCACCCCTGCCAGGGAGGACAGCCCTCCCGACGAAGTATGCGCTCTCGGATGAAGGAATAGGTCGCGCGCCCCTTTTTGTCGAACGCCACGTCATAGCGGCACATCACGGTGTCGGGAGCTTCTGTTTCGAGGCGGTCTTTCAGTTTTTTGAGGAGCTCCGCGTTTTCGGGAGTCACGATGTCATCGGCGTCCAGCCACATCACGAACTCGCATGACGCCTTCGAAAAGGAAAAATTCCTTGCGGCGGCGAAGTCGTCGCACCATTCGAAATCGAACACTTTGTCGGTATAGCGCTTTGCAAGAGCGACTGTGCCGTCGCGGCTCCCCGTATCAGCGATCACTATCTCGTCCACGCCCGAACTTACGCCGTCCAGCGCGCGGGCGAGCACCCTTTCTTCGTCGCGTACAATCATGCAAAGCGACAGCGTCGCACCCATAGTCACCTCCCGCACACTGCATTTATATGATGTAGTAGAAGATTTTCGCCTACATAAAATTCGGGAGGATATGCCATGTTCACGCAATTTTGCAGGATATGCGGTTGTGCGCCGTGCAGATGTACGCCGTGCTCCGCGCCGACAGACCGCCGTTGTCAGGGACCCACGGGACCCACCGGCCCGAGAGGCCCGATAGGCCCGCAGGGAGACATAGGACCTACGGGTCCCACAGGTCCCTCCGCCGTCACGGTGAGGGTGGGCGCGACCATCACGGGTCAGCCGGGGACGGAGGCTTCCGTCACGGACACCGGCGGCACCGATCCCATCCTCACATTCACCATACCGCAGGGAGAGCCAGGCGCAACGGGCGCAACGGGCGCAACGGGCGCGACCGGAGCGACGGGAGCAACGGGAGCAACGGGACCCACGGGACCGGAAGGGCCTCAGGGACAGCAGGG
>CALVTS010000011.1 GCA_944363035.1 uncultured Clostridia bacterium
ATACAAGGTCTGCAAGGAGCGCAGGGCGATGAGGGGCCTACGGGTCCCACCGGACCTACGGGACCCACGGGACCCACCGGTCCCGTGGTGCAGGGGGCGGCGGTCGCGGACGTTGCGACGACTGCGAACACAGAGACTCTCGCCAACACCATCAATGAGCTTCTGGCGTCCCTCAGGGCGGCGGACATCATCGAGACGTGAGGAAGGAGGGGAGCGCGCTTTCGGGCGCGCTCCCGTGCAAGAAGAGGGATGTCCCTTTTCTTGTCATCAAAAGAGTTCGGCTTTTTTTGCGGCGGTCAAGTTTTGTTTTACGTTCAAAGGCGAGGGATGAGAGGGGGCGCTTTTCGCGTCTAATATTTCATTTTTATTTCATGCAGATTAAACTATCATAACAAAATTTCAAAAATTATTGCTTTTTAGCACATTATATTCTATATTAGATTTAAGATTTAATGAAAATTTAATCGGCGTGACCGTTTGCCGCAGAGGCGGCGCGCACGCCGTAGGAGGATGCGTCATGCGGCTTCTGGTGGTTGAAGACGATGAAAAACTTGCGAAGATATTGTCCGCTTCTTTGAGCGTTATCGGCGACGTAGACATCGCGCTTTCGGGGGAAAAGGCGTTGCAGGAGGTGGAAAAGACCTACTACGACCTCGTCATCCTGGATCTGATGCTGGGCAAGCTGTCGGGCATGGAGGTGTTGAAAGAGGTACGCCGCACCTATCTCATGCCGATAATCGTGCTTTCTGCGCTCAGCGACATCGACAAGAAGATAGATTGTTTCCGCCTGGGCGCGGACGATTATATGACCAAACCTTTCGCGAGAGAGGAGCTCATGGCGAGGGTGGAGGCGTGCCTCAGGCGTACGGGAGGCAATTTCAGCAGCACTCATTATAAGTTCCGCAACATGGAGGTCAACTACGTCAACAAGATGATGACGGTGGACGGCAACTATGTCGCGATGAACCGCAAGACCTATGAGATATTGGAGCTCTTGGTGCGCAACAAGGAGATCATCATGACAAAACAGCAGATCTTCGACCGCATTTGGGGCTACTACTCCACGACGGGGACTTCCGTCATAGAAATAAACATTTTCCGTTTGCGCAAAATACTTGCGGAATACGGGCTGGACTCCTGCCTTAAAACCATCAAGGCGACGGGATATATGTGGACGGAGAAGATCTGATGAACGTGGATCGCGATATAAAAAAGAGGTGGATGGTGTTCGCGCTTGTGAATCTGGCGCTCGTCATCCTGATATTCGGGGCTCTCATCGCGGGGTTCGGCGCGTATGTCGCCACCGCGCAGAGAGACGCCGTGCGGGAGGGCGCGAGGGACTACGCGCACGATCTCGCCATCCTCGGCGCAGAGGGCGTCCGCGCGGCGATAGACGGGGGCTCCGCCCTTACGGTGGACACTCCCGAGTACCTTTTCGCGCTGTATACGGTCACGGGCGGCAGAGTCATCTTCGAGACGGCGGACGAGTTTTTGGAACTCAACGCTCCCGCGCTCGGCGGCAGGGCGGAGGAGAGCAGGCAGGAGAACGTCGGAGGGCACGCTTTCGAGACCTACACCGTGGAAGTGTTCTCCGAGGAGGGGAATGAGGACGCGAGATATTATGTCAAGACCTTCGCGCCCTGCGACGGGCTCAATTCCGCATTGGAGGAGATATCCGTCTACTGCATCCCCTTTGTCATCGTGTTCATAGTGGCGGCGGTCGTGTTCAGCTTCGTATGGGGATACATCGCGATAAAGCCCATCATGACGGACTATGTCAAACAAAAGGATTTCATCAACGATATGTCCCATGAGATACGCACCCCTCTTGCGGTCATCAAGGGCAATCTCGAAAACGTCCTCGCCTCGCCCGACTCCAAGGTCGCGGATCAGGCAGAGATGCTTTACGCCAGCCTGGACGAGGTGGACTACATGACGGACATCTCGTCGGGACTGCTCAACATCGTGCGCGGAAAGAGCGCGGGCAGGAGCAAAGAGACCAAGATGAGCGACGTCATCACGGAGGCGGTGGATATGTTTGCGGATATGGCGACTATGGCGAACAAAGCCCTCATCGCCAACATAGAGTACTGCGACATCCCCGTGGACAGGGAGAAGATAAAACAGCTCGCGTCCGTGCTCATCGAGAACGCGGTGAAGTATACGAGAGAGGGCGACAGGATAACCGTGCGCCTCAAAAACACCAAGGACGGGTGCGTGTTCAGCGTGTCCGACACGGGGATAGGGGTGCCCAAGGCGGAGCTGGAATCCCTCTTCGACCGCTTCTACCGCGCCGAGAACGTAAAGGACATCCCGGGCACGGGGCTGGGGCTCTCCATAGCCAAAGCCATCATGGAGGGGATGGGCGGCACGATAAAAGCCGCGGCGAACGTCCCCTGCGGGCTGGAGATCGTCTGCGCGTTCAAGAGACAGTAAAGATACGGACATAATGCGGTGTTTAAGCGCGCATATCGTCCGATGAACACGATGTTTTGCAAAATCATGGAGAAAATGAAAAGCGCAGGGAAAAAGAGACGTCCGAGTGTGCTTTTGGCGGCGGCGATGGTGTTGTGCCTCGCCGCGACTTTGCTTGCCGCGTGCAACAAAGAGGACAAACTGCCCTCGGATATCCCCGTCTCGTGGGAGGATATACTCTCGGAGGCGGCGGAGGAAGTGACCGAACGCGTCGCTCTCTCCGGGGATAAGATAGGCGTCAAATTCACCGCCGACGTCACGTTGGGCGGCAATGCGTATTCGTTGTTTTTCGGGCTGAATTACGACCTCTCGGCAAAGGACGGGTCATCCCTTGTGCTCAAAGTTTCGGAGGCTGAAAACTCGGCGGGCGAGGGGACGGACGCAGAGACCGCCGCTTCGGACGGGACTCTCTTCTCGGTGGCGGCTGACGGCGAATACACCTGGATAGACATCGCGGCGGGGCTCGCGGTGCCCGACGCAAAACTGCGCGTGGAAAACGTGGATCTTTTCGATCTCCTCGGCGTGATCTACGACGAGGAGAACTCCGACGCCGCCGTCGAGGCGTTTTCGGAGGTCGTCTACAACCTCGGCATGACCTTTTTTGACGGCGCGCGCGTGAGCGCGGACGGCAGCGAATACAGGTTCGACGTGGACTCCGACTACAAGGAGACGGGCAGAGAGTATTTCGCCGCCGTGTTTTCCGTGTTCGGGGAGAACGTGAGCGGAGCTCTGCTTGCGGCGTTCGGGATCTCGGACGCTTACGAGCTTCTCGACGTCCTGCCCGAGCTCGGCGGCTACGTCACCCTGAGATTTACGGATGATAATGTGGAGTTCTCTGCCGAGGGACTGACCGTGAGCGGGGAAGAGGCTTGGCTGGACGCCGAACTTAGGGTGTCCCGCGAATATTTCACGGAAACGGAAGGCATGATCCCGCAAAAAGACGAGGGCGGTTATCTCGGCACCAAGCTCGGCAACACGCACATGAGCGGCGATATAACGCTGAGGGCGGGGGAGCGCGACCTCGTGACCTGCGACTACACTCTGGACGCGAATCTTGACATCCTGCGTCTCGTGCTCCACGGTTACGACCTCACCTGCCTCGGGGAGGAGAACTACTTCCACCTGCGCGTGACCCACGTCTGCGGCTCGGAGTGCGGCGGATTTTGCGAGAGCAGGCTCGAGCCCTCCCGCGGCGCGGTGCTTGACATCGCCTTTTCGCCGGAGGACTTCGGCTCTTACAACATATATATCTCTGCGGCGTTGAGCAGTCTCGTGTCCTCCTCTTTTGCGAGCTTGCTCGCTGAGGATTACGGCAGGATGGCGGAGGAGCTCATCCCGGAATATATCCTCTATGTCTATCCCGACGGACTGTTTGATGAGGAGTCGTCCATGTGCAAACTGCTCTCGGGGCTTTTTGCGGACAATATGTTTGCCACAGGTGACATCGAGGCGTCCTTCGAGGACGCGACGGGGATAGTGAGCCTGTTTGCCGAGCTCATGTCGGACGACGTTTCCCCGACTCCCGACGGGCTGGTGTTCGGCGTGGAGGAAAACGCCTTCGGCATGGCGGAGCGTCACAACATCTACGACGAGACGGTCTACATCATAGACGGCAAGGTGAGCGAGCTGAAAGACTACGGTTCCTACGAGGGCGACATCGGCAATCTGGAGCGTTCGGACAGCATCGCCCTCTCTTGGGAATGGGAGGAGCCGCAGGAGGTCGAGGAGGACGGCGAGAGAGTTTCTCTCACGGGGATATATTCCGCGAGCGGCACTCTTCTCCACGGCGTGTCGGACGGAGAATACGTCCCCATGAGCCCCGAGGAGATCACGGGGATGATGGGAGGATACTATCTCAAAGCGGACTGCCTCAATCTGGACAGAACGACGCATTTCGACTTTTACGGACGCGTTTTGGCGGTTGAAGGGCTGGATATCAATTCAAGAGAGCCGCAGACGGTGACCTTTACGGTGGAATATCCCAATCCGTTTTCCGCCTATGAGACCCCTCGGGACGACGTTCTTCCCGAGCTCACCGAGAAGGTGAGCGCCAGGATAATGCTTACCGACCGCACCACTCCCGAGGTCGTGTTCATCCCCAGGGTCTCGACGGATACCGAGCTCGAAATCATCGCCAAGGACACCCCGGACGGCGACGGACTTTACATCGGTCAGAGCACCGAGCTCCCCGATTTCATTTTTGCCGAGGGCAGGGTGGAATACGTCAACGGATACACCAAGAGCATGGAGCTCGTCGGCGAGACGGACGCGGTGGGCGTGAGGGATATGGTCATCTTCTCGGATTACTATTACTCCACCAAGGCGGGGGACGTCACGGTGAAGTGGACGTTCATGGACGGCAGCGAAGAGCTGACCTATCACATCGCCGACCCCGACAGGGTGGAGTTTGACATCGCCGAGGACAGGATGCCATCCCACGGCGTGGGGGACACGGTTTATATGTCCACCATCACCAACCATGTGAAGGCGGTGGCGTATTACGACTACGCCGACGGCACCTCAAAGGGCATCAAACTCTATCTCACCGCCGACAACTTCTATATCCGCAACATCCCGTTGAGCGAGAGCTCCCGCGACTGGACGAGCACGCGTATGTTGTTGGGGGGCTACACCGTGACCTTCCTGGTGGCGAACGACTTCGAGTGTACGGCGAGGGTGTTCACGGATATGAGCGACCCCGACGACCCCAAACCTTTCGAGAGCGAGCCTTTCACCCAGCGCGTCACAGCTTACGAGGGAGATCGCGCCACCTACAAATTCGTGCAGACTTCCTCCGAAAACGTATTCTGGTTCACGGATACGGAATATCTGTTTGCGGGCGACCTCGTCAACGCCACGCACGGCGTCAGCTTACAGCCCGAACGCGCCCTCACCCTCTCGGTGCTGAAATACACCTCGGATTCGCCGCAGTATGGCACAGGCGTGGACCTTTCGGCTGAGGGCGGAGCGGTGACGTTGGGCGCCTTTACGGCGGAGGGCTTCTCGGCTACGGAGACCGCAGGGGTCCTGCGCGCGGAGGCTCTGCCCGCGCTCATAGTCTCCCCGCTCAGGATATCCTTCCGTCTGACTTTCAACGAAGCGGGTCATTACAGGGTGCGGCTGTTGCTCTCGGGCAACTCCGGCTACCTGTTCGACAAATACATCACCGTGGCGGAGTGACGCAGGAAGCGCGCGGAGACTCTGCCCGCGCTCTCTTCGCGCCGCACGGAGGGGATATCACCTGCGGGACGCCCCACGTCCCCGCACAGCAGAGCTCTGCCGCAAGCAAAAAAGACCTTCCAAATTGGAAGGTCTTTTTTAGATACCGTCCCGAGATACCGTCCCGAAATAATACGAACCGATTTTGAAACTATTCTTTTCCGCGCTTTTTCTTAGCCGAAACTTGTCGGTAGGTCCATACGATGAGAGGGGGGGCAGACCCTCCCGTATAATTAAATTTACATTTCATTGAAAATGCGTTCGGAGGAGAGGGGAAAAGGGGGAGAGGGGGGAAAGCGGCAAGCGAGTTCCCCACCCCGCGGATCGCTTCCGACGCCACTATATATACGCGCGCGCGTCACGCGCGTCAATATATTCCGGGCGCGCAAAGAGGGGAGGTCGAGGACGGAAAAAAGAAGGAAAAAGCGTTGTCAATATTACATTTCATAATTATTAAATGAAATTGACTACAAGATTTCAATACAAGTGTCGTTTTCCCTCTCATTAGGGCAGTTTTCCGTAATTTTAATGTAATATTCTAGTAATTTTGTGAGAAAAATCATCTTGAAAACCCGCAATTTAATTTTAATTTAATTTGAATGACAGCCAGGTTAAATATACTTGTAAACGGCGGATACTGCCAAAATATCACAAACAAGGAGAAAATTTATGAAGCGGAAAGTATTTCTGATCGTCGTACTGGCGTTGGTGCTTTGCCTGGCTTGCGGTATGTTGTTCGTGGCGTGCAACGACAACAACGGCGGCGGCGAGACCCCCGGCGGCGGCGATACCCCCGGCGGCGGCGATACTCCCGGCGGCGGCGATACTCCCGGCGGCGATGAAGAGATAGACGAACAAAAAGCCGCGGCATGGGACGCCATGATAGACGCTCTTGATGCAGTTCGTACCGATGAAAACAAGGAGTTTGCATTCGGTCTCGAGATCGCCGAAAAGGGTGAGGGCGAAGCTGCCGATGAGAGGATCTTCGGCGTCGCCTTCGAAAACTATGCCGGAAAGGATTACATCTACGGCGTGGCGGGCAAGGACGGCGAATTTGCCAGTTTCAACGGCTTTGACCTCGGCCATGTCATCATGACCGTCCTGGATGATTGGCTCGGTCTCTATGGCGAGAGGATAATGGGGCTTGTGCCCGTGACTGCGGAAGGATTCAAATCCGATCAGATGGTCGGCGCGATCCTGGTTGGCTTCATCGGTGATTACGCCAATGAGGGCACTTCCTATATGTTCGAAATTGACCTTGCCTCCATCATCACCTTCATCGTGGGTGACGGCACCGAGGAAAACCCCGGTCTTGTCGACCTCGATTCCACTCTTGCGGGATTCCTGGGCGAAGAAACTCTTGCCACCGTCATCGACACTCTCGGCGGACTGCTCGGCATAGAGGAGACTGCGGATCTCACCGTCAGCGGTCTTCTTATGGAAGTGGCGAACAACTACTCCGTCAAGGCGTACTTCGGATTTGACGACGTTGCCGCGACCGCAGACGCAGAGAACGCCGATCCTTTCGACGGGCTCATGGAAGGCGTTGCGGACGCCCGCAAACTCCCTGCGAAGAACCTCCTCAACTTCTCTCTTGACGGCACCGCCCAGCTCAGAGACGAAAAGGGCGAACCCGTTGCGGATTATGTCATTAATGTCGATATGGACATCGACATCTTCCAGCTTCTCGGCATACTCGATTATGTCAAGGGCAACGGATGCCTCCTCAACGGTACTGCGATAGACCCCGATTTCAAACTCAGCTTCAACCTGGATGACACCAACACCCTCGAAAAGATAGTGGAGATGGTGGAAAACCTCGGTTATATCAACATCACCGTCGATCAGGTCGGAGAGGACAACAAGCCCACCAAGAACATCCTCACCATCTACTCCGACTTCTCTGAGGGCAACGCGCTCGTTCAGCTCAACAGCGAAGAGATCACGGCCATTATTTATAAGGCTTATGTCGCGCTCGGCGGCGTGTACGACTTTGACACTCTCGCGAGCTACATCGAGAACGCCGTGACCGGCGCGCTCGGTCAGGCGGATGAAGAGGGCGGCTTTGACGTGATGGGTCTCCTCACCGGCATCCTCGACGTGCTCAACCTCGACCTTTCCGACTTGAACGCGGCTCTTGCCGACATCAAGGCGAATGGCGTCAACATCGACATGAACGGTCTTGTGGATATGCTGGTCGAACTTGTGCCCGATCTGAGCTTGGCAAGCAGCTTCCTGCCCTCGCTTTGGCATAACGCTGCGACCCTCAACATTCAGGTCCGGCAGGCAAGCTACGGCACTGCAGACACTTCCACCGAGATGGCTGAGCTTTATGCGATGAAGAGCACCCCCTCTGCCGCACTCGTCAGCGAAGTGACCAAGATCACGGGGCTTCCTTCCGACTTCTATGCGCTCTTCCCGACCATCGGTCTCGGACAGACTTATACGCTGGAAGGCAAATCTCTCGTTGACAACTCCACCGTGACCTTTGACGGCTATGTCATCGGCTATGACGCGCTGGACGTCGATTGGAGCAAGAAAGGTCCGCAGAATGTGACCCTCTATGTCGCCGCGGCGAACCAGGGCAAGTCTCTTGTCGAACTGCTCAACGGCACGACGTCTTCTTTGGTCAATGTCATCGATCTTTCGGCATATCCCGTGTTCGGCATCTATTCCGTTGATGTCACCCTCACCCTCACCGAGACTTCTGCCGAGGCGAGCAATGTCAAGATCGTCGGTCATGAGGACGGCGCCGCCATCGAATATACCTATGCGGCACAGCCCGTGGCAGGCGCAAAGACTGCTTTCAGCTGGCTGAAGAGCGGAAGCAACGTGACCCTCTCCTACAACAAGGGCACGGAAGCAAAGACCATCGTCCTCGATGAGAAGACCTTCAACAAGTACTGCTACATCGTTGACGCGAAGGGCAACGTCGTCGCGAATGCGTTCGACGCCGAAAACAACGTCGTTGTGCCCGCCGGCGCCTACAAGATCGTTGTGGACGTCAACGGCTACAAGGCGGAAGTCCCCCTCAATGTTTCCACCGTTGCGGTGAGCGCAGTCTCCGACGCGATCCCCGTCCTCGGCGCGAAGTATGATTACACCGTCGAGGCGGAGCTCACCTCTCCCGACGGCGAAGTCACCGAGTGCGACATAACCAGCCTCTCCTACAACATCGGCTCCAAGAGCTTCTACAGCATGCATCAGGAGAGCAAGGACTTCGCCGATATCGGAGAAGTCGGTGAAAACAGACTGACCGTCACTCTCAACAAGGACCTCGCGCTCATCGGTCTGCACAAGGCTACCGTAAGCGTGAAGGCGAACGGCGTCACCATTTCCAGCATCGTCTATGAGTTCGGCACCGTCGAGACTCCCGCAGACGCCTTCGCAATGAGCGGAGTCGGCACCGTGTATTTCGGCAATGCGGTATCCGTCGCGATAGAAGTCGGCGACAAGACCTACTCTCTGTCCTACAATGCGGAGACTGAGAAGTGGGAAGCCAAGGCTGAAGACGGCACCGTCCTCAAGGACATCGTCATCACCATGAGATGGGATGACGCCGAAGAAGGCGTGCTCGTCGTTGGCGATGCGAACGGTTTCATCACCAACTGGCCCAATGAGAATGCGTCCGGCAGCCGTTCCTCCAGGGTGTACGTCACGGCGGAAAGAAACGGGTATTATTTCTCCGACGACTTCTACGCCTATGAACTGTCTGCTTCCAACAAGCAGTCCTCTTCCGCGATAGAGCTCGGCTCCAAGCTGGACGGTTTCGTCAGCAACGTCAACCGGCTCAACAGCAACTACGCCTTCAAGTGGGGCGCGGAAGGCTACGGTATCTACAACGGTGAGGAACTCGTCGTCGCAGTGACCGTCAAGGTCTATCAGAACGACAAGGACGTTACTGCCACCGCCATTGACGCGAACGGCAACATCGCGCTTGCGGGTTCCTTCAAGATCGAGTACGCTCTGACCTACAACGGCGTCGCGCAGAAGTTCTTCCACCTGGTGGACGTCACCCCCTTCAAAGCGGGGACCGGTTACGAACTCTCCGTGGGCATGACGCTCGAGAAAATGCTGGATGTCTCCGCTCTCGGCGCGGGCTATACCGTGAAGTATGACGCGACGTCCGATTCCTACGGCATCTACAACGGCGACACGCTCGCTTATGAGGTGACGGCGGACGTCAGGAAGGGCAAGTATTCGTTCAGCAGCAAGTATACGCTCGTCAACGGGACCATAGCGGAATCCGGCGACTTCTTCGTGACCTTCGAGATAGAGTACGGTACCTCCAAGTTTGAAGTCGAGATCGGCGCCATCAACATCCCTGCGGCACAGACTCCCGAAGCGTAAACCAAACGACCTCCGAGCGGTTTATCCGCTCCCGAAAGGACAGGAGCCTCCTCTCATGAGGGGGCTCCTGCTTTGTGTTTTCGGGGGAGGTGATATTTTCGGACGGATGCTTCGGTGAAAGCATACGCCCCCAATCTTTCCCTCACATCGAAGCCGTGCTGTCCGAGGCAGGTGCGCGGCGCGGGGAGTCAGTCCTGAAGGATGAGCATCACAGAGCCCTGCTTGGCTTTGCAGAGAGGGCACTCCTGCCAAGCCTCCTTCGAGACCGCTTCGTAGCCGCAGTCAGCGCACTTCCATTTGACCTTTTCCTTCTTTTTGTACATAGAGCCGCTCTTCATCTGTTCGTATAGTTCCGAAAAGAGCTTGTGGTGGCATTTTTCCACCCCGATGATGTTTTCGTAAAGCTCGGCTATCTCGGGGAAGCCCTCCTCGCGCGCGACGGCGGCGAATTCCGGATATATCCTTTCAGCCTCGTCAAGTTCGTCCTCGGCGGCTATCCGCAGGTTGGCTTGCAGATCCCACTTTTCCTTGAAAGGGTATCCCGCCGAGATGTCGATGTTTTCCACCTGCTTCTCCTCGGATTGCTGGATGAATGTGTAAAACATCCGCGCGTGGTTGAACTCGTTGTACACCACTTTGTCCACAAGCTCGGCAAGATATTTGAAGCCGTTCATGCGCGCTCCGTATTCGATAAACTCATACCGCGTGCGCGCCTGGCACTCGCCGGCGTAGGATCTTGCCAGATTTTGATAAGTTCTGCTGTCTTTAAGTTTCATGTCAGCCTCCTTTCGGTTTATGTATGCCGGTCCGGAATAATACGGACCAGCCTCGGAGCAATTCTTTTCGGCGCTTCTGCACAGCCGAAACTTGCCAATATGTAAAGGTCCGGAATAATACGAACCTGCCTCGGAGCAATTCTTTTCGGCGATTTTTTCAGCCTAAACGCGGGCAAAGACGTTGCGGCGGGGAGGGGAGATCGGGCTCGCGGGCCGCAGATACGGTCATGACCCGCTCCGTCGCTTTCAGGACACACTTTTATTATGTCTCGTTGAGCTCTTCGGGATACGCGGGGGAGGGAAGTTTGCAGGTCCGAAATGATAGGCACAGGGTCCGACGCGCCGAGTCCCGCCTGAACCGCGTCATTTGCCTTGCCGATACGGGATAAACCGCTCACGCGAGCGCGCGGGATATGAAATGAAAGATTATTTTAATGTTGCATAAATGTTTTGTGAGAAAACTCACACAATAATCATATTGCTTCAAACGCGTGTAGCTTAAAATCAGGTCTCAAAGTGGGCTGAGTTTTAGAATAAGGAGCAAATTATGAAGAAAAAAGCATTTTTGATCGTCATCCTGGCGCTTGTGCTTTGCCTCACCTGCGGTATGCTCTTCGTGGCGTGCAACGAGGGCGGCGATGACGGTGGAAAGACCCCCGGCGGCGATACCCCCGGCGGCGATACCCCCGGCGGGGACACCCCCGGCGGCGGTCCTCCTCCTGTTGAGGATGACGATGAAGTCGATCCCGAACTGGCGGCGGCGTGGGATGCCATGCTGGACGACCTGGACGCGGTGCGTGCGGATGAAAACGAGGTGAAGGAGTTTGCCTTCGCGCTCGAGATCGCCGAAAAGGGCGAGGGCGAAGCCGCAGACGAGAGGATATTCAGCCTCGTGTTCGACTCCGTCAACGAGTACATCTACGGTCTGGCAGGCAAGGACGGCGAGTTCCTCAAGCTCAACGGCTTCGATCTCGGTCATGTTATGATGACCGTTCTGGACGATTGGCTCGGTCTCTATGGCGCGAACATAATGGGGATTGTGCCCGTGACTGCGGACGGGTTCAAATCCGATCAGATGGTCGGCGGGATCCTGTTGGGCTTCGTCCCCGATTATGCGCACAATGACGACGCGTATATGTTCGAGCTAGACCTCGGCGAGATCATCAACTTTATCGCGGGTGACGGCACCGAGGAAAACCCCGGGCTTGTCAAGATCGATGAATCACTCGCCGAATATGCCGAGATTATCGGCAAAGTCATGGGCGCCGTCGGCAAGGTCATCCCCGGCGTCACCGCGGATACGACTGTCACCGAACTGCTCAGGATGATCGGCAGCAGCTATGCCGTCAGGATCTGCTTCGGCTTTGCCGACGCGGCGGAGACTGAGGTGAAGGGCGATCTCTTCGGCGGACTGGTGGAAGGCTTTGCCGAAGCCAGCGAGGAAGAAGCCGTCAACGTCCTCAACTTCAAGGGCGAGATCAACATCGAAGGCAAGGACGCGGAAGGTAATTCCAATGCGGCGTACGTTGTGGACATCGCCGTGGACGTCGATCCCTTCGTCCTCATCGGAATGCTCGACCTGGTGAAGGGCAACAAGCCCCTGCTCGATGGTATGGCGATCGCGGAAGGATTCAAGCTCGGATTCGTGGACTTCGAGATAGGCGACATCATCGCCATGCTCGAAGACTTCGGGTATATCCACATCTCCGTGGACAGGGTGAAGAGCGCCTCCGGCCCCACCCCCAAAAACCTGTTCACTCTGCACTATGATTCTGCCGTTGGTAAGGCAGTGCTCTCTGCGGCGACCAACGAAGTGGGCGGCGAACAGCTCGCGGCAGGCGGCGTCTACGACGTGGAGGCGCTTGCCAAGGTCGTGGACAAGCTCATCAAGGACGCGGCGACAGGCGCCGCCGATGCTCCCGCCGAGCACAAGCATGAAGCCGACAAAGACGGCAACTATGCGTGCGACAAAAACAAGAACATGGTCTGTGACGAGACCCGCGAGATCATCAACATCGAAGGTCTCATCGGAAAGATAGTGGGCGTGCTTGCCGAGTCTCTCGGCATCGACACGGCGGACGTCGAAGGCTACTTTGACAGCATCGGTACCAACGGCATCGTCATCGGCTTCGAGCCCATCCTCGATTACACCGAGACCCTTCTTGAAGACCTCACCGACCTCACCGAAAGCACCATAAGAAGTCTGCGCGGCACCGTTGAGGAACTCATCGCGAGCGACAGCCTCACCTTCAAGGTGCCCGCAGATGCGTTCTCCTACGGCACCGTGACGGAGAAGGACTATGTGGGCTATGAGGACCTCATTTACAGCCTGCGCGAGGATAAGACCTTCTTCAAGAACGGCGACGCGTATGTCAGCGAGATCACGGGTATCGCCAACGCAGACGGCTCTCAGGTCGAGGCGGGCGACATCGTGAGCGTGACGGGCAAAGGCTTCAAGGGCGAGACGGTGGAGACCACGGGCGTTGTGATGTACGTCATCGACGGCGTGTACTATGTGGGCATCCACACCGACCTTTACGCCAACCTCGAAGAGCTGAGAGATATCGTTGCGGCAGTGGATGAGAATGCGGCGGCAGCCATCGTCATTCCCGCCGAGTGGCCCTTCTACGGCGTGCTCGCTTACAAGCCTCAGGCGTGATGAAGAGCTAAGCCATGTATATCATCGCCCCTGCCGAGTCTCGGCAGGGGCGGTTTTTTTCACGACAAGAGGAGAGCTCCCGAAACGCATGATGGGGTTAGGATGAGCCTCCGAACGCATATCGCGGCGACGGGAGATAAGGCGGCAAGCATATCGCGGCGGCGGGTCATGGGGCGAGCAGGGCATATCGCGGGAGGGCGCACGCATATCCGTTTTGCCTCCGCCTCGCGGGGAAAAATTTATTACGGTTTACGCGCGCGCGTTTGTGTGCTATTATATTTTATAGTCATGTGTACGGAGGGGTTATGAGGATCGCAGACCTTTTCAAGAGCAAAAAAGCGGCGCTTTCGTTTGAGGTGTTCCCGCCCAAGGCAGAGAGCGGTATGGATGGCATAAACGCCACCTTGGAGGAGCTTTCCGCCCTCAGACCCGACTATGTGTCCGTGACGTACGGAGCGGGCGGGAGCCGCAACGCTCACACCGCTGAGGTGGCGCGCAAGGTGCGCGCTCTCGGTATGGAGCCGCTCGCGCATATCACCTGCATCAACTCCACCAAGGCGGAGGTGCTTTCCGCTCTCGGGGAGCTCTCCTCGTCGGGGGTGGAGAACGTGCTCGCCCTCAGAGGCGACAGGGTGGAGGGCGCGACGTCTGCGGATTTCAGATACGCTTCCGACCTCATTTCCTTTATAAAGGAGCAGGGGTTCGATTTCGACGTCTCGGCGGCGTGCTATCCCGAGGGACATCCCGAGTGCGACAGCATGGTCGATGACGTCCGCCACCTCAAATACAAGGTGGATCTCGGCGTGACCCACCTCAATTCTCAGCTCTTTTTCGACAACGACGATTACTTCCGTTTCCTGGACATGGTGCGCCTCGCGGGGATAGAAACGCCCGTGCAGGCGGGCATAATGCCTCTTGTCAAAGCCTCCCAGTTCGGCGGCATAGTTAAGATGACGGCGGCAAAGATACCCTCCAAGATATCCCGTATGTACGCGCGTTTCGCGGACGATCCCGAGTCCCTCTGCGAGGCGGGGATAGCCTACGCCACGGATCAGATCATCGACCTTCTCAGCGGGGGAGTGGACGGCATACACCTCTATATCATGAACAACGCCTACGTCGCCCGCCGCATAACCGAAAACGTGCGTCCCTTTTTTGAAAAGCTCAATTCGGAGAACGCAAAATGAAGATATCCCGCGCCGAGACATTGCGATACCTCGGATTTCGCGGTCAGGAGCTCACCGCCGCCGACGAGCAGGATCTCGACCGCGCGGAGGAGCTCTGCCTTTCAGCCGCGCGTCCCGTCACGGTATGGCGCAGATTCTGTCTGGAGCCCGACGGCGTGACCCTTTCGGGGAGCGGCGTCACTTTCAGGGGGAACGCCATACTCAGACACCTTGCGGGTTGCGACGCGGCATATCTCGTCGCGGGCACTCTCGGGCTGGATGTGGACAAGCTCGTCGCCCGACTCATGAGGGAGGATCCCGCCCTCGCCGTCATGACGGACGCCGCCGCCGTGTCTCTCATAGAGCGCGTCATGGACGAGCTCTCGGATGAGATCTCCCGCAAGGAGGGGGGCAGGGTGACGAGACGGTTTTCCTGCGGGTATGCGGATTTCCCGCTGGAACAGCAGACGGATTTCATGCGCCTCCTCGATATGGGCAGAAAACTCGGCGTGTACATCGGCGCGGATCACATCATGATCCCGCAAAAGACCGTGACTGCCGTCATCGGCGTGCGAAAAGCGGAGATGTGATATGAAAAAGGACTTTCTCAAATACGCAAAACAGCGTTTCGTCCTCCTGGACGGCGGCTTCGGCACGGAACTCCAAAAGCAGGGGTTGCCTGCGGGCGTCCCTCCCGAAGCTCTCAACCTGGACGCCCCCGATAAGGTGCTCGCGGTGCACCGCGCCTATCTCGAAAGCGGCGCGGACGTCATCCTTTCAAACACTTTCGGCGCGAACCGCCGCAAGCATCCCGCCTCGGGAGAGGCGGCGTCCCTCACCGCCGCGGGCGTGCGTCTCGCGCGCGAGGCGGCGGGCGGCAAAGCCTTCGTCGCGTTGGATATAGGTCCCACGGGCGCGCTCACAGAGCCTCTCGGCGACCTCTCCTTCGAGGAGGCTTACGATGTGTTCAGGGAGCAGGTGCTCGCAGGGCGGGACGCGGACGTCATCCTCATCGAGACCATGTCCGACCTCACCGAGCTCAAAGCGGCGGCGCTCGCCGCGCGTGAGAACAGCTCCCTTCCCGTCATGTGCTCCATGACCTTCGATGAGAGCGGCAGGACGTTCACGGGGTGCAGCGTGGAGTGCTTCGGGCTCACAGCCTCGGCATATGCGGACTTTCTCGGCATCAACTGTTCGCTGGGTCCCGACAAGATACTTCCTCTCATGAAGAGATTGCTCGCGGTGAGCCGCGTCCCCGTCTTCGTCAAGGCGAACGCGGGACTTCCCGACAGCGAGATGAACTACTCCGTCGGAGCGGAGGGATTTGCCGCCATGTACTCCGATTACGCGGATATAGGCGTCTCGGTCATGGGCGGATGTTGCGGCACGACTCCCGCCCATATTGCGGCGGTGAAAGGTATGCTTTCCGCCAAAAAGCCTGTTGAACGCATCATTCCGTATGTTTCAGCCGTGTGTTCTGCGACAAAGGCGGTATTCATCGACGGCGTGAAAGTGGTGGGCGAACGCATAAATCCCACGGGCAAAAAGGCAATGAAAGAGGCTCTCCTTGCGGGGGATCTAGACTATATCGCCGCCCGCACCGTAGAGCAGGTGGAAGCGGGCGCGGACATTTTGGACGTCAACTGCGGTGTCCCCGGCATAGACGAGGGGGAGATGCTCCCGAGGATGGTGAGATTCCTGTCCTCTCTCACGGACGCGCCCTTGCAGATAGACTGCGGCAAGGCGGACGCGGTGGAAAGGGCGCTCCGCGCTTATACGGGGAAAGCCATCGTCAATTCCGTGAACGCCGAGGACGGGAGCCTTGACTCCCTTCTCCCCGTCGTGAAAAAGTACGGCGCCGCCGTCGTCGCGCTCACGGTGAGCGAAAGGGGAGTGCCCCGCACCGTGGAGGAGAGGCTGGAGCTCGCGCGCAAGATCATCCTTGCCGCCAAGGCTCACGGCATACCCGAACAGGATGTCTTTGTGGATTGCCTCACTCTCACGGCGGGCGCGGAGCAGGAACAGGCGATGCGCACGCTGTCCGCTCTCACCGCGATAAAGAGGGAGTTCGAGGTCAAGACCACTCTCGGCGTGTCAAACGTCTCATTCGGGCTCCCGGCGAGGAAGATAGTCAACACCTCCTTTCTCACCATGGCGATGTACGCGGGGTTGGACCTTCCCATTCTCAACCCGAATATACCCGAAAATATGCAGGCGGTGGACGCGTTCAACGTGCTCTCGGGGAGGGACGTCGGGTGCGCCCGCTATGCCGAAAAGTATGCGGGATATGTCGAAGCGGCGCCTGCAGTAAAGCCTACGTCTTCGGGCGCAGAAGAACTCTCCTCGCAGTCGTCGGAGGGGGAGCTCGCTCATTGCATAAGAAAGGGTTTGGACAGGGCGGCGGAGATCACCCGCGAGCTTCTGAAAACGCATGACGGGCTCGAGGTGATCGACGACTACCTCATCCCCGCGCTGAATGCGGTGGGGGAGGATTACGCCTCGGGGAAGATATTCCTGCCCCAGCTCATCTCCTCTGCCGAGACCGCCAAAAAGTGCTTCGACGCCGTGCGCGCGACTCTGCCTGCCGGAAGCGCCGAGAAAGGCGTCATAGTGCTTGCCACCGTCAAGGGGGACGTGCACGACATAGGTAAGAACATCGTGAAAACGGTGCTTGAAAATTACGGCTACCGCATCATAGACCTCGGCAAGAACGTGCCCTGCGAGGAGGTGGTGAGAGCCTGCCGCGAAAACGGCGTGAAGCTGTGCGGACTGAGCGCTCTGATGACCACCACGGTGGACAATATGCGCCTTACTGTGGAGGCGCTGAAAGAGGCTTGTCCCGATTGCAAGGTCATGGTGGGCGGGGCTGTGCTCACCGCCGATTACGCCGAAAAGATAGGCGCGGACCGCTATTGCCGTGACGCCGCCGAGAGCGCGCGTTACGCGGGCGAGGTGTTCGCAAATAGGGGGCTTGAAAGAGAGCGGAAAAAGTGAGATAATATATTCGGACGGGGCTTATGCCAGACAGGAATAATACGAACCAGCCTCAGAGCAATTCTTTTCGGCGCTTTTGCACAGCCGAAACTTGCCAATATGTATACTATTGACTGCGTTCCGTCCGCGCAACATCATCCGAAAGTCTCTTGCTCTGAGGTGCGAGCAGTTCCGCGCCAACCGATTTTTGGCTGAGCAAGGAAGTCGCCGCAACTAATACTTGACTGTATTAGCAAGGTGAATGACGCGGTTCAGGCGGAAATCGGCGGCGCCGAACCTGGTTCGTATTATTCCTGTCTGGCATGCCGTATCCGCAAAAAAATAAGGGCGCTCGCGCCCGAGGGGGAAATATGCAATACAAGATGAAGCTCACCGACGAACAGCTCGGGATACTTCGCGGCGAAAAGGGGGAGACCATGGCGAAAGTCCTGAAGACCCTCGTTTTGTTCGGCGACGTGTTCGGAGCGGAAAAACTCGTGCCCGTGACTCACAAGCAGGGGCATTTGGTCACAAGTTTCGGGATAGGGCTGTTGAAGCCTCTCTTCCGCACTATGGACGAACTCATAGCCGCAGGGCTCAAAGCGGAGGGCGGATTCACCGTCGATCCCCGTCCCATCGACTACGAGAACGTGAAGTGCAACGTCCTCAACAAACTCGTTTTCAGCAAGATAATGTACTCCATGCAAAAGGAGTACGAGGCTCAGCTCGCCAAAGTGGGGCTGCGGGACGCCGACGCATTTTCCTGCACCTGCTATCTGCCCGAGACGGGCAATATCCCCAAAAAGGGAGACGTGCTCTCCTGGGCGGAATCATCTGCGGTGGTATATGCCAATTCGGTGCTGGGCGCGCGGTGCAACCGCAACAGCGGGATGCTGGATCTGTTCGGCTCCATCGTCGGTTTCGTGCCCTATTTCGGGCTCCTGACCGACGAGGGAAGGAAAGCGTCGTGGAAGGTCGTCGTCAAGACCTCACGAAAACCCGAGGCGCAGGTGCTCGGGAGCGCCATCGGTATGAAGGTGGTCGAGGACGTGCCGTATGTCTACGGGTTGGACAAGTTCCTCGGCAACGAGGTGACGGATGACGTGGCGGCGTACCTCAAAGATTTCGGCGCGGCCACGGCGAGCAACGGCGCGGTGGGGCTCTATCACATCGACGGGCTCACCCCCGAGGCGAAGGAGTCGGGAGAGGCTCTCATCCTGCCCGACGCCAAGACCTACGTCATCGATGACGCGGAGTTGGAGAGGGTATACCGCTCTTATCCCGTGATGTGGAAAAACCCCGATGCGAAAGCCAAGCTCTGTTTCATAGGCTGTCCCCACCTCACTTTCGCTCAGCTCACGGAATGGACAAAAGCCATTTGCGCCGAGCTCGACAAGGCGGGCAGGAAGAAAGTCGCGGTGCGCACCGTCCTCTGCGCCGCCCCCGGAGTGGCAAAAAAGTTCAAAGCCACCCCTCTTTACGGCTTACTCACCGCAACGGGCGCGACTCTCACGAGCATCTGTCCCTTGATGTACACCAACAATCCGCTGACAAAGAGCACTCCCATTGCCACAAACAGCAACAAATTGCGCACCTATTCCGTGGCGCGCTACTATAAGGACGCGGACATCCTCCGCGTCATCGCGGGCGAGGAGGGAAAGAGATGAAGACGTTCAAAGGCAGAGTCATAGCAGGCGGCAATTGGGAAGGGGAGGCTGTGGTCTCCCGCGCGGGAGTGAACACTCTCGCCACCTTCCAGAAGAGCGCCATGGCAAACAAACCCGAGGTCATAGTGTCCGATCAGAACAATCCCGACCTCTTCGGCAAAAACATCACGGGCAAAGCGTTGTGTCTTCCCGTGACGATAGGTTCCACCACGGGCGGGCTGGTCATACAGACCGCGTGCGCGATGAAGATCGAACCCGCGTGTTTCCTCTTTTCCAAACACATCGACAGCCTTGCCGCAAGCGGCATCGTGCTCGCCAAAGTGTGGGAGGGGAGCAACGTCATCGCGATAGACCTCCTCGGCGACGAGTTTCTCGAAACTGTCAAGACGGGGGACAGGCTCCGCGTGGAAGAGGACGGCACGGTGACCGTGCTCTGAGGCGCGTTTTGCCGCGTCCGAGAGGATGGGCATGAGAGGACGGATGCCATCCGCGACCTCCGTGCGCGACCTCCGCGTCCGACAAAGGCAGACGCGTGATGTTTGCGATATCCGCAGTTAAACGCGCAAAAATTACATAAAAAACCGTCCTTTCGTGCAAAACGAGAGGGCGGTTTTGCGTTGCCGATGGCGGAGCGTCCGCGCGGAGGAGGACCCTCATCGCCTCTGCGGAACGGCGAGCGGGACGGACATCGGTGGGGAGGATATGGGGCTAAGTCCCGAAAAGGAAGGGAAGTCCCCCCTCTCGGGCTCGGCTCAGCATCCCCCTTCCTTGCGGGTCACTCTCCGATTATCTTTATCATTATGCGCTTTTGGCGCATACCGTCAAATTCGCCGTAAAAGATCTGTTCCCAGGTGCCGAAATCAAGTTTTCCTTCCGTGATGGCGACCACCACTTCGCGTCCCATTATCGTGCGTTTGAGGTGGGCGTCGGCGTTGTCCTCGTATCCGTTGTGCGCATATTGGGAGTACGGCTTCTCGGGCGCGAGCTTTTCAAGCCATCTCTCGTAGTCGGAGTGGAGCCCGCTCTCGTCGTCGTTGATGAATACGCTCGCGGTGATGTTCATCGCGTTGACGAGCGCCAGCCCCTCCTGCACCCCGGATTCCCGCACCGCTTGCGCCACTTGCGGAGTGATGTTCAAAAACCCTCTGCGGGAGGGGATGTTGACTGTCAGCACTTTGCGATAGCTCTTCATGTTTCCTCCTTTTGCGGCGGTCCGCCGCGCGTCCTCCGCCGCGGCGGCGGGGACAAGTTCAGCATATCTCAAAAGCCTCCCGATGTCAACGCGCTCTTTTGACTTGCCCGAGGGCGGGGAAAGGTATTATAATTTGATAATAACGAAGATCCGCCCTCCCGCGAAGCGCCGCAAGGGCTTCCGCAGAGTCGGGCGCAAGGAGGAAGAATGCCAAAGGACACCCTTTTCGATATGCTGGCGCGCCTCGGCAACGAGGACATACTGCCCATGCATATGCCCGGGCACAAACGCGCGCTCTCCGCATTTCCGTGGCTTTCCTCCCTCGGCGGCGCGTTCGACATCACGGAGACGGAGGGTTTCGACGACCTCAACGCTCCCGAAGGAGTCCTCCGCGATATGGAGGAGAGGGCGGCGAGACTTTGGGGGAGCAGAGCGGCGTATCTTTCCGTCAACGGTTCGACGGGAGGGATGTTCGCCGCGCTTGCGGCGTGCGGCAGGGGAGGCGTCCTCATCGCGCGCAACTGCCATCGCTCGGTGTTCAATGCCGCAGAAAAGCTGGGACTGCGCGCGGAGTACCTCATGCCTTCTCGGGTGGAAGGCTACGGCATTTTCGGGGAGATAACTCCCGCCGAGGCGGCAAAACGTCTTCGCGAGACGGGATGTAAAACCCTTGTTGTCACCTCCCCCACCTACGAGGGTGTGACGAGCGACATATCCGCGCTTGCCGAGGCGGCGCATTCGGCGGGAGCGTTGCTCATAGCGGACGCGGCGCATGGCGCGCATCTCGGGCTGTCGGAGGCGTTTCCTACTTCCGCCGTACGGGAGGGCGCGGACATAGTGGTGACGAGCCTGCACAAGACCCTCCCCGCGCTCACGCAGACCGCTCTCTTGCACGTCTGTTCGGAAAGAGCGGACGTCGACGACATAGCGGCGGGGATGGCGACGTTCTGCACATCGAGCCCCTCCTACGTGCTGATGGCGAGCGTGGACGGGATGCTGAGATACTTTGAAAACGGAGGAAGCTCCCGCCTCGACGCGCTCGCGGACGCGCTCTCCGATTTCAGGAAAAAGGCGTGCGGATTCAGGCGTCTCCGCGTATTGGGCGCGGGGGACAAAGAGGCAAATACTGTCAATATCGACGCTTCAAAGATATATATCGACTGCATAAAGTGCGATTTCAGCGGTCATACCCTCAAACGCAGAGCGAGAGAGGAGTTCGGGATAGAGCTCGAATACGCAAGTGGCAGAGGCGCGCTCGCTTATGCGACCATCGGGGATGACGAGGGGAGTCTGAACAGGCTCTTCGCCGCCCTCTCGGCAATTGACGGCGAGGACGAGCCGCTCTTTGCCGAAAGCTCCTATCCCGACTTCCCGCCCTTCGGGGAGCGCGTCCTCCCGCTCGGCGAGGTGGCGCTTCGCGGGAGGGAATATCTGCCTCTCGAGGAGGCGGAGGGCAGGATAGCGGCAGAGAGCGTCTATGTCTATCCGCCCGGGGTGCCCGTCCTGCTCCCGGGGGAGAGGGTGACTGCGGAGTGCGTCGGATATCTGCTTGCGGCAAAGAGGGAGGGCGCGGAGGTAGCCGCGCCGCGCGGCGTTTTGAGAGGGAAACTGCGGGTGACGGTTCCCCGAGAGTGAAACTCGCCGCCTCGCCCTTGACAAAAGTCGGGCGCGCAAGTATAATATAGATAATAAATCAACTCATAGGAGCCAACCATGAAAAGAATAATTTCTTTGAACACCCGCGATCTCGAGAACAGCAAAAAAGAGGGCGGCTGCGGCGAATGCCAGACCTCCTGCCAGTCCGCTTGCAAGACCTCTTGCGGCGTCGCCAACCAGAAGTGCGAAAAACCCGCGAAATGACGGGTCTTTCATCTCCGTACATCGGATGAAATTCCGCCCTGCACGGGCGGATTTTTATAGGTTTTATGGTACATCTTTTCAAGAGACTGGGCTACAACATCGCGGTGGACACCGCAAGCGCCTCCGTGCACGTCCTGGACGACGTGGCGTACGAGGCGGTCTCCCTCTTTGACAAGACCGAGGAGGGAGAGCTCGTCGCCGCCCTCGCCAAAAAATTCGGTATCCCGACTGACGACGCCGAGGAGTGCGTCGCCGACATAAAGGAGCTGGTGAAAGAGGGCAGGTTGTTTTCGGAGGACAGGTTCCGTCCCGACGTCGCCGCGCTCTCCAAGCGTTCCCCCGTGGTCAAGGCGCTCTGCCTGCACGTCGCGCACACCTGCAATCTGGACTGCGACTATTGTTTCGCGAGCCAGGGCAAGTATCACGGCGAGAGGGCTCTGATGTCCTTTGAGGTGGGCAAGCGCGCGATAGACTTCCTTTTGGAGAACTCGGGGAGCAGGCACAACCTGGAAGTGGACTTTTTCGGCGGCGAACCTCTCATGAACTTCGAGGTGGTGAAGAGGATAGTGGCTTATGCCCGCAGTCGGGAGGAGGAGTGCGGCAAGCGCTTCCGTTTCACCCTCACCACCAACGGGATGTTGGTGGACGACGACGTGATAGAATTCAGCAACCGCGAGATGGACAACGTCGTCATGAGCCTGGACGGCAGGAAGGAAGTCAACGACCGTTTCAGGAAGACGGCGGGCGGAGCAGGGAGCTATGACATCATAGTGCCCAAATTCCAAAAGTTTGCCGCGGCGAGAGGGGAGAGGGAATATTACATCCGAGGGACTTTCACCCACTTCAACCCAGATTTCATGAAGGACATCGACGTCATGCTCTCGCTGGGGTTTGACAGGCTCAGTATGGAACCCGTCGTGGCGTCACCCGATTCCCCCTGCGCGCTGACTGAGGAAGACAAGCCCGTCGTCATGAAACAGTACGAGCTCCTCGCCGAGCGCATGATAGAGAAAAACAGGACTGGCGCACCCTTTGTGTTCTATCACTATATGCTGGATCTGGAACACGGACCGTGTATTTACAAGCGCATCTCGGGGTGCGGCTCCGGCACGGAATATCTTGCCGTCACTCCCACGGGAGAGCTTTACCCTTGCCATCAGTTCGTGGGCGAAAAGGGCTTTGAGATGGGCAACGTGTTTGACGGCATTTCGGAAGAGGGCAGAAAGATAATTGCGGATTTCAAGCGTTGCAATGCCTATTCCAAGCCTGAATGCGAGGATTGTTGGGCGAGACTGTACTGCTCGGGAGGATGTGCCGCCAACGGTTGGCATTCGACGGGAGACGTCAACGGAGTGTATGCGTACGGGTGCGATCTGTTCCGTTGCCGCATGGAATGCGCGCTTGCCGTGAAAGCGGCGGAGGCGGTACACGTATCGTAGACCTACGTGCGTTCGCAGTTTCATGTCCCGCGCGCGGATGTTTTGATCAGAAGAGTCTTTTCGGACGACCCAAAGGAGAGGACAGAGAAGAGACGTTACAGAGGCAACGGTCGAAAAGACGCGACCGAAAAGAGGCGACCTCCAAGAGACGATCGAAAGAGACAGTCAAAAGAAAAAATAAAAAGGGGCAGAAAAAACGACGGCATTTGCCGTCGTTTTTGTCGTTGTATCAGCAAGGCGAATGACGTGGTTCAGGCGGAAATCGACGGCGCCGGACCCGGTTCGTATTATTCCTGTCCGGCATTGTGTGTCGGGAGTCAGTTCACATATCCGCGTCCTGAGGAGGATTGAAGCCGTTGCCCTTGACTTCGCGCGCCTTTGTGATGAAGGTGAACGCCATGGGGTCGCACTCCTGGATTATGCGCTTGACGGTGTTTATCTGTTTGCGTCTCACCACGCAGACCAACACTTTGTGTTCCTCCCCCGTATAGTAGCCTATGCCTCCCATTATCGTGACGCCGCGGTGCATTTCGCGGGTGATGTGTTCGGCTATCTCGTCGTGCTTGTCAGAGATGACGTTGAACACCAACGAGGACTGGAAGCCCGATTGCAACACGTCCGCCACCTGCGAGGTGGTGAGCTGGGAGAGGAAGGAGTAGATCATGGGGGAGAGCACCGCGGTGATGATGGCGGTGGCCTCCTTGTTGAGGTCTTCTCCTATCAAGCCGAGCGCGCCGGAGGCAATGACTATTATGCAGTCGCACATGAAGATGAGCCATTGAACGTCTGAGACGGGATTTTTGGCGTAGATGAGTTTCCCGATGACGTCCGTGCCGCCCAGGGATGTGTTGTAGCGGAGCATGAAGCCGAGGCTGAGTCCCGCAAGAGCGCCGCCCGCGAGAGACGCGAGCAGTTTATAGCCGCTTTCGGGCTGTTCCACCGCATAGGTGGGCAGGTCAACGACCCTGAATATCGCCATGAATATGGCGTAGACGGTGACGCAGAAGAAGGTGTTGAAGGCGAATTTCTTGTCCAGCACCACGAATGCCGCGATAAAGAGGGGGATGTTGAGCACCATCGCGGTGACCGACGGGTCGAAGAGCCATTCCATCCAGGGATCGAGCGCGAGGTCGGCTTTGATGACGGCGTTGTAGATGATGGAGGAAAGACCCGTTATGCCGCTCGGGGCAAACCCGTTGGGGACTATGAAAATATAGGCGGAAAGCGCTCTCACTATGGCGAGCACGGCGAGGAAAAGATAAAACCTCGACGCATGGAGCACCTTTTTGGGCGTGACGTTTTTCATCCTTGCCGACAAGGGCAATTTGGCTTTTGCTTCGGGGCTTGCCATGGTGTTTCCTCCTTATCGGGACGCGCGTTTCCGGGACGCGCCCGTGCGCATACGCGTGCGCCTTTCTGTCGCCACAAATATAATCATTTTGCGCAGTCAAGTCAAGAAAAAACGGGAGCAAAATGCGTATGCTTTTGCGGCGTTGGCACATAAACGCACACGGCAGGGATTTTGTAGAGTTATCCTTTGGAATGCCGGTTCGTATTATTCCGGTCCGGCATAGAGCGGACGCTACCCGCGCCGCGCGATGTGTTCTGAAAGGAGGAGAGCCCTCGCAAGAGGGCGAGAGGGGATGAAAACAGCCCGCATGACGCGGGCTGTCGTCTGTTTTTCGGAGGAGGGGTGCGTGGCTTCGCCTCTTCGCTCCCTTCCGTAACTCATTCGGGGAAGAGCGGAGCCTCGCCCGAAGGATGGGGAAACGTCATCTGTTCTTGCCTTTTTTGACGTCGAGTATGTAGGATTCCAGCTCGGGATCCTTCTTGAACCCCTTGACAAAACGGCGGAAGCCGCCCTTGGTGCCGTTGCACATATCCACGAGTCCCTCGACGCATTCCATGGTGAACATCCCGCCCGTGAAGCCCATCAAAGCGCGTATGGGCATATCTATCGCGGAGCGTATCATCATCTCGCGGTTGGTGGAGCCGCCCGCGATGAGACCGACGCCGAAGGTGATGAGCCCGTTCAGGAACTTGCCCACCCCGGACACCGAGATGTCGCCGAGACTGCAATTGTTGTGGAACTCGCCCTTGGCATAAGGTACGTTGTCCACCACGGACGCGCCGTAGAGGGCGGCGAACTGTTCGATGGGGATGGTGCGTTTCTGCTCGTTGGTCTCGGTGAGGTCGTAGTAGTAGGGCGCGGTGGCGCGGTAGTCGGGCACGGGAGCCGCAGGCGCCGCCGATGTGACGTTGACGGTAGCTTTCAGGCGGATGTCACGGGAGGACGCGCCGACCATGATCTCGAAGTCGCCGCTCTCGATGTGCCAATCCTTGATGAGGACGTTGTAGTAGGAGAAAGCGCGGCTGTCCAGCGTGACGGAAACTTCCTTTTCTTCCCCCGCTTTCAGGAACACTTTCTTGAAGCCTTTGAGTTCCTTCTTGGGGCGGAAGACGGAGCTTTGCACGTCCGAGACGTATATCTGGGCGATCTCGGCGGCGTCGAAGTTGCCCGTGTTCCTAATCTTGAAAGTGACCGTGAGATCCTCTCCCTCGTTGATGTCGGAGGAGGAGAGCCTGAGGTCGGAGTATTCAAACTTGGTGTAGGTGAGCCCGTATCCGAAGGGATAGAGCACTTCCTTTTCGGCGGAATCGTAATAGCGATAACCCACATACACGCTCTCGCGGTACTGCACGCTCCTCGGACCCATCGGGAAGTAGCGGGACACGATGTTGTCCCCGTTTTTGAGGGGGAAGGTCTCCGCGAGCTTGCCGCAGGGGGAGACTTTGCCGAAGAGCAGGGCATACGCCGCTCTGCCGGAGGACTGTCCGCCGAGGTAGAGGTTGAGGATGGCTTTGGATTTCGGCACCACGTCGTCGAGCGCCACGGGAGAGCCGCAGGAGAGCACGACGATGACGTTCTCGTTCACCTTGGAGAGCGCGTCCACGAGCATATAGTGGGAGTCGGGCAGATTGAGGTGCCTGCGGTCGAAGCCCTCGGACTCGTATTCCGGAGTGAGACCCACAAAGACGATGACCGCGTCCTTGCCCTTGGCGACGTCAACGGCTTCGTCGATGAGATAGGCTTTGTAGCCGTCCCCTTTCAGCTTGTAGCCGTCCGCGTATTCGTATTTCTGTCCCGCCGCGTCCATGGCGTCCAGGAAGGACGTGACCTTGGTGGGATTGATGAGGCTGGAACCCGCACCCTGATAGCGAGGGGTCTTTGCGAGCGCGCCTATGACCGCGATCTTCTGATTGGAGGAGAGGGGGAGGATGTCCTCGTCGTTTTTGAGGAGGACGGCGCCGTTTGCCGCCACTCTCGCCGCAAGCGCGTCATGCATACGGAAGTCGGGCTTGACGCTCTTGTCCTCGCTCGCCTTGCGCTCGAACGCGAACTTTATCATGCGAAGCACCACTTTGTCCAGATCCTCTATCGCGAGCACGCCGTCCTTCACCGCCTTGACGATGACCTTATCGTTCGCGCCGCGGTTGCCGGGCATCTCCAGATCCATGCCCGCGCGGATGCCTTCCAATCTGTCGTTCACAGCGCCCCAGTCGCTCACCACGATGCCCTTGAACCCCCACTCGTCGCGCAGGATATCCGTGAGCATACGCTTGTTGTCTGAGAGGAATGTGCCGTTCAGACGGTTGTAAGAGCACATCACGGTGGCGGGCTGTTCCGTCTTGACGATGTGTTCGAAAGCGGGGAGATATATCTCTCTCAGAGCGCGCTCGTCCACTATGGTGTCGATGCTCATCCTGAGATGTTCCTGATTGTTGGCGCAGAAGTGCTTCAAAGAGACGCCCACGTCGTTTTTCTGTACGCCGTGCACCCACGCCGCGCCCATGCGCCCCGCAAGGAAGGGGTCTTCCGAAAAATATTCAAAGTTCCTGCCGCAGAGGGGAGAGCGCTTGATGTTGACGCCGGGCCCCAACACGGTGGATACGCCGAGAGTTTTGGCTTCCAGCGCGATGGCGTTGCCTACCTCTTCGAGGAGTTCGGGATCCCAAGTGCTCGCGCTCGTCACCGCAGGGGGAAAGCAGGTCGCGGGATGGGATTCCTTCATTATATTCGTGCCGCCGCCGGATTCTTTCTCACTCCTGAGTCCGTGAGGGCCGTCCGTCATGCGCACGGAGGGCACCCCGTGTTTTTCGAGCGGCGTGGTGGTCCAAAAAGTGAGCCCCGAGCAAAGCGCGGCTTTTTCTTCCAAAGTTAGCTTTTTCAAAATGCCGAGATATTTTTCCTCCTCGGCGGATCCTGAAACGTTCTTGATCTCTTGTTCTGACATATGACCTCCCTGGGAGGGCGACGGAGGAGAGCGCTCCTTTCATGCGCGCGGACGCGCATATACACCCACACATATTCGTATCTTAACATTATTCTTGCGTATAATCAACGGTTCCCGACAAAAAACCTTCGATTTCAGTTCGTTTGCCTCGGTTTGATGTGCGTTTTGCACGTTTTTGCGAAGGACTTCCGCAAAAAAAAAACGGATCACGGGACGCGGGTGCGTCCCGTGATGTGCCTTTTTTGGTCGCCGCCGACTTCATCCTCTTTCGGGAGAGGGAAGGGCGAGTCCGATCGGGCGTATGGTCATCTTCTCGGACCGCCGTATTCGCGCTCGATATCCACGGGTTCGAGGAGGGACGCGCTGCCGGTGTGGGAATTGACCAGTATCTCGTATTCGAGTTCCCACCAACCGCCGCTCTCGTCCTCGGCATAGACTTTTACGTCCACTTCATAGCTGTAATAGCTGCTGGTGATGTTGCTCGCGAAATTGAAACCCTCGTCTATCTCGCGCTCGAGATCGGCTTTGATGTATTTTGCGGTGAGCCCGCGTTTCAGAACGTCGTTTTCCGCAAATTCGGAGGCGAGCTCTCTCGCGTCCGTCTTGTTGTACGCCATATTGTTCTTGGCGTAGGACGCCGCCGAACCGAACACCCCGCCCAGGATCGCTCCCAGCGCCACTATGATGACGGCGATGGCGATGAGCGCCGCCAACGCGCGTTTGACCACAAGGTGATGCTTTGCGGACCTGACGTCCTCCGCTTCGGCTTGTTTGATGGGGGCGGGCTTGACTGCCAGGGCTTCGTCGTCCAAAAGGGTGGAGAGCGCCTTCGCTTTTGCGAGCTCGTCCAGGACGAAAGCCTTTTCTTCATCCGTGGCAGTACCTTCGCGGTAATGTCTGAATGCTTCTTCGTAATTCATGTCAGTCCTCCAGAATTTCTTTGAGTTTTATCCTCGCCCTGTACATCAACACCTTCACGTTTTGGACGGTCTGCCCCGTGATCCCCGCTATCTCGGACACGGAAAGCTCGTCGAAGTAGTAGAGCAGAATGACTTCGCGGTAGCTGTCTTTCAGCAGGGCGATGGCGCGGTAGAGAGCGCGGTATTCTTCGTCCTCTATGACTTTCTCGGCGAGGTCCGCCTCGTCCGAGCGCATATTGTCGTAGACGGGGGAGAGTCGTTTCGCCTTTTTGAGATAGTCGAAGTATGCGTTGCGGCACACTTTCAGGAGCCAGAATTTGAAGCTCTCTTTTTCCTCGTCGATGAGAGCGAAGGCTTTCACGAAAGACTCCGATACGATATCCTCCGCCAGCGCCTCGTTGCGGCACAGCGCGGTGAGATACAATTTCGCCTCGTTGTAGTATCTTTTGAAAAGTCTTTCAAACGCTTCGTTTTTCATCTGTTGCTGCCTGCTTTCGCTAAATATACGACCGCCGCGACGGGAGGTTACACCCATTTTAACATTTTTTGCGAAGTATGCAAAACTTTTCGACCGCACTATATCGACAAGGCGAATGACGCGGTTCAGGCGGAAATCGGCGGTGCTGAACCCGGTTCGTATTATTCCTGTCTGGCATATCGGCATGGCGAAAGACGCGGTCAGGGCGGAAACCTGCGGCGTGGGACTCTGTGCGTATTATTCCGGTCCGGCATACCGTTCGGGGACAAATTTTTTGACACGTCCACGCCCGCGCCTGCCCGTGAGGATACGGAGCGCGCCGTATTATTTGTGAGCTTGCGGCAATTGAGGCGTAAAAAAGAAAGAACATTGCATAGAATATAGCCGAGGTGTTTATGTGGTCCAATGTCATCAGTATCGGCAAAGAGTTCGGGAGGGAGATCGGATTCATCCTCGCAAAGTTGCAGAAGATAAAGCATTTGTCCTACGCCGTGGAGGAGAGCAAGGACAGAGTGTTTGTCTACATCGCATCGGTGTGCGAACTTCAAGAGGAGGTCGAAAGGCAGGTGAAGGAGATACTGCAAACCGTGTTCCTCGTGTTCATGAAACTGCGTTTTTTTCTGCGTTATCTCCACAACATGGACTTGAACCATGCAAATTGCGCGTTGATATGTTCGCTTGTGCACTTTGACTCCGAATACGAAAAGAGCATAGTGGATCGCGTGCTCTCCGAAACGCTGGATTATACGGTGGACGGACTCATCAATTTCCGCCTGCGTCCGCTCACGGAAAATTGGGAGGAGCTCGCCGCGCTCGCCATGCGTCTCATCGCCTCGGGAGGGGGAGGGGACGTATATGACATAGCGTCTTTCATAACGGGCACGGACGGGGCGAAGAACAGGATCGCTCTGACGCGGGACGCCGTGTTCAACCTCACGGTGCGCCGTCAGGTGGAGGTGATGGACCTTTTTGACAAACCGGAGCTCAATCTGATCTCGGCAATAATCAGGGAGCGTCCGTGCGAGATACTGCTGAGGGGGACGGGGCTGTCGGCACAGATGAACAACACGCTGAGACATATTGCGAGGGTCGTGGTGGAGGGGTAGAATGACGCATATAAAACCACCTTTCCATTTTGGACACTTGGGGACGTGTTTAAAATGTCCAAAAAATGGACAAAATAAACACGTCCCCAAGTGTCCAAATTGGAGAGAGAGATGTCGATTAAGAGTGAAAATTCGGCAAAAAAAAGAGAAGGGCAGAGAAGAAAATGCAAGTAAATAGTGGACTTTTTTGAGACAGTGATGAAATAGTGGTCGAAGAGGAAGAAGAGAGTACAAATAGCGAGAGATTGCAATTTATATTCAAATTTTGGACACATGGGGACGTGTTTAAAATGTCCAAAAAATGGACAAAATAAACACGTCCCCAAGTGTCCAAATCGGAGAGAGAAAGGTCGATGTGTGAGAGAGGGAGGGGGCGGAGGACGGAGATGTTTGGATTTTTCCGGGGGAGGGTGTGGGACGGATATGCTTTCTGACGAGTTTGCGGGAGAAAAAGAGAATTTAGGAAAGGGCACTTTTCGGGAGCGGTCCGCTTTATTTTGTTTTGCTAGTCGGCGGCGTCCCTATCCGTATCATTCCGATCTTACATATAGGCGAGCGAGAGGGAGGAAAGAGCGTCTTGCTCGATCTAACATTTTGAGAGCATTGCTTTTTTGGGACGCTCTTTAAGCGCGATCTTGCGCTCGCAGAAAGAGGGCGGAAAATTCAAAAGCGAGGCTTTATGCCTCGCTTTTGAGATATTCATCACGCGTTTTTTGCGGATATGTCACTTGATGACGCGGACTCTTATCACGCCGTCTATACCCCTCAGGGCGTCGGAGTCTATCACGCTGTCCGTATCTATGAGGGTGTAGGTGTAGCCTTTCGCGGTGGAGGATATCCCGTCCGTCGGGAGCACGACGCCTTCCTTTGCGATGACCGCGACGCGGTGCTTCGCTCCGAGTTCGACTTTGAGGCAGGGCAGGTTGACGGAGTTGACGATGTTCCCGTTCTCGATATAATCTTTGAGCTCATTCGCCGCCATCACCGCGCAGTTGTCCTCCGCTTCTTCGGTGGAGGCTCCGAGGTGAGGCACGGCGAGGATGCCGTCGCAGTCGTTGATCTCGGCGGTGGGGAAGTCGCAGACATATTTGTGCACTTTGCCCTCCGCGATCGCGGCTTTGACGTCGGCAGTCACCGCAAGTTCTCCTCGCGCGGCGTTGACGATGATGACGCCGTCCGCCATTTTTGCTATGGCGGCGGAATTTATCATGCCTTTGGTTTCCTCGGTCGCGGGCATATGCAGAGAGACGAACTCGGCGTTTTCGTAAGCCTCAGCCGCAGTGGGGCGCACTTCGACGAAGGGTATCTCGGCGCGCGCGGCGTCCGAGAGGTAGGGGTCATAGCCCCTGACTTTCATGCCGAGGGCGTTTGCCGCAACTGCGACCTTTCTTCCTATCGCGCCCAATCCGAGCACGCAGAGGGTCTTGCCGAGTATCTCGTGACCGACAAAGCGTTTTTTGCCCTTTTCCACCTGTTTCGCCACATCGTCGCCTGTGAGGGAGGAAGCCCAGCTTATGCCCTCTGCGAGGTTGCGCGCCGCGAGCATGAATTCGCAGATGACCATCTCCTTGACCGCGTTTGCGTTGGCGCCAGGGGTGTTGAAGACGACCACGCCGCGTTTCGCGTAGTCGGCGTGAGGGATGTTGTTGACGCCCGCTCCCGCTCTCGCCACGGCGAGGACGGAGGAGGGCAGGTCGTATTCCGCCATATTGGCGCTACGCACCAGGATGCCGACGGGAGCCGCGCTCTCGTCCACGAGGTCGTAGCCTTGCATGATCTTGTCCGCAAGAGGGGAGATGGCGTTGAGTTTCAGAATGTCCATAACCGCCTCACTTACTCTCGGTCTCAAACTTCTTCATGAAGTTGATGAGCGCTTTGACTCCTTCCACGGGCATGGCGTTGTAGATGGAGGCGCGCATACCGCCCGCGAGACGGTGTCCTTTGAGGGAGACCAGTCCCGCGCCTTCCGCTTCCTTGACGAACTTGGCGTCGAGCTCGGCGGAGGGGGTGACGAAGGGGACGTTCATCAGCGAGCGATCCTCGGGGTTCACCTTGTTGGTGTAGAAGGAGGAGTTGTCGATGAAGTCGTAAAGCATACCCGCTTTTTCGCGGTTTATCTTCTCCATCGCGGGGACGCCGCCCATCTTTTTGAGATAGCGCATATTGAGCATCATGACGTAGATCGCCCAGCAGGGAGGAGTGTTGTAAAGGCTGTTGTTCGCCGCGTGCACGGAGTACTTGAACATGGTGGGGCAGATCGCCATCTCGCCGCCGAGCATATCCTTTCTCACGATGACGAGGGTGACGCCTGCGGGCGCGAGGTTCTTCTGGGCGCCCGCGTAGATGAGAGCGTACTTGTTGACGTCGGTGACCTCGCTCATGATGCAGGAGGACATATCCGACACCAGCGGCGCGCCGCAATCGGGGGTATAAGCCCATTTCGTGCCGAAGATGGTGTTGTTCTCGGTGATGTGGACATAGTCGATGTCATCCCTGAAATCCGCGCGCGTGACCTTGGGGATGTAGGTGTATCCCGCGTCTTCGGAGGAGGCGACCAGGCGGATATCGCCGTATTTCATCGCTTCCTTGTACGCCTTTTTGGAGAAGTTGCCCGTGACGACGTAATCCGCGCGTCCCTTCTTCAAGAGGTTGAGGGGGACGGATTCGAACTGAGTGGACGCGCCACCCTGGAGCAGGAGCACTTCGTATTCCTCCGAGATGCCCATGAGCTCGCGGATGAGGGCGATGCACTCGTCGTGGATGGGCTCGTACACTTTGCCGCGATGGCTGAGCTCCATGACGCTCATGCCCGAACCTTCGTAATCGGTGATCTGTCTGCCGGCTTCTTCCAGCACTTCCATGGGGAGCATACTGGGACCTGCGGAAAAGTTGTAAACTCTCATATAGCCTCCTTAAACGGTTTTCGGATGTACTCGGTAATTATACAACACCACCGCCGTCGTGTAAAGAATTTAACCGTGTAAATCATTTTCGCACGCGAATTTTTCGGAGGGGCTTCGTGCGCTTGCCTAAGAGAGGATATTTTTGTATAATAAGTTTTAATTTGAAAATAAAGAAAGAAGTGCGCGGCGGCGCCGCGCGTGGAAGCGGCTCTCCGAGCCCCGTGCCGAGGAGAAGAAGAGCACGCTTTCAAAGGAGTAAAATGGCAAAATCGGTAAAAGTTGTTTTTTTGGGCGGCGTAGGAGAGATAGGCAAAAACATGACCGCCCTCGAATTCGGCGACGACATCGTCATCGTGGATTGCGGCGTGGAGTTCCCGCAGGGGGACAGCCCCGGCATCGACGCCATCATCCCCGACATCACCTACATCCGCGAAAACAGGAAGAAACTTCGCGGCATAGTGCTCACCCACGGACATGAGGATCACATCGGCGCGCTCCCGTATTACGCGGACGAACTCAACGTGCCCGTCTACGGCACCGCGCTCACCCTCGGTCTGCTCGAACGCAAGCTCTCCGAGAGAGGCTCAAAGGCGGATCTCAGAAAGGTCAAGCCCGGCGACTCGGTGAAGCTCGGTTGCTTCGAAGTGGAATTCATCAAGGTGGCGCACTCCATGGCGGGAGCGTGCGCGCTCTCGGTGACCACCCCCATCGGCGTCATTTTCGTCACGGGGGATTTCAAGATCGACAACACCCCCATAGACGGCAAAAAGACGGACCTCCAACGCATCGCCGAGATAGGCGCGAAAGGGGTCATGCTCATGCTCGGGGAATCCACCAACGTGGAGCGCAAAGGCTCCTCCACCTCGGAGAGAGTGGTGGGGCAGGGTTTGGAAAACATATTCGTCGCCAATGCGGACAAGCGCATAGTGGTGGCGTGTTTCGCCTCCTCCAATTACAGAGTACAGCAGATCATGTGGCTCGCCGAAAAGTACGGCAGAAAGGTGGTGCTTGCGGGCAGGAGCATGAAGGGCATAGTGGAAGTCGCCTCCCGCGTCGGGGAGCTCGAAGTCCCCAAGGGCATTATCGCGGACGGCGTGGGCAAACTGCCTCCCGAGAGGCTGGTGGTCATCGCCACGGGTTCGCAGGGAGAGCCTTCCAGCGCCCTCAACCGCATGAGCAAAGGGGATTTCAACAAGGTCTCCATAGGTCCCGACGACGTCGTGGTGCTTTCCTCCACTCCCATCCCGGGCAACGAGAAATCGGTGTACGACGTCATCAACAACCTTTTCCGCAAGGGCGCGAACGTCATCTACGAAGCCATGAACGAGGTGCACGTCTCGGGACACGCCTATGAGGAGGAGCTGAAGATCATGCTCTCCCTCGTCCGTCCCAAGTTCTTCATCCCCGTGCACGGCGAATACCGTCATCAGTTCAAGCACGCCGAGATAGCGAAGTCTCTCGGCATCAAGGACGCCAACATCGTCATCCCCAACATAGGCGAGGTGTACGGCGTGAACATGCATTCCGTCAAACAGCACTCCAACGTGCCTGCGGGCAACGTGTACGTGGACGGCGTAGTGCTGGAAGACGGCTCCTCCGTGGTCTCCGATCGCAGATCCCTCGCGGAGTACGGTATGCTCCTGGTGCTGGCTTCCGTCAACACCGAGAAGGGGATAATAGCGGGAGATCCCGACGTCATCGCCAGAGGCTTCAACCTCACCGACGAGATAGAAAAGGAGATCTCCGACACCGTGCGCGACACCGTGAACGCCGCCGATTTCGACGAGAACGGGTTGGGCGAGCTCGCGCGCAGCGTGAAGAAGGCGGTGCGCAAGCTCTTCTACCGCGACAGACAGTTCCCCATCATCATCCCCATCATCGTCGAGGACTGATATGGAGAGGAAACCCGTCGTGCTCATACTCACCTCTTCGGAGGAGCGCGGTGGCGCCGCGGAAAATCTCGCGGAAGCCATCCGTGCGGACGGCGCATACAACGTCGTCATCCTGGATGAGAAGAGATACGGCGTCAAAGTCCCCTTCGAGAGACTGCGTCCCGCCCTCTTCGCGGCGGACAGGCGCAGGCTCCTGCGAAGCGGCGCGGCTTCGGCGGGCAGGCTCCTCAAGAAGCGGAAGGGCAGACCCCGTGGCAGGAACAGACGGGTGGCAAACGCGGTGAAACGCTACGCTCCCGAATACGTCCTCACCGTCACTCCGTATGCGCAGGCGGCTTTCGTGGAAGCAAAGCGCAGGGCGGGGTTCGAGGTGCCGTCCGTACATACCGTGCTCGCATTCGTGCTCCCCGAGGAGGATTATCCCGCCTACGCCGCCGACGTGTATCTCGTGGAAAACACCGAGGTCAGGGACAGCCTGGTGGCGCGAGGCATCCCCGCCAAACACGTCGTGATATGCGGGCTCCCGTTCGACGCTCCCCGCGTCACTCCCATCGAGGCGGAGGAGGGCAAGCAGGAACTCGGGCTCCCGCGCACTCCCATCGTGTTCGTCAACGCCGACGGCAGGGACGCCGTGGAGATAGCGGGTTTGGTCGCCGATCAGGGAGACATAGTCAATATGGTGTGTTTCGCCGAGGACGTGAAATTGCTCGCGGCGCTCCGCACCAATGCCGAAAGGTCGGACCCCGGCCGCAACGCCGTCATCCTGACCCGCAGGGATATGTTCGGGGAATATCTGCTCATGAGCGACATCGTGATCACCCGTTACGATCCCTCCGTCATCTATAAGTGTTTCAAGGCGGGCAAGCCCGTCATCGCCTTCGGCAGAAACGCCGAAGAGGCGGCAAATCTCGAATATCTCGCGGAGCGCAGACTGATAATGCGCGCCGCTTCGGACATCGACGTCGTGGCGTTGATATACAAGTTCATGCAGACGGACGTCTCTTCGGAGTACGTCGAAAACGGGCTCGCGAGGGCGGAGATGTTCTCCTCCTCGAATACGGCGAACTATCTCGCCGCCTACGCGGGAGGGAAAAATGCCTGAAATAATTTCATTGGGAAGAGCGGCAAAACGCGCCGGTCTGCGCGAGGGGGACGAGCTGGTGAGCCTTGGCGGCGTGCCCGTCACGGACGTGCTGGACTGCCTCTATCACGACGCAGAGGAGAGCTTCGACGCGGAGGTGATCCGCGCGGGCAAACGCAAGAGGATACGCGTCAAAAAGAGAGCGGACGAGCCACTCGACATCGAGCTCGACGCGGAGATGCGCCCCATGCGTTGCAAAAACAAATGTCTCTTCTGCTTTGTGGATCAGCTCCCGAAAGGGATGCGCGACAGCCTTTACGTCAAGGATGACGACTATCGTTTCAGCTTCATCAGCGGGAGCTACGTCACCCTGACCAACCTTTCCGAGGAGGAAGTGGACAGGATGATACGCCTCCGCCTCAGTCCCATATACATCTCGGTGCACGCCTATGACGACGACGTGAGGCGCAGATTGGTTTCGAATCCCGCCTCCGACAAGCTCATCGGGAGGATGCGCAGGCTCGGAGCGCATGGCATAAAGATGCACACCCAGATCGTGGTCGTGCCGGGTATCAACGACGGCGAAGTGCTGGAAAGGAGCATACGCGGGCTTCACGACATAGAGGGGGTGGAGACTGTGGCGGTGGTGCCCGTAGGACTCACGGCGCACCGAGAAGGACTTGCCGAACTGCGCGTCGCGACAAGGGAGGGGGCCGCAGCGGCGGTCGCTCTCACCGAAAGGCTCAACGCAGAGTACGGCGGGTTCTGCTGGTGTTCGGACGAATATTACGTCAAAGCTGGGCTCCCTCCCCGGGAGTACTCCTACTACGGCGACTTCGAGCAGATAGAAAACGGCGTCGGGCTCTTCGCGGAGTTTTACGACAACGTGGATTACGAGCTCTCCTCCCTTCCGAAGCTCTCGCTCGGGAAGAGGATAGCGTGCATAACGGGAGTGGATTTCGCGCCCTTCCTGCGTGAGAAGATGAAGGAAATTGACGCGCTTCTCGGCACTTCAAGCACCGTATTCGGCATAGTGAACCGCTTTTTCGGTGAAAACATTACGGTCGCAGGGCTTGTGACCGCGGGGGATATCATCGAGCAGGCGGACTGCTCGGGGGCGGACGCCGCCGTCATCCCGGACAATATGTTGAGAGAGTTCGGCGATGTATTTTTGGACAATATCGCGGCGGCGGATGTGGAGCGCGCGTTGGGCGTGCCTCTCATCGTCGTGTCGCACAGCGGCTCCGATCTGGTCAGCCGCATAGCGGAACATTTCCGCATGGAGGAGAAAAAATGAAACCTCTCGTTGCAATAGTCGGACGTCCCAATGTGGGCAAGTCCACCCTCTTCAACCGTATCGCGGGGGAGCGCATCGCGATAGTCGAGGATACCCCCGGCGTGACCAGGGACAGGATTTACGCCGACTGCGAATGGTGCGGACACGCCTTCACCCTCATAGACACCGGCGGTCTGGAATTGAAGAGCGAGGACGAGATGTGGATGCACATCCGCGCGCAGGTGGAGATCGCGGTTGAGGCTTCGGACGCCATAGTCTACGTCGTGGACGGCAAGACGGGGCTCACTCTGGACGACGAGGCGATCGCCGCCTATCTGCGCTCCGCAAAAGTGCCCGTCATACTCGCCGTCAACAAGATCGACAACAACGAGCTCCACGAGGCGTACAGGTTCTATTCCCTGGGATTCGGGGAGCCCTATCCCGTTTCCGCCGCGCAGGGCAAGGGGATAGGAGAGCTTCTGGACGCGGTGACGGACGCCGTGCCCGCCGCCCCTCCCGAGGAGGACGAGGACGTCATCAAGATAGCCATAGTCGGCAAGCCCAACGCGGGCAAGAGTTCCATAGTCAACAGGTTGCTCGGCTATGAGCGCGTCATCGTGAGCGACGTGGCGGGCACCACCCGCGACGCCATTGATACCCCTCTCACCGTGGGCGGGGATACTTATGTGCTCATTGACACCGCCGGCATCCGCAAGAAAAAGAGCGTGGGTGACGGGCTGGAAAAGTACAGCGTCATGCGCAGTCTGCTCGCGGTGCGCCGCGCCGACGTCGCCGTCATCGTGCTCGACGCCGCGGAAGGCGTCACCGAACAGGACGTCAAGATAGCGGGCTACGTGCACGAGCAGGGCAAACCCTCCGTCGTGGTCATGAACAAGTGGGATCTCGTCGCAAAGGACACCCACACCGTGGAAAAGTACGAAAAGCGTCTGCACGAGGATCTCAAATTCATGGACTATTTCAAGTCCGTGTACGTCTCTGCAATGACGGGGAAGCGCGCGGACGGCATACTTCCCGCCTGCCGCAAGGTGCTTGCCAACAGTCGTCGCAGGATAGCCACGGGGCTCCTCAACGAGGTGCTCGCCGACGCGACGCGGATAAGCGAACCTCCGTCCAAGCTCGGCAAACGCCTCAAACTCCTCTATATCACGGAGGTTTCCGTGGCGCCACCCACATTTGTCATCAAGGTCAACGACCCAGACCTCATGCATTTCAGCTACAAGAGGTATCTCGAAAACGCGTTGAGGCGCAGTTTCGATTTTTCGGGCACGCCCATCCGTCTGCTCGTGCGCGGCGGGGAGGAAGAGGGCAGATAAATTCGCGCTTGCGCTCGCGCGCGTTTTGTGATAGGATAAGTGAAACGTCAGCGGACATCCCGCTGCGACAGGAGGATCATGGATTACAAATCTTTTTCCGTCAAGGAACTGGAAGCCCTGCTCAAAGATGAGCAGAAACGCTTCAAAAAACTCGTCAAAGAGGGCAGAAACGTGGATATGACCCGCGGCAGACCCTCCAAGGAACAGCTCGAGATCGCGATGCCCATGCTCGCGAACGCCGCCTCTTACAACTATTCCGCAGACCCCGCCGACGCGCGCAACTACGGCGACCTTGGCGGCACCAAGGCGTGCAAGGCGCTCTTTGCCGAGCTCTTCGGAGTGAAAAACACCGAGGTGTTCGTGGGCGACGGGAGCAGTCTGGATCTGATGTACACCCTCGTGCATTTCGCAAAACAGTTCGGCGTGCTCGGTTCCGCTCCCTGGAACAGCCTCAAAAAGGTGAAGTTCATCTGTCCCGCTCCGGGCTACGACCGCCACTTCTCCATCTGCCAGCAGTTCGGCATAGAGATGATCACCGTCCGTATGAAAGAGGACGGTCCCGATATGGACGTCGTGGAGGCGCTGGTCAGAGAGGACGATTCCATCAAAGGCATCTGGTGCGTGCCCAAGTATTCCAATCCCACGGGCATCACTTTCTCTGACAGCGTGGTGGAAAGGCTCGCCACCATGAAGACCGCGGCAAACGATTTCCGCATCTTCTGGGACAACGCCTATATGGTGCACGGTCTCTATGACGAGGACGACAAACTTAAAAACATCTTCGACGTCGCCCGCAAAGCAGGCACCATGAACAGGATATATTCCTTTGCCTCCACTTCCAAGATCACCTTCGCCGGCAGCGGCATTTCCGCCATCGCCGCCTCTGAGGAAAACATCAAGGATATCATGGCAAAGATGTTCTTCAAGTGTATCAACGCCAACAAGGTCAATCAGGTCATGCACGTCAACTTCCTCAAAAACGCGGACGGCGTGAGAGAGGTCATGAAAAAACACGCCGCACTTCTGCGTCCCAAGTTTGAGCTCTTTGACCGCAAGTTCACCGAGGCGTTCGACGGCGATCGGTTCGTCAAGTGGTCCAAGCCGCGCGGAGGCTATTTCATTTCGGTGGACGTCAAGTCCTGCGCCAAACGTATCGTGGAACTCGCCGCCGAGGCGGGCGTCAAGTTCACCGCCGCAGGAGCGACCTTCCCCTACAAGCTGGACGATATGAACAGCAACATCCGCGTCGCGCCCTCCGTCCCCTCCCTCGAAGAGATGGATTTCGCGGTGGAGGTCATGATCTCCGCCATACGTCAGGCGCGCATGGAACTCGTCCTCGCCAAGTCCTGCTAAGCGCAGGGCTGACTTTGGGGCACGTTCCTACATAAGTGTCTGTCGAGCGGACGGCTGTCTTTGGGATAAGTCCCTGCATAAGTGACTGCGGCTAAGCGCAGGGCTGGATTTCGGGCACGTTCCTACATAAGTGTCTGTCGAGCGGACGGCTATCTTTGGGATACGTCCCTACATAAGTGTCTGTCGAGCGGACGGCTGACTTTGGGACACGTCCTTACATAAGCGTTTGCGGCTAAGCGCAGGGCAGACTTCCGGCACAAACATCACAAAAGCATCATTGAGCCGAGACATACGGCAAAAAAAACAGCGGGCAGACGTCCGCTGTTTTTGCGTATTCGGGATATTGTCCAAGGCGTTGACGAGGGGGATCGTCCACGCCGCTTTCGCGCTCCGTTGTCATAATCCGCTCCGAGGGGTCATACATATCAGTAAACCGAAACGGAGGAGTTTATGGACAAATTCGACCTTTATCGCGACATTGCCACTCGCACGGGAGGAGACGTCTATGTCGGCGTCGTCGGTCCCGTCAGGACGGGCAAATCCACCATCATCAAACAATTTATGGAAAAATTGGTGGTCGGCGGCATCGAGAACAAAGACGTGCGTGCCCGCGCCGTTGACGAGATCCCGCAGTCCGCAGACGGAAAGACCATCATGACCACTCAGCCCAAATTTGTGCCTGCGGACGCGGTGAGGGTGGTCTTTCACGACAATCTTGCCGTCAATATGCGGCTCATCGACTGCGTGGGCTACATGGTGGACGGCGCGCTCGGCGGAGCGGAGGATGGCAGAGAACGCATGGTGCGCACTCCCTGGTCGGACGAGGAGATGCCCTTCTCGGAGGCGGCGGCGCTGGGCACGGACAAGGTGATCCGCGAACACAGCACCGTAGCCATCGCCGTCACGACCGACGGGTCTTTCACCGACCTTCCGCGCGAGGCGTACGAGCCCGCCGAGGAGAGAGTGGTGGAGGAGCTCAAACTCACGGGCAAACCTTTTGTCGTCGTCCTGAACAGCGCCCGCCCCGAAGCCGAAGAGACGGAGGCGTTGAGGAGCGCCTTGCAGGAAAAATACGGGGTCTCTGTCTCGGTGGTCAATGCCCTCGCCATGGACGAGGACGATATCGCCCGCGTGATGGAGGATATCCTTTTGGAATTCGGGGTCAGGCTCATAGATTTCGACCTTCCGCATTGGGTGCAGGCGCTCACTCCCGACGACGACGTGGTGCGCGAGATACTCGCCGCCGTCCGCGACATGGGCGACAGGACGGAGAAGATGAAAGACTACGCTCTTGCGGACGAATTTTTCGAGGGCAAGGAGTTTTGGAAGCTCCCGTCCAAAGTAGAGCTTGACGCAGGCAAGGGAAGGATATACGTCGCGGTCGAGCCCAAGGACGACGTTTTCTTCAAAGTGGCGAGCAGGGAATGCGGCATGGAACTCGAGGACGATTTCGCTCTGCTGTCCCACTTGAAAGAGCTCGCCCGTGCGCGCAAAAAGACGGAAAAACTCCTTGCCGCGATGGATCAGGTGGACACCCTCGGCTACGGCGTCGTTCTCCCCACCATGGAGGAGATGGTGTTGGAAGAGCCCGAGATAATCCGTCAGGGTCAGCAGTACGGCGTCAAACTCAAAGCCAGCGCGCCCTCCCTGCACATCATGAAGGTGGACGTGGAGACCGAAGTCCGTCCTATCGTCGGGAGCGAGCAACAGAGCTCCGAACTCGTGGACGCAATGCTCGGGGATTTCGAAAATGACAAGCAAGCCATCTGGGACACCAACATCTTCGGACGTTCGCTGTCCTCCCTTGTCGCGGACGGCATCAACAACAAACTGATGAGCGTGCCTCCCGACGCCGAACAGAAATTGCGCAAGACCCTGGGGCGCATCGTCAACGAGGGGAAGGGCGGCGTCATCTGCATACTGCTGTGATCTTGCCCGAGAGGATACGATCGCAAGGATAATGCGACAAAACGGAGTTTATCGCAAGAAAACGTGCGGTAAAACCTTGGTATTGTCAAAATCGAAGAAGCCGATAAAGAAGCGCGGAGAGCTTTGCTCCCCGCGCTTCGCCTAGGTTTTTCTCTTTTTCCGACATACGCGCGGCGCCGCCTATCCGTCCTGCGGCGTTTCTCTGCGGTCAGTTTTTGAAGCTGTGGATGGGGGCGGGGATACGTCCTCCGCGCGCTATGAAAGCGTCTGCATTCTCTTTCCCCACGGGCATGATGGGCGCGCGTCCCAAAAGCCCTCCGAATTCCACTTCGCCCTCTTCCTTGTCGGGAACGGGGATGACGCGCACCGCCGTGGTCTTGTTGTTGATGACACCTATCGCCGCTTCGTCCGCGATGATGGCGGACACCGTGGAAGCGCTCGTGCTCCCGGGGAGGGCGATCATGTCCAGTCCCACACTGCACACCGAGGTCATGGCTTCCAACTTGTCGAGTGAGAGCGCGCCGCGCTTCACCGCCTCGATCATGCCTATGTCCTCGCTCACGGGGATGAACGCGCCCGAAAGTCCGCCCACATGAGAGCTCGCCATCGTACCTCCCTTTTTCACCGCGTCGTTGAGCATCGCGAGGCAGGCGGTCGTGCCGTGCGCCCCCACGGAGGAGAGCCCCATCTCTTCCAGCACTTCGCCCACGCTGTCGTTGCGTATGGGAGTGGGGGCGAGGGAGAGATCCACAATGCCGAAGCTCGCGCCCAACGCTTTTGCCGCCTCGCGTCCCACGAGTTCTCCCATGCGGGTGATCTTGAAGGAAGTGTTCTTTATCGTTTCCGAAAGCACGTCGCAGCTTTCCCCTCTGATGCTTTCCAAAGCGGCTTTCACCACGCCGGGACCGGATATGCCTACGTTCACCACGCAGTCTCCCTCGCTCACGCCGTTGAAGGAGCCCGCCATGAAGGGATTGTCCTCCACGGCGTTGGCGAAGATGACGAGTTTGGCGCACCCTATCCCGTCGCGGTCGGCGGTGAGTTTCGCGGTCTTTTTGACTATCTCGCCCATGAGGCGCACCGCGTCCATATTTATGCCCGCGCGAGTGGAGCCCACGTTCACGCTTGCGCACACGCGATCGGTCGCGGCAAGCACCTCGGGGATGGTGCGGATGAAATCTTCCTCCTCTCGGGTCATCGCTTTCTGCACCAGAGCGGTGTAGCCTCCGATGAAATCCACCCCGACCTCTTTTGCCGCCTCGTCCATCGCGAGGGCTATCTCGCGGTATCCGCCGCTCGCCGCTCCGATGAGACTGACGGGGCTCACCGAAAGACGCTTGTTGACGATGGGGATGCCGTATTTTGATTGCAGTTCCTCCACCACTTCTTTCAGTCTGCCCGCGCGCGAGAGCAGTTTGCGCCTGACATTTTCCGCCGTCCTTTTCCCGTTCTCAGAAATGCAGTCGAAAAGACTGAGGTGCATGGTCACCGTGCGGATGTCAAGGTGCTGATCCTTTATCATTGATATCGTCTGGATTATCTCGTGTTGATTCAGCATAACCGCTCCGTCAGATCCTGTGCATGGAATTGAACACGTCCTCGTGTCGGACGCATATCTCCACCCCGAGTTCCTCTCCCACGGAGTGCAGAGCCTCGTTGACCTTGTTTACGGAAAGTCCTTCCGCGAGGGTGACGAGCATTATCATCGTGAAGTAGGAGCCGTGCATGACGGTCTGGGAGATGTCCTCCACGTTGCAATCGAGCTCGTAAAGTTTTGTGGTGACCTTGGCTATTATGCCTGTGCGGTCCTTGCCTATGACAGAAACAATGGCTTTCATAAGCCCTCCGAAAAATTTTTCGCTTGATTATATCACACGCGCGCGCCCGAACGCAAGAAAATAAACACTCCCTCCGACGTGCCGGAGGGAGTCTTTTCATGCCTGCCGCTTTTTATGGGCATATGATACGGTTTAAGGATGCGGATCGTGTTCGCCGCCGTCTGCGAGCCCGCCCGAGTCGCGCGATCTTTCTCGCCGACAAGCCCGTCGGCAAGGGAAGGGCGCGTTCACGGCATGGTCCGGGAGTCAGAGGGAGGCGTCGTCCTCCTGCTTGCTCGGCAGACACTCGATGAGGGTCATGTCTCCGCTCACCTCAAACCTGCCGCGCGCGGAGTGGGGCATGAACCAGTAGTCCCCGCTTTTCAGTTCGCGGCGATAGTTTTCTCCCGTGATACGTCCGCTCCCTTGCACCACGGCGAACACCGAAGGTCCGCTCTCGGGGATGACGGAGCCGCCCGAGAGGGTATATCTCCTTTCGCCGAAACAGGGAGTGTCGCCGTATCCGATGAGCTGTTCCGTCTTCACTTTGCCGTCGTCCGAGAGGGTGAGGGGGGAGATCTTGCACCCTTCCGCCGCGCGTTCGCCGTACTTTTCGAAATCGAAGACGCTCATTGCGGTGTCGCGGGGAAGCCCGAGATACTTTTCCTCCTCCGTCACGCGCGAGTCCCCGCACCAGTTCTCTATCTGTATGGTGAAATCCGTGGGCTCCTGCACTTCGAGGATGGTGCACCCCGCTCCTATCGCGTGGATGAGCCCCGCGCGTATGAGATATACATCCCCGACCTCCACCTTGACGGGCTGTATGAGCTCGGTGAGGACGTCGCGTTCTTCAAGACTGCGGTCGGCGTATTCTTTCAGAGTTGCGAGGTCGATCTTATCGCGGAAACCGAAATAGAGGCGGGCGTTCTCGTCCCGTTTCGCGAGCACCAGCCAAGCCTCCGTCTTGCCGTACGGGCTGGAAAAGTGTTTTTCGGAGAAGTCGGGAGTGGGGTGCACCTGCACGGGCAGACGTATAGCGCTGTCGAGATATTTCACCAGACAGTCGTATTTCAGACCGCCCGTCATCTCTTCGGGACGCATGGAAAGGAGGTCGTCCAAAAAAAGCTCCGTTCCCTCCACGACGGACACGCCGTCCCTCTCCCCGAAATAGACGGGATTGATGGCTTTCACCTTGCTTGCCAGCCATTCTTCCGGGAAGGAGTTGTCCCCCTCGCCCTCTCCCATGAGCGCGCGCAGTCCCGCGCCGCCTATGTAGTTGCGAAAGACTCTGTTGCGCTCAAAGAATATCGGCGCATTCACGATACGGTCGAGCTCTGCGCCCGAGATCGCGCGGTTTTGCTTTGTCATCATCTCTCCTTTACGTTTTCCGCCTCCTCGAGGGTAGGCATGGAGGGCGCGCCTCCTTTTTTGGATACCACGCAGGCGCAGGCGCGCGCGGCGAATCTCACGGCGGGGATCATGCTCTCGAGCGTGAGCTCCGCCTCTCCTTTCAGCAGCTTGTATATTACGCTCCCTATAAAGCAGTCTCCCGCGCCCGTGGTGTCCGCCACGACGGCGGGACAGGCGGGGATATCGGCGCTCCCGAGAGCGCGGTCGTACACGGACGAGCCCTTTTCCCCCTTGGTGACAAAGACTATCTTGGCATTGTCGGATTTTCCGAACAGGAGTTTTACGGCTTCTTTTTCATCGGATAGACCCGTGATGAAGTCAAGTTCCTCATCCGTCACCTTGACGATGTCCGCGAAGGGGAGAAATTCGTCTATCGCGGCTTTCAGGTCCTCGGCGCTCTTCCAGAGGTTGAGGCGGACATTGACGTCAAAACTGACCGTAGCCCCTCTTTCGCGCGCGCAAGCCGCCGCCTTTTTTATCGCGTCCCGCGTTGGGGAAGGGGGGAGGGAGATGGAGCAGAAGTGCAACACGTCGCCCTCCTTGAAGATGTCCTCGTCCACCTCTTCGGGGGAGAGGCTTGCGTCTGCGGGGAGGTCGCGGTAGAAAAAGAAATCGCGGTCTCCGTCGGGATGCAGATCGACGAACGCCAGCCCCGTCTTGCACCTGCCGTCCCTTACCACAAGAGAGGTGTCCACGCCGAGCGCGTCCATCTCGCCGAGCAGATATCTCCCGAACATATCCTCGGCAAGTTTGCCGAAGAAGCAGGCTCTGCCTCCGAGTTTCGCCACGGCGGCGCAGACGTTCACGGGAGCTCCGCCCATTTTTGCGGAGTAGGTCATCTCGCCGGGCGCGGACGGCAGAAAGTCTATTATGCAATCGCCCATGCTCACAAGCTTGCTCATGTGTTTCTCCTTTTGACGTGTCGCCCGCAGGGGAGGTCGGTCTTGCCGTGTCTCGACATATGTTTCCGCCGATGGGGAGTATTCCTCCGCCCGCGCGGGCTTTTACATTATAACACGAAAACCGCGCCTCACAAGAGGCGCGGCGAAAAATTCGAAGGATGTGCTCGGGTTCACGCGTTTTTCCCTTTTTCGAAAGCCTCTTTCAACGCGTGGGCTCCCGCGATGTCCCCGGGAGCGTTCACGCCTCCGCAGAACACGATCCCGGCAAGCCGCGCGTTGTCGAAGCAGTCTATCCAGCCCTGCATACATTTCACCGCGCCCTCTTCGGTGCCGGGCGTATCGTCTGCGGCGGTGAGGAGCAGATATACGTCTCCGAATGCGCAGTCTGCCGAGAAGAGGGGATTGAGCCTGTCGAGGAGGGTCTTCAGTTGCCCCGAAAGGGAGTAATAGTATATCGGGGAAGCAAATGCCAGGACGTCTGCGTGCTTCACCTTTTCGTTGAACTCCGCGGCGTCGTCCGACATCACGCATTTTTTGGTCCTCTGACACGCGAGACACCCCTTGCAGTACGCGATGTCCCTCCCTTTCAGCGACAGTATCTCCACCTCGTTGCCCGCGCTTTCCGCCCCCTTGGCAAAGGCTTCGGCAAGCGCATCCGAGTTGCTGTTTTTCCTGAGGCTTGATGTCACTATCAATACTTTTTTGCTCATTTTCTCTTGATAAACTCCTTGTTCTTGTTATATCATCCGCGGCCGACAACGATCGCTTCTCCGTGCGAGGCGGGGTCGTCGCGTATCACTTTGCCGACATCGGGGAGCTCTATCCTTCCCGCGAGAGGATTTTTGACGCTCGTCACGGGAGTGAGCAGGGTAGCGTCGACTTCGGACTTCTCGAAAGCGAGGTCCGCGTCATACATCTCGCAATTTATCAGTTTGAGTTTCTTGCAATGACAGAAGGGCTGGGTGCCCGAGATCTTGCAGTTTATAAGGGTGAGCCCATAAGAATACCACCCGACATATTCCCCCTCCACGACGCTGTCTTTGACCGTGACGTTTTTGCTGTGCCAAAAGGCGTCCTTCGTCACAAAGGAGCAGTTTTCGAATATCGCGTTCGTGACGTATTGGAAGGAATATTTGCCCTCGAACCTCACGCGTTCGGCGCGAAGAAAGCTACCTCGCAGGAAGAGATATTCCCCCTCCGTCGTACTGTCCTTCATCTCGACGTTTTCCGAAAACCAGCCGAATTCCGGAGAGAGTATGCGGCAGTTGTCCATGCGCACGCCCCTGCATTCTCTCACGGCTTTTATGCCTTGCATCAAGGTGTCCGTCACCTCGACGTCGGAGGTGTACCAGATCGCCGCTCGACAGTTCTGCGTCATCTCGCATCCGTTGACGCGCACCCCGCGATCGTGCCATAAAGGATAGCGCAGATCGAAAAAGCAGTTCTCTGCGGTGATATCCGAGCATTCCTTCAAGGCGCTTTCGCCGTCGGCAGGGCCCTCGAAGCGGCAGTTCAGCAATGTGAGCCCGTTTTCTGCGTAAAGCGCGCGTTCGGCGTCAAAAGTTTTGTCTTTTATCACTCTCATAGTCATTCCGTATCAGGAAGGCGGGTCCGGACGCTTTTCTTGTCGGTGTTTCGGCGGCGAGAGCGCGTCCTCTATTCGATACCTGTCTTTATCCCATACATATATTAGCGCGCACGCGCTTTCATAGCAAATATTTATTTCCTATCATTATCATAATTGACAGGCATGGTTCGCGATGTTATCATGCGGGCAGGAGGCGGATATGGAACTTAGGGTTTTGCGGTATTTCATAGAGGTGGCGAGGGAGCAGAACATCACTGCGGCGGCGGAGAGACTGCACGTCACGCAACCCACGCTTTCCAAACAGCTCATCGACCTCGAAAATGAGCTCGGCAAAAAACTTTTCGTGCGCGGCAAGCGCAGGACCGTCCTCACCGAGGACGGACAGTTCCTTTATCGCAGAGCGCAGGAGATAGTGGACATCGCCGACAAGACGGAGGCGGCGTTCAGGGCGACGGATGAGGCGATCGCGGGAGACGTATCGGTGGGTTGCGGCGAGACGGAGGGCATCCTGCCCATGATCGAGGCGATGAAAAGGGTGCGGGCGGCGCATCCCGACGTCAGATTCCATCTTTACAGCGGCAACGGGGAGGACGTCTCGGCAAGGCTGGACGACGGACTTGTGGATTTCGGGCTCTTTGTGGGCAATATCGACCTCGACAAGTACGACTACATCCGTCTGCCGTACAGAGACACCTGGGGATTGCTGATGCCGAGCGCCTCGCCTCTTGCGGAAAAACCCCACGTGACTCCCGCCGATATGGAAGGGATACCTCTGCTTTGTTCCAGGCAGGCGATGCTGTCCAACGAGATGTCGGGATGGCTCGGGCAGGATTTTTCGAAACTGAACATCATCTCCACGCACAACCTCCTGCACAACGCGGCTATCATGGTCAAAGCGGGCATGGGGTACGCCCTCGCGATAGACGGCTTGATAGGTGAGGAAGGGGGAGAGCTCGTATTCCGTCCTCTCGAACCGCGCATGGAAGCCGTGCTCACATTCGCGTGGAAGAAGCATCAGGTGTTTTCCAAGGCGGCGGCGAAATTCCTCGAAGAGTTGCTCGCGCTGTTGAGGGAAAGAGAGGATAGAACGCCGCGCCGTGCAGAATGATATTATTTTTTGTCATCCAAGGTTGAACGAACGCGGCATATAGGATACAATGTTTTCACGGAGGATGTTATGGTCCAGGGCATAATGGAGCTGCTTTTCGACGCGGCGTATCTCATTTTTACTTTTGCGGTTGGCGTCTACCTTTTGTCAAAAGGGCGGAGCAAATTCATCAGGCTCTTCGGCGTGATGGCGGTGGTGCTGTCCTCGGGGGACGCTTTCCACCTCATCCCGCGCGTCTACGCGCTCCTCACCACGGGGGTGGAAGCCAACGCATTCGCGCTCGGGCTCGGCAAACTCATCACCTCCGTCACCATGACGGGCTTTTACGTCATTCTGTATTTCATCCTCGAAATGGTCTGGAAACCCGACAAAAGGACGGCATGGGGTTGCCGCGTCACCCTCATCGTGCTGGCGGCGGCAAGAGTCATACTCTGTATGTTCGCGCAAAACGACTGGTTCTCGGGCGAGGGACCTCTCATCTGGGGCATCGCGCGCAACATACCCTTTGCGCTCATCGGGCTCGGGATCATCGTCATATGCTTCCTCGTCGCCAAAAAGACGGGGGACAAGAGCTATACTTTCATGGGGATAATGGTGATATTGTCATTCGGATTCTATATTCCCGTCGTCGTGCTGGCGAGCACGGTCCCGATCGTCGGCGTGCTCATGATCCCCAAGACTCTCGCCTACGTGGGAGTGGTCGTCGTCGGGTTGCTGAAACACCGCAATGAAATCCGCACCCCCGCAAGCCACCGCCCCTACGTCAGACACATCGACGATGCGCCGCGAAGCGAGTGAGAAAAGTTATACGGTAAGGCAATACCGAGACGAAGATCTTCCCTTCGTCTCGCGTTTGTTTTTCGACACCGTCCACTCTGTCAATGCCGCGGATTATACCTACGCACAGCTCTCTGCCTGGGCTCCCGCTCCGAATTGCCTTGACGCGAAAAGAGAGGCTTTTCTGCGCCAAAACACTTTGGTAGCCGAGTCATGCGGCAGGATAGTGGGCTTCGGAAGCGCGGACGGAGAGTATCTCGATATGCTTTTCACCCACAAAGATCATCTTCATCTTGGCATCGCCTCCGCGATCGCCGATAGATTGGAATGCGGAGCCCGCCAAATGAAAGTGTGCGCTTCGGTGACCGCCAAGCCCTTTTTTGAAAGACGCGGCTATAAGACCATAAAAGAGCATACCGCCGAAAGACGCGGCGTCTCCCTCACCAATTACGAAATGGTCCTCATCCGTCCATCCGCTACGTAAAACCGTTGAGCGACCGCCTTCGCACGACCATGCCATACCCCATATCCGCCTGTTTCCGTAGGAAAAGAAGCCCTCGGGCGTTGAAAAAACACCGCAGAAGCCCAAAAGATCAAACACCGCGGAGCAAAAATGAGTGAGCGGTGGATAATTTTGAGCAAAGCGAAAAATGCGGAACAAGCGAACGTCTTGCATTTTCGCGACGCGAGGAGGAGACGCAGGCACAAAAGCAAACACCTCGCAGAATGTGCGAGGTGTTGCAAAAGATGCCTGGCGGCGACGATGGTGCGCCCTCAGGGATTCGTAGGCAACCCAACCGGTTGCCGTAATAGCGGAAATACATCAACTGATCTGCGTGCGGAGTTCACGCAGGATGGATTTCCGCGTCAGCCGGGGCGTGTCCCGGGTAAGGCGGCAAAAAGCCGCCTATTTCCGTAGGAAAAGAAGCCCTAGGGCGTTGAAAAAACACCGCATTTGCGGTGTTTTGGTGCGCCCTCAGGGATTCGAACCCGGGACCCACTGATTAAGAGTCAGTTGCTCTACCAGCTGAGCTAAGGGCGCATATGCGACGAGTACGCAGTTTTGCGGTCATCGTCGCTAACTTTGTGCAAAGGAAACCTTTGCGATTGGAGCGGGAGACGGGATTCGGACCCGCGACTTTCACCTTGGCAAGGTGACACTCTACCACTGAGTCACTCCCGCGAGCGAGATATAATATATCAAACAATGCGGCAAAATGCAACTGTTTTGACATCACTTTTCGCAAAATTTCGCGATGAAGTCAAACGCTTTACATCTGACACGCGTATGATATAATGATTTCGCGCAGTCGTGGCGGAATTGGCAGACGCGTCGGATTTAGGTTCCGATGGGAGACCGTGGGGGTTCAAATCCCTTCGACTGCACCAGCGCAACTCCCGACAAAAGTCGGGAGTTTCTCTTTGCCGCGAAGGGCTTTCCTCCCTGTGGCTGACGCGATCGGCTCTTCGCGCAACGATCGCTATTCCGTCGCTTCGCTCCTTACAAATCCCTTCGACTGCACCAGCGCAACTCCCGACAAAAGTCGGGAGTTTCTCTTTGCCGCGAAGGGCTTTCCTCCC
>CALVTS010000012.1 GCA_944363035.1 uncultured Clostridia bacterium
CGACTTGCAAGAGCGGGCGCAAACGCCCGCTGTGCAAGTTTGGCTGAGCGGCGCGTAGTTCCGTCTCCGAATGAGTGTTCGTGGGGTTCAAACGAGCACCGAATAAGTGTTCGTGGGAATCAAGCACACTCCGAATAAGTTCACGTGGAAGTCAGGCACACCCCGCATAAGTTTACGTGGGAGTCAGGCACGCTTCGAATAAGTATACGTGGGAGTCAAACGAACTCCGAATAAGTGTACGACGGGTTGGGAGATACCCTCCCTCAAACGCCCGTATGGTGAAAACGTCGCCATTTGGATGAAGAGCAAGGAAGAGCCGCGACTCACGGACGCGCCGCGTACTCCTCGTACGTAAGCGGTCGGGATCGCGGCTCTGACACAGCTATTCGCCAAATGGCGGCGTTTTAGTCTCGGGAGCGACGAAGATGACGCAGGAACGGCGGCACCTGTCTCCCCCCGTTGTTGCCGAGGTCGATGCGTCCGGAGGGGATGCCGGAGGCGGGTTGCGCGGGCTCGGGAGCGGGTTCGGGACGAACGGGCTCGGGCTCGGCGGGAGCTTCGGCGGGTTGCGGCGCGAAACGCTGACCGAACACGGGACGATCGGCAAAGATGTCGCGGTTGTATTCACTCTTGATGGGTTCGACGGTCTCCTCGTCCTTGGACTTTTCGGGAGCCATATCCGAGATCGCGGATTCAAGAGATCTTGCCGAACTCACGGGCGCGGAACCTACCGAACGCGCGGGGGCGTTGTGTTTGTCCACGAAACCCGTGGCGATGATGGTGATCTCGATGTCCTTTTTGTCTGGGCGGAAATCGGTGCCGAAGATGATGTTTGCGGAGGGATCGACCACCTGACGGATTATCTCACACGCTTCGGTGACCTCGCTGAGCATCATATCCTCGCCGCCGCAGATGTTGACGATGATGCCTGTCGCACCCTCGATGTCCGTCTCGAGCAAGGGGCTGAAAACCGCGTTTCTGACCGCCTCGATGACCCTCTTCTCTCCTTTGCCGTAGCCGATGCCCATGTGGGCGAGACCGCGCTTTTTGAGGATGGTCTTGACATCCGCGAAGTCGAGATTGATGAGTTCGGGATTGGCGATGACGTCGCTGACGCCCTGCACGCCCTGACGCAAAACGTCGTCGGCTATCTCGAAAGCGCGCTTGAATCCTATCTTTTTGTCGAGCACTTCGATGAGTTTCTGATTGGGGATGATGAGGAGGGTATCCACAAAGTTTTTGAGGTTGCGGATGCCGATCTCGGCGTTTTTCATACGCTGAGCGCCCTCGAAATTGAAGGGTTTCGTGACGACGGCGACCGTGAGGATGCCCATGGATTTGGCGACTTCGGCGACGACGGGAGCGGCGCCTGTGCCCGTACCTCCGCCCATACCGGCGGTGATGAAGAGAAGGTCGATGCCTTCAAGGGCTCTCTTTATCTCGTCGCGGGACTCTTCGGCAGCCATTTTGCCTATTTCGGGATTGGACCCCGCGCCGAGACCGCCCGTCTTGCCCGCGCCGATCTGGATCTTGCACTCTTCGGGCACGAGAGACATATTGAGCGCCTGCATATCGGTGTTCATGACGAGGAAGCTCGCGCTCTTGATGCCCGCGCGGATCATGTTGTTGACGGCGTTGTTGCCGCCGCCGCCCACGCCGACCACGACTATGTTGGCTTTGCCGGGCTCTTTTCTGGGCACGGGAGCGTAGAGCTGTTCCTCTTCGGACTCATCGGACACGTAGCCGTACTCGTTCTCGGTGGGTCTTTCTTCGGTCTGAGGCTCTTCGCTGTAGCCGAATTTTTCGAAATCTATCATATGTTACCTCCGTTGAAAACGCGATTTGAATGGAGAGCCTGTGCTCTTTTTTGACATTTTTTCCGCCACGACGAAGAGGGAGAGCGCCGAACTGTCCCCGGGACGGGTGAACCCCGGCACCTTGGGAGCGCAGAGCTCCACATTCCTGCCGAGCTTTTCGGAGATGACGGTGCGCGCGCCGCGTATGGACGCGAACCCGTCCCCCGTGAGGTATACGGGCACATAAGTGGGAGAGACCTCCCCTCCTATCACGCTTGCGACCACCTCTGCGAAATATTCCAGCCTTGCGCGCACTATCTCGCACGCTTCGGCGGCATGGATGACGTATTCCCCCGAAGACACCAACACCGCGTCGTCGGGATAGGAAAGATTGAGATCGACGAGTTCCTTCGCCTCTTCGGCAAGTTCGAAGGGGACGCCGAGCACTTCATAGATATCCGCCGCGACGTGACCGCCGCCCATGGAAAAGGATTTGAGTTCCTGCAACCCCTCCCCTCTGCCTACCGCGACGGAGGAGGAAAGATATCCGACGTCTATGAGGACGTAAGCGGCGTCTCTTTGTTCCCTCTCGAACATGGCGACGCACTCCGCCCAGGGAGCCGCGATAAAGTTGACCTCTTTGAAACCCGCGCGTTTTGCGGCGGACTCGGCGAGAGATGTGAAAGAGGTCTCCGCCAGCATATACGAGACGGTGGCGGACACCCTGCCCGCGTTCATCCCGCGCACGTCGAAGAAGAGCTTCTCGGACGTATCCACGGAATAGCATATCGCGGAAGAACCGATGAGCACGTATCCCTCTTCGGAAATGTCCGCACCCTTTTTAACGAGATAATCCACATCCGCGTCCACCACCCTGCGCACTCTGTCCAGAGTGACGCTGACGGGACGGTTGACCAGGGCGACAAATTCCCCGGGGACGCCGATATAGACGCGGCGAGGAGACGCGCCGGACTTTTCCGCCGCTTCCGAGAGAGCCTCGAAGATCGCCTCCGAGACCTGCTCCTCGTCAAAGAACGCACCGTCGGAATAGCCGTCGTAAACTCTCTCCGCCCTGACCTTGATGTCGTAGACGGACTGCGCTTTTCTGCATCCCGCAAGAGCGGTGACCCGCGACGACGTGACGTCCAGCACGACTATGTCCTTGTTGAAAAATGCGCTCATAGTACTCCGTTCGCGCGCATATACGCAAGCGCGATTTATACTAATACTATTTTTATTATATAATAAACGGGTGTCCTGTCAACGGTTTTACGTTAAAAAAAGTGTTTTTTGTGAAAATCGGCGGGATAAAGGAGGTTTTCGGCGGAAAATGTCAGACCGTGACGCTCTCCAGCGCGATGTTTCCGCCGAGGTTTCGGAAGGTCTCTTCTATGTTTTCATAGCCGCGATCGATATATCTCACGCCCGAAACCGAGCTCTCCCCTTCCGCTCCTAGCGCGGCGACCACCAATCCCGCCCCTCCTCTGAGGTCAGCGGCTCTCAATTCGGCGCCATGCATCCCCGCGCTCCCGTCCACGAACGCGGTATTCCCCGCGAGCGCTATCTTCGCGCCCATTTTGACGAGCTCGCCGACGTGGGAGAATCTGTCCTCGAACACCGTCTCCCGCATGGTGCTCATCCCCGAGGCGTAACATTGGCACGCCATGAAAGGAGCCTGCATATCCGTGGGGAAAAGGGGGTAAGGTCCCGTGCATACGTCGGTGGAGGACAGCATACCGTCGCTTTCAAAGGTCATGCTCCCGCCGTGTTCCACCAAGAAAGTGTGCGCCCCGAGAAAGGGGGAGATGACGGCGCCCATGGAGGAGGAATCCGCCCCCGAGAGTTCCACCCTGCCCCCGCACACCGCGACAGCCGCCATGACCGTGCCCGCGACTATCCTGTCCGGGACGGGGGTGACCGTCGCGCCGTCCAAAGCTCCCGTGCCGCACACGGTGACGAGGGGGGTGCCCTCTCCCGATATCTCCGCCCCCATCTTTCTCAAAAGGCGGACGAGGGAGACTATCTCGGGCTCCCGCGCCGCGCCGATGATGCGGGTGATCCCCTCCGCTTTCACCGCCGCCATGACGAGATTTTCGGTCGCGCCCACGCTGGGATAGCGGAGGACTATCTCCGCTCCGCGCAGTTTTTCGGCATGGCAAAGGATATAGTCCTCTGCAAACTCGACTTTCGCGCCCATGCGCATGAAGCCGTCCAGATGTATGTCGAGGGGACGCGCGCCTATGCGGCATCCTCCCGGCGTGAACAGCCTCACCTCCCCCCTCTCGGCGAGGAGTGCGCCCAGCATGAATACGGAGGAACGCATCGCGCAGGCAAGATGGGGAGGTATTTCGGTGAGGGAGGGAGACCCGCTCACGATGATATCCCGTCCCCGCCTTTCGATGTCCGCGCCGAGAGCGCGGAGCACGCACACCATGTCATCTACGTCCGTGATGAAGGGACAATTCCGCACGGTGACGGGCTCGGGAGTGAGCAGACTTGCCGCAAGCATGGGGAGCACGGCGTTTTTCGCCCCCCTTATCTCCGTCCTTCCGAAGAGGGGACGACCGCCTCTTATCCTGAGGATCTCTCTTTTCATACTCTCCTCCCCGAAAGCCGAAAGCGGCTCTCTTTCATCGCCGCCCCGACGTCAAAGGACAGCATGGGCGACCTCGATCTCCGCGACACGGCGAGCAACACTCCCACCGCCGCGAAGCAACACACCAGCGAGCTCCCGCCCGCGCTGACAAACGGCAAAGGCAGTCCCGTCGGCGGCACCGCTCCGCACACCACGGCGACGTTCATCATGGTCTGCACCGCGATGAGAGCCGTGACTCCCGCCGCGAGATAGCACGAGAACCTGTCCTTGGCGCGCGCCGCGACGACGCTCCCTCTCACCACCAGCGCCACAAAGAGGGAAAGCACGGCGAGCACGCCGAAAAATCCCGTCTCCTCCCCTATCACCGAGAGTATGAAATCGCTCTCGGCAAAGGGAAGAAAGAGATACTTCTGTCTTGACGAGAACAGCCCTACGCCGAAGAGCCCTCCCGACCCAAGAGCGTAGTAGGACTGGATGAGCTGATAGCCCTCGTCCAGCGGAGAGGACCACGGGTCCAGAAAGGCGAAGAGACGGCGCACGCGGTAGGGCTCGGCAAATACGAGCGCGACTCCGCAAACCACTACGGGGATGAGGATGAGCACAAGATGGGAGGGTTTTGCTCCCGCCATGAAAAGCAGAAGGAACGCCGCCGCCCCCACGCATATGGTCACGGACATATTGGGCTCCAAAAGGAGGAGGAGACACACCGCCCCCGCCGCGCAAAGAAAAAGCAGGGCGCGCGGCAGGGTGTGTACCCCTTTCGCGGAGGCGAGCGCGGCAAGGAATATCATCAATGCGAATTTGGCGTATTCGGAGGGCTGGACGGTGAATATCCCGAGGTCAAGCCAGCGTTTCGCACCGTAGCTCTCCACCCCGAACCCCGGGATGAACACGGCGGCGAGGGCGACCACTCCTATCGCGTAAAGCAGGAAGGCGCGCTTTTTCAGGCTCTCGGGCGGGATGCGGGAGACAAAGAGCATGGCGGCTATGCCGAGCACGAGAGAGACAGCCTGCGTCTCCACATAGCGGAAAGGGTCTCCGTATCTGAGCTCCGCGGTGTAGGAGGAAGCGGAGTAGATGAACACCAGCCCGACAAGAGAAAGCGCCACCGCCGAGACCGCGAGGGGTTTGTCAAAGGAAAAGAGCCCCTCCCTCTTCATTTTTCTCGGGAGAGTCGAGCCACGGCGGCGTCGAACGCCCGTCCGCGCTCCACAAAATCGGTATAGCGGTCATAGCTTTTGGAGGAGGGCGAAAAGAGCACGTTCTCGCAATCCAGCTCCTCGGCGAGTTCCACCGCGTCGGCGCAGGCGTCGAAGATATCCGGACTGCGCGATATGCGCAAGAATCCTTTCTCGCTTGCCGCCGAAAGTATCCTGTCCGCGTTCTCCCCCGTGACCACCGCCCCCTTGACGGTGGGAGGCAGGGAGGCAAACAGCTCCCCGAAATCCTCTCCCCTGTCCGCTCCGCCCAGTATGAGCACGGTATCCCCGCTCATGCTTTCCGCCGCGGACACCGTGGAAAACACGTTGGTGGCTTTGCTGTCGTTGAACATCCTTATCCCTTTGACTCTGCCGCAATCCTCCCTCCTGAATCCGGGACGGCGGAAGGAATGTATCGCGGACGCAATGGTATAAAAACTCACCCCTTTTTCGGCGGCTACCGCGACGGCGGCGAGGACGTCCTCCAACTCTCTCCCCGCGAGGTCGATATCGGAAACCTCTGTCACGGGCATCCCCTTATAGCACACGAATCCCGAGGAGAGATATGCCCCGTCCACGGGACGGGAAAGGCTGAAAGGCACCTTGCGCGCCCTGATGACGGGCTCGAGGGAAAGCACGTTTTCGTCATCCGCGTTGTAGACGGCGACGTCGCTTGCGGACTGACGCAGGAATACGTTTGCTTTCGCGCCTATGTACCTCTGCATATCCCCGTGCCTGTCCAGGTGGTCGGGAGTGATGTTGAGGAGCACGGCTATATCGGGAGCGAAATATCTCGCCCCCTCCAACTGGAAGCTGGAAGCCTCTATCACCGCCACCTCCATCGCGTCCAGCTTGTCCGCCACCGAGGAAAACGCCGCCCCGAGGTTGCCCACCGCGTGGGAGGGGATGCGGGCGCATTTCAGGATGTGGTCTATGAGAAGGGTCGTGGTGGTCTTGCCGTTGGTGCCCGTCACCGCGATCTGCTCCGCCCTGCAAAACACCGAGGCGAATTCCAGCTCGCTGAGCACCTGCTTGCCATCCAATCTCGCGTCCAATACGCGGGGATTGGAGGAAGGCACCCCCGGGCTCACCACCAGGATGTCGCACTCGCCGAACACCGAAGCGCAGGAAGTGGCGTGAAGTTTTTTTGGGTTGTCGTCGTATATTATCGCCCTGCCGCCGTGATCTCTCGCGAGCTGTGCGGCGGAGATCCCGCTCAGTCCCGCGCCGTACACCACGACGGTCTTTCCCATCAGATCCATACTGTCCTCGCAAAAATCAGAGTGAGCGCGCCCGCGATCGCGGTGAGTACGAGATACAGCGCGCATATCCCGGGCTCGGACATACCTTTCATCTCGAGATGGTGATGGAAGGGAGCCATCAGGAACACCCGCCGTCCCGTGGTCTTGAACACGAGCACCTGCATTATTACTGATATGCTCGACCATACGAACATTATGCCCGCGAGGGGAAGGAGGAGTTCGGCGCGCGAGAATACCGCTACGGTCGCCGCCGCCGCGCCCAGACCGAGAGAGCCGGTGTCCCCCATCATGACTTTGGCGGGATTGGCGTTGAACACGAGATAGCCGAGCAGACCTCCGAGAAGGGAAATACAGACCGCGGAAAGGGAAAAGAGCTCCTCCGCCTCACCCTCCCTTCCCGCCGCCGAAGCGTCCGAAAAGGCTAGGAAAGTAAACACGGCGAACGTGAGGAAATATCCCGCCGACGTCGTTGCGGCAAGCCCGTCCAGCCCGTCCGTCAGGTTGACGGAGTTCACCGTCGCGACATACACCAGCACCACGAAAGGGATGATCCCCCATCCCATCTCCCCCGCGCCCCCTCCGAAAGGGAGAAAGAGGGTCGTGCCGATGTGCGGCGAGGCGTAACAGAAATAGGCGGCGATGCCGCTGAGCCCCAGCTGACCTATTATCTTCTGATAGGCTTTGAGCCCGAGATTGCGGCGGAATCTTATCTTGATGAGATCGTCCAAAAACCCCAGCGCCGCAAAGCCGAAAGTGACCGCGAGCGCCACCAACGCGAACGCGGTCCCCTCCGCAGCCGCCACAACTACGAGAGGGAGAAGGAATATTATCCCTCCCATGGTGGGAGTGCCCGATTTGTGCTCGTGCTGGGTGACGTAACCTAGCACGGTCTGTCCCGCTTTCAGTCTTTTGAGCGCGCGTATCGCAAAGGGCGCGAGAGCGAGCGCGAATACTGCCGAGGCGCAGAAATATATCGCGAGCAATGCGGTCGGGGTCATCTCGCCTGTCCCCACCGCATAGCCGCGTCAAAGTCGCTGTACGGCACCTTTTTGCCGCGTATGTCCAGGTGATCCTCGTTGCCTTTGCCCGCGATGACCACGGTGTCCCCCTCCGACATCTCGGACATCGCATAGGCTATCGCCTCCGTCCTGTCCACAAAGGTCTTGAACTTTGCGCCCGCCATGCCCGAAGTCACGTCCGCGATTATGCGTTCGGGATCCTCGAATCGGGGGTTATCCGATGTGACCACGGTGAAATCGCTGAACTTCGCCGCAGTCTCCCCCATCAGACGACGCTTGCCCCTGTCCCTCTCTCCTCCGCACCCGAACACGGTGATGAGGCGGGCTTTCGTGAGAGTGCGCGCCGTCCTCAAAAGCTGTTCAAGCCCGTCGGGAGTGTGGGCGTAGTCTATGATGACGCTCCCCCTGTCGTTTTTGAGCACGCTGAACCTCCCCTTCACCGCACGCACCCTGCCCACCGAACGCGCGAGAGTCTCTGCGGACACCCCGAGCTCGCGGGCGACGGTCATGGCGGCAAGGAGGTTGTATACGTTGAACTCTCCCATGAGGTGGGATCTCACCTCCACGATGTCGTCGGACAGATTGGCGACGAAGCGCACCCCGTCCATATCCTCTCTGACGTTGACGGCAAAGGAATCCGCGGGAGAATAGAGGCCGTAACTCACCACGGGCACTCCCGCGTCGGCGGCGCGCTCCATGAGTTCTCTGCCGTAAGGGTCGTCTGCGTTGACCACCGCTTTTTTGACCGCTCCCGAAGTGAAATAGCCGAGTTTCGTCTCCTTGTATTCCTCAAAGGAGCGGAAGTAATCCAGGTGGTCGCGGGTGAGATTGGTGAACACGGCGACCTCCGCCGTTATCCCCGCCGTCTTTTGCAGTTTTATCGCGTGTGCGGACACCTCCGCCGCCACGACGTCCACTCCCCTCGTCCTCATCTTGAACAGGAGCTCGTTGAGTTCGAAGCTATCGGGGGTGGTGAGGCTCATCCCCACCTTTTCCCCCTCAATGAAATGTCCCTCCGTGCCTATCCTGCCCGTCCTGAGCCCGGCGGAAGTCAACAGAGAAGAGATGTAATGCACCGTGGAAGTTTTGCCGTTGGTGCCCACGGCGGCGACGAAGCGCATCCCCGACGAGGGATGTCCCCAATAGGCGGAGGACATGAGGGCGTAAGCCTTCCTCACATCGGCGACGAGGACATACGGTATCCCCTCTTGCGGCACGGTCTCGGTGACCGCGACAAACTCGGCGCGTATCTCTTTCAGGTGCAGATTGCCGTCGTCTCTGCGTCCTTTCATACAAAAGAACAGGTCCCCGTCCTCCACTTCGGCGGAGTGTATCTTCAATCCTTTCACCTCTTCGTCCGTGTTTGCGCATACGGCGACGGTATCTATCCCGTCCAGCAATTCCAGCAGCCTCATCAGGCACCTCCCGCATAAGTTATACGCTTATGTTAAGTACGGAAAAAGCGCCGGTCAACGGCGCGGTAAAATAAGACAAAAACGGAATTTTTAAGTGCCTCGGATGAAAACGCCGCCGAGGGAGAACGCGCTCACGTGATGAGCAATACGGTATTTCTGCCGTCCACCTCCGTGCCTGCGGCGGGGATCTGTCCCTTCACCTCTCCGCCGTCGCCGTCCACCTCGACATGAAGACCGAGAGAGAGAAGTTTCGCCCTCGCCTGCTGGACGCTCATCCCTACATGATCCCCGAGGACGAACGGTTCGCCTATCACTTCCGCCTCCTCCCCCGTAAACTCGGGGCGCACTCCGAGATGCGCGAAGACGGCTTCGTATATGTCCCCCACGAGGGGCGCGGCGACCATTGACCCGTAATACATATATCCCTGCGGCTCGTCCACGAGCAGGAGCACCGCATACGGCGCCTCCTCTTCGAGAGAAAATCCCAAAAATGAGGAGATGTATTTCCCCTGCGCGATGCGTCCGTCCTCGTATTTCTGCGCCGTGCCCGTCTTTCCCGCTATGCGGTAGCCGGGGACATACGCGCTCTTCCCGCTCCCCGAGGACACCACGCTCTCCAAAAGAGCCCGCATGGTCTCAGATGTGCTCGCCGACACCGTTTTCCCTCGGGAGGGAAATTCCTCCGTCGCGGTGACGCCGCTATACGTATCCCGCACTCCTTTCAGCACGTGCGGAGTCACGAGCGTCCCTCCGTTCACCACCGAACAGGCGGCGGCAAGCAGACCTATCGGGGTCACCGCCACAGCCTGCCCGAATCCTATCCTGGCAAGATCCACGGACTTCACGTCCTCCTCAGAGATGAATATCCCCGAAGTCTCTCCCGTCACGTCCACTCCCGTCTTTTCGCGGAGCCCGAACGCTTCGAGATAGTCGTAAAACTTCTCTGTGCCCATTGCGAGAGCGCTGTCCATGAACACGCAGTTACAGCTCTGCTCCACCCCCTCGGCAAAACTCACCGAACCGTGTCCTTTTGCTTTCCAGCAACGTATCTTCTGCCCGTCCACCAAGCGGCTCCCCGCGCAGTAATATCTGTCGGTGACGCTCACCGTCCCCGTATCCAACGCCGCCGCGGCGGTGAGTATCTTGAATGTGGAACCGGGCTCGTACACCGTGGATACGGCTTTGGGTTTCGCCGTCCCGAACAGAGTGACGGGATCATCTCTCGGCACGTCGTTGAGGTCGAAAGAGGGATATTCCGCCAGCGCGACTATCTCCCCCGTGGTGTAGTCCATCACTATGCAGGTCGCGGACTTGGGGTCGAACTGCGCCGCCGCCTTTCGGAGCGCGCCCTCGGCTATGCGCTGTATGTCCGCGTCGAGGGTGGTCACGATGTCCATCCCGCGCACGGCGGGGACATAACGGTCCGTCCCTCCCTCGAGCTCCCGCCCGATGAGGTCGGTCTCGGTGAGGATCATGCCGTCCGTGCCCGAGAGATATTTGTCGTAATAGGCTTCCAATCCCGCCTGCCCGTCCCCGTCGAACCCCGTGAAGCCGAGCACCTGCGTCATCATATCCCCGAAGGGATAATATCTCAGATTGTCCTCACCGTAATATATCCCCGAAAGTCCCGAGGAGACCAGCGCGTCCAGCTCGGTTTTTTCGGCGCCTCTCGCGACGGTGACCTCCGAAACGCGGGAGGATATCTTTTCAAGAACGTCGTCGTATTCGTAGCCGAACACCGAAGAAAGCAGTCTCGCCACCTCCTCCTTGTCCTCCACGGCGGCTGGTCTGACATAGATGTTGTAGCGCGTCGCGGTGTCGGCAAGCACCACGCCGTTGCGGTCGAGTATCCTCCCGCGAGGAGCTTCCAACGGCACATCCCTCATCCATTGGGAGATCGCGCGCGCCCCGAGTTCCTCCCCCTCCGCGACCATGACCGCGAACATCTTGCCCATCACCGCCGCAAAGGAAAAAGCCGCAAGCAGTAAAACCGCCAGCAGCCTTTTCCTCGGATTATGAATTATAGGGATTTGATTATGGTCCTGTCTTGTCCGTCTCATACCCAAATGATATTTGGGCGGGAGACTTATTATGCGCTCATTCCACGACCGCGATCTCTGCGGAAGGCACCGCTGCCGTCCCGTTGTTGAGGGGCTTCGCGTTGACGATGATGAGCACGCCCACTATCGCGAGCACCACGACGTAAGCCGCGATGATGAGTTTTGCTTTGATGCCGAGACGCGCCTTTTTCTTGCTCTTGTTCGCGGCGCGGTACTTTGCGGCGTAATCTTCGGAGGCATAGCTCTCCCTCGCCTGCTGAGCGTACCTTGCGTCCCTTTCGGACGCCGCGCCCGCAGAAAGTCTCTCGTAAAGTTCCTCCCCCGAAGCGCGTTCCGCGTCGTTGCGGGTGAATTCGTAAAGTCCGCCCGCTTCATGACCGCGCTCGTAGCCGCCGTCATATCCGTAACGGTCGGGCTCGACGGGAGCTCTGCGCTCGCCGAGATATTGCTCCGTCGCGCGGTACTCCTCCTCTCTGGGAGCTCTGTACGGACGGGAAGCCTCATAGTTCCTCGCCGCTTCCGCCGAGCGGGGCGCGGGGGCGGGGCGACGATCGAGATCGTAATCGTAGCCGTACGCCGCGTTGTCGTATGCCGCCGCGTCATCGCGGGTGCGACGCGCCGTAAATTCGCCGTATGAAGGGAATCTGTCCGTCGCGAGGTCCGCGGGAGCGTCTCCCCTGTTGCGTCCCAGCAATTCGTCCAACGTGATAGCCATGATATCGATCTCCTTATTCTTTCCCCGTTCTTCGGATAATTCTCAGTTTCGCGCTTTCCGCTCTCGGATTTTCCCTGAGTTCGGCGGCGGACGCCGTGATAGGTTTTGAGTTGACAAGTTCGACTTCTTTCACTTTCCCGCACACGCACACCGGGAAATCCGGCGGACAGGTGCATGAAAGGGACATTTGCCTGAAAGCGTTTTTCACTATCCTGTCTTCCAGCGAATGGAAGGTGATCACCGCCATCCTGCCGCCCGGGACCAGCCTCCCCGCGAGCGCGGTCACCGCCTCCGAAAGCCCCTCCAATTCGCCGTTCACCTCAATGCGTATCGCCTGAAAGGTGCGCTTTGCGGGATTCCCGAACTTGTGCCTCGTCGCGGCGGGATAACATCCCGCCACCAGCTCCGCAAGCTGCAACGTCGTGCGGATGGGAGCCTTCTCCCTTTCGCGCACTATCCTCGCCGCGATGCGCCCCGCGAGTTTTTCCTCGCCGTATTCGCGCAGTATGCGGACAAGTTCGCTTTCGGTATATCCGTTGACGACTTCGTATGCGCTCTCTCCCGCCGAGCGGTCCATGCGCATATCCAGAGGCGCGTCCTTCATATAGCTGAATCCTCTTTCTGCCGAATCCAGCTGCCAGCTTGACACCCCGAGGTCGAGGAGCACTCCGTCGAGCCCTCCTATGCCGAGTTCGTCAAGATCGGCGCACGCGTTCTTGAAATCGTCGCGTATGAAAGTCACTCTGTCAATGTACTCTCGGAGCCGTTCCCGCGCCGCCTCGTGAGCGTCCGCGTCACGGTCCACCGCGATGAGCCTCCCTCCTGCGGTCAGTCTCTTCGCTATCTCGCGCGAATGCCCGCCTCCCCCCATCGTACCGTCCAGATATATCCCGTCCGGTTTGATGTCAAGAGCCTCGATGCACTCCGCAAGCATCACGGGTTTGTGAGAAAATTCCACCTCACACCCCCAGTTTTTTCAATCTGTCGAGCATCCTTGCGAGATTTGCGGGATCCAGCACGCTGTATCGCGCGTCCCAAACCTCTGCGGGCCATACTTCGAGGTAAGTCATCTTGCCCACGAATACGACATCCTTCTTTATGCCCGCGACCTCGGCGAGCTCGGCGGGAAGTCTCACCCTGCCCTGCGCGTCCTCTTCGAGATATCGCGCGTTCGCCATGATGTCGGTGGAAACGTCGTTGAGCTCGGAGTTGGCAAACGCGTTCTGTTCGCGCACGGACTCCAAGGTTTCCAGAAGTTTGTCCTCGGGGACGATGAAGAGACACCCCGCCCTGCCCGGCAAAATACAGCAACTGCCGCCCAGCACCTCGCGGTACCTGGCGGGGATACGCATTCTGCCCTTGTCGTCAAGCTGATGACGAGCGTTGCCCAACAGGAATTTCGGCATCTCTTTCCTCCTTGCTAGTAGTCTAAACCACTTTTGACCACCAGTCAACCACTTTCGGAAATTTCCGACGAAAAATTTTTAATGATTTTGAAACATCCACTATTTAGTGGAGTTTTTGAAAGAGAATTTTTTCGACAACATTTTTTCTGCGCCGTTTTTCCCCAGTTTTAGACCCGATATCTCGCCAAAATTTAGTTTACAATTCAATCATATCAGTTCACTTGTAAACCTTATTCATTCGGTGCGCCATCCTCCTCTCCCCGCCGCTTTCACCTTTGCCGCGGCGGAGTCATATATTACAGCAAAGCTCAAAAAAGGAGGTAAAAAGATGTCTTTTTGCAATTCCGGAAACGCCGACCGATGCCCCGGGAACATCAGCGGCAATCCCATGAACGGGCTTTGCGAAAAAGTTTGCGTTCAGGTGAGAAAGGTCTTTGACGCCTGCATCTCGCAGACCACCCTCGAAAACCTTTCGGTGACCCTCACCGACCTGTCCCCCGCTTCCCCCGCAGAGCCCCTCACCTTCGTCAGCGGAAGGTCCACCTCATCAAGAGGCGTCATCACCGCTCTCACGGTCACGCCCCTCACGGACAGACCCGGGCTTTCCAGAGTGCTGGCAACGGTGTCCATACCCGTCAGCATCACCTACACCGACGCCAACGGCGTCGAGGGCACGGGCACCGGCTCTCTCTCACTCACGGAGGACGTGGTCATGTGCGTGCCCACCGGGAGCGTATTCCCCGTCGAACTCGCCGCCACCGTGAATATGGCGAGCCCCAACGGCGTTTACGTCAGCGGCACCACCTTTTCGATCACGGCTTGCACCACCGTAGTGCTCAAAGTGCTCGCCGACGTGGATCTGCTCCTGCCCTCTTACGGCTACTGCAAGATCCCGCCCTGCACGGAGTTTTCGCAGGAAGTGTGCCAAGGCGTGTTCGACCTGCCCCTCTTCCCGAGCTGAGGAAGAGGGAAAGAAAAACGCGGAGCGTTTGCTCCGCTTTTTTCGTATTCCCGAAAAAAGGCTGTTCGCCTCCACGGACAAAGGGGACACGCCCTCCTCCGAGCCCGTCAGACGCATTTTAAGGCGCGTCGGGGCTTTTTCGAGACTCCCTTCATTTTCCGCACCCGCGCGCACTCTTCGCGTTCCACGCGCCCTCACACGCCGCTCGCATGGGAGCGCACCCGCACCGCGCGCCCTGCGCAATCTCGGACCCACTCGCCCCAAACACATACGAGTCCCGTCGCGCTGAATTTGCGCCTTTTTGCGGAACGCGTCCCGAATTTTGCGGCGGCGGCTCCTTTCCCCCACAAATCATGCTCGCTATAACCCCACCGGAAATCTTTCAGCGAGGATCCCGCGCTACGCCGCTTTGCGGGGACCCCGAAGCAAAATCATCCGAAAATCTCTTGCTCTGAGGTGCGAGCAGTTCCGCGCCAACCGATTTTTGGCTGAGCAATTTCGGGGTCCCCGAGTGAAAATCTATGATTTTCAGTTGGGGTAAAAGTCGCTGTAGCTAATACTTGACTGTATTAGCAAGGCGGATGACGCGGTTCAGGCGGAAATCGGCGGCGCTGAACCTAGTTCGTATTATTCCTGTCTGGCATTGCAATAATGTGAAAATGTGTTAAAATGCAAATATGAAAGTGTTTGCGATAAGCGATCTTCACCTCTCCTTTGCCGCAGAAAAGCCCATGGACATCTTCGGCGACGGATGGTCCGACCACTTCGGACGCGTGAGCGAAAATTGGCGCGCGCGCGTCGGAGAGGAGGATCTCGTGTTGCTCGGAGGGGATCTTTCATGGGGGATGAACATCGAGCAAGCCGCCCCCGACTACGCCGCCATCGCCGCCCTCCCCGGGAAAAAGGCGGTGGTGAAAGGCAATCACGACCTGTATTGGGGGTCTCTCGGCAAAATGCAGACGGCATTCCCGGAGTTTTGTTTTCTGCAAAACAACTGCCTGCGTTTCGGCAACTTTCTCATCGCGGGCTCAAGAGGATGGACGGTGCCGAGCGATAACTCCGAGGAACACGACGTGAAGATATACCGAAGGGAACTCATACGCCTCGAGCTCTCCCTCTCGCATATGCAAAAACTCCGCACCCCCGATGACAAAGTCATCGCGCTCCTCCACTTCCCGCCGTTTGACGCCAAATACAACGACAGCGAAGTCACCGCGCTTTTGGAAAAGTACGCCGTGGACAAGGCGGTGTACGGGCACCTGCACGGCAAGAATGCAAGAGTCACTCCCGTGGTGGAAAAACACGGCATATCCTATCACATCACCTCCTGCGACCTCATCCGAAACGACCCGATACGACTCTACTGACCCTTACTTCCTCCCGCGTTTAGTAAAGAAACGGACGCCAAAGCGCGCGCAAATTGCGCCCTTTTAATCCGCGCAGGGCTTTCTTCTCATTCGGATCGCTCCGTCGCCATCGCATCCCGCTCTTGCCCGCTCCGTCCGTGTCATCCGCTTGTCGCTTCGAACGCCTCGACGTCCACTCCGCCCGACATATGCGGCCGACTTTTCATCCGAACTTCGATTTTTCACGCCGGCATTGCCGAAAATGAGAAAAGTATTCTCATAATCGCACGAAAGTATAATACTTTTGGGCTTTTTATAGAATACTTTTGCAAAAATAAAGAACGGCAAACGCCGCCGCATGAGGGATTTTGCGACAAAAAAAAGAGGTCGGTCCGCTCTATGCGGAGCTTCCGCCCCGCCCGAAAGAACCGCGTCCCGCCTCTTCCGCTCTGCTATATCCTCATCCTCTACTCGGGGATAACGTCGGGGATAACGCTGTCTATCCTTTCAAGCACTTCCTCTTTCCCCGTCTTTTTCAGCGCGGAAACCATATACACGTTGTCCGCCCCCACCCCTATGGCGTTTGCTATCTCCCTCCTGCGCTTCATGAGTTGCGCGCGGGAGAGCTTGTCGCATTTGGTGGCTATCACGGTGAAAGGGATGTTGTAGTGATACAAAAAATTAAGGAGCATTTTGTCGTCCGAAGTCGGCTCATGCCTCACATCCAGGAGCACAAACACGTTTTTCAGATTCTTGCTTCCCGTGAGGTAGCCCTCTATCATGCTCCCCCACTTCGCTTTTTCGCTCTTTGAGACCTTCGCGAATCCGTACCCCGGGAGGTCCACAAACACCAATTTCCCGTTGTTCACGCCGAAAAAATTCACAAGTCTGGTGCGCCCCGGGTCTCCCGACGTGCGCGCAAGTTTCCCGTTCCCCGTCAAAAAATTGATGAAGGAAGATTTCCCGACGTTGGACTTGCCCGCAAAGGCGATCTCGGGCGCGCCGAGATCGGGCAATTTGGCGGGATCCGCAACGGAAACGATGAACTCCGCATTTTTTATCACCATATCCTCCTCCTTCGCCGACGGGAATGGCGGCGTCTCTCATTCGCGTGAGCTCGGCTCGAACTCATTTCGGCTCGAACTCATTTCTTTTGACCATTTTAACCTCACTTCGGCGATTTGGCAAGCGCACGGCGATGCCGTGCGCTTGCATGGATCATTTTATGCCGAGTTATGTCCGTATAATTTCGATCCGACATCGAAAAGGAGGACGCGTCGCGTCCTCCTCATGTGTCCGATCGGGATGAAATGCGGGCTCCTAGTCAGCTTGCCGAAGGTATGGACGCGGCGTCTTCCGTCTTTCTCAGTATGCGGGGACGCGCCTTTTCGGTCACGCACTCGGGGGTGACGACCACCTTCTCTATGCTCTTGTCCGAGGGCAACTCGTACATCAGGTCGAGTAGGATGCCCTCGACGATGGCGCGCAGTCCGCGTGCGCCCGTATTCAGTTTTATGGCTTTTTCGGCGACCGCTCTCAGCGCCTCGGGCTCGAATTCCAGCTCTGCGCCGTCCAGTTTGAACTGCACCTGATACTGCTTGACCAGCGCGTTTTTGGGCTCGGACAGTATCCTGACCAGCGCCTCTTCGTCCAGCGCGTTGAGCCCCACCACGATGGGGACCCTGCCCACGAACTCGGGGATGAGACCGTACTTTATGAGATCTGCGGGCTGGAGCTCGGCAATGAGTTCGTCATAGCGATAGTTCTTGGTGCCCTTCACGGACGCGCCGAAGCCGAGCTTGGAGCCGTCCTTGCGCTTGTCCACGATCTTGTCCAGATCCACAAAGGCGCCGCCGCAGAGGAAGAGGATGTTGGTGGTGTCGATCTGATAGCATTCCTGATTGGGATGCTTCCTTCCTCCCTGAGGAGGCACGCTCGCCATCGTCCCTTCGATTATTTTGAGGAGAGCCTGCTGTACGCCCTCGCCGCTGACGTCGCGGGTGATGGAGACGTTCTCGCCCTTTCTTGCTATCTTGTCTATCTCGTCGATATAGATTATGCCCATCTGCGCCTTACGGATGTCTCCGTCCGCCGCCTGGATGAGTTTGAGCAGGATATTTTCCACGTCCTCGCCGACGTAACCCGCCTCCGTGAGCGTGGTGGCGTCCGCGACGGCGAAAGGCACGTTGAGTATCTGCGCGAGGGTCTTTGCGAGCAGAGTTTTGCCCGAGCCCGTGGGACCGAGCAGAAGCACGTTGCTCTTTTCCAGCACCACGCCGTCCTCGCTCCCCGCGATCCTGCCTATCCTCTTATAGTGGTTGTACACGGCGACGCTGAGCACCTTTTTGGCGCTGTCCTGACCGATGATGTATTCGTCGAGTTTTGCTTTGATCTGTTGCGGAGTGTACAGCGAAATGCCGGTATTCCCGGCGGACGCGGTCTCCTTCGCAAGGAGATGAGCGCACTGTTCGATGCACTCGTTGCAAATGGTCATGCGGTTGGGACCGACTATGATCTTTTCGACTTCGCTGTCGCTTTTTCCGCAGAAACTGCAATGCAGTTCCTTCTGAAAACCGTCCATATTACCTCTCTACCGTTCGGGTGACACGGTCACTTTCTGGAATAGAATATCTTGTCCACCAAGCCGTAGGCTTCCGCCTCTTCCGCGGTCATATAGAAGTCGCGGTCGGTATCGAACTCGATCTTCGCGAGCTCCTGACCCGTATTTGCGGCGAGGATCTCGTTGAGCCTCTTTTTGGTGCGGAGTATCTCCTCCGCCTGTATGGCGATGTCGCTCGCCTGACCCTGCGCGCCGCCGAGGGGCTGATGGATCATGATCTTGGAATTGGGAAGCGCGAATCTCTTGCCCTTCGCACCCGACGAAAGCAGGAACGCGCCCATACTTGCCGCCATACCCACGCATATGGTGGATACGTCGCAACGGATATAGTTCATCGTATCGTAGATCGCGAACCCTGCGGACACCGATCCGCCCGGGCTGTTGATATAGAGGCTGATGTCCTTGGAGGAATCCTTGCCCTCGAGGAACAGGAGCTGTGCGACGATGAGGTCCGCCACCTGGTCGTTGATCTCTCCCGTGAGGAAGACCACTCTGTCTTCGAGCAGACGGGAATAGATGTCATAGGAGCGCTCTCCGCGTCCCGTCTGTTCGATGACCATGGGGATGAGTTGATTTTTTATGTTCATATCACTCCTCGTTCAAGTGCGGTCATTCCGCCTTATTCGGCGTCCGCCGCCTTTTTTGCGGTCTTTTTTGCCGCGGGCTTCTTCTCGCTCTCCGCCGCGCCGTCCGCTTTCTTCGCCGCCTTCTTGGCGGGAGCGTTCGCGCCCCTGAGCATATCCATGAGCTTATCGGAGAGGATCTGATTGGCAAGATAGTCGTAATGCTCTTTGCCGAGCCCCTTCTTGAAGGTGTCGAAGTCCTGCCCCGCGCGCTCCGCCATTTCGGCGAGTTTTGCGTTGAGCTCCTCGTCTTCGAACTTCAATTCTTCCGCTTTCACGATCTCTTCCATGACGAGACGTGTCTTGACGGACTTCGCCGCCTGCTCCTTGTACTCGTCGAGGAGCTGATCGCGGGTCATGTTGATGTAGCCCAGATAATCCGAGAGTTTGATCCCCTGATAGGACAGACGATATTCGAACTCTTTCGCCATATCCTCCGCCTCGTTGTCTATCATGGCTTGGGGTATCTCCACCTCGGCGCTGTCCACGACGGCTTGCACGAGAGCGTCGTCGTACTGTCTGTCGGCGCGCGTTTCGGCGTCCTTCATCAGTTTATTTTTGACGTCCGCCTTATATTCGGCAAGAGTGTCGAACTCGGATATCTCCTTCGCAAAATCGTCGTCGAGCGCGGGGAGCTGTTTCTCCTTGACGGCGTTGACGGTGCATTCGAACACCGCTTCCTTGCCTTTGAGTTCTGCGGCGTGATAGTCCTCGGGGAAAGTGACTTTGACGTCCTTTTTGTCCCCCTTGCTCACGCCCACGAGCTGATCCTCGAACCCGGGGATGAAGCTACCGCTGCCGAGAGTGAGGTCGTATGCCTCCGCGCTGCCGCCGTCAAACTTGACGCCGTCCACGGAGCCCGCGAAGTCGATGTTGACGATGTCGCCCTTTTTCGCCGCTCTGTCCACATCCACTATGCGAGCCTGCTTCTCACGGGCGTTTTCCACCTCTTCGTCCACCTGCTTGGCGGTGACTTTGTCCACTTTCCTCTCCACGGAGAGCCCTTTATATTTGCCGAGTTTGACTTCGGGACGCACGGTGACTTTCAGCACGAAAGTGACTCCGCCGTCCTCCTTCATGTCAAAGGACTCCAGCTCGGGAGTGGCGACCGCCTCGATGTCGTGCTCTTTGTCAAGAGCCTCGGAATACGCCTCGGGGATAACGATGTCCATCGCGTCCTCGAAAAATACCTCTTTGCCGTACATTCCTTCGATGACCTTTCTCGGCACGTGGCCCTTTCTGAACCCGGGCACGGAATATTTGTGCTTGGTCTTGTTGTACGCGGCGGCGACAGCCTTTTCAAAGGTATCCGCGTCGATGTCAAAACTGAATTTGACCTGGCTCTTTTCCAACTTTTCAACTGTGTAACTCATGTGTCCTCCGTTTATGCCGCTAAAAGCCGCAATAAATGACCTTTTTATCGTAAGTAAACAGGATTATATCATATAGGTTGCCGAAAGGCAATCGATTTTTGCATTGCGCGGGGGCGAAAGACGTGTATAATATAGCCATGGGCAGTGATTTTCTTGCGCTGAGCGCGCTCGCAGACGAACTCGACTCCCGCCTGAAAGGCGCGCGTATGGACAAAATAGTCCAGCCGGAAGCGGATGAGATCCGCCTTTTTTTGCGTGCGGGCGGAAAAACGGAGTGCCTGGTCGCCTCCTGCAACGCGGGCGCGCCCAGACTGCACCTCACGGCAGAAAGAAAACAGAATCCCGCGACCGCGCCCAACTTCTGTATGCTCCTGCGCAAATACCTTTCGGTGAGCGCGCTGGAAGAAGTCGGGATGTGGCAGAACGACAGGATAATCCGCCTGCGCTTCACCGCGCGGACGGAGATGAGAGACAACGCGACTTTTTATCTCTTCATAGAGATAATGAACCGCTATTCCAACATAGTTTTCACGGACGCGGACCTTGTCATCCTGGACGCGATGAAACACCTCGGTCCCGACGACGGAGGAGGACATCTCGTGTTGCGGGGAGTGAGATATCTCCCGCCCGAACAGCCCAAGCCCAATTTCCGCACAAAGGAGGGCGTCGAGCGCATAAATTCCTTTGCGGGCGGAGACCTGCACCGTCATATCCTCGGGCACGTCTCGGGGTTTTCCGGCGCGACCGTCTCGGAACTGTTGCTGAGAGCGGGACTACCCTCCGACCTCCCGCGTCCCCTCTCGGATGAGGAAAAGCAAAAACTCGCCACCCTCCTTTCCGAGCTTGCGGATGTGACGAAAGCGCCCTTCTACTCCCCCTGCATACAGGGAAAGGAGGTATATCCCTTCCCGTACGGAGCGGTGCGCGGAGAGCAAACGGATTTCCCCGACATCATCTCGGCATATGACGCGCTGTACACCTCCGCAGACAGAGAACTGCGCAACAAAGCAAGGCTGAAAACTCTCTCCACCGCGGTGAAACATCTGCGCTCGCGCACCGAAAAGAACATCGCGATAGACCGCGAACGCCTTGCGGAATGCGAGAATATGGACAAATGGCGGGTGATGGGGGAACTCATCGTCGCCAACATATACAGGATAAAAAAGGGCGACTCCTCCCTGAAATGCGTGGACTACTACACGGGCGAAGAAAGGGAGATACCCCTCGACGAAAGGCTCACTCCCTCAGGGAATTCAACGGCGTACTACAACAGATACAACAAACTGAAACGCACAAAGGAGTTCACCTCCAAAAAACTCGAAAGCGACCTGACCTTGCTGGAATACGTAGGTTCGCTCGAAGAGGAGATAGCGACTCTCCCCTACGACTCCCCCTCCTCCGCCATAGAGGAGGAACTCGCGAGACTCGGCGCATTCAGGAAAAAGACGGGAGCAAAAAAGGTGCGCAAGGAAAAGGCGGAACCTCCTTTTGAGTACGAAACGGAGGGATTCACCGTGCTGGCGGGGAAAAACAACCTCCAAAACGAGGAGCTCACCTTCCGCGTGGCTTCCTCCTCCGATGTATGGCTGCATCTGAAAAACCGTCACGGAGCGCACGTCGTGGTGCTCGCCGAAGGAAAAAAAGTGCCCGAGAGCGTCATCCTGACCGCCGCGGAGATAGCGGCAGGCTCTGCGGGCGCGCCCTCGGAGGTGGACTACACCCTGCGCCGCTATGTGAAACGCCGCCCGGGAGGACACCCCGGACAGGTGATATACACCGATTTCAAGACCGTGGTGGCGACTCCAAACCGCCACCCTGAACTGTTGAAAAGAGGATGACGAGCCCGCAAGTATTATAAAAATCGGTTTTTACGAGAAATGTTTGAGGGGATATCCTAAAAATCGAAAGGGAGGACGGTCAGCGTCCTCTCTTCCTCAATTTTTCAAGCACTTCCAGAAAATCCTGGGGCAAGGGACACTCGAACACCTTTCTTTCCCCCGTTGCGGGGTCCGCAAGTTCCAGCCTGCCGGCATGAAGGAGCTGCCCTCCCTTGAAGAGCGCGGTGGACCCGCCGTAAACGGCGTCTCCCGTCACGGGATGGTGCAGGTACGCCGAATGCACTCTTATCTGATGAGTCCTGCCCGTCTCCAATTCGAAGCGCACGAGGGTGTAGTCGCCGAAACGCTCCAAAACTTCGTAATCGGTGACCGCTCGCCTGCCTCCCTCGACGACAGCCATTTTCTTGCGGTCGCGGCGGCTTCTTGCGATGGGCGCGTCTATCCTGCCGCTGTCGGACGCGAAATTGCCGTCGGTGAGCGCGGTATATATGCGCCGCGCGCTCTTTTCGGCTATCTGTTTCGCGAGGGACCTGTGCGCGTCGTCGTTTTTCGCCACCACGATGAGCCCCGTCGTATCCTTGTCGAGACGGTGCACTATGCCCGGGCGTATCACGCCGTTGATGGAGCTCAGGTCTTTCAGCCTGAACAGCAACGCGTTGACCAAAGTGTCGTTCGCGCGGTAGCTCGCCGCCTGATGCACCACCATGCCCCGCGCCTTGTTGATGACCGCGTAGTTCGCGTCCTCGTAGACGACATCGATGGGGATATCCGCCGCCTCCGTCGTAAGAGGCTCGGGCTCGGGGGGCGTGAATTCCGCCACATCCCCCTCTTTCAGCTCTATGCCGCTCTTGAAACGCAGGACTCCGTTCAAAAGGACGCCCGTCTTTTCCACCGCGTTCTTGACGGCGGAACGGGAGAGCCCGCTCTCCTCGGAGAGGAATACGTCCAGCCTCTTGCCGACGTCGCTATCTTTCGCCGTCGCTCTCATCCCGCGCCCCGTCCGAAACCTCTTCCGGTTTCTCCTCCGTCAGAGTAAAAGCCGCTTTTGCAACGTAAGTTCCCTCGCTTTTTCGGTTTTCGGGGCTCTCGACCCCGCCATCGGGAACTTTGGCATCCTCTTTGCGAACCACTTCCTCAGCGGTGAACGCCACGGGGGCGCTCCCCTCTTTCCCCTCCTCTTCGGGAGTCTCGTCCTCCTCGCTCACCCTCTTATCCTTGGAGGGGAAGAACATCGTGACGATGAGCCCGAGTATGAGCACTATCGCGCCCACGGTGACGAAAGCGTCCGCGATGTTGAAGATGGCGAAGTCCATGAAAGTGAACTCAAAAAAGTCTCTGACGTAACCGAGCTGCGTCCTGTCTACGAGGTTGCCGATGCCGCCCGCCGCCACCATGATGAGGGGAATGCGGATGTAGGCTCTCTCCTTCTTGAAGAAGATAAGGTAGCCGAGTATCGCAATGATGAGTATGGTGGTGAGGATGGTGATGCCGAGGGTGCTGTCCTGCCCCAATCCGAAGCCCATCCCCGTGTTTTCGGAATAAGTGAGGTCCAAAAACCCGTCTATCACGGTGAAATTCCCGCCGTGTTCCACCTGGACGAAGTCATAGAGGAAATCCTTCATCAAAAGGTCGAAGGTGATGATGAACACGAAAAGAAGTATCTCGGTGACATACTTCACAAGGGGTACGACGTGCGCCTTGTCCCACTTGAACCCCTTGAAAAACGCGATGAAGGAACGCTGACCCGCGACAATGCGATCCTTGACGTCCTTGAAAGTCAACTTTTTCTTATCCTTGTTTTCCTGCATTATTTTCTGCCCAGATGAGGGGGTACAGTGATCGTCACTCCGCTCGGCGCAAAGAGGAAAATGCTCTTTGTGATCTGCTGTATGGAACCGTTGAGCGCGTATATCGCTCCGCTCATGAAGTCGAGGATGCGATAGACGGAAGTCTGATTGATGTTGGAGAAATCCACTATGACCTGTTCCCTCATTTTGAGGTGGTCGATGAGGAGCTGCACGTCCTCGTAAGTGGAGGGGGAATAGATCACCGTGCCGCCCTGTCTGCCCACCGTCATCTGAGAGCGCTGAGCCTCCCCGCCTCCGAAGATGCGCGAAAGCCTGCCCTGACGGACGGGCTCATATCTGTCCTCGCCGTATCCCCTTTCGGGACGGCGGGATCCCGACGTGAAATAGTCTCTTTCGTTCATATCGACCTCATTGTGCCGCGCCGTCGGATATCACGGCGGCGGGGTATATCCTCTCGCCGAACAGCGTGCGGCCGAGACGTATCATGTTGGAGCCGTAACGGAGCGCGGTCTTGTAATCTCCGCTCATGCCCGCCGAAAGTATCTCGGCGCGGTAATTCGCCGTGGAGAGGGACGCCGTGCTCTCGTAAAGGGAAAGGAGCTTTTTGTACATCCCGTCGAGCTCTCTCCCCTCGCCGAGGTTGGGGAGCACGCTCATCAGCCCGCGCACGCGGATGTGGGGGTACTCTTCCATCGAACGGATGAACTCGGCGACCTCTTCGGGCGCGACCCCTCCCTTGGATATCTCGCTGCCCATGTTGACTTCCACCAGGCAGTCCAGTATGCGGGCGTGTTTCACAGCCTGTTTTTCTATCTCTTTGGCAAGCTCTGCGCGGTCGAGAGAATGTATGAGCTCCACCTTGTCGGCGATATATTTCACCTTGTTGGTCTGCAACTGACCGATAAAGTGCCAACGATAGGCGGGATCGTACTTTGCGGTGAGTTCCTGCACGCGGTTTTCCCCGAGCACGAGATCGGGAGCTACGCGCATGAGTTCCTTCACGGTCTCCCGAGTCTGCATCTTGACCGCCGCGACGATGGTGACCTCTCTGCCGCACGCCGCGACCGCCTCTCTGACCTCTTCGAGATGTTCGGTGTAGACCATGCGCCTACTCCGCCTTTACGGACATATCTCCCGTGGAGAGGTCGAAAGACATGATCTTGTCCGTGCCGTTTTCGTTGAAATAGATGTCGATGCCGTTCCTGCCCCTTCTTTCGACGGCGCGCACCTTGCCCTCGAAGGGCTCGTAAGCGTCCAGGAGCATTTCTCTCTTTTTGTGGTCGTACTCTCCCGTGTTGTCCGAGACGAAAAGCACGCTCCCGAACATCTTATTGACCTTTGCGAGGAGTTCTTTCTGAGTGTCGGTGTAATCCACCTTTTTCATGCCGCCGTCGCGCAGGAAGAACACGTCGGGATCGGAGAGGAACACTCTGCCGTTGAGATGTCTGCGGAAGACGGTGTTTTCGATGGAATGGCGGGTGGAGATGATCTCCTGATTGGTGCAGGAGACATAATATCTGTCCTGGAAGGACAACTCTGCGTCGCATCCCGTCCTGCACGCGTCCGCGAAGCCGAAGGAAGAGGTCATGGGCACGCCGCAACCGAGAAGCAGTTTGCCTCCGACGCACTCCCTCAAAAACGCCATCGCGTCGTGCATGAGCCTGCCCCTGGATTTCCCTCCGCGCGGATGCATACACGCCGCATAGAGGAAGTCCAGCTTGACCATATCGTAGCCCCATTCGCCGAGAACTGTGGCGAACACCTTTTTCAGATACTCCCTGACGTCGGGATTCTCGCTGTCGAGAGCGTAAAATCCGTTCCAGGCAAAGCCCGCGACGACGGGCTTGCCCTTCTTGTCGCGCACCAGCCAATCGGGATGCTCAGAGACCACTTTCGCCTTGAACTGCGCGGCAAAGGGCGCGAGCCACAAGCCCGCGAGATACCCCTTGGAGTGTATGGCGTCCGCCATGGCTTTCATACCGCTCGGGAACTTTTTCTCGTCCACGGCGAGCCAATCCCCCACCATGCTCTCGTATCCGTCGTCGATCTGGAAGATGTTGGCGCGGTTGCCCGCCGTCTTGTAAAGCCCGTCCAGGTCGCGCAAGATGATCTTTTCGTCTATATTCTGATAATAGTTGTACCACGAGGTGTAACCCGCAAGTCTCTTTATCTTCCTGACGGGAGCCTTTATCGGATATGCCTTGAAATAGGCGTCGAACACCTCGTCGTAACTGCCCTCGGCGCGCATGAAGTCGAAGAGCTTGTATTCTCCCTCCGTCTCCACGCCCTCAACGTCCTTGACCACCGCGAAGACGTGCTCGCGGATGTCGGCGTAAAAGACGGTGAAGCCCGTGCTCTCGTCCAAAGAACCGAAGAGCTCCACATTCTCGCCGTTGCGGATATAGGTGTAGCCATGGGAGTGTATCAGCTTGCCGCCGTAGATCACGAAATCGTAGTCCCCCGTGGGCGCGGCGAATTTGCGCACCGCAGGGATCTTCGCCACACTGAGAAGCCCTCGCTGGGCGTCTTTCACACCGTATTCCAGCGTGCGCGTCCAAGACTGATAGCCGCCGCCGAAGATGCGCTCGTCATCCGAAAAGGACCTCATATGGACAAGACGCGCCGAACGCAGGCGCACCCTTTCGGAAGCTCTGAGGATGACGGTGAGCCTGTTGCCCTCGATCACCTTTTCCACGGAGACGACGGGGTCGCCCTCGGTGACCACGGTCTCTTTCCCGTTGCGCTCGTAAACTACTCTCAGCGAAAAATTCTCTAATTTCATAACTTCTCCTTTATGCGATTATACAACACGCGCGCCCGTTTGTAAACTTCGTTGCATAAAAAAACGGCGTCCGAGACGCCGCTAGAAAGAAGTTTTCACATCTCGTCGTCCACCCTCTCCAATCCCGAGACGGAGACCTCATAGGCGACTCTTTCCTCGGTACTGCCGTCGGGCAGCACCTTTTCGTAAGTGCGGGACTGTATGCGTCCCGTGACCGCCACCTTGTCCCCCACGGCGAACTCCCCCGCATACTTGGCGTTGCGTCCCCACGCGATGGCGGGGATGTAATCGGACTTGTTGTATGCGCGGTTGACCGCGAGCAACATATCGCATATCTCCCTCTTGAAAGGGGTCACGCGATACACGGGAGGTTTGCAGACGTAGCCCTCGAGCTCTATCCGGTTGGGAGTGTCGCATACGCCGTCGTCCAGCTCTCTCGCAAAGACGCGGAGCACGAGTTTGCTCCTGCCCTCCGCCTGTTTGTTGTAGCTCCTGAGCTGTCCCGACACCCCCACCGAGTCGCCCACGTCGAGGGATGCGCCCCTCATCAGCCTGTCCGACACCGTGACGGGTATCTCGTCCTCGTGGTCTGAAAGCCTCTTCACCGCGACCACCATGTCGAAGAACTTCTCCCCGAGCACTTCGTGCGAAAATACGGGCGCGGAGATCACCCTCCCCGCGATGTACGCTCTGTTGTTTTGCATCTGTTCGTATCCCATGATTCCTCTCTTTGCCCGACGGAGCCGAGCCTGTTTTTTATGGATTTTTGTGTTGCATCCCCGTATGGTCTACGGTGAAATCCTCCGTCGCCACCATTTCGGACAGTCCGACAAAGGTAAAACCTTTGTTTTTGAGCCCCATCAGCAGTACGGGGAGCGCGTCCAGGATGTGGTCGGAATTGTTGTGGAAGAGCACGATATCTCCGCTCTTCGCATTCGGGAGCACGCGCTCGACTATCTGTTTTGCCGAAAGTCCCTTCCAGTCCAGACTGTCTATGCTCCACTGCACTCCCACCATGCCCAGCTCCTCCACGGCGGTCATCAGCTTGTCCGAATAGTCGCCGTAAGGGGCGCGGAAGTAGACGGGCGCCTCTCCCGTGAGTTCCTTTATCTTCGCATTCACGGAGGTCAGCTCCGTCCGCATGGTCTCACGGTTGAGTTTGGGCATATTGAGATGGTTGGCGGAATGATTGCCTATCTCGAACCCGCGCGAAGCTATCTCCTTTGTCATGTCGGGATACTTGTCCAGCCAGAACCCGACGAGGAAGAAGGTGCCGCCCGCGTCGTATTCCTCTAGGATGTCCATTATCCCCCGGGTCTTGTCCGCTCCCCAAGCCGCGTCGAATGTGAGCGCGATGACCTTTTGCTCATCCTCCCCTCTTTCCACGCAGTAGACGGGTATCTTGCGGGAGCTCACGCCGAAGAATACGCCTGCGGCGCCCGTCGCTCCCGTTGCGGCGACCAGAGCCGCGATGACCGCGACCACCGCCAACGCAAGCAAAATGTTCCTCTTTTTCATGACGACGAACACGCTTCACCTCATGATAGATTATTTCGGAGCGCGATTTTTGACGGGTTTTGTCGGAAAATGTCATATCGCGTCGTTCGGGAGCGCCCCTTCCTTTCACGCAAGGATATGCCGCAAACGCGAAAATCAGAACCCGAGACGCGCTTTGCTTGACTTGCGGCAAAGAGGGAGGCATAATTTCGGTGTGCCCCGAAACGGGGAATCGCGCGGGCTCCCCTCCGCGCAAGACGGATAAGACATGAAAAGATCTGAAACTCTCTCGAAAATACTCTACGCTCTGCCCATGGCGGGCATATGCGTCCTCGCGCTGGCGGGCGCGGGCGGCGGAGTCGCGGCTTTCTGCTACGCGGTGGCGACCGCCGCCGTATGGAGCTCGGCAATGGCGGCTGTCACCTTCTTCGCCGCGGCATTCCTCCTCTTCGGAGTGTGCGTCCTCGCCGTATGCGGGTTTTTCACTTATATGCGCAAGGTGTGGTTCCCGAAGTTCCCGCCCTCCTTCCTCCGCGAAAAACAGCCCACCTCGACAAAGAGCGAAAACTCCTCGGCAAACTCCGAAACCACTCTCAAAAACGCCGAAAACGAGAATGCTTCCGTGGTGTACGGCAAAAAAAAGACTCTCACTCCGCAAAATGCGGGGTATGCTCTTTTGGTGGTATCGGTGGTGTTCACGATAGCCGCGGCGGCGCTCGGATGTATGGATGCGGAAAAATGGGTGGAGGCAAGGACGGGATATATGAACTCTAAGGGCTGGTACGCCGTGAGCTCGGACACCGACCTGCAATTCGACCACACCTCCGTGAAGGAGATCGAGATAAACGTCTCGGGGAGAGACGTCGTGGTGGTCTACGAATTCGGCGCGAGCCGTATCCGCGTCTCCTATTTCGAAAAATTCCCCCGCGAATTCTCCGTCGCCCTGCAAAAGGACAATGAAAGCGGAGAAAGCGTGCTCTATATCAGCCGCTCCCCCGAACCTCCTCACGACAGCGCGGCGGACAAAATGTTCTCATTCCTCTTCTCCCCCAACGAATTGGAATCCCAGGTGGTCATCACCATCCCCTCCTCCGTCAAGGATGCGATAAAGATAGTGGGAGAAAACATAATTTTCGCAAAATGACGAAAATATGAAGACGGCTCCGAGACGCGGAGCCGTTTTTGTATGCCGTTTTGATATTCTTGCCACATTTCGGCACGCTCGTTAAGAGCGACTTTCGAAGCGTTCGTCAAAAGCGACATTCGGCGCGTTTGGCGGTAGTGGCTCTCCCGCGTTTTGCGGGGATGACATTCGGCACACGGAGGGAGACGAATATCGGCTGTCCAAAAACTCCGAAAATCGCTCTTAGCCCGCCTTGTATTATTCCGATCCTGCCACCTGACATCGTTTGCACCCTTTTACGCGACTTTCGCGAAACGGCGCAACTCTTCGAGTCACCGTTTTATCTCGTATTCCCCGCGAATTCTGCCGTCCTGATCCGTAAACAGCACGGCGATCCCGTCCTCTCGGATGTCCAACGCCGTCCCCGTGAACCTCGCCGCCGAGATGGACTGGTGGTCGAGATATTTGTCGTTGCGTATGGATCCCGCAATGACGGGATATGCCGCCTCGTTGATGCCCTCGTTGCCCTCGTAAAATCCCACGGAATGCACGTGACCGCCTATGAGCAGGTCCGCACCCATGCGCTCCGTCTCGGCTATGACCGCCCGCGAAAACTCGGGATAGTATCTCTGCGCCCTTATACCGTACGGGACGTGGCACGCCACGATGAGCCATTTCGCCCCCGTTTCCTCGGCGAGATAGGCGTCCACAGTGGTTTTCAACCACTCCATTTCCTCTGTGCGGTAGTTGTCGTAATTTGCCACCGCCGACGCCACGGGGTTGTCGTCAGTCTCTGTCGCGGCGTAATCCAGCACCAAAAAGTCCACTCCGCCGAGCTCTACCGTGTAGTAGAACTTCCCGTCGCGGGAACCTATGCACTTCGGGAAGAAGTCCTCCAAGGGACCCGCAGTCTCGTGATTTCCCCTTGTCACGACGACGGGACGCGCGCTCCCCGTGACCTCGGAAAGCAGATCGTACATCATGGTGATCTCGAGCTCGTTTTCCAGGTCGTTGACGTGGTCGCCGTTGGCGATGAGCACGTCCAGCCGCTCTCCCCAGTACTTCCCCGCCGCCGAAGCTCCCGCATTAAGCAGGTGATTGTCGCTGATGTTGTACACCTGCAAGCCGTCCGAGACGTCGGGGGCGCGGAAGGGATATCCCTTGGCGATACTGCCGGCGCCGACTGTAAGATATGTATGTGGGAGTATTATCTTTCGGCTCACGACCTTGTAGCCTCCCGCCTCATCGAGCGCGGCGCGAGGCACGGTCGCCTTGTGTATATTGGCCGTATTCAGCGTGCCGGCAGTATCGTCATAATATCTGACGCCGTCCACTTCCACATATCCGACGGAAGCGGTGGAAGTGCTCCAACATATCTGATATTCCTCTCCCACGGCGAACACCACCGCGCCGGAATTGAAATAGAGAGGTTTCAGATCGAAAAGTCCGACAAGGGTGACGGTGAGGAATACGCCGCACATCACGACTACCACCGCCCTGCGCGTACACTTGCCGAACTTGTGTGAGAACGCAAAAAGAAGCACAACGGCGACAAAAGCCGCCGCTATGAAGTAAGGCACTCCCGCCGTGAGCAGAAAAATGAGTTTCGAAAGCACATATGCGAGCATCACGATGTGCCCGACGATCCCCGCCGCCGAGGCGCATATCACCGCGATCGCGAGAGCTCTCTTCTTGAACAAAAAGGAGTTGAACGCCCACAGTATCACGGGCAAAAGCGCGAGCACACCCAAAAAATAGGGCAAAAAATGCTCGGTGTAGTACATTGGTTCGAAATAAAGACCCCAAGTGGCGTAATATACGACGACGAGCGCCAATGAAAGACAGAGCCCCGCCACGGTGAGGCGCAACGCGGGCTTTGCGAACATGGGAGATCTTTCATTTTCGCAGGACATTTTCCACCACATAAAAAGAGTGAAATTTCTTATGTTTGGATTATATTCCAAATTATTTGGATTGTAAAGCCGTATTTCATACTTTTTGGAACATCTCTCTCAATGATATCAATAAGGGGTAAAATGATATAAGGGTGAACATGAAAATCTTGGCAGAAAGAATAAAACTCCTGCGCGAACAACGGGGACTATTGCAAAAGACCGTGGCTTCCGACCTCAGCATCGGCAACACTACTCTGTCCAATTACGAAAAAAACATAAGCTCCCCCAATCCCGAGATGCTGGTGACGTTGGCGGACTACTTCGGCACCTCTACGGACTATCTTCTCGGGCGCACGGACGACCCTTCCCCCGACAATTATTCCTTTGACGAAAAGGACAAAAGATTCGTGTACATATACAACGCTCTCGACAAAAGCTCCAGAAACTCGGTGGCGGATTACGCCGCCTATATCCTGCAAAAACAGAACGGGAAAAAGCCCAAACACTGAAAAAGAGAGGCAGACGCCTCTCTTTTTTCTTTCAATTTGCGGGATCTGTTTACAGCCTCTTTGCGACGGCTTCGAGAAATTCTCTGCTGTTGAGCGCTTTCACGGTCACTCCGTCCAGGCTGAACATCCCCGCGAGATCCTTTGTCATCTCGCCGCTCTCGATGGTGTCGATCGTCGCCTTTTCCAGCCTTTCGGCAAACGCCGAGAGCTCCTTATTGCCGTCCAGCTCTCCCCTCTTCCTGAGCGCGCCCGTCCATGCGAAGAGGGTCGCCACGGAGTTGGTGGAAGTCTCCTCACCCTTCTGATATTTGCGGTAATGGCGGGTGACGGTGCCGTGCGCCGCCTCGAACTCGTACGCTCCCGTGGGGGAAACGAGCACCGAGGTCATCATGGCGAGGGATCCGAACGCGGTCGCGACCATATCGCTCATGACGTCGCCGTCGTAGTTTTTGAGAGCCCAGATGAAACCGCCCTCCGAACGCATGACTCTCGCCACAGCGTCGTCGATGAGGGTGTAGAAGTATTCTATCCCCGCCTTTTCGAATCTCTCTTTATACTCCGCCTCGTATATCTCGGCAAAGATGTCCTTGAAAGTGTGGTCGTATATCTTGGAAATGGTGTCCTTGGTGGAGAACCACAGGTCCGTAGAAGTGTCGAGAGCGTAGTTGAAACAGCTCCTTGCAAAGCTCTCTATGCTGGCTTTGGTGTTGTGTATGGCTTGCAGTATGCCCTCTTTCCCGCCGAAATCGAAGACGGTGAGGGAATTCCCGTCACAGTCCAGGGTGGCTTTGCCTCCCTTTGCCTTCATCTCAACGCCCTTGTACACATCGCCGTACGCGTGACGGGCGATGACTATCGGTCTCTTCCAGCCGGGGACGAGAGGGGTTATGCCGCGCACTATGACGGGCGCGCGGAACACGGTGCCGTCCATCTTGGCGCGGATGGTGGCGTTGGGGCTCGCCCACATCTTTTTGAGCCCGAACTCTTCCACTCTCTGCGCATTGGGAGTGATGGTGGCGCACTTGACGCCCACGCCCAGTCTGAGGCAGGCTTCCGCGGCTTGGACCGTCACTTGGTCGTCCGTCGCGTCGCGGTTTTCGAGGGAGAGGTCGTAATATTCCGTTTTCAGATCCACATAGGGAGTGATGAGGATGTCTTTGACCCACTGCCAAAGCACTCTTGTCATTTCGTCGCCGTCGATCTCGACCAACGGGGTATTCATCTTGATCTTGTCCATAATGTCACCTCGCAATGTGCCGATTATACCACGTTGCGAGCGCATTTGCAAGCGGAAGCTCCCCCTCCGTCCTATCTCTTGCGTCCGTGCTTGCCCCCTCCGCCCTCTCTGCCGTAAAATTCCAGCACGCGGGAGCGGAACACCGTACGTTTCTTCCTCTCTCTGCGGGAGCGGAGCGCCTCCTCTATCATATCGTCGAGCATCTCCGAAAAGCTCACTCCCACGGGCTCAAAAAGATAAAACGCCATGGACCCCGGCAGAGTGTTGACCTCGTTGATATACACCTTGCCCCTGTTCACATCCACCAGAAAGTCCGCCCTCACCACTCCTTTCAGGTCCAAAGCGCGGTATATCCTCTCGGTGACCGAGCGCACCACGCCGTTGAGTTCCTCCCCGATATCGGCGGGTATGATGCGTCCCGAACCTTCGTGTTTCCCCGCAGACATATATTTGTCCTCGAACGTGAGGGTCTCCCCCGCCGCGAGAGGACGCTCCGTCGCAGAGAGCACGACCCTGCCCTCCTTCATATACGCGGCGCAATTGACCTCTTTGAAATCCGTGAGTTTCTGCTCGATGACGAGCTTGTCGTCAAACTCGGCGGCAGTCTCCAACGCGTCGTAAAACTCGCGGGCGTCTCGGGCGGCTTTTATGCCTATACTGCTCCCCTGGGAGGCGGGCTTCACGATGACGGGATACCCCAACGCGCTCTCACACTCCTCTCTGACCGCCCCGGGCTCCGCCTCTGCCCTCGCCGAGGACACGACAAGATAGGGCACCACGTTCAGGAGCATCTGCTCGAATACGCATTTGGAGGCGGTCTTGTCCATGCACACCGCAGACGGGAGCACTCCCGCGCCGCATTGCGGGAGCCCGTTGAACTCGGCGACCGCCTGTACGACGCCGTTCTCCCCCTCTCCGCCGTGACAGCAAAGCAGGAGCACGTCGGGCGCGAACAGCCTGGACAGCTTTTTCTTTTTCACGGAGCAGAATACGCCGTTCACGAGTATGGCGGCGGTGTGCCTTTCGGCGACAAAAGGGGTGAAAGCCGAGATATCCTCCACTCCGTCGGTGTAAAATTTCCCCTCGTAAAGGTAAAACGGCATCACGTCGCGGTCCGTCTCTTTCAGCACGGCGAGCGCCTGCATCGCGGTGATGACGGAAATGTCGCTTTCAAGGGACCTGCCCCCGAATATCAAAGCCACCTTTGTCCTCATTTTCTCCCTCCCCCGCTCAGTCCTCGTAGTGATCCGGGAGATCGTTCAGGAGCAACAGCACGTCCCCCACCCTCAGCACTTTGGCAAAGTCCTCCTGCGCCTCCGCGAGGGTGCGGTAAAAGCGCACCTCTCCCGAAAAACCTCTCTCTTTGAGCCCGCAGTTTATCGCGCGCGCCCGCTTGCCGCCCACCAGCATCGCCACATCCGCCACATCCGCGATATGCCGTCCGAGAGCGGCGTTTTCGGCGGGTTCGTCCTCCCCGAGCTCCACCATTCCCGGCGTCAGCACCACCCTCCTCCCGCGAAAGAGCCCCAGCGTCTCCAACGCGCGCCGCGCGCCGTCGGGATTGGAGTTGAAAGTGTCGTCGATTATTCTTATTCCGTTGCCCTCTATAAGTTGCAGACGGTGCGGCACGGGGGACAGAGAGGCTATGACGTCGCGTATCTCCTCGGGAGAGACCCCGAACCTGAAAGCCATAGCCGCCGCCAGAGTTATGTCCTCTATGTTGTGCTCGCCGAGAAGACGGGTGACGCACTCCACGGGAGTGCCGTAAAACCAAAGCGTGAACGCGCTCCCGTCCTCGCAGACCGCGACGTCCGAATAGTGCACCCGCGATCTCGCGTCCCCTCCCGCGAGCATGATATTCCCCGCCGTACGCTCTCTTATCTGCGGCAGATCCTTCAATCTGTCGTTCACCACCGCCACGCCGTCCTCTGCCGAGACGTCCAGCACTTTGAGCTTTTCGCGCAGGATGGCTTCCCTCGTCCCGAAAGTCTCCAAATGCTGGGAATTCACCCCCGTGAGTATGGTGTGAGAGGGACGCACCAACCGCATGAGCCGCGAGATGTCTCCCCTCCTCCGCGCGCCCATCTCGGCGATGAAAACATCGTGTTCGGCGCCGAGTTCCCTCACCGTTTTGGCTATGCCCATCGGAGTATTGTAACTTTCGGGGGTGGCAAGCACGTTGAAACGCACCGAAAGCATCGCGGCAAGCGCCCTCTTCACCGAAGTCTTGCCGAAACTGCCCGTGACGCCTATCCTGATGAGGTCGCGTTCTGCGAGCAGAGCGCGGCGCGTCCTCCTCTCGTATCGGAGATTATTTAGCCTCTCCCCCGCGTTTATCGTCGCAAGCGTGCAGGAAAAAAGGATGGGATACACCGCGGACAGCCCGAAAAACAGGGGGTATCTCAGGTATTCGTCCGTCCCGCTCCCGTTCACCAGCGCGAGAGCCGCCGTCACCGCGCCCGCCGAGACCAGCGCTCCCGCCGTGATCGCCCTGAGCGCCCTCGGGGTGCATCTCAGCGGTTTTTTGCGCTTTGGGGCGTAGTCCGTGATATACAGCGCGACCTCGGCTATCGTGAAAAAGAGGGAGATGAGAAATCCCCAGATTATCCGCGAAGAGAGAAACCAACATCCCGCCCATGCTCCGCCGAACACCAGGATGCACACCAGATCCGTAAGATAAGCCCCCCGCACCCGCTTGCTCTTCCACACCTCGGCGACGCGGTAGTTGTCCTGTTGCGCCGCATAGACGTAAGGCACGGACATGAACGCGCCCATCACGAGCGCGCATACCACGAAATACCAATCCCCGCGAGCAAGCGCCATATCTCCTCCGAAATCGTTCATATATATGCGCGAGCTCGACATGGAGTGCCGATATCGGATCGGAACAATACGGATCCGATCCGTATCATCATGACTTTCATACCGAAAAAGGATCGGAGGGGCTAAGGTTTTGATCCGCGTCCCTCGGACGCTCGGTAAAAGCGGACGGCTGTCCTGCCGTCATGCGCAAAAACGCGCGCAGGATGGGGAAAAATCTCTCGTCTTCGAGATAGGCAAAATGTCCTCCCTCCAACAAAAACAGGGAGGAATCCCTTATGCCGCGCACAAATCTCTTCGCCATATACAAAGGGGTATCGCGATCGCCTTTCCCCCAAAACACCGCGGTCGGACACACTATCCTCGGGAGCAGAAACGTCTGATCGTAATTGACCACTTTCACGAACGTCCCCTTCATCACGGGAGAGAGGGCTCTGTAATCCGAAGAGCCCGCAAGCCCCTTCCCGCCCAGCTTTTTCAGGAGTTTGTGCGTAAAAACGCGGAGCCGATAAAAAACTCCCCGCCTCGGTCTCAATCCGGCGGAATCCACGAGGACGAGGGAACGCACTCTTTCCGGGTGGCGCGCGGCTATCTCTATCGCCACCCGTCCTCCGAAGCTGTGCCCCACCAGACAAAACCTTTCCGCACCCGCCTCGTCCGCGAGCGCAAGCACGTCCGCAGCGTGATCCGCGACGCCGAAGGGGAACTTCGGCTCCGCGCTCTTCCCGAATCCGCGAAAGTCAGGGAGCACGCAACAAAATTCATCTTTCAGCCTCTCGGCGCAAAATAAAAAGGCGGAAGCGTCACCGCCCCAGCCGTGCAAAAACAAAACTTTCTCCCCTTTGGGGTCACCCGATATCAGACGATGCACGCTCCTCCGTTTCCAGCCTCATGACGTAGGCGTCAAAGAGATTATTGTAGTACCTCTTCCGCACTCCCGCCACTTCGAAGCCGAAACTCTCGTACATGGAGATCGCGACTTTGTTGGTGGTCTTGACTTCCAGCGAAATGCACCTCGCACCCTTTTCTTTGGCTTTGCTTATGAGCGCGGACATCAGAAATCTGCCGATGCCCTTTCCTCTCTCGGAGCGCTTCACCGCGATGTTCGTGATGTGCGCCTCGTCCAGCACGCTGTGAAAGCCGCCGTAGCATATCACTTCCTCGCCGCGGGTGCCCACGATATAAGTGGCGTTCTCGCTGTTCACCTCGGGGATGAACATATTCTCACTCCAAGGCATATCGAACGCCTCTTTTTCTATCTCCGCCATCTGACGGAGGTGTTCGTACCTTAGCGGCTCAAATCTCATCTTTCGCCCTCTCGGCTTGAGATTTGCGCATATAGTAGGGCTCGAAAGCCGTCGCAAACTCCCCTCTTTCCGCCTTTTTTGCGGCGATGCGCGCCAAAGTCTCGGCTCTGTCGCCCAAAGGTTCGAAAAGCAGTCCGCCTCCGAGTTTTTCCCTCTCCTCTGCGGGGAGGAAACGCGTGCTTTCGACGCGCCCGTCAACGCACTCGGCGAGGTACAGATTCCCTCTGCCCGCCTCCACGGCGGCAGTCGCCCGCCCTCTATCGTATGCGATGAGCTCGAATTCCGTCACCGTCACCTTTTTCGCTCCCGTGCCTCGGCAGATCGCCGCCGCCGTAGCCGCGCCTATGCGTATCCCCGTGAAAGACCCGGGACCAGTCACCGCCGCCACGACATCCATATCCGAAACATCCGTCCCCGCCGCCCTCAAAGCAGAGTCTATCTCGCTCATGAGGAGGCGCGTATGTCCGTTTTTGCCCGCGTCACAAGAGCGCGGAAAATTTTCCGCGCCCCTCAAAACTCCCGTGATGAGTACGTTTTGGGATGTGTCAAGATAAAGAATGTTCATGCGCAGGACCGCCGTTCCCCTCTTTTCGGGAAGCATTTTTGCGAGCCGCAAAGCGTTTTGACGTCTTCTCCCCGTCCGCGCTGTCCGTCAGGGTCAGAACTCTGTCATGCTCGCCGTCGTAAGCTATTTTGACATTTATCACGCGCCCTGTCAAGTCGGTGAATTTGTTCCATTCTATGACTTTCACCGCATTTTCGGGCGCGGTGTCGAGAAGTCCCAGTTCCTCGACCTCGTCCGCGCTTTCGAGACGGTACATGTCCAGGTGACAGAGAGGGAGCCGTCCGCTCTCGTAGACGTTCATGAGGGTGAAAGTGGGGCTGGTCACCTCCTCGGTGACTCCGAGCGCCGCGGCAAGCCCTTTGGTGAAGGTGGTCTTGCCCGCGCCGAGTTCCCCTTCCAGCACTATGGTCTCTCCGCCCTCCAAAGTGTCCGCAACACGCTTCGCGAGCTCGAAAGTCTCCTCCTCCGAGCCGCTCTCGTACTCCCCGGAAAGTTTGTTGTTCAGCTTTATATCCGGCAGATTCTTGAAAAGGAATCCGAAAAATTTGCGCGTCGCTTTGTAGAGGATGAAGGTCATGACCGCATTGGCAGCATAACGCACGAGGTTGAAGGGCAAAAACACCGTCGGGAGCATCCCGATCACGACCTCGCGGGAAACATCCATATAGAGCGGGGTGAGGATGATGTTCCACAATATCATCACTATGACGCCCGTCAAAGCACCAACGCCCAGGGAAAGGAGCGCGCCTTTTAGGGTGTGCCACTTCTTGTAGATCAAGCCCGCCACGAAAACGAACGCGACCATTGAGACAAAATTCATCACGATGCCGATTATGCCGCTCGACGCGCTGACGGTGACGCCCTGCAACACCGCTACGATCAACGACATGAGTATGCCCGCGACGGGACCGTACATAAAAGTGCCGATGAGTATGGGGACATCCGCGGGGGAATACTCCAAAAATGTCGCAGCAGGCCATGCACCGCGCGCAAAACAGGCGAATATCACCGCCAATGCGCACAAAACACCCATGCCGCAAAGCTGCGACGTGCTGATCTTGCTCGGTTTGCGACCGATCTTCCTTTTGCTTCCCATAAAAAAACCTCGAAGTGTTTATTACTCCAAGGGGCACAGAAAAGAATATTCTGCACTTCTTCCATCCGGACTGTGACCGTCGGTTCGGGAATTTCACCCGATCGGCTTGCAAAGCAAGTTCGCGGACTATACCGCCGGTGAGGGATTTCACCTCGCCCCGAAGCGATAACATCATATAACTCTCCCTCCCCCGATGTCAACAAAACGGAAAAATTTGCGGACATTTCACTCAAAATACTTCGATAACGGACCGAGATAAGGCATAAAAACGGGCGTCGAAGGCGATGATACGGGCATGGATATCCCTTACTTTGAAGACCGTCCCCCGAAATACGAAGAGTCCGAGAGGACATATCTTGCCGAAAAGAACTCCTCCTCTCTCTCGCGTGCGGCGGAATATACCGCCCTCACCCATCCTCTCGTGCTTGCGGCGCGCGCATTCGAAAAAGACGGAAAGATAGTGCTCGCCGTACTCACCGAGCCCATCTATCTTTCAAGCGAGCGCACAGAGCTCAAGACCCTGCTCTCTGAGGAAGCTGAGCGGGAAACGGGATGCGAAGTCGCCCTCACGTTCGACCTCGATATATATCGCAGGATTTCATCCGATATGTCCGAGGAGACGATATCACTGATTTTCAAAAAATTAAAATTGTAAACATGACTCTCATTTGCAGTCGAAAATTCACAAAGTATTCTCAAAATCGGCGTTTTGTATTATACTTTTCGACGTTTTTTAGAGTACTTTTCGGCGATCGCGCACAAAAAAACGTCCGTTCGAGGCGGCATCACACCGCCTTGAAAGGACGTCGCTACACAATGCGGGCGCGCTGAAACGCCGCGCCCGACCGAAAGATATCTTAATATCTTATTTGCGCTCGGGGTAAAATGAGACGTTCTCCCCGTCCGCCCAAAGTTTTTCCAGACAGTAGAACATCCTGGTGTCGTCGTTGAAGATGTGCACGATGACGCTGCCAAGATCCAGCACCGCCCATTTGCCCTCTTTCACGCCGTCGCTTCTTAACACGGGCACGCCCTCCTCTTCCAGCCTTTCTTCGACGTACTCCGCAAGCGCTTTGACCTGTTTGTTGCTCCGCGCCGTGCATATCACGAAGTAATCCGCGATGACGGTGAGCGACGCGACGTTGAGCACCGTGATGTCCACGGCTTTTCTTTCGTCAAGTTCTTTACATACTGCGTTTTTGATCTCTTCGGGACTCATGTCTCCTCCTTATCTTGCGGCTTTGTTGCCGTTTTGTCTGAAATGAGCTCGGGCAGATAATATCTCACCGCGTCTTCCGTCAGCGGATATACCCTCCCTCCTTTTTTCAGAAGTTTGAGGTAGGTGTACTTCAACACCTCCCCGAACCCCCTTTCCATATCCTCGTCCGTCGCCGCTCTCAAAGTGGGTATGGGCTCGTACTCTCTGTCGTATGAGGTGCTGTCTGCGGTATATATGAGCTTCTCAAGCACAGTCATCGCGGGTTTTGCCGTGGTGTGATATCTTATCGCGGAAAGGATGTTCTCGTCCGTCACGCCGAAATCCCTTCTTGCCTTTTCCGCCCCCAGGAATTGGTGCAGCACCGGGGTGCCGATGCAGTCCTCCGGCACGTCGAGCCCGTCCACGGAGGGACGCTGTTTCGCGTTGTCGTGGAGCAATGCCGCCGTGAACACCTCGATGAAATCCTGTTTGAGATTGTGGCGGGAATTGAGGTCTATCGCGCGCATGACAGCCGCTTGCGTATGCGCCATCAATTCCTCGCTCTCCATGCCTTTGAGCTTTTCCACCGTCTCGGCAAATCCCGAAAACAGCCCGTGCGCTCTGATATAAGCCAGCACGTTTTCGGGGACTTCGCGGCATGGCATCCCCAGCAAAAGTTCCGCCTTCACGCGCCCGGAGGACACGTCGCCGCCCATGACATCAAGCACGACGAGCTTCCCGCCGTACTTTTCACGCGCCTCCTGCGCGAGGCGTTGCGCGTCTCCGCATCCGCGCCTTGGCGCGACCGCCACGGGGCACTCGGCAAAAATCCTTTCGGGATGCCGCCATGTGTCCATGTCTCTCAGGCTGTCGCCGCCGATGAGATACACGATGTCGCCGTACTTTTTCTTCATCTCGGCGAGGAGCAGATATGCAAAATTGTCCTTTCCTCGCACACGCTCGGCGTCGTCTATCACCACCTCGGGCGCCACATTCGCAAACGCTATGCGCGCAAGTTCCGCACGCGTCGCAAAATCCAAAAATCCTTTGCTTTTGTGAGGAGGCAAAAAGGTGGGCAACACCACCACGCGCTCCGCTTTGAGGGTGCGCGCGGCGCATTCCAGCACCTTGACGTGTTCGTTGTGAGGCGGATCGAACGCTCCGCCGAATATCAATGTCGGCATACAACAAAATTATATCATTTTGCGGCGGGATTTCAAGACGCTTGCCGCAATTTTGCGTTCCTTATCGCCGCATTTTCGCATTTTGCGCGTCGCGAGCATAAATATTCCTCGCGACGGAAAAACTCATGGCATGGCTCGTGTTGCGGATCTGGCAGCGATAATCGTCATTTCGTTCCTGCTCACTTTCGTGTGGACTACGGCGGCGTTCGATTCCTGGACGGCGGTCTTCGCGGTATCCGTCGCGGCGTCCGTCATGGCGGCAGTCACCGTCGTCTACATATCCCGAGGCGCCAAAAAGAACTGCTCCCGCGACCGCTTCGAGCTGGAATGCGCCATACGCCCGCCTTCATACCTCATAGGGCTCATACGCGCCGTCGCCAATGCGCCGAGCACGGGATTCGGCGAAGATCACATCCTCACTCCCGACGCGGTGATATTCGCGGCGGCAAAACTCTCGCCGCTCGGGATGTCGGAGCTCAACGCCTTTTCGGTAAAAGCGGAAAAACTCGGAAGAAAGCGCGCGTATATCCTCGCTATCGCCGTGGACAGGCGCGCATATCGCGTCGCCGCCTACTTCGGAGTGCGCGTCACCAGAGTGAGATTGCGCACCGTCTACCGCTGGCTGAAAAAACACGACGGGCTCCCCGACCTGAAACGGATAAAACAAAAATTCTCATTCGCCGCTTTGTTCGAAGCCGTATTCCGCCGCGCAAACCTGAAAAATTACCTCTTTTCGGGAGGGATGCTCATAGCCGTCGCCTTCCTCACCCCGCTCAGGATATACTATCTCGTGTTCGGGAGCATATCTCTTATCATGGCTCTGCTCACCCTGACACCTCTCGGAAAAGGACCTTTCGGCGAAGAGCACGTCCTCGACACTCTCGTTGTGCCGATCTCGGAAGATGACGCCTCGCCGCCGCCCGTCCCGCCCTCTGCCGACGGGACGTCATCACCCCCGGAGCAAGAAACAAACACACATTCGGACGCTCCGTCTCGAGAATAAAAAAAACCGCCATTGCGCCCATACCTCCGCAACACGAATACCCCCTGACCCGAATACCCCCACCTCCCGAGACGAAGAGAACATTTCTCCCCAACCGCCCTTTTTCCCCTTATCCTCCCCCTCAAATATCGACTTTCCTCTTTCCAATTTGGACACTTGGGGACGTGTTTATTTTGTCCATTTTTTGGACATTTTAAACACGTCCCCATGTGTCCAAAATCACAATATAAATCGCTATGTTTCGCTTTTATTATTTTTCTCCATTCCTCCCGCCCTTTTTTGCGCCATTTGTTGAAAAATTCTACTATTTACTTACATTTTCTCCCCTGCACTTTTCTTCAATTATGCCGAATTTTAACTCTACATAGTCATCTATCTTTTCAATTTGGACACTTGGGGACGTGTTTGATTTGTCCATTTTTTGGACATTTTAAACACGTCCCCAAGTGTCCAAATCTGAGTGGTGAATTTAAAAGAATCTAGGTTAATGGTAAATAAAAAAGCCGCTCGAATGAGCGACTTTTCTTTTGCGATCAAAACCGCAAAATGATCAATCCAGCCATTCGAATTCCAGATCTCCTATCGACACCACGTCCCCCTCTTTCATGCCCTTCTTTTTCAGCTCGTCGATGACTCCTCGGTCTTTGAGCACTTTCTGGAAAAAGGCAAAGGATTCCTGGGAAGAGATGGTGACGTTCTGGATGAGGAAATCCACAAGACCGCCGTCCACAAAGAAAGTTCCGTCCGGAAGGCGGGTGACGGTGAATTTCTGATCAGTCTTTTCTTCGAGAGTGGCGGAGGCTTCGGTGCGCGCGGGAGGCGGGAGTTCATCCACCTTGCGTTTCATGACTTTGAGGAGCTCATCCAACCCTTTGTGCGTGACGGAACTGACGGGATAAACCTCCTTGCCCGTAGCTTTTCTGAGGCTTTCCACGGCATCTTCGGCGGTATCGGGGATGAGATCGGTCTTGGAAGCGACGATGATCTCGGGAGTGTCTGCGAGCTTTTCGCTGTGCGCGGCGAGCTCCGCCCTTATCTTGACGTAATCCTCGTAAGGGTCTCTCCCCTCGCATCCCGACACATCCACCACATGGACGATGAGGCGCACCCTTTCGATGTGGCGGAGGAAATAATGCCCCAGCCCCGCGCCCTCGCTCGCGCCCTCGATGAGCCCCGGGATATCGGCGATGACAAAGCTGTCGTCAAACATCTGCACCACGCCGAGATTGGGATTTATCGTCGTGAAATGGTAGTTTGCGATCTTCGGCTTTGCGGAAGTGAGCACGGAGAGCAAAGTGGATTTCCCGACATTGGGGAAGCCTACCAATCCCACGTCGGCGATGGTTTTGAGTTCCAAAGTCACCTGTCTTTCCTCTGTGACCTCGCCGAGCTGTGAAAACCCGGGCGCCTGACGCTGTGCGTGAGTGAATCTGGCGTTGCCTTTGCCCCCTCTGCCCCCTTCGAGCGCGACGAATCGCTCGCCGTCCTCGAACAGATCCGCGACGACCTCATCCGTGCGGGTATCCTTTATCACCGTGCCTACGGGCACTTTGATGACGAGATCTTCACCGCTCTTGCCCGTACAGTTGCGTCCCGCGCCTCCCGCGCCGTTCTCTGCGCGGAAATGCTTTTTGAACTTGAACTCCGCAAGGTTGTTGAGATTTTTGTCGGCGAGGAATACGATGTTGCCGCCGTTGCCGCCGTCCCCGCCGTCGGGTCCGCCGTTCGGGACGTACTTTTCGCGATGGAAAGAGACGGCTCCGTTGCCACCGTTGCCCGCCTTTATGAATATCTTGACGTAATCCAGAAACATAGTTTTACTACCTCTTTGATACAGCGCCGTCAGCGGATCTTCCCCGCCTTTTTCAGCTCCTCTATCATTGCGTGCGCGCTACGTTTGCCCGCGCCCATTGCGAGTATCACCGTAGCGGCTCCCGTCATGGCGTCTCCGCCGGTATACAGCCTAGCCACCGACGTCCTGCCCTCTTCGTCCGCCGCGATAGTCCCTTTCGGCGTAGTCTCCAACGCGGGAAAACTGCGCTTTATGATGGGATTGGGGGTGGTGCCGAGCGCCACTATCACCTCGTCGCAGGAGATCGCGAATTCGCTCCCCTCCACGGGTATGGGTCTGCGACGACCGCTCGCGTCGGGCGCGCCGAGCTCCATGCGTATGCAACGCATCCCCGTGACGCTCCCGTTTTCACCGAGTATCTCCACGGGATTTGTGAGCAATTCAAACCTGATGCCCTCCTCTTCGGCGTGCTCGATCTCCTCGGCTCGCGCGGGCATTTCGGCGCGGCTCCGCCTATACACCAAAGTGACCTCTGCCCCGAGCCTGCGCGCGGTGCGAGCCGCGTCCATAGCCACGTTGCCCGCTCCCACCACGACGACGTTCCTCCCCCTCTGCACGGGGGTCACGGCGTCCTTTTTGTACGCTTTCATGAGATTGACGCGGGTGAGGAACTCGTTTGCGGAAGCCACTCCCGAAAGATTTTCGCCCTTGATGTGCAAAAATGACGGGAGTCCCGCGCCCGTACCCACGAACACCGCGTCGTATTCGGCGAGCAGTTCATCCAAAAACACCGTCTTGCCAACGACGATATTGGTGCGGATCTCCACCCCCATATCCGTGAGCTTCGCTATCTCCTCCGCCACGACGCTCTTGGGGAGACGGAACTCCGGGATGCCGTATACGAGCACTCCGCCCGGCTTGTGGAGCGCCTCAAACATCACGACGCCCACTCCGGCTTTCGCAAGATCCGCCGCGCAGGACAAAGACGCGGGTCCCGTGCCGACCACGGCGACTTTTGCCTCCGTCTTCTCCTTTTTGGAGACCGTGATACCTTTGGCTTTCGCGTGATCCGCGACATAGCGTTCCAGCGCGCCGATCGCCACCGAGCCGCCAAGTTTTTCGCGACGGACGCAGAGCTTTTCGCACTGGTTGCCCTGCGGGCACACCCTCCCGCATACGGCGGGGAGATTGTTGTCGCGAAGGAGCACCTCCGCCGCGCCGTCGAGATCCCCCGTCCTCACGTGAGAGATGAACTCCGGGATATGCACCCCCACGGGACACCCCGTCATACAGGGCGCGTTTTTGCAATTCAGGCATCTCTCGGACTCGGCGAGAGCGAGCTCGGGCGTGAAGCCGAGAGACACTTCGTCGAAATTCTTTATCCTCTCCTCGGGGAGTTGGGCGGGTACGGTATGTCTGAGAAGATTCATCTCACGCCTCCTCTCAATCTGCACATATGCTCTTCCTCTTGCGCCTTATAAGTGCGCAAACGCTGCATCGCTTCCTCGAAATCCACCTTGTGTCCGTCGAATTCGGGACCGTCTATGCACGCATATCTGACCTCGCCGTCCACCGTTAGCCTGCAACACCCGCACATACCGGTGCCGTCCACCATGACGGGATTCATGCTGACCACAGTGGGCAGAGAAAACTGCTTGGTGAGTTCGCAAACGGCGCGCATCATGGGAAGAGGTCCGACGGCAAACGCCGCGTCGTAGCTCTCCTTTTGCAAAAGCTCTCTCGCAACGTCGGTGACAAAGCCCTTTCTGCCATTGGAACCGTCGTCCGTGACGGGATAAAACCCCTTTGCATATCGCGCGAAATCGTCCTGATATATGAGCAGATCGCGGGTTCGTGCGCCTATTATGACATCCGCGGGTCTGCCCTCGCCGAAAAGCTGTTTCGCCTGGGGATAAATGACCGCGCTGCCTATGCCGCCGCCCACGAGGAGTATGCGGCGATATGAGGAAAGATCGGTTGGATTGCCGAGAGGTCCGACAAAGTCTGCAAGCCTGTCCCCGACTTCCAGCCTCGCGAGCAAAGCGGTGGTGTATCCGACCTCCTGCACGAGGATGCAGACCGTCCCTTCCTCGCGGGAATAATCGCAGACGGTGAAAGGCACCCTCTCACCCTCCTCGTCCACGCGCAGAATGACGAACTGCCCCGCAAGACAATGTCTCGCCACCTCCGGCGCATAAACCACATATTCGTTCACCCTCTCGGCGAGACGGCGCTTTGAAACCAGCTGAAATCTCTCCATTCCGACGACCTCCGTCGTCCCGTGCGGACGACCGATTTTCTCCTTTGAACCCAAAAGTATTCTCGTTTTGGACGAAATGTATTATACTTTTTGCCCGTTTTTATAGTAGTTGCACTCCTCTTTGAGCAGACACGCCGCGCAATCGGGCTTTTGGGAGTGACAGGTGTATCTGCCGTGAAAGATGAGCAGGTGATGCAAATGCCCCCATTTGTCCTCGTCAAACGCCGCCATGAGCTGACGCTCGGTCTCCTCCGGGGTCTTTGCGGAGGCGATGCCCAATCTGTTGGAGACTCTGAAAACGTGGGTGTCCACCGCGATGGCGTTGCCGCCGTATGCCACGGCGTAGACCACGTTCGCGGTCTTTCGTCCGACGCCGCGCAGTTTCATCAATCCTTCTCTGTCGGTGGGCATCCCGCCCCCTTCGACTATGCTTGCCGAAGCCTCCTTGATGGCTCTCGCTTTGTTGTGATAGAATCCGCAGGAAAAGATGAGCTTCTCCAGCTCCTCGACGGGCATGGCGACGAAATCCTCGGGAGTGGAGGCGTGCTTGAAGAGCTCCTCCGTGATCATATTCACCCTTTTGTCCGTGCATTGCGCCGAAAGTATCACCGCCACGAGCAACTGGAAAGGAGAGCCGAAATCCAGCTCGCAGTCCGCGTCCTTGTGCATTTCGCCAAGCAGACGATATATCTTCTCGTTTTGCGCATTCATGCGGTTATTATCTCACACTTCCTCCCCGTTTGCAATCGTAGAACGCAAAAAACGCGCCCTCCCTCGGGAGAAAGCGCGTTTTTTTCGGGCGCACCTTCAAAGGCTCTTGCTCACACCCGACTCACCGCGCCGTTTGCGGCAATGTAGAAAAAGCCTATCACGGAATCCAACCTCATCCGTTCGACAAGCATCCTCGCCTGCCCCATGTTTTTCGCAAGCATCTTTACGGACAACCCGCACCCCGTGCCCGCCGCCGACGGCGTATTGATGACTCGCGCCGGCAGACGATAAGTGCCCGCCTCCTCGTAAAAGCGTATCGCATCCGAACGCGAACGGAACGCAATAAAGAACTCTCTCATATTCCCCTCCGGACATTGTATGTATCCGTCCGCTAATATACAATACTGCCGAGATCTTTCTTTTGACACAACCGCCCGCGAGCGCGATATCCCGAGGTATGACGCGGCGCGCCTTTCTCAAAAAACCGCGCTCCCGCAAAAACGGCGTTTCTTTTCCTTTTACTGCGCCCGCGCCCCTCTTGCGGCATATAATGGCGCGGAGGGTGTATGATATATCTTGACAACGCCGCAACTTCTTTTTTCAAGCCCAAGGGCGTCGCCGACGCTCTGAACTACGATCTGGCTCATTCCGCAAACAGCGGCAGGAGCGGACACAAGTACGCGCTGGACGCCGCGATGAAGATCGAGGATTGCAGAAATTTCCTGCTTTCCGCTCTCGGCGCGCCGCAGAACGATTATTTGGCGGTATTCACTAAAAACTGCACCGAGGCGCTCAATCTCGGCATTTTCGGGTTTCTTCGCACGGGGATGCGGGTGGTGACCACCGCGTACGACCACAATTCCGTGTTGCGCCCTCTGTTCGAACTGGAAAAGCGCGGGAAGATCGAGCTCATGGTCATAGAGCCCACAGACGGAGTCGTGACGGCGGAACATCTGGACAGCGCGCTTCAAAACGCGGATTTCTGCGCCGTGAGCGCCGCTTCCAACGTGACGGGCGCGCGTCTGGACCTTGCGGCGCTCTCCTCATCGGCAAAGAGGTACGGCGTGGTCACCCTGGTGGACGGCGCGCAAGCCGTCCCCTTACAGCGCGTCGACGCTTCGGGATTTGATATGCTGGCTCTGCCCGGGCACAAGGGGCTACACGGACCGCAGGGTACGGGCGTCCTGATATTCCGCAAGGACCTCGGATTGCAACCTCTGCTGATGGGAGGCACGGGCACGGCGTCCGACAGCGTATATCAGCCCTCCGAGCCGCCCGAATCTTTGGAAGCGGGCACTCTGTTTGCGGGAGGCATCGCCGCCCTTCACGTCGGCGCGAAGTGGAGTTTTGCCGAAAGGGAACGCAACGCCGCCTCTGTCCGCCGCCTTGCCGAGGAACTCATCGAGTACCTAAAAGGCATGGGCGCGGAGATATACACCAAGGATCCGACTCTCGGCGTGGTATCCTTCAATCTCAAAGGCAAGGACAGCGCGTTTGTGGCGAGCGCGCTCGCCGAGAGGGACATCGCCGTGCGCGGAGGACTGCATTGCGCGCCGCTGGCGCACAGATATCTCGGCACATCCGAGCGGGGCGCGGTGAGAGTCGGCATAGGCACGGACAACACCGAACGGGACATATATATGCTCGTCGCCGCGCTTGAAAAAATAGACGTCATGCGCCGCTGACGGACGCCCTATAACCTGAACACCCTCACGCCGTCCACCACCGCGGAGGACGCGATTATGATGCGCTTCGCGTCGCGAGGGGACAGAGCGCGGTATTTTTCGTGCAACAGACAGCACGCTCCCGCAACATATGGCGCAGAGACGGAAGTGCCCGTCATCATGGCGTAAGTGCCTCCCGCGTCCACCCCTCTGACAGCCACTCCCGGCGCGTAGACGTCCGGTCTGTACGCCCCGTGATACACCCCCGATGAGGTGAACTCCGCCACTTTCAGGCTCTCGTCCACCGCGCCGACGGTGATGACTTCGCGGCTTATCCCGGGGGATCTCAGCTTGCCTATGCCGCTGTTCCCCGAGGCGCACACGACGGTGATCCCGCTCCTTGACAGCATCTCCGCCCCCGCTTTCAGAGGATCTGCCGAAGCCAACGGCTCCGCGCCGAAACTCATACACGCGACCTTGACGTTCAGCCTTTCGAAGTTGTCAAACAGCCATTGCATCCCCGCAAGTATGGTGAACGCGCCCGTCTCCCCCGACTCTCCTATGACCTTCAACGCCACGATCTCGGCCTCGGGAGCAACGCCCCGCACTCTGTGCGCCGACGCCAATCCGCTCCCCGCCGCCACACCCGCCACAAAGGTCCCGTGACCGTTGTCGTCATACGCAAACTCCCCTTCGCCCACGAAGTCGCGAAATTCTTTTATCCTGTCGCGAGGCACCGAAAGGTCGGTATGCGGAGATACTCCGGTGTCAAGCACGCAGAGCGTCGTGCCCCTTCCCGTGAGCCATCCCGACCTCAGAGCCTCAACGCCGAAAGCCGTCGCTTCCGACGCGCTTCCGATGCCCTCATCGCACGCACGTACGCGGCTCACCGAGGCAAGCGAGACCACCTCCGGCATGGCGGCGAGCCGCACGGCGTCCCTCCTGTCGCACCGTATCCCGAGGGAGTTGATGAAAGGGAATCTCGCTTTTACGTCAAAATGCCTCGCTATGTGACCGAGTTGCCACGGCGTGCGCACGCGCACCACCGCCTCCGCGCTCCCGTCCGCCGCGAGCGCGCTCACCAATCCGTCGTCGATTTTTTGCATACTACCTCAACGCCCTTATGAGCTCGCGCATACGCGCAAGTTGCTCCGCACCGAGATAGGGCGCGGCGAGCGCGCAAAACTCCTCCAGCTTCCCGACATCGAGAAGTCCGCGCGCGCGGAGTTCCTCCGCCTCTCTTTCAAGCTCCGCTCTGAGCTCTCTTTCCCCCATGGCGGAATAGCGCAATACAGCCTCCTCGGCGTCCCTGCCGAGCCCTCCCGCCGCATATCCCTTCCTGTTGCCGTCCTCTCTCATATGACACCTCCGTCACAATCATAATATGTCGGCATATATTGGATTGCGTGAGGTGAATATGACGGATATCAACACTCTTATGGCTCTCATGTCCGCGCTCGGCGGGATGAAAAGGGAAAACGGCGGAGACGTTGCGCCACGCGGGAATGCGATGATGAACATTCTCCCCCTCGTGATGAGCATGACGGGCGGACGGCAAGCCGAAAGCGGCAACGTGAACGGCGCGGAACGCAGGGATATCCTGCCCCTCATCCTCAACCTCATGAAAAACGGGACGGGAACGCCGCCCTCGGAAAACCGAGAGGAAAAGCCCGCCCCAAAAGATACTCCTCCCCGCCGATATGCCGAGACCGCTTTCGAGGACATAGGCTTCGCGGGAGCGGAAGTGCGATCCTTTATGGAAACGCTGTGGCGCATACGAAAGCGCGTCTGACACTCGCCGCGCCCCTCTCCCTTTCCTCCGCCTCGCACCGGGACGCCCCGTGCGCCCTCCACGCCACGACACAGCAAAAATGTCCTGCAAACGACGAACGCTTCTTTGAAAGGATACGTCGGCGATCCGTATCACGAACGACGTCTATACTGCGTATAGTCCCGACGTGACAGCGGCAGAAATCCCGATATCTACGGCGATTTTCTCCCGAAATTCTGACATCATTTATGACACCATTTTTGACACCATTTCGGTGCGATTTTGATGTCAAGTTTACAAAGTGAACGATTTTCGGGGTATGAAAAAACCCACTGAACAGTGGGCTTTCTGGTGGGGACAACAGGACTCGAACCTGTGACCTCTTGTATGTGAAACAAGCGCTCTAACCGACTGGGCTATGCCCCCGTAAGGGAGGTGGCTCCCTTGTGTTGTTTAGTTTTTGTAAGCTCTCTTGCGAGCAGCCTCTGCCTTCTTCTTACGCTTGACGCTGGGCTTCTCGTAGGCTTCTCTCTTGCGGAGGTCGCCGATGATGCCGTCGCGCGCGCACTTTCTCTTGAAGCGGCGGATCGCATTGTCCAAACTTTCGTTTTCACCGACTCTGACAGTAGACATCTCATTCACCTCCTTTTT
>CALVTS010000013.1 GCA_944363035.1 uncultured Clostridia bacterium
CCCCTTAAAAGGGAACCCACCATTTTGGGGGAAACCTTCGGCGCTCGGGCATGAGGGCTCCCGAGGACGGCGCCTCTACGGCGCCGCCATGTTATGCCGCTTGCAATGCGCCCGCTTCGCGAAGAGAGTGGCGCATTGCTGACGCACTTTTCGTCTCGCCCTCGGCACTCACTTCGTCGCCGCCGACTTGCAAGAGGGCTGCGCCCTGTGCAAGTTTGGCTAGGCGGCTCCACTCCGAATAAGTTCACGTGGGAATCAAGCACACTCCGAATAAGTTCACGTGGGAGTCAAGCACAGCCCGAAGAAGTATACGTGGGATTCAAACACACCCCGAAAGAGTGTTCGTGGGAGTCAAACGAGCACCGAAAGAGAGACGTAAAGTTCAGACTCCACCCCGAATAAGTTCACGTGGAGTTCAAGCACACCCGAATAAGTTCACGTGGGGTTCAATCTCCCAATAAGTGTACGTAAGATTCAAGCACGCTTGAGATCGTTCAGCGCTTTGAGTTCTCTCTTCAAAGTCTTGTCGTCGGCGGTGATGTCCACGCCCGCTTCCATGAGGGAGAGAAGCTCCATCGCGTTGATCGAGGGCTTTTCTACCGCCACTTCGCCGAACTCGCCTATGACGCCTATCTCGTGCTTGGGAGGCGCGGTGTCCTGCTCATTGCGGTAGATGACGAACTTCTGCCAACAGAACTCCAGGACTCCGTTGAGCAACATGGTGATGACCTCGATGAGGAGAGGATCCACCCCGAGATGTGTGGGCATATAGCTGTTGAACCACAGCTTGAAGGGGAAGAAGGGGACGTAGAACAGGAACGCGAGGGACATCGCTCTCGGCACGTTGCCCGCCGACTTGAATGTGAACTTTCTGTTGATGGTGAAGTTCCAGACTATGGAAAGGAAGAGCGCGATCGCCGTAGCGACGAACCACGCCAGGTTGTTCTCGGTGAAGAACCACACCTTCTCGTTCGCCATGGAAGAGAGGATGGGAGTCTTGGTGAGGATGGTGAAAGTGATGAACTCAATAAGCCCCGCGCTGGCGGTGCAGATGGCGTACTTTATGATTTGGAAAAGGGTCTTGCGTTTTTCCTTTTTTGCCGCTTTTTCCTCATCGGCGTCCAACTGCGCCAAAGCGACTGCGGGGTCGAAATAAACTTCGTTGCTCATGCGTGCCCTCCTTTTGCAATGGAAATATTATACTACTTATCTCCTCCGCCGAAAAGAGCAAACGGTGACTTTTTTGCCTTTTTTTCAACATTTCCGTCCTCGGAAGGTTATACGCGCGCCCGAGAAAGGCAATGATGAGATAGTGAACGTCGCCGAATTTTCCCTGAAAACCTCCTCCGCTTTCCACAAGACGGGAGACCTGCTCCTGCGGGAAGTCCCCGTGGGGGACGCGCCCGTCGCGGTGTTCTGTTTCATCGACAGCCTCTCGGACAAGCTGCTGTTGGAACAGGATATCGTCGCGCCCGTATGCGCGCACGCGGAAGAACTCTTCCTCCTCCCCTCCGAGGGAGAGGATACCTCCCCCGAAAGCGAAGCCGCCTCCGCCATGCGGGAGAGACTGCTCTCCTCCCTCTCATTTTGCCAGGACGTGGTCGTGCTCTCTCTCGAGGAGGGGAGGGGCAAGATAGCCGAGGGGGACGTCGCCCTCTTTGCGGAAGGATACGACTGCCTCTTCATGTTCTCACAGCGCAAGGCGGAAAAACGCGCCGTCGCCGAGCCTCCCACCGCCACAGTCCTGAAAGGTCCGAGGGAGGGGTTCATCGAGGAGATAAAGACCAACACCGCGCTCATCCGCCGCAGGATCAGATCCCCCGACCTCGTCTTTGAAAACCTCTCGGTGGGGAGATATTCCGTGACGCCCGTCACCATCGCCTATATCCACGGAGTGGCGGACCCCGAAGTGGTGGACAGGGTGCGCGAAAAACTGAACGCCGTGGACATCGACGGCGTGACGGACGGCGCCTGCCTCGCCCCATTTTTGGAGGAGAGGAAAAATTCCTTCTTCAAACAGGTGGGCAACTCCGAAAAGCCGGACGTCGTAGCGGCAAAACTGCTGGAAGGCAGGGTCGCCGTCATAACGGACGGATCCCCCATCGTCCTCACCCTCCCCTTCCTCCTCTTGGAGGATATGCAGGACGGCTACGACTACTATTCCGGGGATTGGAGAGCCTCTCTCGCCCGAGTGTTCCGCGTGCTGGGCGCGGCGCTCACGGTGCTGCTTCCCGCAGGATACGTGGCTTTGCAAAGCTACCACTTCCACCTCCTGCCGATAGAATTCCTCATCACGCTGGCGGGCGCGACCTCCTCCATCCCCTTCCCTCCGGCGGCGGAGATGCTCTTCGTCCTCCTCCTCTTCGAGATCCTCAACGAGGCTTCCATGCGGATGCCGCGATATCTCAGCGTATCCCTCTCCATAGTGGGCGCGATAGTGCTCGGGGACACGGCGGTGAAAGCGGGGCTCATCTCCTCCCCTGCGGTGCTCGTGACCGCCCTCTCCTCCATCGGGATATTCTGCGTGCCCGACCAGGTGGGGACCCTTTCCATACTCCGCCTCCTCTTCCTTTTGGCGAGCGCGGTGCTCGGGCTGTTCGGGATGATAGCCCTCCTCGCCGTCACGACGGGATACCTGGCGTCGGTGCAGAATTACGGCGCGCCCTACTTCGCGCCGTACGCCCCGAGGATACGCTCCGACCTCAAAGACGGGGTGTGGAAAGCCTCCGTGACGCACATGGACGCCCGCCCCCTCTCCTTCCCGAATCAAAACAGAACACGACAAAAACAGGAGGATGACGAGTGAAAACAGACATTTCAACCTCGGTTTCTGCCGACATTCTCCCCGCCGCCTCCGCGCACCTCGGCGGCACGGCGGGGAGGAACACCGTCTACGATTCGCAAGCCGCCTGCCTGGTTTTTTGTTGCGGGATAGTCTTCAAGATATCCTCCCTTCCCGGGCTCGTCGCCTCCGAAATGCTCTCGGGGACGCTGTGGCTTTATCTGTTCATGATAGCGGTGGACGTGCTCATGTTCGCCGCGGTATCCTCCTATGCCTCCACGGGGGCGGACGCTCTGTTCTCCTCCCGCTCCCCCGTCCTCTTCCGCGCGTTTTCCGCGCTTTCTTCGGCGTGGTTGCTGCTGAAAGGAGTGATATATTTCTGCTACACCGTGGTCTTCCTCATGGTGGACCTCTTCGTCGCCGTGCCGCCCTACGTCGTCGTGCTCGCTCTCGCCGCGCCCGTTCTCTACCTCGGGTGCAAAGGGGTGGTGAGCATCGCGAGGTGCGCCGAGCTCTTCACCCCCGTGCTCCTTTTGGTGTTCGTCGCCAACCTCGCCCTCTTGGACGCGGATATGGACGCGGGCAGGAATCTCCCCTTGGAAGCCATGCCTCCCGAAGAGTTTTTCAAACGCGGCTTCCTTTTCGGGATGTGGCTGGGGGATATGCTCCCTCTCGCCTTTTCCTCGATAAAGCGCAAAAAGTTCCCCTATCTCGTCGTGGGGACGGGGGTGTCATACGTCCTCGTCGCAGTGGTCGCCCTCATCGCGGTCGCGATGTACGGCGCGGCTCTGCCATATGTGTACAACATGGTCATCCGTCTTTCCGGCTTCAACAAGCTCTCCCTCGAGATAGGCAGGATGGAGTGGGCGGCGATCTTCATCGTCATCGTGATGGCGATGCTCTCCCTCTCCCTGCATATGTGGGGCGCCGCAGAGGGCTCGCGGCGAGCATTCGGTTCCCCCTTGCCCGCAAGGGTCATGTTTGCCGCAGGGATGATCGCCGTCCCCCTCGCCCTCCCCTCCGCTCACGTCCTCACGGAATTTTCGGTGACGGAGTTCGGATACGCCGCGACGGGGATATCCCTCCTCCTCGCGCTCGTCTGCGGCGCGGAGGGGATACGAGCCCGCCGCGCTCATAAAAGAAAAGCAACGCCCCCGCAAGAGGACGGAGGAGAGGAAACGTGACAGAGCGAACACGCAAAATAAAGGCAAGACTGCGGGACAGATTTTTCCGCACCAAATGGCTCGTCGTCCTCATCGTCGCCGCCGTCATCCTCTTTTTCGGGCGCGCCACGGACATCCGCTCCCTCAACCAGTCCGCGCTGGTCATAGGGATGGGGATAGACCTTTCCGAGGAGGGATTCGACGTGTCCACCCTCTCGGTGGTGGTGTCGGGCGGAGGAGGGAGCGAGACCTCGCGAAGCTACGCCGTCCACACCGCGACGGGCGCGACCATTTCGGAGTGTCTGGATGAGATATCGCAAAAAATGGGGCTTATCGTGTCGCTTTCGCATTGTAATGTACTTGTTTTGTCACCGGAGACCTTTTCGGTGAGACACGGCGATATCTTCGATCCTCTCATCTCGGTGTATTCTCTCCCGGAGCAGGCGGTCGTGACGGCAACGGAGGAAGAGCCCTCGGACGTGCTCGGGGCAAAGACCGCGACCACGGACGCTTCCGCCTTTTTGATGCAGTCCGCTCTCCTCCAAAACCTCGGCGGGGACGGGCTTGCTCCCGTGAGCGTCAAGGATTTTATGGCGCATTCTCTCTCCCGCAGCGGGTGTGTGAACATACCCCTCATAGAGCTCAAAGACCCCGCTCGCCCGCCCGAGACGGAGCAGGGGCCCGAAAATGGGGTGAAAGAGCTCGTCATGGAACGCAACCTCGTGGTGCACGGCGGGGAGTGCTTCGTGCTGGAAAAGGAGCTCGCGCAGGCGACCACCATGCTGGTGAGAAAAAAGGTGTACGGGAGGATATCGGTCATTCTCGACACGGGGGAAGCGGCAGAGTTCAGGGTGCTGGACGCCTCGCCCGAAACGAAGGCTTCCGGCATGAGCGTACACGCGAGCCTTAACTGCACCGTCTCCCTCTTGGAGGTGCAAGGCGGGGACGGAGAGAGGGTGTCGCCCACCTCGGACGTCGTATCCCGCGCGGCAAAAAAGGCGGAGGAGGAACTTGCCGAAAGGCTTGCCCTCTGTCACGAGATCTCCCTGCGCGAGGGAGCGGATCTCCTCCACTTGCAGGAGGCGGTGTACAGAGTGACGGGATATACCCTGCCCGAAGACTGCCTGGATGACATCGCGTTCTCCTGTTCCGTCAAAGTATCCGTGAAAGAGGAAGGCTGAAAGAGTTCCTCCTTTCATGCTTCACCCTGCGGCGGAGGAGGGAATATCATAAAGGGGAGGAAATATGGACCTTTTGCTTCCGTCCGAAGAGGCGATGACGAAGATGGCGGCGGAGTACGCCGAAGTCCTGTCCGCGGCGGGAAGAGGCGCGGGGACGCTCTCTTGCGCAAGCCCGTGCGGCGGAAGGCTCTCCCCCTGCCTTTCATCGCCGCTCGCGGAACTATTACTGCTTTACTTTGCGTTCTCTTTGGGGTATAATTTCGGGTATGGAAATGCGCTTGCTCACTCCGACGGAAATCTGGGAGGGTTTCAATCCCGTCAAAGAGGGGACGGAAACTTCCATAATTTCTTCCCGCGAAAAGGATAATCTCATCACGGCGGAGGTCTTTTTCACTTCCGAAAAGACGGCGAGCGGCAGAGTGCGCGTCTATGCGCGCATAAGCTACGATTCCCGCTGGCGGGACGCGAGACCCGCCCTCATCATCCTCCCCTCCCACGACGAGAGGAGGAGATACGACGACATCACCTCCTCCCTCGTGAAAGAGGGATACGTGGTGTGCATTTGCGACTATCTCGGCCGTGCGGACGAGAATGACGAATCCCCCCACACGACCTACCCCGCCGAATACCCTTACGCGGCGGCTCCCGAGTGCTTTTCCCACCTCTACTCCATCACCACGACGGGCAGAGAGACCCCTTGGTTCCAATGGGCGAAGATAGCGCGCCGCGCCATCACCATGCTTTCCGAACTGCGCTACGTGGACGCCGAGAGGATAGGGCTCATCGGCGTAGACATCGGGGCGCAGATAGCGTGGCAGGCGGCGGGCATGGACGGAAGAGTGCGCGCGCTCGTCCCCATCAACGGCGGGGGCTATCTGTGGCGCAGAGGCACTCCCCGATTCCCCGGCGGAGACCGCGAACTGCCCTCCGGCGACGAGGAACGCGCCTTTTCGGCGGGCGTGGGGGCGGAAACTTACGCAAAATTCGTGTCTTGCCCCACCTATTTCATCGTCTCCTCCAACTCCTCCAACACGGACGTGGACAGAGCGGACGACATCCTCGCTCTCGTGCCGGCGCAGTCCAAAGTTCTCCTCATAGTGCGGGGGTCCGCTTCGCAGATAAGCGTCTCGGCGTACGACAGCCTCATCTTGTGGCTGAAAAAGAATTTCGCGCACGACAGCGCGCCCGTCTCCATGCCGCAGATATCCTTCCGCACCGAGGAGGGACAACTCTATCTCCACCTCAAATGCAAGGAAAAACCTCAAGCGGTCTCGGCGTACTATTCGGCGGGCGAAACGGTTTCCTTTGCGCGCACGTGGATTCCCCTCTCGGCTCCGCAGACGGTGGGAGAGGACGAATACGTATACCGCGTGCCCTCCCTTTCCCCCGACGATCTCACCGTCGCCTTTGCGACCGTGCGGTCTGCCGACGGCATACTTTCAAGCTCCCGCGTGGCGGGCGTCATCCCCTCCGAAAAGGGGGTCGCTCCCTCAGAAAACAAAGCCGCCTCCAACCCCAGGATCGTGTATTCCGGGAAGATGGGCACGGGAGTGTTCTGGGTGACGACGGAGGATTTCTTCCTGGACGAATCCGTCCTCGCGGTGAAAAAGGGACCCTTCGACATCTCGGGCATAGGCACCTCGGAGGGGACGCTGGTGCTCTGCCGCACCTCCTACGACGACTTCTCCTGCGGGAAGAACGCCATACTGCAAATGGACATCTACTCTCCCTCCGAAAAAGAGGTGACTTTCACATTCGTGTCCTATCCCGATCTCACCCCCTACAACTGCCGCGTGCGGCTGACGGGCGGGGACTTCTGGCAAAAGGTGAAACTTTCCGCCGCAGACTGCAAAAACGAAAACGGCAGGACTTTGCAAAAGTTCGGCGCTTGCAAACAGCTCCTCATCTCGGGCGCGGAAAACGTGCTCTTCAACAATATCGTGTGGATATGACCGCACCGTGCATATAGTGGTGCTATGGACGAAAAGGAACTGCGCTTGACCGAAACCCCCTCCACGGACGCCTCCCCTACGGATCCCCAAAAGAAAAAGAAAGCGGCGATCGCGCTCATTTCCCTTGCCGTCGTCGCGGTGATCGCGGTCATTTGCGCCCTGCTGGTGAGAGAATACATCGTCACCACCTACATCGTGGACGGCGAAAGCATGGCTCCGACGCTGGACGGCGGCGTGACGGGCAGGACGGATGACGGCGATACCCTCCTGCTCAATATGCTCGGCTCCCCCGAACGCGGGGACATCGTGGTCTTCACCTACGACTGGAACGGGGTCACCCCACACGCCCTCGTCAAACGCGTCATCGCCCTCCCGGGAGACAGAGTGAAGATCTCGGACGGGAAACTCTTCCTCAACGGCGAATTGCTGGACGAACCGTACTTAAAAGAAGATATGGATCACTTCTACGACGGGTTTTCCGTCACCGTGCCCGACGGGCACTTCTTTGCAATGGGCGACAACCGCAACAACAGTACGGACAGCCGCGCGATAGGCTGTGTCCCCCAAGACAAACTCATAGGCGTATGCTTTCTCATCGCCTCGGACGACGGCAAACTCCGCATCCCTAAATAACTCCGACGGAGAATGTTTGACTTAGGCGCGCTTCTGCCCCCCCACGTGAACTTGTTAGGGGTGTGTTTGAACTTCACGTGAACTTATTTGGAGTGTGTTTGACTCCCACGTGCAATCTTTCGGAGTGTGCTTGAACTTCACGTGAACTTATTCGGAGTGGAGCCGCCTAGCCAAACTTGCACAGGGCGTAGCCCTCTTGCAAGTCGGCGGCGACGAAGTGAGTGCCGAGGGCGAGACGTAAAGTGCGTCGGCAATGCGCCACTCTCTTCGCGAAGCGGGCGCATTGCAAGCGGCATAACATGGCGGCGCCGCAGAGGCGCCGTCCTCGGTAGCCCTCATGCCCGAGCGCCGAAGGTTTCCCCCAAAATGGTGGGTTCCCTTTTAAGGGGGAACGATTTTGGGGGAAACCCGCAGGAAGGGGGCAAAAATATTTCCCTGTCGCGGGGACGTTACCCATAAATCAACCCTGAGCACGCCGCACACTTATTCGTCGTGTTCAAGCACGCTCTGAATAAGTTCACGTCGTATTCAGGCTGGTTAAAAGGGGTATACGTCCCCTAACATGGTAATATTGTACCCCCTCCTCCCCTTCGGGACTCCTCCCCCACTCGGAATAGATTTCGCTCCTCCTAAAATGCGGGATATACTTTTTCATAAAGGCGCGAACTGCGCCTTTATGAAAACACCTCTAGAAAAAGGTTTGAATCTCGCACTCACATAATCAAGCGGATACCAGTACTTGCTGAACGTCGCTCGCGGGGCGAGGAGGGCGACTCGACGCGCACCGAGCCCGTGTATACTTAATTATCCGTCTAGCTTGCGAGATCGCAGATACGCGCCGCGACTTGCAAGAGCGGGCGCAAACGCCCGCTGTGCAAGTTTGGCTGAGCGGCGCGTGAAACCGTCTTCGAACAAGTGTACGTGGGAATCAAGCACGCTCCGAATAAGTGTACGTAAGAGTGGGGAAAAGGAGCGGGCGCGCAAGGGCAAAGTGAAAGCCGCTCTGATGAGCGGCTTTTGCAATGTTCGGCGCGCACCGCGACGCGGCTGAGCGTACAGAGACGTTCGTGAGCAATCGTGGCAGGGCGTCTGACGCAGTATCACACAAAATGGCGGCGTTTTAGCGTTTGTAGTAACGCCTCATATTCACCTCCCAAGTATGACATATGCTGGAGTCATAGTTGCGGGGGATGTTGCGGGCGAAACGGTAGGCAAAGAGACTCTTTTGGAGGAGGTTGTTGACTTTGATGAGGGTGCGGAAATGACCGTAATCGGCGACGTTGATCTTGCGGATCGCCTCTTTGAGCCCGACGCGTAGGATCTTGCCTGCGGCAAGACACCCGACTTCCTCGTTGGTGAGCACTTCGGAGCCGAGGAGCCAATCCAACATGGCGTCGGGGAAATTGAGCACGCCGCGTTTCAGGACGTCCACGGCGCAGTGCACCGCACCGAACTCGCGATAGACCTTGACCTGATAGCGCCACAGCCTGGACACCTTGAAGAGGTCCTCCTTTTTGACGCCGCGGGAGAGGTTCTCGCCCACGGTCTCTGCAAGGAGCTGACCCGCCAGCATACCGGAAGCGATGCCGCTCCCGAGCATGGGGATGGTCATGAATGCGCTGTCGCCCACAGCGGCATAGCCGTTTGCCACCATACGGGTGGAGGGATAGCGCACGGGGATGACGCACATCTCGCCGCCGCGCACCACCTTTTCGCCGATGGTGGGATTGGTCTTTCTGAGGTCCTCGAGAGCGCGTTCGAGGTCATAGGAAGAGAGGCTCCCGAGCCTGCCCACCAGCACGTTGACGAGGGCGGGGTCGTTGTCCTGGATGACCCAGGAAATGCCCTGCTCGCCCATATGTTTGAGATAGACCTTGTTGGTATACTTGGGCGCGGGCGCGTCCGCATTCTTTTCGTAGAAAGCGCGGTACGCCACGAATATCTCGTTTTCCTTGTACTGGGAGATGCCGAACTCCTGGGGCATATCCTTTCTGACGGGAGAATCCGCGCCGAGGCTGTCCACGACCAGATCCGCCCTTTCCTCCCTGCCGTCCACGATGACGCCGACGACGGAGCCCTTTTCCACAACGGGCTTTTGCACTTTCGCGCCGAAGACGAACTTCACGCCCGCCGCGACCGCGCGGTCATAGAGGATGCGGTTGAGGGGACGGCGCTCCACGGAATAATCCGCAGTTGCCTCGTCCTGACGGAACTCGCGCACCACCGCCCCGTGAGGGGAGATGAACGTCCAACTCTTTTTCTTGAAACTGCCGACGGGCATCTCGATGCCGAGACGTCTGAAAACGGAAGGGTTGACGTCGTCGTGCCAATCGTAGCGCATCTCGTCCAATGAGGGGGACTGCTCGAACACGACGACTTCAAAACTTAGCTTTGCGAGCTTCTCTGCGGCGACCATCCCGCCCATGCCCGCACCTGCGATGACTATCTTCATATTACCTCTCAATACAAACGGCGGCGACCGCCGCGTCTCCCCAGGAGACTCGAACTCCCTTTTCCCCGCGTGCAAACACGCGCGCAGGTCTTTTATGCAACTATTTTATAATATTATCTGCCTTTTGGCAACTGGTTTTTGCTGTTGACCGTTTTGTTCCCTCTCCCCCCGTATGCGGCGGGAGGAAAGGGGGAATAATGGCGGCATGGACATCGCGCGTCAGCTTGTAGTGGTATGTTTCGGCACCCCGTCCATCTCGGGGGATTCTCTCGGACCCGAAGTGGGCACTCTCCTGAAAGAGGACTCCCGCTTCCCCGCCTTCGTATACGGCACTCTGGACCGTCCCGTCACGGGCAGGAACATGGAAGAATGGATGACATTCGTCCGCGAAGCGCACGAGGGCGCGGTGGTGCTCGCGGTGGACGCGTGCCTCGGGGACGCGGCGCACCTCGGGCGCATATCGGTGAGGAGCGACGGGGTGTGCCCCGCCGCCGTCGGAGGCAGGAAAAAGAGATTCGGAGACGTGGGCATAATCGCCGTGGTCGGAGACAAAAAAGGAGACGCTCTGACCGAACTTATGCAGGCAAACGCAGTTTATGTATCCGAATTGGCAGGTAAAGTTGCCGATTTGATAAAACGTGCGGTGCAAAACTTGTCTCTTCGTCCCGCTGTTTTTTAATTTTGGTTTAACTCCCGAAAGATATGCTTTTCAAAAAGCGGAGTTTTCGTCCGGGCGCGACGCGTCTTTTTGCTTGTCTGCGTTGACATTTTCGCTTTTAGTTTCTATAATATAGTGCATATTATTAAAATCGGGAGTTTGCGCGCGTTTCGCACTTTCCCGATTGCCGCCGAAGGGCGTGCGGGAGGCAAAATGAAACCATCCACAAGACGTACCGTCATCATAATCTGCGTGGTCGTCCTCATACTGCTGGCGATAATTCTCGCCGTCAGTCTTTCGGGGCCCGATCACGTCATATACAGCGAATTCATCAACGCGCTCAAAGAGGGGCGGATCGACGAGGTCTACTTCAACGGCTCCTACCGCATAGATTTCAGCCTCGTGGGAGAGGACGGGCTCAACTACTACACCTACTATCGCTCCGCCAACATGGAGCAGGTGATCGGGCTCATCGAGAGCAGTCCCACCAAGGTGGCTTACGACTTCAACGATCCGTCCAGCTCCTCCATGCTCTCCTCCCTGCTCATGCCCATCATCATGATAGTCCTGCTGGGAGTGCTCTTCTTCATCATCATGCGCAAGACCAACGGCGCGAACAACAAAGCCCTCAACTTCGGCAAGACCAAGGCGAACCAGGTGAGGGACAGCAAGGTGCGCTTCTCGGACGTGGCGGGCGCAGAGGAAGAAAAACAGGAATTGCAGGAGATCGTGGACTTTTTGAAAGACCCCAAGAAGTTTACCGCGATAGGCGCGCGTATCCCCAAGGGCGTGTTGCTCGTGGGCCCTCCCGGGACGGGCAAGACCCTGTTTGCGAAAGCCGTGGCGGGAGAGGCAAACGTGCCCTTCTTCTCCATCAGCGGTTCCGATTTCGTGGAGATGTTCGTGGGCGTGGGCGCGTCCAGAGTGCGAGACCTCTTCGATCAGGCGAAACACAGTATGCCCTGCATCATCTTCATCGACGAGATAGACGCCGTGGGCAGACAGAGGGGCGCGGGGCTCGGCGGCGGCAACGACGAGCGCGAACAGACCCTCAACCAGCTCCTCGTGCAAATGGACGGCTTTGAGTCCAACGACAGCATCATCGTGATGGCGGCGACCAACCGCGCGGACATCCTGGATCCCGCGCTCATGCGTCCCGGCAGATTCGACCGTCAGATATACGTCAACATCCCCGACGTGAAAGGCAGAGAGGAGATATTCAAGGTGCACAGCCGCAACAAGCCTCTCTCCCCCGACATCAACTTCAAGAGCCTGGCGAGGCTGACCTCGGGGTTCACGGGCGCGGACATCGAGAACCTGCTCAACGAAGCCGCCATACTCGCGGCGCGCGCCAACAGGAAGCTCATCAACATGGAGGACATCTCTGAGGCGATAAACAAAGTCATCGCCGGTCCCGCCAAGAAGAGCCGCGTGGTGACGGAGCGCGACAAGCGCATCACCGCCTATCACGAATCCGGGCACGCCATCATCGCAAAGCTCTCCAAAAACTGCGACACCGTGCACGAGGTGAGCATCATCCCCCGCGGTCAGGCGGCGGGATACACCATCACCCTGCCCGAAAACGACGACAACCACTACACCAAGCAGAAACTGCTGGATCAGATATGTATGATGCTGGGCGGCAGAGCGGCGGAAGAGATAGTGATAAAGGACGTCTCGGCGGGCGCGAGCAACGACATCCAGCGCGCGAGCAAGATCGCCCGCAAAATGGTCACCGAATGGGGTATGTCCGACGCCATCGGCAATATGTATCTCGGCGCGTCCGAGGAGGTGTTCCTGGGCAGGGACTATCAGACCCAGCTCAATTACAGCGACGAGATGGCGGCGAAGATAGACGGCGAGATAAAGTCCATCCTGGACACGCAGTATCAAAACGCGCTCTCAATCCTGCGCGCAAACCGCGACATCATGGACAAGATGGTCAAGTTGCTCTACGAAAAGGAGACCATCTACGAAAACGAGATCGACGCTCTCTTCGAGGGCGCGTCCTTGGAGGAGATCCTGAAAGCCTCGGACGGAGGCAAGACCTCCGCCGAAAAGAAGGCTCCCGCGCTTTCGGAACCTCCCGCGATCCCCGCAGGGACGGACAAGGCGAGCGAGCCCTCAAAGTCCTCCGAGGAAAATGACGCGGCTCCCTCCGATGAGGAAGGGAAGGACTCTCCCGAAAAGGAGACCGTCGCTCCCGCCGAGGAAGAGAAAAAAGACGCTCCCGAAAAGGGCGGCGAAAAGGACAAATAACATCGCGGGGAGAGTGACGCTCTCCCCCTCTCGTTCATAGGGTTTTTATATGGGAGAAATCAAGAGACACATCCCCTCGCTGAAAGAGATACGCGAGGCGAAACGCGCCGACCTGCGCGCCGTGATGGACAAGGACCCCGCCGCGACTTCGGAGTGGTCCGTGAAACACACCTACGCAGGATATAAGGCGCTTTCGGCTTATCGTCTGGCAAACAGACTGTACCTGAAAGGCTTCGTCACTCTGGCGAAGCTCGTCTCAAATCACGCGCGCAAGCATACGGGCGTGGAGATACACCCCGCCGCCACCCTGGGCAAGGGGATCATGATAGACCACGGCAGCGGCGTCGTCATCGGCGAGACCGCAGAGGTCGGGGACGGATGCGTGCTCTATCAGGGGGTCACCCTGGGCGGCACGGGCAAGGACACCGGGAAACGCCACCCCACCCTGGAAAACGACGTCATGGTGAGCGCGGGCGCGAAAGTGCTCGGTCCCCTCACCGTAGGCGCGCATTCCAAGATAGGCGCGGGGAGCGTGGTGCTCCGCGACGTACCCCCCTACTCCACCGTTGTGGGAGTGCCCGGGCGCGTGGTGAAACAGGACGGACGCAGGGTCGCCGACATGGATCAGGTGCTCCTGCCCGACCCCATACTTGCCGAGTTTCTGCGCATAAACCGCAGATTGCAGGAGCTCGAACGCGCGGCGGGCATCACGGACGCCGCAGGTTTGAGCGTCTCGGAGGGAGAGGGCGCCGCCGAAAAAGCCGCCGAAAAAGCCGCGATAAAAGAGTTTGAGGAAGGGGGAGAGGAAGACAGATGAAGATATACAACACACTCACGAAACGCAAGGAAGATTTTGTCCCTCTCAACGGCAATTCCGTGCATATGTACGCGTGCGGGATCACCGTCTCGGGCGACGCGCACATCGGACACGCCTATCAGGCGCTCATCTACGACATCATCCGCAAATATCTCCAGAAGAAGGGCTACGATGTCACCTACGCACGCAACTATACGGACGTGGACGACAAGATAATCGCCCGCTCCCGCGAGACGGGCATCCCCGCCGACGAGTACGCCGAGATGATGATAAAGAAGATAGACGCCGAGATGCGCGCCCTCAAAGTGGACGACCCCGACATCTGGCTGAAAGCCACCGCGACCATGCAGGGCATAGAGGACTTCATCTCCGAGCTCATAAAGAAGGGGCACGCCTACGCCACACCCGAGGGAGACGTATACTTCGCGGTGGATTCCTTCCCCGGCTACGGAAAGCTGTCGGGCAGGAACCTCGAGGACGCGAGAGAGAGCGTGCGCATAGAAAACGAGGAAAACAAACGCAATCCCCTGGATTTCGCCCTTTGGAAATCCGCCAAACCCGGCGAACCCTTCTGGCACTCTCCCTGGGGGGACGGCAGACCGGGCTGGCACATAGAGTGCTCCGCGATGAATATGCAGGCGTTCGGCGAACAGATCGACATCCACGGCGGCGGCAGGGACCTCATCTTCCCCCACCACGAAAACGAGATCGCGCAGACGGAAGCCCTCACGGGCAAGCAGTTTGCAAAATACTGGATACACAACGGGCTCATCAAGGTCAACGGACAGAAGATGAGCAAATCCCTCGGCAACAGCCTCCTCCTTTGCGACCTGCTTGAAAAATACTCTCCCGAGGTCATCAAGTTCGCCCTGCTCCAAACCAATTACCGCGGGGACATCAACGTGACGGACTCCCTCTTCCCCGAGGCGGAAAAGCATATGCTTGGGTTCTATCGCGTGCTCGCGGACGCCAAGCGCGCGGGCGCGGCTCTCGACGGCGTATGCGCCGAGATAGACCGCGGGTTCGACTCCGCCATGGACGACGACTTCAACACAGCAAAAGCGCTTGCCGACCTCTTCGGCATATTCAAGTCTGCGGCGGCGAAACTGCGCGAGGGGGACGTGAAGGGCGCAAACGACATCCTGGGACAGACGGTGAAGACCTATTCCCTGCTCGGGCTGTTCGTCTCCTCCCCCGAAGAGTTCGTCGCCGACTACGAGAAAAAACACGGCTCGGCGGCGCCCGAGAACGTGCTCGCCCTCGTCAGAAAACGCGCGGAAGCCAAAGCCGCAAAGGACTGGGCGACGGCGGACGCCATTCGCGCCGAACTTCTCGGTATGGGCTGGGCGGTGAAGGACACCAAGGATGGTCCCGTGCCCGAAAAACTCTGAAAACGGGTTTTATCGCATCGTTTTTGACTTTCGGACTGCCTTTTTGGGCGGTCCGATTTGTTTTTTGCGACAGAAACGAGGACCGCGACAGCGGAAAAGCGTTTCTCTTTTTGCGCTCACAACCAATAAAGATATTTCGCCTGCGGCTTTCCGCGACGGGACGCGGAGCAGGCGGGCGGAGAGCGCCGAGTCGCGCGCGAAAGAAAAATTTTTAACTATCACTAATGTTTTTTCCGCATTTGCGTATACGCGCGCCGTGTGATATAGTATATGTTGATATAGTATGAAAGGAGTCCTATGTTTACTCTAAACCTCATAGCCGCCGCAGACTGGTATGCCGATGTCGCGCTCGCCGCGCTTCTTGCTCTGGTGCTTCTCGGCGGGATCATCAAAGGATTCTCGCGGTCTACGAAAGGGTTGTTCGTGTCCGTCTTTGTCGTATGCGTATCCCTCCTGCTCACGGGGCTCACGATGGACCCTGCGGCAGAGGGTCCGATGGGCACGGCTATAAGCGACGGGCTCACCTCCGCGTCGCAGGACTGGGGTCCCGCGTTCAACACCCCCGTCACCGTGACGGAGGACGGCGCATACTGCATCATGGTGGGGGACGTCCCCACCCCTCTCAACAACGACAACTTCGGCTTCAAGGGGCTCATCGCGGGCTTTATCGCGGACAAGTTCCATGTGGAAGAAGGCGTGTCCGTGGCGGGAGCGGCGGTGTCCAGCATAACCAGCGTGTGCGTGGCGGCGATAATGTTCCTCGTTTTCGCCATCGGGTTCACCCTCGTGTTCTTCGTGATACGCCGCATAGCCGCGCCCATGGCGAAAGCCACCCTGCCCGGGGTCAGATTTCTTGACAGGCTTCTGGGCGCGCTGTTCAGCGTGCTGGTGGGGCTGGTGTTCGTCTGGGTGGTGTTCGCGATAATCGCCGCCATCGGGGAGCCTGCCGCCCCCGCGCGGGACTATCTGGCAAATTCCGCCTTCGCGGGACTGCTGTACAACCACAATCCGATCTCTACTCTGTTCACGAGCGTATTCGGTTCGTGAACCAAAGCGAGGTTATAAATGAGAGCACTCAACTTTGTCATCGGGCTTATCGTAGGCATGATACTGCTCGTCGTCGCCGTCGTGGGCGCGATCATCGCCGCAGGCACTCTGGTGAGCGTCGGGCAGATCGAGAGCACCCTGGGCACCGACATCCTGGAAGACGAGAGTTCGGTCAATGACAAGACCATCCTGGAACTTGTGCAATCCGTCATCGACGACTTGCAGGATATGGACGGTCTCACCATCAACAAGCTGAAGACGGACTACGGGCTCAAGATCCCCACCGAGATCAGCGGGATCGACATCTCCCCCGTCTTCGACTACCCGATAACCGAAGTGCCCGACCACCTCGGAGACATCGTCAACAACATGACCCTCCGCGACGTGGGCGAGTTCCTCGACATGGACTTCGAGACGGAATATCCCGACCTCGGCATCTTGCAGGAAAATCTGGACAACAATGTGGATGAGGCTCTCGACAACCTCCTTTCGGCGATAGATGACGAGACCCTCAGCATCTACACCATAGGCAGAGATTTCGGGCTCTCCCTCGGCTCCAACGAGATAGTGGATTCCCTCAGCCACACCCCCTTCTCCTCCTTTGCAAACGTGATGGACTATCTGTCCGTGGGCATGATAATGGACGCCGACCGCGACCTCTTTGTCGAGGACGGAGACGTCCCCGTCTACGTCGGCGAGGAGAGATATGTGGCGCTCTCTTCCTATGAGGTGCTCTCCTCTGCCGAGGGCGACATTGCCGAGACCTACATAGCGGGCGCGGACGAAAACGGGCTCATATACCGCGAGATGCGCTATATCCAGCTCGAGGACGGGAGCTTTGTCGCCGACAATTCCTGCTATTCCTCCTCCTTCGACCCCGACGAGGACCTGCGCACCTTCTACCGCCGCATACTCTACTCCCCCTATGAGGGCACGAGTCCCCCTGCAGACGCGGAATTCTTCGTGCCTGTCCTGCTCAACCGCTTCCTCGAAGACGAGGACGGCGGGTTCTCCCTCATGGACGGCGGGATGCTCTCCCTCAACGAGATCTATTACGACGAGGACGGCGGCACCACCCTGAACGAAACCATACTGAACAACCCCGGGCTCATACGCTCGGGCGCGATCGATCTCTCCTCCCTCTCCCTCTACCTCGCGGACGAGCAGGAGAACGGAAGCGTCGTATTCCTCCCCGCCACCTCCTACGGCATAGCCGACGGCGTCGCGGACGAGGATACCCGCCTCGACGAGAGATACGACGGCTGGACCCGCGTGCACATCGGCTCGGCGGACGCCGCAATGCAGGTCATCGCCAACGAGACCATTTCTTCCGTGCCCGAAGCCATGGACAGGATAACCTCCCTCAGGCTCGGCGAAGTGCTCGAGATCACCGATGAGAGCGCGAAGATAATGATAACCTTGCAGAACACCCCCATCAACGAGATGGACACCGCCATCGACACGATCACCCTCGGGGACGCGCTGGATGTGGACAAGGACTACTTCGATCCCGTCTCGGAAGCCGAGCTCGAAAACGGCGACACATTCTACGTATTCAACGAGCTCGGATATCCCGTTGCCAAGGAATACGGCACCGATCCCGTCGAGGATAAGATGTTTAGGCGCACGAGCGTGGGCGAGAGCAACGTCATCATGAAACAGCTCGCCTGGGTGCAGATACAAAATCTCTCCGCCGCCACGGACGAGATCATCGAGACCACTCTGCTCGCGGATCTCATCGACGTGGTGGAGTACACCTCCGTGCGCAACGCCACCCTCGGCGACGCAAATACGGACTGGTTCTTCGACCATGACGCGAACTATACCGTAGGCTCTGGCGCGGACGCAAAATACTACACCTTCGTCTACGACGGCCAGGGTCAGTATTATCTGTCCGACGTCCTCTATCTGGAGGTCGCCTCCGCTCAGCTCCAAGAGAGCGGCGAGACCGTATTCTGGAAATACGAGAGCAACTCCGCCTACTCCTCGGTGGAAGAGGTGGAAGAACTCCTGCTCGCGCGAGACGGCGGCAAAAACATCTACTTCTTTATGGATGGCGCCTACAAACAGAATCCCGCCCTCGTGGCGTACTGCGTGGCGCAGATCGCCCTCAAAGACGAGTCCGCTCAGGAAAAGGCTCTCTCGGTGCTTCAGGGTTCCTTCTCCCGCGTGAGCGCCGCCGCCGATGAAGAGGGCGCTTTCTCGGCGCCCGCATACAAAAACGTATCCTCCGCGGCTGCGGCGGGCGGATTGTACGTGATGAGCGCGGATTACTCCTCCTTCGGAGATTATGAGCTCTACGACCCCGAGGACCTCACCCACCACGACGTTCCCCTCTTCTTCAAATACACCGACGGGTACTACCCCGCCTCCTCCGAAACGGAAGCGGACGGAAGCACGGAGAAGTTCTCCTTCAACTACGACCGTGGAGAGTTCGTCTCCCGCTCCGGCGAGGGCGCGACTTATGTCAGACTCAACAAAAGGACGGACGGCGAACGTACGGGACTTTACTACTTCGCCCAGGTGGACTCCGACTTCATGGACGGCTACACCGTCTTCTCCAAGCGCGAGTGCGACTATGTATTCATCAGGAGCAACAACGGCGAATGGGTGAATGACGGCGGCGAATACGTCCTCTACGACCGCACCAACCCCGCGCACATGGGAGTTGACCGCTACACCCGCGAGATCGGCTACATCGGCAACGACGCGGCAAACGACGGCGGCAAGAGACTGCCTCAGCTTTCCGACCGCAAGATCGTCGTCCTCGAAGAAAAGAGCCCCACGATACTCCTCTCCCTCCTGCAAAAGAGGATCACCATCGGCAACATGAACGACGCCATCGCAGATCTCACGGTGGAGGAACTGATGGAGATAGAGCCCGGCACCCTCTTCGACAACGAGAAACTGCGCACCGCGGCGATCGACGACGTGTCCGTCGTGGCGACGGAGATATTCAAGGAGATGACCGTGGGCGAATTGCTCACCTACTCCAACGTCGCCGTGGACAGGGAGATCACCTACATCCTGCAAAGCGTGCGCATCCCCGACTTCTTCTCCTCGCTGGTGTTCAACCGCGACACCGCCACCATAGAAGTGGATATGTACGAGCTCTTCGGAGTTTGACGTCAAAAACAGTCCGACAACAAAAACGCCCGTTGATACGGGCGTTTTTGATTTGTTATTGTCCTTTTTTGTTCGTTTGTCTTTTTTACGCACCCTCCACGGCGACCGCCACCGCAAAACATATCCACAGCACTACTATGAACGCGCCCTCTGCGGGGATGGCGAGTTTTGTGTACGGGCAATCCCACCCTTTGTCCACGAAAGTGAACGCCAGCCTGGTGAAAAACACCGTATTCGCAAAGACGAGTCCGCCCACAAGGGAATAAAACGGATGTCCGAAGAGGAACGCCAACAGAGCCAGGAACAGCCCCAGCGCAAAGGATATCCCTCCGTAGTACACCCTGATCTCCGTCTTGCCCGCGTTGTCTACGGGTTGGACGGAATAGTTCTTGCCGAATTTTATCGGGTTTGTGACAAACACCGCGGCGGTGCACAGGAAGTAGATCACAAGACCTATCGTGGCGATCGTCGCCGCTATGTTGTTTTCGATGATGAGTTTGAGCGCTTCGGCGCTCACCACCTGCGATGCGGACAAAATTGAGATCATAAATCGAACTCCTCCTTTTTTCTCGATTATATTTTGCCTCCCATCCTTTTGTCAATCCCCACTTCCCCCGCAACGCCCGCGTCTTGATAAAGGATATGGAAAAACGCCTTTTCGGCTTGCCGAAGGCGCGCAGAGCGCGCATGGGGGGAAAGTCCCCTCTCAGGCACAAAAAAACACCTCTTGCGAGGTTTTTTATGCGTTTTTCCCCAAACCGAGTGAAAGGGCGCAGATCGCGTTCTTTCAAATGCGAGGACGAGGGAGTTTACTTGTCGTAAATGACCGAAGTCCGAGACATGAAGAAAGGGCGCTTATACACCCCACAAAATCTTCATTTTGCGGGGACCCCGTGCACCCTTTCACTCGGTTTGGCGCCTGTTGAGGGACTCGAACCCCCGTAAGGAGCAAAGCGACGAATTGTCGGAACAACAAGTCATACATCCACTCCCGAGGCTCCGATCTCTGCCGATACCGCGTCAATTGCCTTGACAATACGATTCGGTATTGCCTTCGGCAATTTCCTTGTCTCGACAAAGATCAAAACCTCAGGGCTCACACGCATCAATACTTTCTCTTTTTCTTGTTCGAAGCGGATGTCCTCCTTGTTTTTCCGACTTAGCGATCGCTACACGAAGTGTCGATCGCGTCCAATGCAGGAGCAGTGTCGCTTCGGCTTGCCGAAGGCGCGCGAAGCGCGCATGGGGGGCGAAAGTCCACTCTCAGGCACAAAAAAAACACCTCTTGCGAGGTTTTTTATGCGTTTTTCCCCAAACCGAGTGAAAGGGCGCAGATCGCGTTCTTTCAAATGCGAGGACGAGGGAGTTTACTTGTCGTAAATGACCGAAGTCCGAGACATGAAGAAAGGGCGCTTATACACCCCACAAAATCTTCATTTTGCGGGGACCCCGTGCACCCTTTCACTCGGTTTGGCGCCTGTTGAGGGACTCGAACCCCCGTAAGGAGCAAAGCGACGGAATAGCGATCGTTACATGAAGTGTCGATCGCGTCCAATGCGGGAGCAGTGTCGCTTCGGCTTGCCGAAGGCGCGCGGAGCGCGCATGGGGGAAAGTCCACTCTCAGGCACAAAAAAAACACCTCTTGTGAGGTGTTTTTTGGCGCCTGTTGAGGGACTCGAACCCCCGACACTGCGGTTAACAGCCGCATGCTCTACCGGCTGAGCTAAACAGGCAATTTCGGTACGCTTGATTATAATAATATCCTCCCGCGAAAATGTCAACGGTTTTGGACAATTTGTGAGGCGCGGCTTTTGATGTCAGACGATATGGAGCACGTCGAAGCTGAAGACTGCGGACACGATATATCCGAAAACCAAAGAAACGAGGAACATCGTGCCGAAGATCGCGAGGTTTTCCTTCCAGGCTTTTCTATCGCGGAACAACACCGCAAAACCGATGCCCGCATTCATCAACAATCCGCCGAGAGTCGCGCCGAATCCGAGCCCTCCCATAAGATAGAGGTTGCTGATGACAACGGATGACGCGCAGTTTGGGATCGCCCCCACCACAACGGCTAAAAGCGGGGCTACATAACGGTTGGAGGAAAGGAACGCCGTGAGCTCCGCCTCGCCGACAAAATATATGATGACGCCGAAAACCACGTTCACGGCAAAGACGTAGAGGAATATTTTGAGGCTGTGTTCGAGGGGGTGCAGGACGTAGCGGTGTATCCTTTCTTTTTTGTTTTTTGCGGCTATCTCTCTTTCTTCGCCGCAGGGTTCGCCGCAATCGGAATGGTCGTGTTCGGAGAGTTCTGTTTTTTCTTCTATCGAATGTCCGCAACATCCGATGTGGACTTCGGGCGCGTGCTCGCACTCGGCGGCGTGCGCCTCCACCGCTCTTCTGTTTTTGACGCAGAAAAAGTCCGCCGCATACCCCACCGCAAGCCCGATGACGAACTTGAACGCGAGGATGGGGAGGATATCCAAAGCCTTTTCTCCCGCCGCAAGAAAGATGGGCAACGCCTCGTCCGAGGTGGCAAGGTATACGCCGAGCAGAGTGCCCACGGTGATGTGTCTCTTTTGATAGAGATCCGTGGCGACCACGCTGAACCCGCATTGAGGGAAGAGCCCGACTGTCACCCCCACAAGGGGCGCGAGCCTCCCTTTCAGCTTCACCTTTCCCGCAAGGCCGCTCTCGAAAACGGCGACTATCACGTTTATGGGCAGAAGAAAAGCAAGTACGATGAGACTGTCAAGAAGGGCGTCGAGAAAAACCTCTCCCATCAACGCAACACCTCCGCTTTGCCGTCTGACACCGCGATCATCCTGTCCGCGCCCTCGCCTTCGAACTCCGTGCAGGTGATGAGAGTCTGCGCTTTTTTGGCGATGCCGAGCAACACCTCTCTCCTGCCCTCGTCCAACTCGCTCAACACGTCGTCGAGAAGAAGGACGGGAGATTCTCCGCTCTCCTTTTCAAACAGCCCCACTTCGCCCAGTTTCATGGAAAGAGCTATTGTGCGCTGTTGTCCCTGAGAGGCAAACTTTCTGCCGTCCGCGCCGTTTATTTCTATCGAGATGTCATCGCGGTGAGGACCTATCGTAGAGAACCCCAACTGCTTGTCTTTTTCGCGAGCCTGTTCCAGCCTGTCGCAAAACTCGGCGCGGAGGGCGTCCTCGCTTTCTGCGGTGAAAGGAGTTTCATAAGAGAGCCTCAATTCTTCCTTTCCTCCGCTTATCTTTTTGTGCGCCTCGGAGGCGAGCTCGTTGAGAGCCTCGACATACTTTCTCCTCTTTTCCACAACGATTGCTCCGTACTCGGCAAGCTGTGCGTCCCAGACTGACAACATATCGTCTACGCCGTTTGTTTTGTATGCGTCTTTGAGAAGATTATTTTTCTGTTTCAGCACTTTATTATAGCGAGAAAGCGCGATAAAATAGGTTTTTTGTTGTTGAGAGAGCCCTACGTCCAAAAATTTTCTGCGCTCGGACGGAGTCTCTTTCACGAGTTTCATCTCATCGGGGGAAAAGAAAACCACCCCGAGGATGCCGATGAGTTCGGCGGCTCTTTTCACGGGTATGCCGTCCGCCAACACCTTCTTTTTTCCGTTGTTTTCTATTTGCATGGCGATGGTGTGACGGCGGAATTTTTTTTCTATCGTTAGTTTCACTCTCGCTTTTTCGGCGCCGAAGCGCACCATCTCTTTGTCTTTGGTGGTGCGAGGGGATCCGAACAACGAGGAGAGATAGACGCTTTCGAGGATGTTTGTCTTCCCTGCTCCGTTTTTTCCCGATATCACGTTGACCCCGTCCTTAAAGGTGAGGTCCAGCGTCTCGTAATTTCGGAAATTTTCAAGTTTAAGGGAAATTATTTTCATTTTTTCTTCTTTTTTTCTCTTTTTTAGGTTTTGTTTTCGCGCCCTTTTGCGCTCCTTCTACATCCTCTCAACGACATCTTGATGTCGTTTTTTATTTTGCCTTTTCCGCTTGAAAAAAGCAAGCCTTTTAATTATAATATCACCTATGGTCGGAAAAGAAGAATTTTGGGATGATGTAAAAAACGAACTCTCTAAAACCATGCAGACGATAAGCTACGATATGTGGATCGAGCCGCTCGAACCCGTCTGTTTCGTGGACAATGTTTTTGTGCTTGCCGCAAAGACCGCTATCTCCAAAAAAACCATAGAAAGAAGCTATCTGGACCAAATAAAAGAGGTGGTCAATTCCCTCGATCCTTTTGTCACGGACGTGGAGGTCATCGTCAAAGAGCAGGAGGGGGAATATCTCAAGAAACAGAGCATCTCCCTTCCCGACAGAGGTCTCATCGTTGACGAGAAGCACGTCAAAACTCCCGAAAAAAACAATCCTTTTCTGGAAAAATACACCTTTGACACCTTCGTCCAAGGCAAATCCAACGAATATGCTCTCGCCGCGGCAAAGACCGTCGCGGAAAATCCGGGCGGAAAATACAATCCCCTCTTTATTTACAGCGGAGTGGGGCTCGGGAAGACCCACCTTTTGCACGCGATAGGGAATTATCTTTTCAAAAAGTCCCCTAAGACGAAAGTCGTCTACGCAAACTCCGAGACGATGATAAACGAGCTCATCAGCGTCATCCGCGGAGGAAAGAACGAGGACAGCAACAGATTCCGCGAAAAGTACCGTGCCTGCGACGTACTGATGATAGACGACATACAATTCCTCAGCGGGAAGGAAGCCACTCAGGAGGCTTTTTTCCACATCTTCAACGACCTCTATCAGGCAAACAAACAGATCATCATCACTTCCGACAGAGCCCCGAAAGACCTCCCTACCCTCGAAGAGCGTCTGCGCACGAGATTTTCCTGGGGGCTTTCGGTCGATATCCAGCCTCCTAATATGGAGACCAGGGTCGCTATACTAAAAATGAAAGCCTCTCACGAGAAATTCAACCTCTCGGATGAAGTGGCGGAGTTTATTGCAGAAAACGCGACGACCAACATCCGCGATATGGAGGGGCTCCTCAATAAGATTATCTTTTTCAGTTCTCTCGCAAACCGCGTCATCGACACGAAGGAGCTTGCTTACGACGCTCTGAGAGATTTTATCGACGAGAAGAAGGAAACTCTTGACGCAGAGGACATCATCTCCACCGTGAGCAGATATTTTTCCATCTCTCCCTCGGATATGTTCTCGAAAAAGAAGACGAAGAACATCGTGGAACCCCGCATGATCGCGATCTATCTCATCACGGATCTTCTCTCAATGCCCCTCATCTCGATAGGTCAGCTCTTCGGCGGGAGGGATCATACCACGATAATCCACGCAAGAGATAAGATAAGCGAGGAGATAAAGAGCAATCCGAGGATAAAGATAATCGTTGCGGATCTAAAAAATATGCTCCTCAACAGATGATCTCTTTCTTTTGTTGTTTTCTCTTATTTGATTTTAGATTATGAAAACCCCCTCGTTTTGAGGGGGTTTTGTTTGTTTTTTTTATTTTGTCTTTCTTTTCCCTTACTTCTTTCTTTTTCAGACTATCACTCTGAGAGGAAGTATGAGATAAAGCCAGTTCTCTCCCGGTCCTTTTATTATCGCGGGAGCGGTGGACGAGGTGAAATTGAGGGTGACAAACTCGTCGTCTATTGCTTTCAGGCAATCCATGATGTATTTGCTGTTGAACCCGGCGGTGAGATCTTTGCCGTTGAGGGTGACGGGCACTTTCTCATTGACGGTGCCGTCCTCGCTTTCGGCGCTGAGGTTCATCACGCCCTCTTTGATGTCGAACTTGACGCAATATCTCTTTGAATTGCGGTTGATGAGGGAAACGCGGTCTATCGCGCTCTCGATGCTCTTCTTGTCCACCGTTACCACGCTGTCGAATGCGGTCTGTATTATCTTGGAATAGCTGATATAGCTCTCAGAGATGAGCCTTGTTACCACTTTGGTTTTGAGTTCGTCATCCACCATGACGTAGTTTTTGTCCACGTACACGGTCATGCTCTCGTCCTCGTCGTCAATAAGGCGGCTGAGTTCCATCATACTCTTTGCGGGGATGACGATGACGTCGATGATCCCGTTGTTGACGATGGGGATTTTGACAAGCCCGAGCCTGTATCCGTCCGAAGCCACGCCCTCCACGACATCTTCCTTTATATTCAGGCAACAACCGCGCAACGCGGGACGCGCCTCGTCGGTGGCGACGTTGAAAATGATCTTGTTGATGAGGTCTTTGAACTCTTTCTTCATCACGTTGAAAGAGCGGTCTTTCGACACTTCCTTGAAAACGGGATAGTCGTCGGGGTCGTAGCCTTTTATCTTCACCTCGCTGTCGAGATAGCGTATGACGAGGGAGTGATCCTGCGACAATTCGAGCTCGAGCTCCTCATCCTCTATCTTTTTGGCGTAATCGGCAAGCAGTTTGCCGGGAACGACACACTCCCCTTCGAGAAGCACCTCGGCGTTTATCTTCTTTTCGATGGCAAGCTCGAGATCCGTGGCAAAAAGAGTGAGTATATCCCCTGCGGCGGTGAGTTTGACGCCGTCGAGTATTGGGTTGCTGCGCTTCACGGGAAGCGCTTTTGTTACCTTTGCAAGAGCATCCGAAAGCTCCGATCCCTGACATTTGACTTTCATGACCCGAACACCTTAAAACAAGTATTGTTTTAGTTTTTAATAATAATAGCATAATTAAGCGCTGTTGACAAGTGGAAAAAATCCCGTCGCCACAACACCTTGACAAAAAAAGGAAAATAAAAACTAGATATTGTTGTTATAAAAATATCCCGTTGTAGAAAAAGAGGAGAAAAAAAGAACATTCTCTCAACACGTCCCCGTTTTGTCCACACTAAAAAAAAGAGGCTCTTGAAAAAGAGAAAAGAAAGGGGAATAAAAAGGAAGCGTGAAACTTTTTGTGAAACAACTTGTGTTTTAAAAGGGCGTATTGTATAATTTTTGTATGGCGAAAGTGATTGCGTTTTCCAACCAGAAAGGCGGAGTGGGAAAGACCACCACCTGCGTGGACCTTGCGGCGTATATTGCCGCGAAAGGGAAAAAGGTGCTTGTTGTGGACATGGATCCGCAGGGGAACGCATCCAGCGCCGCGGGCTTTTTCGAAAGGACGGGGAAAGATTCCGTATACGAAGTGCTGACAGACGAAAAGTCTGTGAAGGACGTAGTAAAAGAGAGTGAAATAAAAAACCTCTTTTTCCTGACATCTTCAAAGGATCTTGCGGGGGCGGAGCTTGAGCTCGCGCAGGTCATGATAGGAAGGGAAAGAGTGCTCGACGAGAAACTGAAAGAGGGAAAGGAAGAATACGATCTCGTTTTCATCGACTGTCCTCCCTCTCTCGGGTTGCTCACCGTAAACGCGCTTACGGCGGCGGACGGCGTGGTGGTGCCCATACAATGCGAATATTTCGCGCTCGAAGGGCTTTCGCAGATGATGAACACCGTCAAACTCGTAAAAAAATATCTCAACCCGTCTCTCGAAGTGGAGGGAGTGGTAATCACCCTCTACGACGGCAGGGCGAAACTTACAAAAGGAGTCGTCGAGGAGATAGAAAAGGTGTTCGGCGACAAAGTGTACCAAACGAGGATACCCCGCAACGTGAGACTGGCAGAGGCTCCCAGCTACGGCAAACCCGTGTCTTTATACGACCCGAGATGCGCCGGTGCGCAAGCCTACGCGGCGCTCGCGGAGGAGTTTCTCGAAAGAATAGAAAAGTGAGGTGAGTATGGCAGCAAAAGGAGGACTCGGAGGAAAGGGGCTCACCGCCCTCTTCACCGACAATGAGGAAAACGTAAAAGTCGAAGTCAAGGATATGCCGACCGTAGAGATCCCCATTTCCGAGATAGACCGCAACCCCAATCAGCCGAGAAAGACTTTCACGGATGAAAGCCTGAAAGAGATGGCATCCTCCATTTCGGTGTACGGAGTGTTGCAGCCTCTCCTTCTCGTGAAAGAGCCGAACGGCAGATATCTCATCGTTGCCGGCGAAAGAAGATTCCGCGCCGCGACGATAGCCGGGCTCAAAAAAGTGCCCGCGATAATCCGCGAGTTCACTGACCAGCAGATACAGGAGATATCCCTCATCGAGAACCTCCACCGCGAAGACCTCAATGCGATAGAAGCGGCAGAGGGGATGAGAGAGCTCATGGAAAACCACGGGCTCACCCAGGAGGAGGTGGCGTTGAGGATAGGGAAATCCCGTCCTTACGTAACAAACACTCTGAGACTTTTGCAACTTCCCTCAGAGGTCACCGAGATGGTGAGAAAGGGAGAGCTCTCCCCGGGACACGCCCGCGCCCTCATATCAATAGACGACAAAGAGTATCTTGTCAATCTCGCAAAACAAGCCACAGACAACAAACTCACCGTGCGCGAGATAGAAAACAGAGTGCGCCTCTATTTCACGAGAAAAGCCATTCCCGACGGGCCCAGAAAGACAAGAGAGATGTCGGTGGAATTGAAAGAGATGGTCAACGATATGAAAAGGATATTCGCGACCAAAGTCAAGATACTCGGCAACGACAAAAAAGGCAGGATAATAATAGACTACTTCAATGAGGACGACATCGATCGCATACACGCGCTGATACAGATCCTCAAACTCAACGAAAAACTCTAAAAAAGGGTTTATAATAAAAAAACAACAAGATAAAACTCAAAAATAAGCAAAAACTCCGAAACGGAGTTTTTTGCTTTACTCGTTTTATAAAGTTAAAGTGGCGATTTTTTTATCTTGCCGTAAGGGCGCGGCAGATCGGGAGAAGTATTAGACACCTTCTCGATGATATATAATACCCTGCCGTCTCCCGACGGAAGAGAATATAAGATAACGTCTTTTATCCTTCCTCCCGACAAAGAAAGATTTCTGTTTGAAGGAGGTTCCTCTTTTTTTGTTTTGTAGGCGATGAAAACGCCGCCTATCTTCAAAAGAGGGAGGGAAAGCTCCGTGAGGATGGGAAGGGGCGCGACCGCTCTTGCGGTGACGACGTCAAAACTTTCTCTTTCGTGAGTGCACTCCTCTGCTCTTTTTGTGAGGACGGAAAGGTTTTTGAGCCCGAATCTCTCTGCCGCGCGCGCGATGAACCCCGTCTTTTTTGAAGTGGAATCCAATGCGGTCACCATCACATCCTTTCTTGCCGCGGCGATAGGGAAGGAGGGGAAACCCGCCCCCGCGCCTACATCGCACAAAACGGCGCCTTTCGGGATGAAAGGAAGAGCCGTCAAAGAATCGATGAGGTGTTTTTCCGTGAAAACCTCGGGATCTAAAATGGCGGTAAGGTTGTATTTTTTGTTTTCTTCGAGCACAAACTCGGAAAAAGCGTCCAAAACATCCGCCTGTTTTTCGGAAAGATGAACTCCGAATTTTTCACATTCCGCGATCAAAAAATCCTTATCGATCAAGTTCCAAAACCTCTTTTTTCTTTTCGGACGGTTTCTTGTTTTTTATTACCATAGTCAAGATGAAAGCGAGCGCGAGGAAGAATATGCTGTATGGGAACAGGATGCGGAAACCGTCGTTTTCGCCGCTGCCGAACCAGCTTCCCGTCGCCGAGATGAGCGCGCCGGAAAGTATGGGCGTGATGACCATCGCGACCGTCATCGACATTGAGAATATCCCCGTATCCTCCCCTATTTTTGAGGATTTGGAGGTCTCGAGGAAGAAAGGATAGATGTTGACCATCACAAGGCCGAAGCTCACTCCAAGCACCATGAACAACACATAAAGTATCGGGTGAGGGGTGGAAAACGCGATACTTCCCGAAAACGCCGCTATCATGATGGCGAAGCCTATCAACATTGTATTTCTCCTCCCTATCTTTCCCGAGAGGAAGCTCGCCACGGGGAAGGCTATCATCGCCGCCGCCTGCGCCAGGATGAGAGGGATAATCGCTTCGTTTTGCGCAAACCCCAGGATATATTCCGCGTATTTCACGAAATTGGAGGTGAGCGCGTTGTAAGTCATATAAAAACAGAATACCACCGCGAGTATGCAAAACCGCGTGAACGCGTCGTGTCCGCGGGCGCGTCTGCGTTTTTTCCCGCCGTCTTTCTTTTTTTCTTCCCGCCGCCTTGCAAGATAGCCGTGTCCGAGAGCGGCGTCTATGCTGGGCAGGTGGAGAAGGGAGTCCTCGGTGAACGACTGTACGTCGAGAGCGTTGTTTTTGGAGGACAGTATCCTCTCCTCGGCGTCATCTCCGTAGGTATCTTTGAGTTCGCTGTTGAGGCGGCGGATCTCGGCGTCCAGCCTGTCCTGTTCCTCGGCAAGCTCGGATTCTATCCTCACGTCTTCCTTGAATTTGTTTTCGTGCACCGTGGCGCAGAATACGATGAGCATGATGAGCGTGGTCGCCGAAAACGAGATCCCTATGGCGTAATAGCCGTCAAACATCATGAACACGTAAAAATAGAGCATCGCGACAACAGTCAGCACGACGGACACCACGTTGCTCACCGCATTGGCTATGCTCCTGAATTTGTCGGGATTGACATCGGGCACCAGCGCCAGCGCGGGAGAACGGTAAGCCGCCATCGCGCTCAACGTGATGAACAGACAGATGATGAAAGGCAGGAAGTATTCCTTCCCGAGAGAGGCAAACACGCACACTCCCATAAAACCGAGCACGGCAATGACTGTGCCCACGACGATGAAAGGTTTTCTGTTGCCGAAAGGAGTGCGCGCTTTGTCGGAAAGTTTTCCGAAAAGAGGGAGCAGGATGAGTCCGAGGATGTTGTCCGCCGCGATGATGACGCCGTGCAGGACGGAGTTGAGTTCAAACACATCATAGTCGATGGATTGCATGATGGCGTCATAGGACCCCCAAAACAGAGAGATCCACCCAAACGCCAGCGAACAAAGCAAAGTCCTTTTCATGTTGAACTTCATGAGGAAATGATAACATCAAAAGAGGGCAAAAGCAACGATTTGAGAAAACAATAGCATAAAGAATAAAGAAGGAGATATCTGCCTAAAGCGCGGTTTTAAATCAAAAAATCGGCACATAAAACAACGATTTTGCAAAATCAAAAAGAAACAACGGAGAGAGAAGGAGTTTTCAAAGACAAAAAAAGAGAGCGCGGAAAGTTTCGCCGTTGCGAAAAAGCGAAGTAGGGTATATAATTTTTTCGGAGGCAAAGTATGAGGATAGCCATAATCACCGCCATGGCGGAAGAAACATTGCCGATACTCCGAAAACTCGGCGGAGTCGTCGCCGAAGACTGCGTGTCGGGCGTCACCATCAGGCAGATAGAGACGGGCAAACATACCGTGTATCTCGCTACATCCGGGATAGGCGAGATCCGCGCCGCGCTCGCGGTGCAACTTATGGTCGACCTTTTCGATGTGGAAGCGGTGCTCAATTTCGGGTTTGTCGGGTCTCTCAACAAGACCCTCCCGGTGGGCGAGCTCGTGCTGGTGGAAAGAGCGACTCACTATCAGTTCGACATCAGCGCCGTGGACGGTCTGCCCCCGGGATGCTATGACGGAAAGGCGGAGCCGTATTTTTATACCGATAAGGAACTTTCAGAAAGAGTGCAGTCCGCTCTCCCCCGCAGGCTCAGGACGGTCACGGTGGCGAGCGGAGACGTGTTTGTCGCAGACAACGCGTTGAAGACCCGTCTCGCGGACACTTTCTTTGCGGACATCTGCGAGATGGAGATAGCGGGGATTTGCCTTGCCGCAGAGCGCAACGGGCTTCCCGTGCTTTCAATGAAGGTGGTGTCCGACGGCGCGGACGAGGGCGCTACGGAAAGTTTTTCGGATGTGCTGAAAAGAGGTCTTTCCAGGTATGAGGAGCTGCTCCCCGTGGTGCTCGACGCCCTCTCAGAAGAAAAGCGTGCCAAACCGCCCGCGAAAGTGAGCGGCTGAACAAACGTTCGTCTCATAAAAACAAGAAAATAAAACAAAAACCCCGATTTTGCGGGGTTTTTGAAATTGTCTTTAAATCGCGTGATCCACCCGTATCATTTTACGGGCGGTTTTATGCCGTGTTTTTCAAACATCAGGTCATCTCGGGTTATCTCGCGGATCACTTTGCAGGGGACTCCTCCCGCCAGCACACCCGAGGGGATGTCGCGGGTCACGACGCTGCCCGCCGCGATCACCGTGTTGTCGCCGATGGTCACCCCGCCGCAGATGGTCACCGAGGATGCGACCCAGACGCCGTTGCCTATCTTGACGGGACGAGAATATTCCCAATCGTGCTCGCCGTCTTCGTATACGCTGATGTTCCTCTCCTCTGCGACCAGCGGGTGCATTGGGGTGGCAACGGTCACGCGAGGACCGAACATCACATTGTCGCCTATTTCTATGGGCGAGACGTCAAGGAGCTGACAGTCGAAATTCATGAAAAAGTTTTTGCCGAATTTTACGTTAAACCCGTATTCTACGCGGATATTCGGCTCAAAAAACGCGCCTTCTCCTCCGTTCGGGAAAAGTTTTTTGATGAGCCTGTTGCGGTAGGGGATGTTCCATGCGCGGGAGCGATTGAATTTGTCCGCGATATAGCGCGCTCTGACTCTCGCAAGAAGGAGCTCGCGATCGACGGGGTTGTAAAATTCGCCGGCTATCATACGTTCTTTTTGAGACTTGTTTTTGCTTTCCATATCACAGCTCCCGACTATGATAGTATGTATCTTGAAAAATGTCCACTTAGAATGCGGAAAATCCCGAAAAATATCTATAATGCGAACAATTTTGCCAATAGTGGTCAAACGCAGTCAAAACGATGTTTCACCCCTTCTTTTCACCCCTTTTTCTCCTCGTTTTCCGTTTCTCCCCCTCCCGCGGCAAAACAAGAGCGATCAAACGGAGCAGAATACCGCGACCTCGTTTTTTCCGTCCCTATCTTCCGGATTGTGCTTATCATCGATAAGATCAACGACCCCTTTTTCCTATGCCTGTCCGATACATCTCTCGCCTCCTCATTCGGTTTTTACACCTTGTTTTCTCTCCCCTTCATTTTCGCCTTTCCGAGCTACTTCATCTCCTTCCCCACCGGCAAGATATCATACCTGAAAACACAGCTATCTCTCTTTGCACACTTCCCCCTTCTACGGTTTCTCCCTTCGCTCAATCGGACCCTTTTTACCGTCATATAAACCCTCTCGCCTTTAAGACTAATTTCCGAACCTCCTCCGTATTCTTATCCGCGCGCCCTGCTTTTGAAAAAAGCTCCGTGTCGGAGAGGAATCATACGCGCCGACTTCAAAGCGAGCCTTTTCGGCTCTTTTCAAAGTCGAAACTTGCGGACAAAGAAGTTATAGACTGCGTTGTGTCGCCGCAAGACAAAGTTCGCGACGCCTTGCAAGGGTGCAAGGCGTCCTCATCATGTCCCGCGCCTCCTTTCCCCGCAAATCGTGCTCGCTCTGACATTACCGAAAACCCTTTCGGCAATAGCCCCGCATTGCTCCGTTTTACGAAGCCCCCAAAGCAACATTATTCAAACAACTCTTGCTCTGAGTCGGAGTACTATTATGGTCTGTGAAGCCAAATAAAGCTATCGGATTTTGTTTCGTCCTTTCAATATCCTTCCGCCGCGCGGAAAGATATTGCCGATGCCACCTGTTTTCATTGCGCCTCCCCTGCCCTCGGCGACAAACCTCTCTCTGCACCACTCTTTTTCCATACGGATATCCTGGTTTTGCGCGGGTCTGCGCGGCAGTTCAAAACAACACCTTCCAAACCGGAACAATTCTTCCCGAATCAGAACAACCATTCTTGAATCAGAACAATTCTTCTAGAAAATAGAAAAATACAAAACATTTCCATAAAACAATAAAACATATAAAAAAGAGATCGAGAAAAAGAGTTTTGCGGAAAAACCACGAAGCTGCAAAATCGAAGTGTCATATTGTCGTTTCGTATCCTGACGGTATTGCACCGATCTGTCTTAGAAAGTCCAAATAGCGACCTTATCGCGGGGTTCAAACATAAAAGCCGACTTGCTGTTTTGGCATATTCATAGAAAAAGAAAGGAAACGCTTTTTCTGTTGCGAATATCCCTCTCCCGTCGACTGACTTTTACCACATTCGGTGAGATGATTCAGAAAAGAGGTCAAAGCTGGACAATTTAGAATGTCTCGCGTCAAAGACATCGGGGCTCAAATTTGTCCGGGCTCAAACGATAGTATCCCGCTTGCAAACATCCGCGATATCGGCGTGAGCTTGTTTTGTGACCGTTGTTTTTTATTAAGGGAGCAAGCTGTCTGACAACGAAGTTTTCACCAAAAGATAGCGCGCGCCGAGGTGACGAAGCCCGATTTTCGGTGGAGCAGATCCCATGAATGCCCCCTCGTCGTTATATGAGAGATAATGTCACGATTCGGTAAAGACGCTCGGCGGAGTTCAATAATCAAGATGAAGAGTTATTGCATTTTGACGACGTGATCCGCCGTGACGGGAGTAGCGCACGGGAAAATATTCTATGCCAGACAGGAATAATACGAACCAGCCTCGGAGCAATGCTTTTCGGCGCTTTTGCACAGCTGAACCTTGCGGGTAAGTATACTATTGCCTGCGCCATGTCGCCGCAAGGCAAAGTTCGCGACACCTTGCATATATGCAAGGTGCCCGCATCAAAGCCTGCGGCTCCTTTCCCCCACAAATCGTGCTCGCTATAACCCCACCGGAAATCTTTCGGCGAGGATCCCGCGCTGTGCCGCTTTGCGGGGACCCCGAAGCAACATCATCCGAAAATCTCTTGCTCTGAGGTGCGAGCAGTTCCGCGCCAACCGATTTTTGGCTGAACAATTTCGGGGTCCCCGAGTGAAAATCTATGATTTTCAGTTGGGGAAAAAGTCGCTACAGCTAATACTTGACTGTATTAGCAAGGCGAATGACGCGGTTCAGGCGGAAATCGGCGGCGCTGAACCTGGTTCGTATTATTCCTGTCTGGCATGCCATGCAGACAAACTTGTTGATTCTCGGAGAAAGTCTATGAAAATCCGATGTTACACGTGAAACACAACGAGCTTCGACACTATTCGCCTCCCCCACGTTCTTGGAGTGAGCGGTTTAGCCATGATAAAAACAGCCACAATTAGTAGCGGAGAGTTGGACACAGTTTACTGCGAGCTGTCGGAAGGAGGCAAGGGTGGGATATGCCAAGCGGGATAGAAGAGAAGCAAATATAATGCAAATCGGGAGGTGTAATTGTGCATATCACATCGAAAACATTTCAAAAACACCCCAAAAGAGCCCGTAAAACGCGCTGAGCCGCCATTTGCGCGAAACCCGACCGTTCCCCCGCCAACGACGGGAAAACGGAAACAGAAAAACGAGAGAAACAAGTCAAATGTATCAATATAATAGACAAATGTCGATGTTGTTTTTCATGTTCGGCGTGTGACCCCGATTTTTCTCTTCGGTCGAGTTGTGCTAGTCGCGCGGCAGAACTCGGCTTTCGGAGGATCAATCCTCCCGTTTTCTTCTCTTTTCTCCGCTCAGTTGCTTTGACCTTATTTTCTTTCACATACATTCCCTCTTACACACAGCTCCTCGCTCGTGCCCATCAAAATAAGTCCGCTTACACATCCTCCTCTCGCTCGCACTGCGCTCGGTCGGCGATCCGCACCCCGGCTTTGCAGGTTCAATGTTCAGTATGCAACACATCAAAAAAGGACGGCTCGTCTCTGAGATCGCGTTCTGCCAACACAAACGCAACATCGCGCCGTGGTGATATTCCCCTTCTTTTTGCTTTGTTTGGCAAGATCCGACCGTTCGCATCGGGAAAGATATGTGCGCGTTCAATTAACGATCCATTCGCCGCAGGATTTTGCTTACGCACAGCACAACACATAAGCCGCAACACACCATGCAACACGCCGCGCCTGATGCCGCGCAACGCGTTGTGTCTCATGTGGTGCAAAGCGTAGCGCCTGATGCCGTGCAAAATATAGCGCCTAACGCAGTACACAAATAGGGATGTCTGCCTTTTCCTTATTTTCTCTTTTTCGGCAAGATATGATAGCTTGTGTCGATGCAAGCGCGCGAGCCGATCCCATCAAACACCCACAGCAAAACTTCATCCATGCGCCACAGGTTATTGTTTGCGCTCGGTACAACACATATGCCGCAACACACCATGCAAATACGCCGCGCCTAATGCCGAGCAATGCGTTGTGTCTCATGTGGTGCAAAGCGTAGCGCCTGATGCCGTGCAAAATATAGCGCCTAACGCAGTACACAAATAGGGATGTCTGCCTTTTCCTTATTTTCTCTTTTTCGGCAAGATATGATAGCTTGTGTCGATGCAAGCGCGCGAGCCGATCCCATCAAACACCCACAGCAAAACTTCATCCATGCGCCACAGGTTATTGTTTGCGCTCGGTACAACACATATGCCGCAACACACCATGCAACACGCCGCGCCTAATGCCGAGCAACGCGTAGCGTCTGACGTAGTGCATAAATGTGATGTCAGCCTGTTTCCCGTCAATCGGTCTTTCCTCGGCAAAGTCCGACAGCATACGCCGATGCAAGCGCGCGAGTAAACCTGATTAAACCCCCACACAATAAACTACATCTGCGTGCGAGAGGAGGTCTTGCATACTTGCGCCACACGTTCAACAATACGCCATGCAACGCGTCACGTTCCGCCTTCTTCCGACTCTTCGCTTTCGCGCTCCTCCGCCTCTTTGTCGGCGCAAACATTCGCTCTAAATGATCGGTCTTTGCACCCAAACGGAAACCCGCGACAAATTGCACTTTGTAGTGACGAATTCGCCCGCTTGTCACTTGAAAATTTACAGTCGCGTCTGCAAAGACACAGCACTATAATTGCGCAGACGCTCAACGAGCACAAGACCGCACCGCCCCGCGCGAATGTGAGCACGATCGACAGTAGGTGACCAAAATTTACGTGTGAGCAACGCCGAATATGTTGCGAGCTGCCACAAAAACACCGTTTCGCAAGCCAAATCACAAAAAAAGAGGCGTTCCCACACATCGCGGACAAAATGGTTTCCTCTTCAACAAACAGAAAACACTTGCTCATACCAGCCGAACTCGGTCAAAGTTTTTCAAAAATAGCTAGCCCCCTCACTCCCGCGGCTCGCCGCTCAACGACGGGCTTTTCCTAACAACCGCACAAAAACTTTCGCAACGCCCCATACCCATATCCATACCTCTTCTTATGCCAGACAGGAATAATACGAACCAGCCTCGGAGCAATTCTTTTCGGCGCTTTTGCACAGCCGAAATTTGCCAATATGTACACTATTGGCTGCATTCCGCCCGCGCAACATCATCCGAAAATCTCTTGCTCTGAGGTGCGAGCAGTTCCGCGCCAACCGATTTTTGGCTGGACAATTTCGGGGTCCCCGAGTGAAAATCTATGATTTTCAGTTGGGGTAAAAGTCGCTGTAGCTAATACTTGACTGTATTAGCAAGGCGAGTGACGCGGTTCAGGCGGAAATCGGCGACGCGGAACCTGGTTCGTATTATTCCTGTCTGGCATAACAAACAAAAAAGACGACCATCCCGAGCCAAAAAACAGGCGTCATGGAAGCCATCATTTGCAAGTGTTATTGAGTACATTGGGCAAATATGCTCCGTAGCGCGAGCGACATATACCGCACGTGGACAACAGCGAACAACAAAACAAGAAGAAAAAAATACTGTAAAAACTGGTGTTTCACGTGAAACATGGTATATTTTTCTGTCGAAAAAGATAAGCGATCGGGTTGTCGATGATATATTCAATGTTGATCATAGGCGTTGTGAGGGTGTTGTATGGCTCGAATTAAGTAGTATAAAAGAAAGGCACGTCATCCCGCTTGCCGCATACACGGTCAAGAGGGAAATAGATGTTTTAGGACAAGGACGAGCTCGGCATGGGGGTCTAGGACGGTGTCAAACGTGAGAATTTGAGAGCAAGCCCCTCCAAGATGGGTTTAGGAGAGCGAGTTTTGGTGGAAAAGTACAGAATCAGCTGAAAAACAGCCGAGTAATATGAAAGGAGCGTCAAGGTCACACCGATTTTCGTGAGGAGGAAGCGTGGCGAGAGTGGTGGTGCTATGCCGGAACTGCGACAGGGACACCTCGATCGCCGTGTGAAAATGTGGATATTTGCCGATAAAATTAACTATAAGTACCAAGTTTCACGTGAAACAATGAAATCGCGCGCGTCGTTTCACGTGAAACGAAAATGCCGCGAAAAACAGCCAAAATCCCACTAAATAGTGGGTTTTTTTGGCAAATTCGGTTTGATTTTTTCGCGAAATTTCAGGCGAAAATTAATTTTAAGAGCTTTCTACCAAAAATTTTTACAGAAAAAATTTGTGTCTTCCTACCAAATTTTTGAGCGTCTGATGTTACACAAAAATTCAGTAATTTTGCAGAGGTTTCACACTATGCGTGAGTTGCACAAAAAACAGAACGGTTTTCTGTGTTTGTGACTGTCTGCAAGTGCTTAAATTGCTGATTTTCTTGCACAATAGGGTGCGTTTTGCAAGGCGACAATGCCCTTTCTTTGCTAAATTATATTAGATGTTTGAGCCGTCGGGGGATGTTGGTCGATATTACGACCTTTGGCAATCGGTATTTTGTTGCTTCTGTGCTCGAAACGGCGATGTCTTGTCGTAAATGCAAATGATGTGGGTGACGGAAAGACCGAGTTGCTCGTTTTCAGGCATTGTTGGCTTTTAAGGCGATTTGCAGGCAATTTGCTTGAAACATCAAGAATAACGCGGAGTGTGCGGTCGGTGAGTATGGGGAGATTTTGTTTTTTTGTGCTCGAAAAGGTGTGTGTACCATAAGCATAAAATGTCTTTTTGCATATCGACCGCATTATAAAGCGCAAAATCGCCGACTTTGGTATGCGGCTACAGGGTCAATGGCTGTTGTCCGTGCGGATCTGTTGACTCGGGCGTTAGGAGCTTCATGTTTAGCTACGACGGAGTGGGGGGGGATGTGTGCCGGGGCGGCTTTTGGTCAGATAGAGTTTGGTCGGATAGAGTGTGGCTTAGGTGCGCGGAGAGGATTGGCGCGACGTGGAGGTTTCTGCGCGACTGAGTTTGATCTGCCGCTTTTTCTGTATTTTATTCGGACGTTTGGGAGAGTCGGAGTGTAGGTTGCTTCAAAACGGTTGTCTAAACTAACGGAAGGTAGAGGGCATGGGGGAAGCGTGCTGAGACGACAAACTTAAATGTATCAAAAAAAATAAATTGGTGGGGCGGGGGAGATAACAAAGGAGGAGGTTGTGGGCAATGTCGGCTCAATATTAGCGCTTATAAATAAGCGGGGCGTTTTGTGTGGAGCGCAAGCGCGATCGCCGAGTAAATTATTCTCCCGAAATAAGAAGGGGAGGATATTTTATTGCATAATATCCCGTGTTCCGTTAAAAGTGTTTTCCGGAAAAGGGCGGATTTGAGCCAATGGGAGTGATATGTTCGGGGAGAACGGGCTTTGCGGAGGGAAAAAGCGTGCCAAGATGGCGGTGATGTGGGAAAGGAGATGGTTTTAAGCAAACGGGGAAAGGGTTTTATAAAAAGTGAGAGAGGAGCGCGACAGCAAGCTCAGAGGCGTCTGCCTCCTCCTTTTCGGCAGCGTTAGGTATGCCAGACAGGAATAATACGAACCAGCCTCGGAGCAATTCTTTTCGGCGCTTTTGCACAGCCGAACCTTGCCAATATGTATACTATTGCCTGCGTTCCGCCCGTGCAACATCATCCGAAAATCTCTTGCTCTGAGGTGCGAGCAGTTCCGCGCCAACCGATTTTTGGCTGAACAAGGAAGTCGCCGTAGCTAATACTTGACTGTATTAGCAAGGTGAATGACGCGGTTCAGGCGGAAATCGGCGGCGCTGAACCTGGTTCGTATTATTCCTGTCTGGCATAGAAAAGAAAAAGGGGGGGGGATAGGCGGGCGGTGATGTGGTGGCGGCTGTTTCCCTCCATGCGGCTTAAAAGTGGCGGACGGAGAAAAACAAAAAGGGTGCGTTCCGCAGGCCGCTATCGAAGCCACATAAATCGACGCCACATAAATCGAAGCCACACAAATTGCCTTGTCAACATCGGGATATTGCTAAGCTACGGAAGATATTGTTGTCCTCGGAGGAAGGGTGTGATACCATAATATCATAAGAAAAGTCCGTGTTGCGAAAAGGCGCCGAAAGGATATCCCACGAGATCCACCCGTATTATTTCCGTCATGACCGACAAAGCCGAGAAGAGAGAGGGGTGCGGATCCGAAAAAAGAGGCGAGGAAGGGAAAAGGGGACCGAGCTTCCAAAAAGCGCAGACGGAACACGGAGAGAATGCGCTAAAAGTCGAAGGTCGCGTGCGGCGCACGGCATTGATGAGGGTCGGACATCCCAATAGAGGAGTGTTCGAGCCGTGGATACGGACGAAGTCGTTCCCGTTGAAGAGGAGGATACCCGAAACCGAGTGGGCGAGAGATGAGCGTCATAATAAGAGAGATACAGACGAAAAACATTTTGACGAAGTCGGATCTTCCCGTGGGCGATCGGTCGCTCAACCCGTACGTGGGCTGTGAACACGCGTGCAAGTACTGCTATGCGTGTTTTATGAACAGGTTCACGGGGCACACCGAACCGTGGGGGACATACGTGGACGTGAAGATGTGGAAGCCCCTGCTCCATACCGAAAGGTACGCGGGCGAAGAGATATTCCTGGGCTCGGTGACGGACCCGTATCAGCCCTGCGAGGAGAGATACCGTCGGACGCGAGCCGCCTTGGAGGAATTGGCGGGAAGCGGGGCAAAGATCTCGATCGCGACAAAATCCGACCTTGTGATGCGCGATATGGACATATTAAAGCGGTTTTCCGATGCAAGAGTGTCCTGGTCTATAAACACGTTGGATGAGGATCTCAAAAACGACATGGACAACGCCGTATCCATAGAGCGCAGGTTTGCCGCGATGAAAGCCTTTCATGACGCGGGCATCCGCACCACCTGCTTCATCTCGCCGATCTTCCCGGGGTTGACGGATGTCGAGAGGATAATCGAGCGGGCGCGGGACAAGTGCAATCTCATATGGCTGGAAGATCTCAATCTGCGCGGCGCGTTCAAGCCGGTCATCATGCGGTATATCGCAGAAAAGCATCCCGAGCTCCTGCCCCTTTACCGTGACATCTACGATCGCAAGATACGCGCCTACTGGCAATGGCTGGACGGCGAGATCGGGGCGTATGCCGAGAGGGAGGGGTTGGAATATATGACCGCGGTCGACAACATCGAGCGACCTTTCGACGCGCCGCCCGTCATCGTCAACTTTTTCTATCACGGGGAGATAAAAAAGTCGGCGAAAAAAAGGAAGAATCTCGCCTGACCGCGCGTCGGCAAAGAGGGAGACCCTATAAAATTAAATATTGACAAAACAACGAAAGTAATATATACCGACCAAAGCACTTCAATTTTTATACCATACCAAAACTCAAAAGGGAACTAAAGCGGGCGGCGGGCGGAGGGGAAAAGAAATGATTGCAAGCGGAGGGAGGATGTGTTAAACTGTTTTTGAGGTGGCATTATGAGATTTGCAATCGTTAAAAGCGGGAAAGAGCTCGCAGAGCGTGCTTTTCTCGAGATCAAGAAGGTTTTGAAAGAGAAGCCGGACGCCGTCATCGGCTTTGCCACGGGCGCGACCCCCATCCCCCTTTACGAAAAAATGGCGGAGGACCACAAGAGGGGCGGGCTCAGCTATAAGCGCGTCAGGGCGTTCAATCTGGACGAGTATGTCGGCGTGGACCCGAGCGACAAGGCGAGTTTCAAGAGGTTCATGCGGGACAATCTGTTTTCCAAGATAGACATCGACCCCGCCAACACCGACATCCCGGACGGCATGGCGCAGGATCTTGAGGCTGAGTGCGCGCGGTATTCCGAAGCCGTCAAGGCGCATCCCGCCGACATCCAGATCCTCGGCATAGGCGAAAACGGGCACATCGCTTTCAACGAGCCCTACACCAAGCCCGACGAGCCCACGCACATCGCTCTGCTCACCGCAAGCACTCGCGCGGCAAACGCGGGGGCGTTCAAAGACCCCTCTCTCGTGCCGCAGTACGCGCTCACCATGGGCATTGACGAGATACTCACCGCCAAGCGCATCCTGTTGCTCGCGACGGGGGAGAAAAAGGCGCAGGCGATCTACGATATGGTGATGGGGCGCGACGATACCTCCTGTCCCGCCGTGGCGCTGAGGAGGCATCCCGACGTCACCGTGGTGCTCGACCGCGAGGCGGCAAGCCTGCTCGCGTTCGACGAATGGGAAAAGAACAGCGCGGCGACCGCCGCACCCGCTCCCGCACCCGTCCCCGCAAAGGAGACCGCGGAGCCCGAAGAGGAGGCAACCCCTCCCGCAGAGGAGCCCGTATTGCAGGAGGCGGCAGAGGAGAGCGTCCCCGCCGAAGAGGAGGCTATCCCGACGGCGCAAGCCCTCCCCGAGGAGGAAGCGGTGCTCGTGCAAGCCGTCCCGGAAGAGGAACTTCTGGAGGCTGAGATAATCGAGGACGACACGCCCGCAGAGGAAGCCGCTCCCGCAGAGGAAGCCGCTCCCGCAGAGGAAGCCGCTCCCGCAGAGGAAGCCGCTCCCCGCAAGAAGAAAAAGCACAGAAGGTGAAGTGTTGAATGATGACGAAAAAGACCGCAGGCAAACGCTTGCGGTCTTTTGTATGTCCCAAAAGGGTTTTACCTGGAAAGGCTGTCGAAGTCCCCGATGTAGACCTCGTTTTCAGGACGAGCCACCTTTATCGTGAGGGTGTCGCTGAATTCCTCCGCGTCGCCGTCCACATCGAACACCGTGGGGGCTTCCAGAGATATCTCCACGTCCTCGGCGGAGCGGAACACCAGGTGTTTCCCGTGCTTTTCCTTGTTGAAGCCGATGAAAAAGGCGCGGAAGAGGGGGAAGAATATCTTCGCGCGGTTGAGGAGGTTGTCCTTGCCCGGGCTCTTTATCAATAGGAGATGTATCTTGCCGTCGTCGGGGGAGTACAGCCTGTTGAAGCGGAAGCCGAAGCACCTCACGGAGTCTATCGCCATGATGAGGGTATATTTGCCCTCATATTCCTCCCCGTCCGCCTTTATTCGCGCGCCCACGTTCCAGACCTTGTATTCGCGCACCACGCGCAAAAGATAGGCAAGCACGCCTATCTTCTGTTTTGCAGAAGCCTCCACCACATAGCCCAGGGGGGTGAAAGAACCCGTCGCCGCCACATATCCGAAGAGGCGGCGGTTGGCGCGGGTATACTCGTACAGTCTGATGAACTCACGGTCGTCGCCGCGCTGGACGCCCTTGGTCTTGGCGCATTCGTTGAAGGTGCCGAATCCGTAATATATGAGCTTCGCTCCCGTCTCGGCACAGCGGTTGAGGGCGCGGTTGAAAGTGCCGTCCCCGCCGCAAGCCACGACGACGGAGTATCCCTCCGCAGACCAGTCGTCCGTTTTTTTGACGATCTCTTTCAGCGTGACGTTGAACTCCTTGCCGAAACGGGCAAGCAGTTTGCGCTTGTCTATCCTTGCGGCGCGTCCGCTCATTCTGTTGATGACTATAAGACAATTTTCCATATAATACGACACTACTAATATAAGGCAAAGTTGAGAAAAAATCAACATTTCGCCATGTGTTGCTCATTATTATGCGCAAAGCGCACCGAAAAGTGCGGGGAGAAAAAAGAAAAGTTTCCCCCTTCACCCGAGCGCGACTTTGTCCCGTCCCGAGGGCGTGGGGGGAGGTTTTTTGCGCAAAACGCGCGTTCATCTTTCAAAACCGCCGCAAAAACATCGGTTATTGCAGTTCGTAATGAGTGCGGATGAAGAGGTCTATGCTCCTTGCGGCAAAGTCTGCCAAGAAGGGGTCTTTGCTTTCTGTCATGATCCTGAGCTTGGGTTCGGTGCCGCTCGGGCGCAACATCACCCGTCCTCCCTCGCCCATAATACCCTCTACGGCGGCGACGTATCTCAAAAGAGATGAGTCCGTCGCGATCTCCCTTTTCCTTGCTGTGAGGATGTCCGCGTTGCGCTGTGGATAGACGGGATACGCCGCAAGAGAGGAAAGCGGTCTCCCTTCCCGAAGCATGACGGCGGCAAGCGCCGCGCCCGCATACACCCCGTCTCCCGTGGGCAGGAAGTCCCCGAGGATGATGTGCCCCGATTGCTCGCCCCCCAACGAATAGCCGTTTTCGGACATACAGCGCGTGACGTTGTGGTCGCCGATGTCCGTGCGCACGAGAGCTATCCCCCTCTCGGCAAGGGCGCGCTCCGCCCCCAGGTTGGTGTGCAACGTCCCCACCGCCGCGGAAAGAGGGAGAGATCCTCTCTTTTTCATCGTACACGCGAGGACGAAGAGTATGCCGTCCCCGTTGACGGTCTCGCCGTTTTCGTCGCAGGCGATCACGCGGTCGGCGTCGCCGTCAAAGGAGAGACCGAGGGACGCGCCCGTGCGCAACACCTCCTTTGCCGCGACTTCGGGGTGCAACGCTCCCCGTCCTTCGTTGATGTGCGCACCCTCCCGCGAGCAGTAAAGCGCGCGCACGTCCGCTCCCAGCCTCTCGAACACCTCGGGCGCAGTTTCGCTCCCGCCTCCGTCTGCGCAGTCCAGCACGACTTTGAGCCCGTCCAACCTGCCTATACGTCCGCAAATATTTGAGATATAAGCCTCTTTGAGCCCGTCCGAGGGGAGGACGCTCCCTCTCGTCGGAGCGTAATTCGGCTTTTGGTCCGCGATGTGAGCCTCGATGACGGCTTCCTCCGCCGAGGAGAGCTTCCTGCCGTCGCCGCCGAACACCTTTATCCCGTTGTAGCGGGGAGGATTGTGGGAGGCTGAGACCATCACGCCGCTCGACGCGCCGATAAACCGCGTGACGAACGCCACGCAGGGCGTGGTGGCGATCCCGAGGTCTATGACGTTGCCTCCCGCCGCAAGAGCGCCCTCGGCGATAGCGCGCGCGAGCTCCTCTCCGCTCGGGCGGGTATCCCTGCCGATGACGACGACCCCTCCTTTTGCCGACATCCCCAGGCTGTTGCCCGCGAGCATGGCAAGACCGTCGGTGAGATCCTCGCCGTACACCCCTCTTATGCCGTCCGTCCCGAAATAGCGCTTGCGCTCCTGAGAAAATTTCATAGCGCAGTATATTCTCTTAGCAAAAAATCGGTGCGTACGTCGAGCTCGGCGAGGACGCGGCGCGAAGAAACATCCGAGGCCTCGAACACGTCGGAGAGTCCCCCGACAACGAGAGCTTTTTTTCTGTCGCCGAAATTTTTTGAAAATTTTTGCAAAACCTATTGACAAAGGGGAGGGAAGTGTTACAATGTTAGCAGTCGGAGCGATAGAGTGCTAACAGACGATAGGCGCGAGTGCCAACGTCCCGAGCGAGGCGCTTCCCGACAATAAAGACAAGGAGCATACGACAATGAAGAACTATCTCACCGGTTATAACAGAAACAATAATGCGTTCGATCTCATCGACAATGCTTTTGACGATTTCTTCCGCCCGCTGTTTTACGACGCGAAGCTGGATTCCATGAAGACGGACATCCGCGAGACCAAGGATTCCTACATCCTGGACGTCGAGATGCCCGGTTTCGACAAGGAGGATATCTCCCTCGAGGTCGAGGACGGCTATCTCACCATCCGCGCGGACAAAAAGGAGAAGGAAGAGGACGACAAGGCGGAACATCGCTACGTCAGAAAGGAGCGTAGCGTCTCCTGCCAGAGAAGTTATTATATCGGCGACACCGAAGAGGACACCATCAAAGCCAAGTACGACAAAGGCGTCCTCACCGTCACCCTCCCCAAGAAAGAGGAGAAAAAGCCCGAGGCAAAGCGTAACATCACCATTGAGTGAGGGCAAGCGCCCGAGAGGGTAACAAACACGCCCGAGAGCAATTCTTTTCGGCGCTTTTGCACAGCCGTAACTTGACAATATGTATACTATTGTCTGCGTTCCGCCCGTGCAACATCATCCGAAAATCTCTTGCTCTCGGGCGTATTTTTACCCTCTCGGGCGCTTGCCTTTCTGACACTTATAAAAAGGGATTCGTATATATCTTCGGCGGCGGTATGTAATTTCCCTGCGCCGATTTGAGGCTCCGCCGTCCGCAACTCGAACAAAAATCTTTTGCTCTCGGGCGTATTCTTACCCTCTCGGGCGCTTGCCTTTCTGACACTTATAAAAAGGGTTCGTATATGTTCGCGGCGGCAGTATGCCAATATCCTTGCGCCGATTTGAGGCTCCGCCGTCCGCAACTCGAACAATGATCTCTTGCTCTCGGGCGTGTTTTTACCCTCCCGGGCGCTTGCCTTTTCTGACAGTTATAAAAAGGGATTCGTATATATCCTCGGCGGCGGTATGTAATATCCCTGCGCCGATT
>CALVTS010000014.1 GCA_944363035.1 uncultured Clostridia bacterium
AATTCGGCGCTCGCAAGTTAAAGCCCGTGTCTTTTTAGATTTACGGCGTTGCTCGGCACTCAGGAGAACGCGCCGCGGCGTTCAAGAGGCGGCACGCCGCCTGTGAACGCTTGGCTGAGCGGCGCGTGAGACCGTCTTCGAAGATGTGTACGTGGAGTTCAAACACGTCTCCGAAAGAGAGATGTAAAGTTCAGGTTCCACTCCGAATGAGTGTTCGTGGGAGTCAAGCACGCTACGAATGAGTGTTCGTGGGATTCAAGCACGCTTCGAATGAGTTCACGTGGGAGCCAGGCTCCACCCCGAATGAGTGTCGGCGGAGAGTGGAGCGATCAGGCGGCGGGTTTTTCTTCCCGCACGTAGGTCGGCGGGAGCGCGGGCGGAGGAAGCTCCTTGCGGTAGGTGAGTTTCAAGAGGAGGGGAGTGAGCAGGGTGGTGGCGATGATGAGTATGAGCACAAATGGCATTATCGCCGCGTCCACCAGTCCCGAGTCTACGCCGCGCTGGGCGCAAACGAGCACCACTTCCGCGCGCACCATCATGCCGATGCCCACGCGCAGACTGTCCTTGACGCCGTAGCCGCAGATGAGCGCGCCGCCTCCGCAACCTATCACTTTGCCAGCCATGCCCGCCAGCACGAACACCACTCCGAATCCCACCATTTGGGCGTTTATTGAACCGAAATCGGAGGTTATCCCTATATTTGCGAAAAACACGGGAGCGAAGATCATATAGTTGCTGATCTCTATCTTGCGGTCCACATATTCCGCCTCATGCAGTCCCGAAAGCATGAGTCCCGCGACATATGCGCCCGTGATATCCGCCACTCCGAACCAGGTCTCGGCGGCGTAGGCATAGAAAAAGCAGACCGCGAAACTGAGTATCGGGATGCGGCGGGTGTGAGGATAGCGTTTGGAGATGTATTTCATCGCCACGCGTATTATGAGCCCGAGGGCTATAGCGGCGGCAAAGAAAGCTATCATCATGCCTATCGACCCGCCGATGTTTCCCGCGCTCCCCGTGCTGTCTATGCTGATGAAGAGGGAGAGCAACACTATGCCGATGACGTCGTCGATTATCGCGGCGGCTATTATGGACATCCCCACCTTGGTGTTGAGTTTGCCCAGCTCTTTCAATGCGGCGACGGTTATCGAGACGGAGGTGGCGGCGAGTATTGTGCCGTAAAAGAGGCAGGAGATGAGCTCTTTTTGCGAAAGCGAGCCGAAGTCCCCGCCGTGGAGCATCCCTCCCGCCGCGAGAAAGCCGAAGAGCAGGGGGAACGCCACCCCCATGAAGGTGATGACCACGCTGGGGACGCCGATGGTCTTGAACTGTTTGAGGTCGGTGTCCAGCCCCGCCGAAAACATGATGAGTATGACCCCTATCTTGGCGAGGAAGGAGAGCCCCTCCATTGCCGAGGAGGTGAAGACGTTCTGTCCCGGGATATACTTTATGCACCCGAGCAATATGCCCGCGACTATCATGCCGACCACCTGGGGGAGCCCCAGTTTTTTCCCCAGTATGGAGAACAGCTTCGCCACCACGAGGATCAGCGCAAGCGGCAGCAACAATTCATCGACGTTCATATCCATTTCCTCCCGAAAACGCGCCTTGACGCGCTCCGAAACATTTATACGCTCGCGCGCCCGACAAGTCAAGCAAAGCGAGCATCTTGTCTTTTCAAGTCCATGACCGTCGGTCTCGAAAGAGGATGAGACGGGTCGAAAATCGCGGTAAAAAAGCAGAAAGCATAGGTTGACTCGCATTTTTGCAACGAAGAACATCATTTTTTGTCAAATTTCTCCAAAGCCGAATATTTAGGCAAAAGGATTGACACTCCGTCGTGCTTGATGATAAGATTTAGGTGACCGAGAGGTTTTGTATGTTAGACTTCACAACAACTTTGGTCGGCTTGTCATATGCGGTGCTTGCTTTTATGGCATTCGCGGTGACGCTCGGCATTTTCATATGCCTTGTCGTGCTGGTCAAAAATCTCCCCAAGGGCATTCGTGCCATTCGTGCGGCAACGGAGTCTTCCGTCTGTATGCTGGCTTTCTGCTGGCACAACGAGACGGAGGAATTCGTGTTCTCTCGGATGCAGGAGATCTTCGGTCAATACTTCCTTCACGGCGTGTGCGGCATCTATTCCTCCATGGCGAAGCTCTTTGCTTACGGGGCAGAGTTCAATTTCTTCGCTCAAAGGCGCGCCGCTCACTCTGCGACCTGTCATTCCCGAAAGGAGGGCAGCGTTTTCAATCGCGGGATATCTCCCGACGTGCTGTCCTCTCATTTCAAACTTTCCGTAGTGATGAAGCAATGAGCCTCGATGAAAAAGAGGTCCGTTCCTCCGTGCGTCCGCGCGCTTTTTGCGCATATGACGTTTTTTCCTGTTGTAAGAATTGCGTAAGGAACTCGTAATGCGCGTGTAATATATGCGCGCTACAATGGGAAGAGGAGGACGTATCGCGGGATATGCGTGCGCGTATGCGTCGCGCGTGATATTCCATAATTTCCGCATCACGGCGGAAAATTCCAAAAATACGAAATCGTCAGGAGTCCAAATCATGCTTAAAGTTACAGATCTCAAAAAAGTTTATCCCAAGAGCGACCGCGTGGCGGTGGACGGGATCTCGTTCGAGCTCCGTCCGGGTGAGATATTCGGATTTCTCGGGCAGAACGGCGCGGGAAAATCCACAACGATAAAGTGCCTCACGGGCATACTTCCCTTTGACGGCGGCAGCATCGAGGTGTGCGGCTACGACATCCAGAGGGATCCCATCAAGGCGAAGATGAACATGGGTTACGTCCCGGACAACCATTCCGTCTACGAAAAGCTGACGGGCAGGGAATATGTCAACTACATCGCGGATATCTACCGCGTGTCCAAGGCGGACAGAGACGCGAGGCTGGACAAATACGTCGAGCTCTTCAAGCTGGGGTTCGCGATAGACAAACAGATCAAATCCTATTCCCACGGCATGAAGCAGAAGATATGCATCATCGCCGCGCTCATCCACGAGCCCAAACTCTGGGTGCTGGACGAGCCCATGATGGGTCTCGACCCTCAGTCCACGGCGGAGATCATCGCGTATATGCGCGAGCATTGCGCAAAGGGCAATACGGTGTTTTTCTCCAGCCACAACCTCGACCTCGTCAAGAGGCTGTGCCACCGCGTGGCGATAGTCAACGAGGGGCACCTCATCGACTGCTTCGACCTGGTGGGCAACGAGGAGAACAAGGCGAATCTCGAAGAGAGGTTCTTCAAGATCACGGGCACTTACGAGAAGAGGCTGTTTGAGGACTATGTCGCGCAGGAACAAGCCGAGATGCGTCCCGACCTGCCCGTTGACGACGGCGCGAACGGCGCCGAAGGCGGTGAGATATGAACGACAAGATCTCCTGGCTCAGCGTAAGATCGCTGCTCAGGCTGGAGATGCGCGCCCGCTTCGGGTCCAAGGTGGAAGTGCCTGTGGGCAAGAGGGTGGTCAAAGGTCTCGGCATAGTCTTCTCGCTGGTGATATACGCGCTGTTGGTGACGGGCATATATTTCCTCGCCGCGCTCTTTATCGAAAGGTCGGATATGCCTTTCGAATTCCTGGTGCTCGCGATGACGTTCGTCATAGTGCTCACCACGCTCGTTGCGATAGGCAACGTGGTGAAGAACCTTTATATGAGCGGCGACAACGAGCTGTTGCTCCGTTTTCCCGTGAGCGGCAAGGAGATCCTCATCTCCAAGTCCATCTACTGTTTCATACACAACGTAGTCATCAATCTGCTCCTCTTCGTGCCGGTGTGCGTGATATACGGCGTGGTGACCTCGGCTCCGGTCGGGTACTACTTTGTGGCGATAGCGGTGATATTGCTCGCCATCCCCCTGCCTTACGCCATCGCGAACCTGCTTGCCATACCCGTCATGATGGTGATGAACCTGGTCAAGAATCAGTTCCTGCTCGTGCTCATCTTCCTCATCGCGGCGATATGCGGGGTGTTCATCCTCTATATGACCGCCCTCGGCGGCGTGCTGGACTATATGCGCGACGAGAGCGCGGGGATGTTTTCGGAGTCCGTCATGGAGATGTACCGCAACATCACGGGCGCGGCGTATCCTTTCAGATGGTATGCGCTTCTGCTCGGCGGTTGGTTCGTGGGGCACAGCGCGCTGGAAGCGGGGCTTTCCTTCCTCTTCATCTTCCTCATCACGGCGGCGCTCGGCGTGGGGGCGTACTTCGTCACCACCCGCACTTACTACAAGATAATCCTCACGGGCATCGAGACTGAGAAAGCGTCCTTCAAAAAGAACATACCCAACATCACCCGTTCGGTGTTCGGCACCTTGCTCCACCGCGAATTCTTCCTGATACTGAGGTCTTTCAACTATTCCTTCCAGTATCTCGCGATGGCGTTTGCGGCGCCCGTCATGGTGTATTACTGCAACGACCTTGCGGCGACGATGGGGCGCAACACTCTGGGTGCGGCGATAGTCCCCGGGCTCACGCTGATGGTCATCGTCATTTTCAGTTCCATCATCGTGTCCTTTGCGGCGACCTCCATTTCGCGAGAGGACAACGCGTTCTATCACACCAAGATAATCCCCGTGAGCTACACCACGCAGGTGCTTGCGAAACTCCTCCTTTACGGAGCGGTAGGCACGGCGTCCGTGGTGCTTTCCACCGTGGTGGTCGCGGCGGCGTTCTCTTCGGGAGACGGGCTTGAGATGCTCAACTCGCTGGACATCGGGTGCATCTTCATAATATCCGAAATGCTCACTCTTGCGCTCACCTGCCTCGCGATAGCGGCGGATGTCAAGTCGCCCACATTCAACGTGTCCGGCGACGGCGAGATGGTCTCGGCAAATAAGAATATGGTGCTCGCGCTAGTCGTGGGTATGGCGATCGCGGCGCTCTTCGGAGTGTTCACCATGGTGTTCAGCTTCCTGCCCCTCACGATCGGGGATGCGACCATCATCCCGATAGGGGAGAGGAACAACATCTACGCCATCCTCGGCGTGCTTTCCGCTCTCATCCTCGCAGGAAGCGTTGCGGCGCTCTTCGTGGGGCTGGAGAAGAGATACCAGCGCATCGCGCCCTGACGGAGCGCGTCCCGCGGGGAAGGGGAAGCCCCTCATCCCGCAGTCTAAGGAGTTGATATGAAAAAGATAATGATAGGAGTCCTCGTGCTCATCCCCATCCTTATCGTGCTCATAGTCGGGATCGTCACGACATTCGTGTCCGCACAATCCTATATAGGCGTGGAAAGCGTGAGGATAGACAAGACATCGGTGAGCATAAATCTCACGGAAATAGAGGAAAACGAGGATGAAAGAAGGATAATAGACATCAATGATTACGTCACCGTCACGGTACTCCCCGAAAGGGCGAACAACAAGGCAGTGACGTGGAGCATTGTGGACGGCGACGTCGAAAGCAACAATCCCGAAGTGCCCGGCGCAGAGCTCATCGCCGTGAGCTGGGATGTCTTGGCTCAGAAATATACCTACGAATCCGTGGAAAGCAATACGGACGGTCTTTTGGAAATAACCGACTATTGCACCTTTATCCTCGAAGCGAGAGCGGAGGGATACCAGTTCGATCAGGTCACCGTCACCATCACCGACGTTGACGTGCAGAGGGCGGAGATAACAGGTGAGGAAGAGGTCACCGTAGGCGACAAGATCATGCTTTCGGCGATCTATACCCCGGCAGGCAACTATATCCCCGAGACCAGGTGGGAGAGCCTGAATGAGAACGTCGCGGTAGTGGACGGCAACGGAGTTGTCACCGCAATATCCGAAGGTGAAACCGAAATAATCCTTTATGCTCGTCAGAACAGCACCGGCGAGTGGATAGAGAGCGCGCCTTTTGCGATCCGCGTGGACAAGGGCGCGAGCATATTCGGAAACACAGTTTATACGGCTACGAAAACTTTGGACCTCAACGAACTCGGCATCACGGACGCGAAAGCGGTGTCCGGATGCAAGGTGGAGGGCGGTATGCTGTATATCACCGCGAGCGAAGCGGTGGTGAGCACCTCTGCGGGCAACGTGACTTTCCATTCATGCGGGCAGAATGATATCGTCATCCGCAACTCCGAGTTTTACGATTACGATCCGGAAGCGGACAAGCCTTTTGTTCTTGGGCTCGGTGAAGCTCCGCTGGAACTTGACGCGATATATCTTGCGGATGTAGGCGGCGCGGACGGCATTCCCGCCGTGACATGGATCTCCTCCAACGAAAAGGTCGCAACTGTCAACGAAAACGGGACGGTGACAGCCTTGGCGGAGGGCACCGTCACCATCACGGCAAAAAGCGCGGACGGCAAGAGGGATACCGTGACTCTGCACATAGCGCGCAAAGTGTACGTTTTCCGCATAGAGCAGAATGCGAAATCCCTGCAAGTGGGGCTTGCGCGCGAGACGATATTTGCGTCCTACCGCTTCGATCCCGATGCGGATATGTCGGACCCCGACAAGTATGACTACGGTACGGATTATTTCGTGGACAACGTCTTAGAGTTCACGATGACCATCCCCACCCCGCCCGAGGACGAGGCGGAGAGGGAGGCTTTCTACGCTTCCTTCGTCTTTGAGACCGACAAGCCCGAGATAGCCTCGTTCGCAAACGGGGACAATGTGCTCGTCTTCCATGCCGAGAACATCACCGAGAGGACGAAGGTCACCGTCACGATACGCGCCCGTTATCCCGGCAACGATGGAGTGAGGACCCAAAGCGTCACGCTCACGGTCATCCCGGCGATAGAGGTCAACGACGTCAACGAACTCTTTGTGGCGGCGCGCACCACTCAGGAATACAGCAGGCTTTACAACGCCGAAGGGGGGTGGGGCTACTATGAGCCCTGCGAGAAGCAGTATGACGGCGACATAGTGCTCGGCTCCGACATCCCGTACTGCGTGAGGCTGGAAGACGGCACCCTTGAGCCTCTGCTCACCGCGGTGGACGTGTACAGCCTCAAATATCATTGGAACTGCTACGAAGCCAACATCTACGCCAGCCTTTACGGCAACAATCACCGCATATATGCGCTCAACGGGTTTTCCAACGGTTTCAGCGGCTCCGCCCTCCTCGTCATGCGCGGGGGCACCCTAAGCAACGTCACCGTCTCGGTAAACAACGATATAGGCGATGAGGTCTCGGCAAACGGCGTCGCGGGCATCAAGGGCTACGCGATCCACTTCCGCACGGTCAGGGCGGACGACGAGTACGTCAACGACAACCTCACCGTGTGCAGGATGGAGTACTCCATAGTCCAGAACGCGGGCACCGGTATAGGCTTGCACGGCGTGGATTTCACCATCGAGAAGAGCATAATCCGCAACACCGCAGGCACGGGCATCTATGTCCCCACCAACATGGAACACGAGGAGAATGTGGCGGACGGGAGCTACGGCGACGTCAAGTACAGCATCCTGCGCACCCACAACGTGGTCATGTCCAACCTCATAGGCACCGCGGCGAGCTTCGATTTCAAGAACTTCTCCAACAACAACTACAAGAAGCCCCTCGCCGAGAAAGCGGTCGCGGAGGGCAGGATATCCACCATCTATCAGGAGGGCTTCCTTGACATCTACAACTGGCAGAGACTGGACGCTCTCAACCTCATAGACAGGGATACCGTCCCCGCCGGATACGGTCCCATCATAGATATGGCGATGCAAGTGCTCGGTGAACAGCTCAAAAATCCTGAATTCAGCGATATCGTGGTGGAGACCGTGGACGAGACGGGCAAAGAGACCTACTATGTGCACTTCGGATTCGTGTCCACGGGGCTCATGGAGCAGAGCTTCCTCGAGCCTCACGGCAACTACTTCGACACCGAGAGCGACGAGTACAGGCTGAGAGAACTCAGCACCAACGACGTCAAGGGATTGGGCATAGCCAACCCCATCCGCGTGTGGTGCTATCTGACGACGGACAGCTACATCAAGCCGGGCGACACTTTCGAGGTCAACGACGAGTTCATCGACAGGATGAACAACTACGAGTGATACGGCCTATTACGTTTGAAAAAGGGAGGACATCGCGTCCTCCCTTTTCTCTTCTTCGCGCTCATATCCGTCGGTATGCCCGAGAGGGATAACGGACGCGCCTCGCTACTTGCCGCTCCTTTTCGGATGTCATGTCGGCACGCGGGAAACATCATTCCCGTCCGCCGCAAACAGCCTCGCCTCCGAGGATGTGACCTTCGACGCCCTCGGCGAGACAGAGGATACTTTTTTCGGCGCGCCGCGCGGGATTCTTCCGCTTGACAGCTTCCGTTAATTTTATTAAACTTTATTCTAGATTACATTTTATACCATACCGGTGAGGGGAAAACATATGTCAAAAAGCGTCGGTCTCGTGTTGGAAGGCGGCGGCGTCAAAGGTGCGTACGAATTGGGCGCGCTGATCGCGTTGAAAGAGCTCGGTTATACATTCCACTCCGTTACGGGCACGTCCATCGGGGCGCTCAACGGGGCGGTCGTGGCGTCTCAGGGTATAGAGAAGCTCGCCGAATATTGGGAGGAGGCGAAATACTGTCCCGTCTTCGACTTCGACGACGACACCGTGGCGCGGTTCAGACAGAAGGATTTCGACCTCGACCTCATCATCGCGACGGGCAAAAAACTGCTCTCCGCCCGCGAGATAATCAGAAATTCCTACGAACACACTCTCAATTTCGTTTACGGCAGACTGAACGAGGAGGAGATCCGCACCAGCGAGATAGACTTCGGGTGCGTCACCTACAACATCTCGGATATGGAGCCCTTCGAGGCGATGAAAAAGGATATCCCCGAGGGCAAGCTCATCGACTATATAGTCGCGTCCGCGTGTTTCCCCATCTTCCCGCCCAAGCGGATAGACGGCAAGAAGTTCATCGACGGCGGCGTGTATGACAATATGCCCGTCAACCTCCTCGCGCGCACGGGTTGCAAAAAGATGATAGTCGTGCGCACCAATCCCGAAACCAAGCGTCCCAAACGCAGGATAGAGATGGACGACCTGGATATACTTTATATAACCCCGTCCGCCAATCTCGGCAGAGCGATGGCTTTCTCCCCCGAGCGCATAGAGAACCTCAAACAGCTCGGATACAGCGACGCCGTCCGCATCGTCAGGGAAGCGGAGGAGGCGGCAAGCCCCGCCAAAGCGTGAGATCATGCCCGACAAAAACACCTTTCTTCTCATCGACGCAAACAGTATAATACATCGCGCCTACCACGCTCTTCCCAACCTCAAAACTTCCAAGGGAGCGTATACGGGCGCGATATACGGTTTTCTCACCATTTTTCTGCGCATAGTCAAGGAGCTTTCCCCCACGCACGTGGCGGCGGCTTTCGACCTCAAAACTCCCACCTTCCGCCACAAGCTCTACGCGCCCTACAAGGGCACCAGGAAGCCCATGGACGCCGAACTTGCCGAACAGTTCGAGCCCCTCAAAGAATTGCTCGCTCTCATGAAGGTGCCCGTGGTCTTTAAGGAGGGCTACGAGGCGGACGACATTCTCGGCACTCTCTCTGCGCGCACCGAGGAGGACACCGTGATACTCACGGGGGATCGCGACAGCTTCCAACTCGTGAGCCCCACCACGAAGATATATTGGACAAAAAAAGGCGTGAGCGAAGTAGAGGTCATCGACCTTGCACGTCTTGCGGCGGAGGGTTTCACTCCCGAGAGTTTCATTGATTACAAAGCCCTGCGCGGCGACCCGAGCGACAACATTCCCGGCATCCCCGGCGTGGGGGAGAAAACGGCAAAAAGCCTGCTTGAGCGTTACAAAACGCTGGATGAAGTGCTCGATCATGCAAGTGAGATTAAGGGCAAAGTGGGCGAAGCCGTGGCGTCAGGCAGGGAAGCGGCGCTGCTTTCGCGCACTCTCGTCACGATAGACAAAGACGTCCCTTTGGATGTTTCGGAGGAGGATCTGCGCTTTTCGGGAGTGTATCCCGAAGAGGCGTTGGGGAGGTTGCAGGAGCTGGAACTCAACTCCATCGCCGCCAGGATGACGTTTGAGGGCGGCGCGCCCGCAGGCGTCGAAAAGAGTGTGGAAAAGCTCTCTTCCGCCGAGGAGGCATACCGCGCGGCAAAAGGGGAGAGCGTTGCGGTGCTCATCGGCGACAACATTTCTTTTTCCTTTGACGGCAGGACGGAATACGTCATCGAGTGCGTCGAGGATCTTTTCTCGGAGGGGTTGACTTTCGACGACGGGATAGACATCCTCAAAAAGCTTTCGGCAGGGCGCACTCTCATCTGCTATGACATAAAATCCCTGATGAAGAGGTACGGCTTCAAACCGAAGGACTATTTCGACGTGATGATAGCCGCTCACCTCACACGCGGGAGCGCGCCCATAAAATCCGTGGAAGCGGTGCTCGGCGCGGAGGGGCTCTCGGTGGGCGCCGCCGAATTGTTCGTCTATGCCGCGTCTGCGAAAAAGGCGCTGGCAGAGCAGGGGGAGGAAAAGCTCTTTTACGAGATAGAGCAACCTCTCGCGCCCGTGCTCGCCGCCATGGAGGAGAGAGGTATCGCCGTGGACAGCGAGGCTCTCGACCGCTTGAAAACGAAATACGAAAGTCTGCTTTCCTCCCTCGCCGAAAAGGTGTATGCCGCCGCAGGCGTCACTTTCAATATCGCCTCTCCCAAACAGCTCGGGGAGGTGCTCTTCGACCGTCTCGGGCTCAGACACGGCAAAAAGACAAAGACGGGTTGGTCCGTCAACGAAGAGGTGCTTTCGGGACTTCGGGAGGAACATCCCGTCATAGACTGCGTGTTGGAATGGCGGCATTACGCAAAACTCCTCAGCACCTACGTCACGGGGATGATGCCTCTCGTCAACAGAGGGCGCATACACACCGAGTTCAACCAATGCATCACCGCGACGGGCAGACTGTCCTCGACCAATCCCAATTTGCAGAACATCCCCGCGCGCAGTGAGGACGCAAAGGACATCAAGAGCGCGTTCGTGGCGTCCGAGGGCTGTGTGCTCGTCAGCGCGGACTATTCGCAGATAGAGCTCAGATTGCTCGCCCACCTCAGCGGGGATGAGAAACTCATCGAGGCGTACAACAATTCTGCGGACATCCACGCTCTCACGGCGTCCAAGATCCTCGGCATCCCGCAGGAGGAGGTCACTCCCGCCCAGCGCAGGGACGCGAAAGCGGTCAATTTCGGCATAATATACGGCATGAGCGACTTCGGACTCTCCGAAAGCCTCTCCATCCCCGTCTACAAGGCGAAGGAGTTCATCGAGCGCTATTTCGCCACATATCCCAAGGTGAAAGAGTATGTCTCGGCAGTGATAGAGTCCGCTCGCGAACACGGCTACGCCGTGACCATGCTGGGAAGACGCAGAGATCTGAAAGAGATGACCGCTTCCAACAGGGTGCTTCGCGCCGCGGCGGAGCGTATGGCGCGCAACACTCCCTTGCAGGGGTCGGCGGCGGACATAGTGAAGATAGCCATGCTGGCGGTGGAAAAACGCCTTGCGGGGATGAGATCCCGCCTCATACTCCAGATCCACGACGAGCTCATCGTGGACGCCGCAGAGGAGGAAAGAGAGGAGGTCGCCCGCATCCTGAAAGAGGAGATGGAAAGCGCGGTCTCCCTCAAAGTGCCCCTCATCGTAGAGGTGAACACGGCAAAGGATTGGGGGGAGCTCAAATAGTATGCGCATAGCGGTGATAGGAGGCATAGGCTCTGGGAAATCGGAGGTGCTCGCGGTGGCGCGGGAGATGGGCGTCTGCTGCCTTTCCGCCGATGAGATAAACCGCGAACTGCTTGCGGACGAGGGATATGTATCCGCGCTTGCCGCGCGCTTCCCCTCCTGCGTGAAGGACGGCAAGGTGGACAAAGCCGTTCTCTCGGCGTTGGTGTTTTCTGACAAAAAGAGCAGACTCGCCCTCAACGCGCTCGCGCATCCGGCGATAAAGAAAAGGATAGAGGAGTGCGACGCCGATCCCCTTGTCGTCGAGCTCCCTCTGATGTTGGAAAGCGGCATGAAAGACCGCTTTGACGAGATAGTGCTCGTCACCGCGCCGAGACGGGTGCGCATAGCCCGCCTCAAAGAGAGGGGAGTGCCCGAGGAGCGCGCCCGCGCCGTTATGCGCGCACAGCCCCCGACACGCAAGCTCAGGAGGATAGCCACCCGCACCATAGACAACTCGGGCACGATGGAAACTCTGCGCGAAGGCGCGAGACAACTCCTGCGCATTCTGTGCGAATGACAAAATGACCACTTAACAAATGAAAATAGGGAGGTAAAATATGATCTCAGGCAAAAAGATAGTGCTCACCGGCGCAAACAGCGGCATAGGTCTCGAGGTGCTCAAACTGCTCGTCGAGGGAGAAAACAAGATCCTTGCGGTGGATCTTCACACCGACAAACTCGCCGCGTTCGATCCCAAAAAGGTGTTTCCCATGGTGTGCGACGTGTCCTCCAAGGAGGGTGTGGACGCCATATTCGCCGAGGCGGAAAAGCTCCTCGGCGGCATAGATATCTTTTACGCCAATGCAGGATTCCCGTACTACGAATCCTTCGATTATGTGGACTGGGACCGCACCGCGCATATCTTCGAGACCAATGTATTTTCTCCCATATATTCCTATCAGAAATACCGCGAATATCTTGCCGGCAAGCCCGGTCAGTTCGCGATGACGGTTTCCGCCATAGGCAAGATGGGGATGCCCGGCTATGCGCTGTACAGCTCCTCCAAGTTCGCGGTGCAGGGCTTCCAGCAGGCGCTCCGCCTCGAAATGCCCGAAAACATCAGGATGACCTGCCTCTATCCCGTCGCCACGGACACAAATTTCTTTAAAGCCGCGGTCGAAGGACAGGAGGGCAAGGTGATACGTCAAAAGCCATTCCCCGTCCAAAAGCCCGCCCACGTCGCCAAAGCCATGGTCAAAGGGCTGGAAAAAAAGAAGAAGTACGTCAACCCCTGCAAACTCTTCTCCTTCGCGCTGGCTCTCTTTGCCGTGTTCCCCTTCGTCCGCACCATCTACTGGGCTCTAGAAAAGAAAAAACTGGACAACTTCATCGCCCAGACCGCGAAGAAAGGTTGAATCCGTAATGATTGGTTTGTTGATAATAGTAAAGCTGTCGATCGGAAAATTGCGTTGAAGCATAGCAAAGAGAAAAATGCCTGTATATAGACTAGGAGAATTATTTTGCGGCCCTGGCGGACTGGCTTGGGGCGCGACTCATGCGGACATAGGTGATCCCGATTTTAAAATCGTCCACACATGGGCGAATGATTTTGATTGGGACACTTGTCATACCTATGTGCGCAATATTTGTCCGAACTCACCGTCAACGGTGATATGCAAAGACGTCAGGAATTTGGATATTTCCGCTCTTCCCGAGATCGACGCACTATCTTTCGGCTTTCCGTGCAACGATTTTTCGGTGGTAGGCGAACAGAGAGGGATAAACGGGACATACGGTCCTTTGTATAAATACGGCATAAGCGTGTTGAAAAGCCATCGTCCGCAATGGTTTTTGGCTGAGAACGTAGGTGGGCTCAGAAGCGCAAACGAAGGGAAGGCTTTTGAAAAGATCTTAGCAGAAATGAAAAATGCGGGTTACAAAGTGTATCCCAATTTATATTGTTTTGAGAAGTATGGTGTCCCGCAAGCCAGGCATAGAATGATCATTGTCGGGATAAGAAACGATATACCATATGACTTCAAGATACCGAGTTATCACGCCTATGACAACGCGGATGTGTCTTGCCGTACAGCCTTAGAAGTGCCACCTATTTCCTCCGATGCTTCGAATAATGAATATACCAAACAATCCGATATCGTCGTAGAAAGGCTGAAATATATAAAGCCCGGGCAGAATGCATTCAACTCCGATCTGCCCGATGAGCTGAAACTTAATGTGCGCGGGGCAAAGATAAGTCAGATATATAGGAGATTGGATCCCGATAAACCCGCATATACGGTCACCGGGTCGGGCGGCGGAGGGACACACATTTACCATTGGGATGAGCCACGCGCATTGACCAACAGAGAACGAGCGAGATTGCAAACTTTTCCGGATAGCTTCGTGTTTGATGGTTCTAAGGAATCCGTTCGTAAACAGATAGGTATGGCTGTGCCATGCAAGGGAGCAAAAATAATTTTTGAAGCTATCTTGAAGACGTTTGCCGAAATAGATTATGAAAGTGTAAAGGCGTCGGTCAAGGATACTATCTGAGGGGATGACGGCGATATGCTATATACGGAGAACTTGGAAAAAACTATTTTGTTAGAACCTGCTCGTTTGGACGGGACATCATGTAACTCATTGAAAATAATATCGGCATTTACCGACTGCGGCAGAATAATGTCACATCTGATAGAGCTGAAAGACGGCGCCCTAAACGAAGTATACAATAAGTCTATCCATATAGACCTGATATTGGGGATGACAAGAGGGAGCAGTCTGACTAAGACAAAACATCAAAAAATACGTGATGTGATCCGCAGAATAAACGGTATCCGTGAAATGCCGCGGATCAGTTGCAAGTATGTTTATTTCGGGCAAGAGGTCCATTCCAAAGTTTACATTTGGGAAAATAATGGGATACCAAAGGTGGCATTTTGCGGCTCTGCAAATTATACGATCAATGCTTTTCAAAAACGTAGGGAATGCATGGCGGAGTGCGATGAAGTAGCAGCGCTGGATTACTACAAATCGTTGTTAGCGTTTTGTGTAGATTGTTTCGCTCCCGATGTGGAAGAAAAGATCAATTTTGCTGTCGGAGAATCACAGCGTGTAAACGATGAGATAGACAATGATAATTTGGAAAATCTCAATTATGCGGATTATATCGGCAGGCAACCGATAGATACGCTCAAATTGTCTCTGTTGACCGCAAAGGGAGATGTGGGGTATGGATCCGGCATCAATTGGGGGATCAGAAAAAACGGGACAAAAAGAGACAGAGATCAGGCATACATACCATATAATCGGGGAGATAAAAAGCCCGGGTTCTTTCCCGACAGGATAAATCCCGAAGATAAAAATTGTCCGTTATTCAAAGTGGTCACAAAGGATGCCGGAGCATTCTATATGCGTATGGCACAAGACAATAATAAGGCAATACAATCCGCCGAAAGCAATGCGATCTTAGGAAAATGGATACGCGACAAGTTGGGCGTCGCAAGTGGGACATTTGTCACAAAAGAGATGCTTCAAAACTATGGTAGCACCGATGTCTTGTTCAAAAAATATTCAAACGGCGTATACACATTGGATTTTGAGCCCGAAGAGAAGTCGATCGTTTGTGATCGAGTATAGATTTAGGAAGTAAGCTTCGTCAAAAAAAGGCAAGACAAAAACCTCTCAGACAAGAAAAGCACTTTGGGGAGTGTTGCTCATGACGCCTTGCGAAAAATCGGGCGGCGGGAGCCGCCTATTCCGCGGAGCAAACATCGGAGAGCAACGCGATAGTTCCGAAGCACGGCGAAAAAACCGATCTCACTAACAAGGCAAACGCAATGAGGGGATGCGCCGAAAACTCCATAAAGCGTCCTCGCGCTCTTGGGATATATGCCGTATAGGAATGGGACGGGGATGTTTGCCATAAGAGCTTCCTTCGTTGGGGGGAGGGCGTTTCGGAGAGTATGTCGTCGCGTTCCGTGCGTATGTAAAGGGCGAAAGCGTCTTGCTCCGCAAGCCGCCGAACCTCGCCGCATTCGGCGAAAGCAAGCGATTTGGCAATGTTGCAAGATAACCTTGATATAAACACATATTTGCGGCGCGGTTCGCCCCCGATTTGATCCACCACCCAAAGAAAAAGGACGCTTCTGGCGCCCTTTTGCTTTGGGTGGTGGAGCTTAGGGGATTCGAACCCCTGACCCCTTGTCTGCCAGACAAGTACTCTAGCCAACTGAGCTAAAGCCCCACGGATATCGGTTGCTAAGCTATATTAGCGCAAAATTCGGATTTGCACAAGCGAATGAATGAAATTGAAAGGATTTTTTTGAAAGGAGGAGGGGGACGGAGAGTCTGTGAGGCGGAAGCGGGGGAGGAGTTTATGTGTTCGTGTATGCGCATGAAAGAAGGCGCGGAGAGGGAAGGCAAGCGGCGATATTGCGTGATACGGTGTTTATCTGTGTGTTTTATTTGTATAAAGTGCGTATGCGTGAAATAGCCGCGAGGCGTGAGTTCAGGCGAGGGAGAAGGTGCGGGAGATGATGTAGCGGTCGTCGCCCGTATTGTCAAAGCAACCGTATCCCACGACGTTGAATACCCCGTTCACGCACGCCACGCCGCTGTAACCGTTGTCGTGTGCGACGTCGTAGGGCTTGCCCGGGTAGTACGTCCTGCCGAGCTCGATGAGGTATTCTCCTTTGCTATCGTCGGACGGGTCGTCGTTTGCGTGGGAGAGGAGGTCGTCAAAGGTCCAGACCCAGGCATACCAGCCGTTGCTCACGGCGGTGTGCTTGTCGATGGCGCTTCGTCTTGCGGGTATCATCTGTAGGAAGGAGACGAGGACTTTGTCGCTCACGGGGTCATATTCCGCCTTATGTCTGTCTCCCGAGAGCTCGTAGGGCAGTTCTTTCAATCCGTACCAGCTTTCTCCTTCGTCATTCGAGAACGCGATCAGCGAGCGGGAGATACGCCTCTGCGCGCGCGGGATATGTGGTCGTTAAGCTAAAAGATATAAACTAAGATTAAAATCAAAAAGGAAAAAAAGATTTTTCGGACGTTGTTTGACAAAACGCGTTAGATGTGTTTTTATATCTATTACGGGATGGGTTTTATATGCTCAACCGTATGGTTAAAATGTGAAAAATTTTGTAAGGCGGGTTATTTATGGCAGACATCAACGTTGAATCCACCCAAAGCGCCGCGGCTGCTGTGGATACGACCGAGAAGAGAAGCATTTGGCACAAACTTTTCGGCACCTATCCCGGCGACGGCGAAATGCAACCCAAAGAGGGCATAGCATATTCGCTGTGCGGCTTCGGTCAGAACCTGATATGCACCATCATCGGTTCCTATCTGACGGTGTTCATGACGGACGCGATCGGTTACGGCGCGTTGTCGGTCGCGCTCCTCATGCTGTTTGCGCGAATTTACGACGCGTTGAACGACCCGATCATGGGCTCCATCGTGGACAGGACGCGCACTCCGTGGGGCAAATGCCGTCCCTATCTCAAATGGATGGCGATCCCCGTCGCGGTGGTGACCATACTGTGCTTCCTGCCGTGGTATCCCGCAAATCCCGGCGGCTTTGCGGCAATGTGCATCATGTACATAATTTGGGGCATGGTGTACACCGTCTGCGACGTGCCTTACTGGGGGCTGAACTCCCGTATGTCCAACGACACCTTCCGCCGCGGCAACCTGCTGACCATCGCGCGTCTGCTGTGCACCGCCGGCGCGGGCATCGTCACCATAATCGTGCCTCAGATCACCAGCGGCATGACCGGCACATTGCAGACCAACATCAACAACTATCAGGGCATAGTCTCTCAGATCCAATTCGCGGTGGACAGCGAGGGTGGCGAGATCATCGTCCCCGACCTTGCGGACGTGGACAAGGACGGAGACACTTCCGAAGATTTCTCCCTCAACTTCGACGCCAACCGTGACGGCACGTTTGCGAACATCACCGCAAATTACGGCACTCTCGAAAACTTCATCCTGCAAGAGTTCGGCGAGGATTCCGCAGTCTACAACGCGTATCTCGATGCGAAAGACGTTTACGAAGGCAAGGACAGCGAAGGCGGCGAGCTGATAGACAATAAGCCCATGAACGAGTGGACGGCAAACGACCTCCAGAAGATCCTGGACGGCACTCTCGGTGAAAAGCAGAGCGAACTCAGGTGGATCTACTTCGTCGCCGCGATCATCTGCGTCGCCATCGGTATGCCTCTCTTCTATGTCGGCTTCAAGGGCACCAAGGAAAGAGCGAGCGAGCTGGACGACATCAAGCCCCCGTCTCTCAAGCACAACCTCTCCCTGCTGTTCAAGAACAAGCCCCTCATGCTCATCGTCATCTCGGGTATCCTGGGCGCGGCGAGAATGGTCTTCACCTACACGGGCGGTCTCTACTTCTGCAAATACGTCCTTGACAGCGTCAACTTCATGGGCATGCACGGAGAAGGTCTTTACACACTGGTCACCATCGCCATCGTCCCCGGCGGGCTCATCGCATCCCTCTTGGTGCCTTATCTCACCAAGAAGATAGGCAAGAAGCAGTCATACATCTGGACCAACATCGCGGGCGGCGTCGCGCTGCTCATAGCGTTCATCATCGGTATGGCGATAGACAAAGGCAACTACACCTCGACGGCGACCCTCGTCATAGCGTTGCTTGCCATCGTCGTCTCCGGTATCCCGTCCGGTCTCACCAACATCGTGTCCTACGCGATGATAGGCGACACCATCGAATACCTCGAGCTCAAGACGGGCGAGAGAGCGGAGGGTATCTGCTTCGCTATGCAGACCTTCATCAACAAGATAGGTATGGCTATCGGCGCGTTCATCGGCGTCATGGGCTACTACATCGCGGGCGTCACCGCCAACAATCCCGGCGCGCTGGATGCCTCCGGCAAGGATGTCATGTGGATCATGCTCATGCTGGTCGCGGCGCTCAGCTTCATCCTCTCTGCCGTCCCCATCTTCTTCTACAAGTTCAACGAGAAGGAACAGCAGGAAGCCGTTGCCGAGATCAAGCGTCGTAAGGAAGCCGAGCTCGCGGCGGCGGGCGCGGACGGCGGCACCGTGGAACTCGGCGCGACCGAGTCTGACGCCGTGACCCTTGCCGAGGGAGCGGACGCGTCCGACGACACCGTGATCACCGCGACGGAGGATAATCCCGAGACTCCTCCCGACGGGGAAGACAAGACCTAAAAAGGGATAAACCGCATGAAGGACCGCTCTTGTGAGCGGTCCTTTTTCATGCCGACTATTTCTCCTCTTCGGCGATCCGACGCGAGAAAAAATCCTCTCCGAGGGCGCAGAACGTCGTAAGATAGGGGAATAATAGAACATAGTTCTATTCCCGAGCGGCGTTTGAGCAAACTTTATATTTATACAATATGCGTCAAGCGATTGCAAAACGCGAAAATTGGGAATATAATCGTGCTAGCTCAAAGGAGGGTAGGATGCCCGAGGAAGCAAAAGTATCCAAAAAGAAAAAGATCGTCGCCGCCGTCGTGCTCGTCGCGATAGCCGTCGCTCTCATCGTGGGCATCGTGCTCACCGATCCTCTTTACACTTCCCCCGAGAGCATTTCCGAGGTGATGGAGGACGCCGTCCTGCATGAGGACAACAAGGTGAGCCTCTTCGGTTTCCCCGTGAACCCCTCCGTGATATCGGGGATCGCGGTGACCATCGCCATACTGTTGTTTGCGGTGATCGTGCGAGTCTTCGCCCTCCCGCGTTTTAAGGATATCCCGGGGAAATTCCAGCTTTTCATCGAGACGGTCGTCGGACTGTTTGACGGGCTCGCCAAGAAGAACAGCCCTCACCGCAACGGCTTTTTGGGCGCGTACATCTTTGCGGCGGGGGTGTATATCTTCGTCGGCACCATGTTCGAGCTCGTGGGCATACCCGTGGAGACGACGAGCGGCATCTCCGTCACCCTCCCCGCGCCCCTTGCGGACATCAACGGCGCGATCGCGCTCGGTTTCCTCTCCTATTTCGTCATACTTTCGGGCGGGGTAGTCGGCGCGGGACTGCGCGGAGTGGGACGCACCCTCAAAGATTTTTCTCTGCCCATCTCCATGAGCTTCCGACTCTTCGGCGCTCTGCTTTCGGGGATGCTGGTCACCGAACTCGTCTATTATTATCTTGCGCTGAGCTTCGTGCTCCCCGTCATCGTCGGGGTGCTGTTCACGGTACTGCACGCGCTCATACAGACTTACGTCCTCGTCATGCTGACTTCCATGTTCTACGGCGAGGTGTCCGAACCCTACGTCAAGAAGGACAAAAAACACAAGTCCGCCGAAAAACACGGCAGACTGCACAATAAACGACCCGTTGTACAAGAGGTTTGAAATGAAAAAAGCTCTCAACATCAAATTGGTTGCCGCGGCATTCATGCTTCTCATCGCGCTTGCCGCTCTCGGGCTCGTCCTCGGTCTGGCGCTGAGCGACAGCGTCGCCGTAGCAGAGGAAACTCCCGCAGAAAACGCCGAAGTCACCGAAGCCGACGGGGAAGCCGATGAGGCTCCCGCCGCTCCCGCAGAGGATGACGGCAAGGGCATCATAGCTCTCGCCGCCGCGATCGCTGTCGGAGTTGCCGCCGCCGCAGGCGCCATCGGTATGGCGATAGCCATCGCGAAGTCCAACGAAAGCATCGCACGTCAGCCCGAAGCCAAAAACGACATCCGCTCCGGCATGATGCTGGGATTGGTGTTCATCGAGACGGCGATCATTTACGCGCTCATCGTCGCCATCCTCATCATTTTCGTGCTGTAAAAGGAGTGGGCAATGCCGCTTAACATCGATTGGCAACAGATACTGTTGCACCTGCTCAATTTCCTCATCCTTGCCGTAGGGCTGTACTTCATTTTGTACAAGCCCGTCAAGGCGTTCATGAAAAAGAGGGAAGAGAGCTACGCCGAGAGAGAGCGGAAGACAAAGGACGCGCTCTCGGACGCCGAGAAGAGCCGCGAGCAGTACGCCGAAAAACTCGCCTCCGCCGAGGACGACATCGCCGAAATGAAAAAACAGGCGTTCGCCGAGACGGAAGCCGCGCGCGCCGAAAAGTTGCGCGACGCGCAGTCGGAGGCGGAGAGCATAGTCGCCGAGGCGCGCAAGAAAGCCGAAAAGGAACACGACAGGATGATAAGCGGCGTGAGCGGCGACATCCGCGACATCGTGACGGAGCTTGCAGACAAGGTGGCGCTCTCTTCGGACGTCAACGACGCTTATGAGCAGTTCCTCGCTTCTGCGGAAAAGGAAGAGAAAGACGATGGAAAAGATTAAGGCATCTCTCTATTCCGCATCCCGCCCCACGGACGCGCAGTTTGCGCGTTTCGAGCGTTTTCTTGCAAAAAAATACGGCGAGGGCACAGAGCTTGAATGGGTGGAGAGTTCCCTCTTCCCGGGAGGTTTCCGCCTCGAAGCGGGCAACGACGTCTACGATTGGAGCGTGGACGGCAGGCTCAAACAGCTCAAACGCAAGCTCGGAAAACTCTCCGGCGATTACGACAACATCATCCCCCTCATCCGCAGAGCTCTGGAGGAATGGACTCCCGAGGCTCTCGCCGAAGAGACGGGCAGAGTGCTTTCGGTGGGCGACGGCATAGTCGCGGCGGAAGGGCTCGAGCACGCGACTTACGGCGAGATCGTGGTGTTCGAATGCGGGGTCAAGGGCATGGTGCAGGATCTCAGACCCGAAATGTGCGGCATAATCGTGTTCGGCGATTGCCGCGACATAGTGGCGGGGAGCGTCATCCGCCGCACGGGAAAGACTGCGGGCGTGCCCGTCGGGGAAGGTTTTCTCGGCAGGGTGGTGGACGCTCTCGGCGAACCAGTGGACGGACTCGGCGAGATATCTGCGGACGGATATCGTCCCATCGAGTGTCCCGCCCCCGGCATCATCGACCGTCAACCCGTCAACACTCCCATGGAGACGGGGCTCCTCGTCGTGGACGCGCTCTTCCCCATAGGCAGGGGGCAGAGGGAGCTCATCATCGGGGACAGACAGACGGGAAAGACCGCCATCGCGCTGGATACCATCCTCAACCAGAAGGGAAAGGGCGTGGTGTGCGTGTATGTCGCGATAGGACAAAAGGCGTCCTCTGTGGTGCAGTTTGCCGAGACTTTGAAAAAGTACGACGCAATGAGTTATACCGTCATCATGACGGCGGGCGCGGGGGAATCCGCTCCCATGCAGTATATCGCGCCGTATTCGGGATGCGCCATCGCGGAATATTTCATGTATGCGGGCAAGGACGTGCTCATAGTCTACGACGATCTTTCCAAACACGCCGTGGCTTACCGCACCCTCAGCCTGCTTTTGGAGCGTGCTCCCGGGCGCGAAGCGTATCCCGGCGACGTGTTCTATCTGCATTCCAGGCTCCTCGAACGCGCGGCGCATCTTTCGGATGAGCTGGGCGGTGGCAGTATGACCGCGCTCCCCATCGTGGAGACGCAGGCGGGAGACGTCTCGGCGTACATCCCGACCAACGTCATCTCCATCACGGACGGGCAGATATTCCTTGAAAGCGAGCTCTTTTTCGAGGGACAGCGCCCCGCCGTCAACGTGGGACTTTCCGTCTCGCGAGTGGGCGGCAACGCGCAGACCAAAGCTGTCAAAAAAGCGGTCGGCTCTTTGAGGCTGGACCTTGCGCAGTACAGAGAGATGGAAGTGTTCATGCAGTTCGCGGGGGATCTGGACGAGCTCACACGCAGACAGCTCTTCTACGGGCAGGGGCTCATGCGCCTGCTCCGTCAGCCGCAGTGCAGACCCTATTCTCAGGCGGAGGAGGTGCTGTTGCTCACCTCCGCGATAGGACGGGTGATGCAGGACGTCCCGCCCGCGCGTATCAATGCGTTCGCACGCGGGCTCCTCGATAGCTTTGCGGAAGCCCATCCCGAGTTCGCGGCCGAGATAGAGCGCACCGGACAGCTTTCTCCCGAGCTCAGGGAACGCATCCTCGAAGCGGCGAAGGCTTATCGCGCGGAGTAAGAAATGAGCGGCATCACGGAGATAAAACACAGGATCGCAGGCATACGCGACACCAAGAAGATCACCAACGCGATGTATCTCATCGCGTCCACCAAGGTGCGCAAAGCCAAAAACGATCTGGACAGGACCCGTCCCTATTTTTCCGCGATGCAAAAGGAGATAGCGGGGCTCTTCCGCGCGGAAGAGGACCTCGAAAGCGTATATTTTTATCCCGCGGACGGGAAGCCCCGTTCCTCTTCGGGGGTCAGCGGCATCCTCGTCGTCACCGCAGACAAGGGACTTGCGGGCGCGTATAATCAGAACGTCATCAAAAGGGCGCACCGCCTCATCAAGGAACATCCGGACGCGAAACTTTTCGTGGTGGGCGCATACGGCAGGCAGTATTTTCTCAATCACGGCGTTCCCTTCGAGCGCGATTTCGACTATACGGCGCAAAATCCCACTCACCACCGCGCGCGAGAGATATGCGACATCCTCCTCGACCGTTATACGGCGGGGGAGCTTGACGAGATCCTCGTGATATATACGGATTTCGGCGGCGGCAGGGCGGAAAAGGTGTACGAGAGCCGTCTCCTCCCTCTCGACAGGGGGGATTTTGTCTCGGAAGGGGAACATCATGCCGAGTTCGAATATGAACCCTCGGTCTCCGCTTTGCTGGAAAAAGTGGTGCACAGCTACGTTTCCGGCTTTGTTTACAGCGCGCTGGTGGACAGCTATTGCTGCGAACAGAACGCGCGTATGGTGGCTATGCTGGGCGCGGACAAGAACGCGGAGGAGATACTCTCAGAGCTCTCCTTGGAATTCAACCGCGTGCGTCAAGCCGCGATAACCCAGGAGATCACCGAGGTCACCTCGGGCGCAAGGTCCATGAAACGCAAGGGAGCTAAACAATGAAAGAAGGTATAATAAGCAGGATATCCGGTCCCGTCGTGGACGTCCTTTTCGAGGAAGAACTTCCTCTGCTTCGCGACGCGCTCTTCATCCCCGCAGACGACGCACACGGGCTCAAAGTCATGGAAGTGGCTCAGCACCTCGACGAACACACCGTAAGGTGCATAATGCTCTCTGAAAGCGAGGGCTTGGCGCGCGGGATGCGCGTCACGGCGAGCGGCAAGGCGATAGAAGTCCCCGTAGGCGAGAGGACGTTGGGCAGGATGTTCAACGTGCTCGGTCAGCCCATAGATGGCGGCGCCCCCCTCGAAGAGGGCGCGGAACGCATGAGCATATACCGCCCCGCTCCCTCCTTCGACAAGCAGAGCGCGGCGGTGGAGATACTCGAGACGGGCATAAAAGCCATCGACTTGCTGGAACCGTACAGCAAGGGCGGCAAGATAGGGCTCTTCGGCGGCGCGGGCGTCGGCAAGACCGTGCTCATCCAGGAACTCATCCACAACGTCGCGACAAAGCACGGCGGCTATTCCGTGTTCACGGGCGTGGGGGAGAGGAGCCGCGAGGGCAACGAGCTCTGGACGGAAATGAACGAGAGCGGCGTCGCCGATAAGACCGCCCTCGTCTTCGGACAGATGAACGAATCCCCCGGCGTGCGTATGCGCGTGGCGCTTGCGGGGCTCACCATGGCGGAATATTTCCGTGACGAGCGTCACAAGGATGTCCTCCTCTTCATCGACAACATCTTCCGCTTCGTGCAGGCGGGGAGCGAAGTTTCCACTCTGCTCGGGCGTATGCCCTCCGCCGTCGGCTATCAGCCCACTCTAGCGCAGGAGATGGGAGAATTGCAGGAGCGCATAACCTCCACAAAGGAAGGTTCTGTCACATCCGTCCAGGCGGTGTACGTCCCCGCCGACGACCTCACGGACCCCGCTCCCGCCACCACGTTCACCCACCTGGACGCGACCACGGTGCTCAGCCGTAAGATAGCGGAGCAGGGCATCTATCCCGCGATAGACCCACTCGGATCCTCTTCAAGGATACTCACCGAGGAGATAGTGGGCGCAGAGCATTACCGCGTCGCGCGCGCCGTGCAGGAAGTGCTCCAAAAGTACAAGGAGATACAGGACATCATCGCGATCCTCGGCATGGAGGAACTCAGCGACGAGGACAAACTCACCGTCGCGCGTGCGAGGAAGATACAGCGTTTCCTCTCACAACCCTTCTTTGTCGCAGAGAAGTTTTCGGGCAATGTCGGGAAGTATGTTTCGTTGCAAGACACCGTGCGCGGCTTTGCCGCGATCGTGGACGGAGAAATGGACGAATATCCCGAATCGGCGTTTTACAATGTCGGAACGGTGGATGAAGCCGTCGAAAAGGCTAAGACTCTGCGAGGGAGCATTTGACGATGAGACCTTTCGAGCTCCACATCCTGGCTTCGGACAAGCCCTTTTACGAGGGAGAATGCGTCTCCCTCGTCATCCCGACTCCCACGGGTCAGTACGGCATACAGGCGTATCACAGCAATCTCGTGACCGCCGTCGTGCCCGGGGAATTGGACTTTACTTATGAAAAAGATGGGGGGCTCGTGCGCGTCAGGGCGGCGGTTTCCGAAGGCATAGTAAAGGTGGAGAACAATCGCGTCCTGGTGCTGGTGGACACCGCCGAGCGTCCGGAGGAGATAGACGAAAACCGCGCCCGCCGCGCCGCCGAAGCCGCAAGAGAGCACCTTTCCCACAAGCAGAGCCTCAAAGAATACTATGCCGCGCAGGCGCGTCTCGCCCGCGCGATGAACAGACTCAAACTGAAAAGACACGAGGACGGTCCGCAATAGTTCGGAGCGTCGGCGTTTCGGGAGCGTAAGCGCTCTTTTTCATTTGCTCCACTTTCTGTTTTTCCCGTTATTTTCACCCGAAACCGCTTGATATTCTGTCCTTCCTTTGATACAATGTAACGGCTATATGTTGTGGTCGAGTGCCGCAATGCAACTATATATTGTTGAAGGAGGGCATAATGTACATCGTCAAAAGAGACGGCAAGAAAGAGTTGTTCAACGCCGTCAAGATACGTGCCGCGCTTGCGGCGGCGTTCTCGAGCGTGGGGAGTCGCGTCAAGGATAGGGAACTCGACGCCGTGACGACGGCTGTCATCGAAAAGATAACTTCCTATCCCACCACCGTGGAGCAGGTTCAGGACCTTGTGGAAAAGACCCTTATGGAAAAGGGCTATTTCGACGAGGTGAAAAGTTTCATCCTCTACCGCGACGCGCGCGCCAAAGCCAGGGCGTACCGCAACGAGATAAGCTCCAAGTTCACAAGAGAGGACATCGGGCGCGTGCTCAAAGAGATACAGACGGATTTCCCCGAGCCCGAATACGACCTCATGCATCTTTCCTCCAAGTTCGCCTCATTTTTCAAAGAGGAGTCCGATGAAAGCGGGAGATTTGCCTCTCTCATCCGCGCCGCCGTGGAGCTCACCACCCAGGAGGCTCCCAAGTGGGAATTCATAGCCGCGCGCCTCGTGATGGCGGATATGTATATGAAGCTCGCCGCGAGGGAAAAGGAGAGGGGGATAGAGGGGTTCCGCTCCAAACTCGGATATCTCACCGAGAGAGGGCTCTACGGGAAGTATATCACCGAAAACTACTCCGATGAGGAGATAGACGCCTGCGCGAGACTGATGGACAGAGACCGCGACAAGCTCTTCACCTATTCCTCCCTCCAACTGCTTTTGAAGAGGTACGTCATCCATGATTTTGACGGCACCCTTCTCGAGACCCCGCAGGAGATGTTCCTGGGGATCGCGATGCACCTCGCCATGAAGGAAAAGGACAGACTGCGTTACGTCGGGGACTTTTACGATATGCTCTCCGAGCTCAAAGTGACGGTGGCGACGCCCACGCTGTCCAACGCCCGCAAGCCCTATCATCAGCTCTCGAGCTGTTTCATAGACACCGTGCCCGACTCGCTGGACGGGATATACCGCAGTATAGACAACTTCTCGAAGGTCAGCAAATTCGGGGGCGGGATGGGCTTATATTTCGGCAAGGTCCGCGCCACGGGCGCGCCCATCAGAGGCTTTCAGGGCGCGGCGGGCGGCGTGATACGCTGGATCAAGATCGTCAACGACACCGCGGTCGCCGTGGATCAGCTCGGGATGAGGCAGGGCGCGGTGGCGGTCTATCTCGACGCCTGGCACAAGGATCTTCCCGAATTTTTGCAACTCCGCACCAACAACGGCGACGACAGGATGAAAGCGCACGACGTTTTCCCTGCCGTATGCTATCCCGACCTCTTTTGGAGGCTCGCCAGGGACAACATCAACGCGCCGTGGTATATGATGTGTCCGCACGAGATATTCCTCGTCAAAGGCTACCGTTTGGAGGACAGCTTCGGCAGAGAATGGGAGGAGAGATATTACGACTGCGTGAACGACGACAGGATATCCAAGCGCGTCATCCCCGTCAAGGAAGTGGTGCGCCTCATCCTGAAATCCGCCGTGGAGACGGGCACTCCCTTCTGCTTCAACCGCGACCACGTCAACCGCGCCAATCCCAATCCCCATAAAGGGGTGATATATTGTTCCAATCTCTGCACCGAGATCGCGCAGAATATGTCGCCGATAGAGCTCGTCTCCCGCGAGATAGTCACCCGCGACGGCGACGAAGTAGTGGTGCAGGTCACCAAGCCCGGGGAGTTTGTGGTGTGCAATCTCGCCTCTCTTGTGCTGGGCAACATAGACGTGAAAAATTATGAGGAGCTCCGCAGAGTGGTGCGCACCGCGGTGCGCGCGCTCGACAACGTGATAGACCTCAACTTCTATCCCGTGGAGTACGCGCGGATAAACAACAAAAAGTATCGTCCGATAGGGCTCGGGGTCTCCGGCTATCACCATATGCTCGTGAAAAACGGCGTGAAATGGGAGAGCGAGGATCACCTCACATTTGCGGACAAGGTGTTTGAGGACATCAATTACGCCGCTATCGAGGCGTCCGCCGACCTTGCAAAGGAGAAGGGGAGTTATCTCTATTTCGAGGGCTCGGACTGGCAGACGGGAGAGTACTTCGTCAAGCGCGGCTACACTTCGGCGAGGTGGAACAAGCTCCGCGCCGAGGTCGCGGGAGGGATGCGCAACGCCTATCTCATGGCGGTGGCGCCAACTTCCTCCACCTCCATCATAGCGGGCACTACCGCAGGGCTGGATCCCGTCATGAAGAAGTTCTTCTTCGAGGAGAAGAAGGGCGCCATGATCCCCCGCGTCGCGCCCGAGCTCGGACCCGCCACCTATTGGCTGTACAAAAACGCTCACCTCATCGACCAGACCTGGACGGTGAAGGCGGCGGGGATAAGACAGCGTCACATAGATCAGGCGCAGTCGCTCAACCTCTATATCACCAACGAGTACACCATGCGTCAGGTGATGAACCTCTACATCCTCGCGTGGGAGGAGGGCGTGAAGACGATATATTACATCCGCTCCAAGTCCCTCGAAGTGGAGGAGTGCGAATCCTGTTCGGCATGACAGTCGGCAAAATAGCACGTTAAATGCACGATATTGCAAGATAAAAGTCAATCAAGGAGAAATTATGGAAAAACATTACCTCAAAATGAAGCCCCTCTTCAACGAGAAAGGGGACATCGAAGTGCCCAAGCGCAGGATGATAGGCGGCAACACCACAAACCTCAACGACTTCAACAACCTGAAATATACCTGGGTGAGCAATTGGTATCGTCAGGCGATGAACAATTTCTGGATCCCCGAGGAAGTCAACATGAATCAGGACGTCAAGGACTACCGCAAGGCGCTCACTCCCGCAGAGCGCAGGGCGTATGACAAGGTGCTGAGCTTCCTCGTGTTTCTGGATTCCATCCAGACCGCGAACCTCCCCGGCATAGGCGAGTTCATCACCGCAAACGAGGTCAACCTCTGCCTCAACATCCAGACCTTCCAGGAGGCGATACACTCTCAGAGCTACGGCTATATGCTGGACACCATCTGTTCCCCCGACGAGCGCACCGAGATACTCTATCAGTGGAAGTTCGACGAGCATCTCCTCGCGCGCAACAAGTTCATCGGCGACATCTACAACCTCTTCCGCGAGGACCGTTCTGCCGAGACCCTCCTGAAAGTCATGATCGCGAACTACATCCTCGAAGGCATCTATTTTTATTCCGGGTTCATGTTCTTCTACAACCTGGGCAGAAACGGCAAGATGCCGGGGTCGGTGCAGGAGATACGCTATATCAACCGCGACGAGAACACTCATCTTTGGCTCTTCCGCTCCATCATCCTGGAACTCAAAAAGGAAGAGCCCGAACTCTTCACCGACGAGGCGGTGGAGACCTTGAAAGAGATGATGCGCGAGGGCGTCAGACAGGAGATAAAGTGGGGGAAGTACATCATCGGCAACGACATCCCCGGGCTCAACGAGCAGATGGTGGAGGACTACATCAAATATCTTGGCAATCTGCGCTCCAACGGGATAGGCTTCGGCAACCTCTACGAGGGCTATGAGACGGAACCCGCTTCCATGGCGTGGGTGAGTCAGTACTCCAACGCCAACCTCATCAAGACGGACTTTTTCGAGGCACGTTCCACCGCCTATGCCAAATCCAGCGCGATAGAGGACGATCTGTAAGCCGCAGAAACCGAAAAACACTTTGTGTCAGAAGAGGGAGAGGGACGGACTCGCTTCGTCAGACGCGCTCCGCTCCTTCCCCTCAAATTGAGCGAAACCGTGCAAAATCTGTTGCAATTTCGAAATGTGTTTGCTATAATCCAAAAGCACGGTAAGCTGGTGTGGCTCAGCAGGCAGAGCGATTCACTCGTAATGAATAGGTCGGCGGTTCGAATCCGCCCACCAGCTCCACAAGACCCCCTCGAAAACGAGCGGGTCTTTTTTCAGCCGTTTTGGCTTGGTCCGAGGTATGCCAGACAGGAATAATACGAACCAGGTTCAGCGCCGCCGATTTCCGCCTGAACCGCGTCATTCGCCTTGCTAATACAGTCAAGTATTAGCTGTAGCGACTTCCTTGTTCAGCCAAAAATCGGTTGGCGCGGAACTGCTCGCACCTCAGAGCAAGAGATTTTCGGATGATTTTGCTCTGGCGGAATGCAGCCAATAGTGTACATATTGGCAAGGTTCGGCTGTGCAAAAGCGCCGAAAAGAATTGCTCCGAGGCTGGTTCGTATTATTCCTGTCTGGCATGCGGCAAGGTAGCATGAGCAAACGATCGGTTCGGTCGGTCGTTTTGGTCGCGTTGCGGATGTGTGCGGGGCGGATGTAGCAAAAATCCGGCAAGCCGTTGACGGGGTCAACGCCGACGTTTACGGGAAACGCGAGTCACGGTCCCGTTTTGCTCCGTGCATTTTGCCTCGGCTTTCGGATGGAGATCGGCTGTGATGAAATCGAATATCTCCTGCCAGGCGAGTTTGCTTTCCTTCAACCTCGGGAGCATATACATGAAATCGTGCCACATCCCCTGAAAAACGTGAAGTTTTGCAAAACAACCCCTCTTCGCCAATCCGTCATAAAGCATCAGACTGTCGCTCAACGAAGTTTCTGCGCCGCCGCACAAAATGAGCGTTTTCGGGAATCCGAGAAGATCGGCGTACGCAGGCGAGAGATAAGGGTCGGTCAAAGGCGTGTTGCCGCAATACGGCGATATGCGGCGGATATCTTTTTCATGCGTTTCAAAATCATATCGCTTCGGCAGGGCATAAAGGGGATCTTTGTAGCAATTTTCTTTGTAAGAATCGCCCGAAGCCGCCATGTCTATAAAGGAGCTTATGCAAACGACCGCGGATGGCAACGGCAGACCGTCTTCCCTTGCCCTGAGACAGGTCGAAAGAAGCAGATTTGCGCCAAAACTATCTCCCAGCGCGACAAAAACGTCGTTTGAAGCTACGTTTTTGCAAAGTTCAACATATGCCGAATAGCATTCGTCGTGCACGGAGGGATGCCAGACAGAAATAATACGAACCAGCCTCGGAGCAATTCTTTTCGGCGCTTTTGCACAGCCGAACCTTGCCAATATGTACACTATTGGCTGCATTCCGCCAGAGCAAAATCATCCGAAAATCTCTTGCTCTGAGGTGCGAGCAGTTCCGCGCCAACCGATTTTTGGCTGAACAAGAAAGTCGCCGTAGCTAATACTTGACTGTATTAGCAAGGCGAATGACGCGGTTCAGGCGGAAATCGGCGGCGCTGAACCTGGTTCGTATTATTCCTGTCTGGCATAGGTGAGATCGGCGTCGGTGCGGTGATCGATGCTGTAAACTATGCAGTTGCAATTTTCGGCGAGCCGCTCAGCGGCTTTTCGGTATATATCATTCATGGGCGTCGTATGACCGCCGCCGTGAAATTGCAAGATGATACCGTTTGCGGCTCCCTGCGGCGTCAATTTTTCCACTTGGACGCCGCCGTGCACTTCTTTGGCAAACGTAAAACCTTCGGGCGGCACGTAAGGGCTGTTTTTCAATGTGACAGAACGAGACAGCGACGCGAATTTCTTTCTGTACGGATAGGTGTAGATCCCGATCGCAGCACGTGCGATCGCCGCGAGCAAAGAGATCATATCTCTTTCAGCCTTCTGTTCATGTTTTTCACGAGCGGATCCATTATAAAGCCGACCAAAACGCCCGATTTGATATAACAATACACTTCATTCCAAAGACCGTAGAAAGCAAGTTTTTGCATACAATAACGGCTAGCCCCGTATTTTTCGATATACGTTTCGCGCAAGAAGAAGCGTTTGCCCGTCAGATTGTCGAACTGGAACAGGTCATACTCTCTGTCGGCATATGCGGAGTTGAGCGGGTCGATGAATCCCGTGATCTCATACCCCTTTCCGACCATGATATTGCCGACATTGAGGTCGCCGTGGATAAGGCAGGCTTCTCGGACTTCTTCCGAAAAAATGACGTCGAACTTTTCCCACGCCGCCCTCATGGCAAGTATCACCTTTTCTTTTAGTTTTCCCGCCGCAAAATATGCTTCCGCTTTTTCCAACACCTCTTCGGCAAAAGGGCGGTAGAAGTCCAGCCAGCCGTCGCAGTCGGCATTCATCGTATCGCCGAACTTATCGTTCTTGCAGGCATGGATCGCGTGCAATGCCGTAGTGACTGTGTCGGCGAATCTTTTCCTGCGTTTTTTGCCGATGAAAAGCATCCCGCGCGCAAAGAGAGAGCTCTTTCCCTCTATCTGTTCCATTCCGTAACAATCCACGGGGATCTCGTCGTCGCCTATCCGCGTGAAGAGCACGTCGGGGATCTTGATCGTGCTGACCTTTGCAAGCAGACCGAGATCGTGAACTTCTTTTTCCGTCATGCCTTTCGCCCGCAAAAACTTGACGACGAGTTTTTGTCCGTCTTCACATCGGACGAAGGCGACGCGACCGAAGGAACCTCCGCCCAAATAGCGGACTTTTGCGGCGGTCTTGCCCAATTTTTGTTTGACAGCGGTCTTGGCATATCCCAACACCTGTTCCTTTGTGAGCGGTAAGACTTCTATCCTTTCTGCTTTCATGGAACCCCCCCCCTTTTCATCCTTTTCGTACAGTATGCAAGATAGGAATAATGCGAACCTGCCTCGGAGCAATTCTTTTCGGCGCTTTTGCACAGCCGAACCCGGTTCGTATCCTTCCGGTCTAGCATATCATATCCGAGGCCGCCTATCCTTTTCCGATTTGATCGTCGCATTGTCCTCTCTTTCGTGCGCGCACAAAATATCTCGAAATGTTCTGTCCATACCCATCTCACAAACGATCGCGATCTACCCCCGCCGTATCGGAAAGACGAATGACGCGGTCCGGACGGAAATCGGTGACGCCGAGCTCGGTCCGTATCATTCGTGTCCGACATAAACCGTAGGGATGCCATCCATATTATACAGCTTTTTGCGGGACAAATCAAACCCATCCGTTGCTGTGCCTCGTCAGCAAGGCGGTCCTCAAAAAAAGACCTCCCGAAAGGGGAGGTGACACGGAAAAGTTTATATTAAGTTTCCCTCATTCGTCAAATGTTTTTTTGAGGATGAGGGGATTTTTTTTGAGGGGGAGGGATAGGGCGGATTTTTTGGAAAAATGCAAAAAAAATTGTTGACAGGAGAGAGTGCGCGGTCTTAATATGGCGGCATATTTTTTTTGAAAGGCGAGATATGTACACTACCGTTCTGGTCTCCGACGCGAAATGCGAACGAATGAACCGACTGTTTGGGAAGGTCGGAACGGTCCTCACCCTCTCCTCGGAAGAGGAGTGCCTCGGGGCGCTGGCGGAGGGCGGCGCGGATTTCGTGGTCGTGGTGCAGAGCGAGGACGGCAGAGGAGTGCGAGCCGCATTGAAGTGCGCAGAGGCGTCGGACGCTACGGTGGTGTTTGTCTCGATCATGGCTCTTCCCGACATCTTGCGCGACAAACTTACGGCGTGCGGAGTATGCGTGCTCGCGTCAGATGAGGACGACGGCGCGTGCGAGGCGTTTTTGGGACAGCTCGTCGCGGTGCGCGCGGCATACCGAGCCATACTGAGGGAGAACGCAGGGTTGCGGCGCAAGGTGCTCGAAGCGCAGGCGGTCGGGAGAGCGAAATGTCTGCTTGTGGAAAGACGGAAGATGACGGAGAGATCGGCGCACAGATTCATTGAAAAGACGGCTATGGAAAACAGGCTCACGCGTTATGCCGTGGCAAAGGATATAATCAATGGTTACGAGAGAAAAGACGGAAAGGCAAACCGTATTGGTGCTTGATTTCGGAGGGCAGTATAAGGAGCTCATCGCGCGTTCGGCGCGCGGGCTCAGAGTGCACTCCGTGATATTGCCGGGCTCCACGCCCGCCGAAGAGATACGCGCGCTCGCGCCCATCGGCATAATACTCACGGGCGGACCTTTCAGCGTATATTCCGAGGACGCGCCGAAGGCGGATCCCGCGCTCTTCGGGCTGGGGATACCAATACTCGGCATATGTTACGGTATGCAGATGATGTGCGCGGCGTTGGGCGGGACAGTCAAACCCTGCGAGGTGTCGGAGTACGGCGTTACCGAGGTGCGGACGGTCTCTCCCTGCGTGCTGTTCGAGGGCGTCGGGAGCCCCATGCGCACCCTTATGAGCCACACGGACTATGTGTCCGAAGTCCCCGAGGGATTCAAGGTGACCGCCGTCACCGAGAACTGTCCCTGCGCCGCCGTCGCCTGCGAGGAGAGGAAACTTTACGGCGTACAGTTCCACCCCGAAGTGGAGCGCACCCGCGGCGGCAAGCGTATCATCCGCAATTTTCTTTACAAGGTGTGCGGGGCAAAGGGCGACTACACCATGGACGCGTATATCGAGAGCACGGTGCGTGCCATCCGCGAACAAGTGGGGGAGGGCGATATAGTGCTCGGGCTGTCCGGCGGGGTGGACTCCGCCGTGGCGGCGGCGCTCATCGAACGCGCCGTGCCCGACAGGCTCACCTGCATCTTTGTGGATCACGGCATGATGAGGAAGAATGAGGGAGAGGAGATAAGAGCCGCGTTCGGAGGCAGATCCCTCCGCCTGGTGTGCGTGGACGCGGCGGACCGCTTTCTCGGAAGACTGGCAGGAGTCACCGAGCCCGAAGAAAAACGCAAGATCATAGGTGAAGAATTTGTGCGCGTGTTCGAGGAGGAGAGCGCGGCATACGAGGGCTGTTTTTTGGCGCAGGGGACGATATATCCCGACGTCATCGAGAGCGGCGCGATAGGCGGAGCGAACATCAAGAGCCACCACAACGTGGGAGGTTTGCCGAAAGAGAGCAGGTTCATAGGCATAGTCGAGCCGCTGAGAGGACTTTTCAAGGACGAGGTGCGGGAGCTTGGCAGAAAACTCGGGCTTCCCGAGAGCATAGTGGGGCGCCAGCCTTTCCCCGGTCCCGGACTTGCGGTGAGGTGCCTCGGCGAAGTCACCCGCGAAAAACTTGACGTGTTGCGCGAGGCGGACGCCGTCTTCCGTGAGGAGATGGCTAAGGGAGGAGTGAAAGCGGACCAGTATTTCGCGGTGTTGACCTCTGTGCGGAGCGTCGGCGTGGTGGGAGACTTCCGCGCATACGGATATGTGGTCGCATTGCGCGCCGTGCGCACATCCGACTTCATGACCTGCGAATATGTCCGCGTGCCTTACGCCTTTCTTGACCGCGCCTCAAAGAGGATAGTGGACGAGATAGAGGGTGCGGGCAGAGTGGTCTACGACATCACGGGAAAACCTCCCGCCACCATAGAGTGGGAGTGACCGCACGCAAACCACGCCGCAGAAAGAAAAAGGTTATTGAAAGAGCAATGCCATGAAAGAGCGGTGAAGGTGCGAGCTCAGTGCAATGGGATGAGTTCGTGCAAGGAAAACGCCGCCACGGGTGTGAGTCTCCGTAGGCAAGCTGAGGCAGAGAAAAGAGCAATGCCATGAAAGAGCGGTGAAGATGCGAGCTCGGTGCAATGGGATGAGTTCGTGCAAGGAAAACGCCGCAGGGAAAAGCGTGGCGAAAAGAAAGTTGCGAATGAGCGGAGGCGATGCGGAGGGAGCGCGAGCAGATGTGCTCGTGCAAGGAAAACGCCGCCACGGGTGTGAGTCTCCGTAGGCAAGCTGAGGCAGAGAAAAGAGCAATGCCATGAAAGAGCGGTGAAGGTGCGAGCTCGGCGCAATGGGATGAGTTCGCGCAAGGAAAACGCCGCAGGCAATAGTATACATATTGGCAAGGCGTTT
>CALVTS010000015.1 GCA_944363035.1 uncultured Clostridia bacterium
TCGCGGGGCGAGGAGGGCGACTCGACGCGCACCGAGCCCGTGTCTACTTAATTTTTCGTCTAGCTTGCGAGGTCGCATTTTTACCCCACCGAAAATACTTTCGGCGGGGACCCCGGACGCGCCGCGGCGTTCAAGAGGTGGCACGCCGCCTGTGAACGCTTGGCTGAGCGGCGCGTGAGACCGTCTTCGAATAAGTTTACGTGGGAGTCAGGCACGCTACGAATGAGTGTACGTGGGAGGCAAACGCGCTCCGAAAAAGAAACGTAAAGCTCAGGCTCCACTCCGAATAAGTGCACGTGTGGTTCAGGCACACTTTGAATGAGTATACGTGGGGTTCAAGCACACTCCGAATGAGTGAACGTGGGATTCACGCACACCCCGAAGAAGTGTGCGTGAAGTTTAGCCCCGTCTCTGAATGGGTGCACGTGGGAGTCAAACACGTCCCTACCACATTTTCTCACAGGAATTTGCGCAGGGCGCGGATGTGCTTGTCGTAGGTTTTGAGCAAATCTTTTGCCGAAAGTGGGACTTCATCGTTTGATTTCTGCATTTCATTTATGCATTTTTGCAAACTTACTATCCCGGTCTCATAGCCCTCGATGAGCATTCGCGCCAGGTGCGAAGTGTCGTTGTTGAGCATGGCGGAGAAGGAGGAACTCGCTTTCAGCATGGTTTTGGAAAGTTTGCCTCCCTTTGCCTCATCCGCTTCTTTGGGGGAGAGCTCGCGCTCGGCGGCTTTCAGCGCTTCCTCCAAGGTCTGCTGTTGTTCCTTCATGGTCTTGACGAGGCTCTCGTCCTCGGCGTAGGGGAGGACGTGGGCTATCGCGTCCCTGCCCATTGTCGTACTGCGCACCATTTCTCTGAATATCTTCATAACTGCCTCCTTGGGATGTCGGTTCGTATTGTTTCGGTCTAGGATAGCATTTGCGTTTGGGCGCGAAATATTCTCTGCTCGGGGCGGCGCGCGCGGCGATATAACGGATAATATTTTAATAAGAAAAATTATGCAATATTCGGTATTGACGAGAACGGGGTTTTGACCTATAATTTAATAGTAAACTATTTCCAGGATAGTTTCATTAAAAGGAAAATTATGTAGGAGGGCAAAAAATGCCAAACAATGTTTCTGTTGCAGAGCTGAAAGCAAAGGCAAAAGAACTGCGCCTGAACATCGTGCAGACCACGTTCAATGCCACTTCCGGACACGTGGGCGGATCCATGTCCAGCGCGGATATGCTCATCGCGCTGTACTTCAAGTATCTCAACCTCGATCCGAAGAATCCCGATTGGGACGAAAGAGACCGTTTCGTCATGTCCAAGGGTCACTGCGCGCTCGCGTACGTTCCCTGCCTGGCGATGAGAGGATACCTCGATCTCAACGAGGTCATGAGGAACTTCAACAAGACGGAGTCTGCCTACGGTATGCACCCCGACAGCAAGAAGATACGCGGCTGTGACGCGTCCACCGGATCTCTCGGACACGGACTTCCCATGGCGGTCGGTATGGCGCTGGGTCTCAGGCTGAAGAAGATAAACAGCAAAGTCGTCGTCATGACGGGCGACGGCGAGTGCCAGGAGGGCTCCAACTGGGAGGCGGCGATGAGCGCCACTCACTTCGGGCTGAAGAACCTCATCTGGATCATCGACCGCAACCATTTCGAGATCGACGGCAACACCGAGGACGTCATGTCCCTCGAGCCGCTGGACAAGAAGGTGGAAGCATTCGGGTTCAAAGTGCTCAAATGCAACGGCAACAAGATGGAAGAAGTGGACAAGACTCTCGCTCAGGCGTGGGCGACGGAAGGTCCCGTCTGCATCATCTCCGACACCGTCAAGGGCTATGGCGTCAAGCAGTACGAAGGCAAGGCGACCAGCCACTATTGCTCCTTCGGCGCCGAAGAGAGCGAAGTGAAGAAGTTCATTGACGAAATCAAGAACAGAGAATTTTAAGGAGGAATACTATGGGAACTGCATGGAACGTCTATGACGGAAACAAGATGTCTTCCGGCGCAATGTACGGCAGAACTCTCGCCGAACTCGCCGCGAAAGATCCCCGCATCGTCGGTGTGACCGCCGACCTTGCCAAATCCACCAACATCGGTCTGCTCGGTGAAGCATTCCCCGACAGGCTCTTCAACGTCGGCATTGCGGAGCAGAACCTCTTCGGCGTGGCGGCAGGCCTTGCCAAAGTCGGGTTCATCCCCTTCGCTTCCACTTTCGCCATCTTCGCGTGCCTGAGAGGCGGCGAGCAGATCAGGACGGACGCGGCTTATCAGAAGCTGCCCGTCAAAGTCATCGCCACCCACGGCGGCGTGTCCTTCGGGGCGGCGGGTTCCACCCACCACTGCATCGAGGACTTCGCCATCATGCGCGCCATCCCCAACATGACCGTCGTCATCCCCGCGGACGCCTATGAGACCGCCATCGCGGTCAAGCAGTGCATCGACGTCCCCGGCCCCTTCTATCTGCGCGTCGGCAGAGGCATGGAGCCCCTCCTTCACGAGAGCGAGGAGGACAAGTGGTGCAAGGAATTCAAGATCGGCAAAGCCATGACCTTGAAGGAAGGCAACGACGTCACCATCATCGCGTGCGGCGTGCCCACCCGTGACGCCTACATCGCGGGCGATATGCTGGAAGAGCAGGGCGTCAGTGCGCAGGTCATCAATATGCACACTCTGAAGCCCATCGATGAGGAAGCCATCATCGAAGCCGCCGTCAAGACCCGCCGTATCGTCACGGTGGAAGAGCACAACGTCATCGGCGGTCTCGGAGACGCGGTCGCGTCCGTGCTCGCGCAGAGCGGCAAGCGTTGCATCCTCACCAAGATCGGTATCCCCGACGAGTTCGGCCCCATCGGCAAGCCCGAGGACCTTTATGCCAAATATAAACTCTCCAGCCAGGGCATCATGGAAACGGTCATGGAGATCATGGGCAAAGAGATCGAAGAAGACGACTGGTCCGACGAGGACTAAAAGGAGGTGTCTATGAAAGCAAGTGCACAAGATGTCTTGACTGCCAAGATATACTTTGCCGCCGCCTTCCCCGCCCTGCGCATCCCCCTCGAGGAGGACGCCGCTCAGGCGAAAAAGTTCGAGAAAGTCAACGCCGTGGTGGAATTCCGTGCCGCCGATGACGCCAATCCCGTCGCGTGCTACATGGTGTTCCTCACCGAGGATATGGCAAAACAGGCTGCCCATGAGAAACGCTTCAAGGTGTTCCAGGGCGAATATCCCGGCTATATCGAGATGAAAGACGGCAGCAAATATGACGGTCTCAAAGTCGTGAAGATGTACTTCAAGTCCATTTCGAGCCTGCTCGGAGTGTTCAAGGGCAGCTCTCCCGTCGAGATGCTCGGCATAGTGTCTCCCTTGCTCAAAAACATCTTCAACCCCGTCACGCTCAAGTTCCTCTTCCTGATGCTCACGCTCACCAAGACCATGCCTTCCTTCAATCCCGGCACGGATCAGCCTTGGGAGCAGTATCTGAAAGTCAAACTCTCCCTCTTCCTCATCACCCGCGCTCTCTCCACCGCCAACCGCGAAGGCTGGCCCGAGATCGTCGATTGGGTGAAGAAACAGCCCGACAGAACTTATCAGTTCATCGTCGGACCCACGCTGGACGCGAACGGCAAGGAGATCTATCCCGAGATCAAGAGCTACTTCCGCGTCAAGCAGGGCAAGACCAAAGCGGGCAACGGCGAGAGGAAGTACCCCTTCGTGCTCTTCAAGTTCCCCAACCCGGACGGATGCCTCGCGGTGCTCACAGGCAGGTACGAGTTCGTGGAAGCGGTCGGCAAGGGTGCGGTCACCATCTACGGCGCAGCGGACAGCTATGCGGTCTCCTTCAACGACCTCATGACCAAGTGCCAGGCGATGCTCGTCCCGCCTCCCAAACCCGAGAAGAAGTAACACACTCGCAACAACGGTGATAGGGACGGTCTTTTGACCGTCCCTATATTTTTAGGGTGACTGCCAAAAATGCGGCGAGATAGCAAAACGCACAGAGCGAACTCTGTGCATCTTGCTATGATAAGGGGGAAAATTATGAGCTGTTGTGTTGTAATCGCTGTTGATTACGGTTGCATAATACCACCGCCATAACGGGGTGTCAAGCGTTTTTTGTAAAAAAATAAAAAAATTTTCGGAAAAAATTTAAAAAACCTTACAAAAGTGCGAATCAAAAGTTTTGCGCTCGTGCAGTTTTGTTAAAAAATGCTTAAAAACGGGGGCGTCGCGGGGCGTACGTCGTCGGTCAAGCGAGAGAGGAAAAGAGACGGTCTCGGGGCGTTGCGGGAAAGCGAATGCTCAAAAAACGGATGCGGGAAAGAAGATGCTTGTAAAAAAGGGAACCTTGGCGACGCGGGCGAAAATAAGATCCGCCGAGAAGAGAACGCAGAGAGAAGTATGTGCCGAGACCGCGAGGGTGGCGGGCGTAGGGATGAATGGGTCATAGTGTCTGTCAAGCCCGATATATCAAGACCGAGCGAGAGGAACTTTTCGGGAAAGAATAGGGGAGAGGGCGAGAAGAGGTCGGAGGTCGGGGGCTCGTGAGCAGGGGAATGGAGGAGAGAGAGAAAAACAAAACGGAGCGTGAGGCTCCGTTCGGGTGGGGATATCCGTATCGCCTGCGACCGAGACCGGACTGAGCGCCGAAAGGGAGCGCCCAAAGGGCTGTCCGTTGCGTTCCGCTTTGCCGTCTCCGAGCCCCGCCGCCTAAGGCAGGCTCTGCCGAGACGGCTTGTGGCGATCCGAGCGCTTAGAATGCGGAAATCACGCGTTGGTGTTCAGGAGTTTTATCGCGCTTTCGGCAGCGATCGCGCCGTCCGCCGTGGCGGTGACGACCTGCCGCAACGTCTTTTTGCGCACGTCGCCCGCGGCAAACACCCCGGGGAGGGAGGTGCGCATCTCCTCATCCGTGACGATATAGCCGCCGTCGAGTTCCACTCCTCTCAACCCCTCCGTCGCGGGGGTCTGTCCCACGGCGACGAAGAGCCCGCTCACGGGGAGGTCGCTGAGTTCTCCCGTTTTGACGTTTTTCAGGGTGACGGAGGAGAGCTTTTTTTCGCCGTTCAGTTGCGTGACCACGCTGTCCCAAGCCACTTTCACCGTGCTTTCCGCGATACGTTTCGCGAGGATGGCGTCCGCGCGGAGGGCGTCGCGGCGATGTATCAGAGTGACGGAGGAAGCGAATTTTTCGAGGTAGAGAGCGTCCTCTGCCGCGGTGTTGCCTCCGCCCACGACGGCGACGGCTTTCCCTTTGAAGAATGCGCCGTCGCAGGTGGCGCAATAGGACACGCCGCCGCCCATCAGCGCGCTCTCGCGGGGAAGTCCGAGAGTGCGGGGCATCGCGCCCGTGGCGATGATGACGGCGCGCGCTTCGAGGACGCCGGAGTAGGCTGTCTTCACACTCTTTATATTTCCGTCAAGCGACACATTCACGGGGTTGTCATATACAAAAGCGACTCCTAAACGCTCGCATTGTGCTTGTATGAGGGAAACCAGCTCAAAGCCGCTCACGCTTTCGAATCCGGGATAATTCTCGATCTCGGCGGTGAGGGCGGCTTGTCCGCCCACGGCTTTGCTTTCCACGATGACCGCGTTGAGCCCGCCTCGCGCGGCGTATATCCCCGCCGTGAGTCCGGCAGGTCCCGCGCCCAGGATGATGACGTCGTACATATCCACCTCGTAAGGGAAGAGAAATCGTCAACAGTATATCCCTTTTCGGCGGAATAAGTCAACAAATTACGCCTCGGCATCGCCGAAAGCCCGCCTCGGGAGACAATTCCGCCAATCCGCTTTACAAAAATAGGAAAAGTAATTATAATGGTTACTCATAAGAGTTTATATATCGCGTACGGGCGCGTGTCCCGTGCAAAAAGGAAAGGATGGAACACATCGACATTTCGGAAATCGTACAATACGGCGAAAAGCACGTCGGCGAGACGGTGAAGGTGAAAGGCTGGGTGCGCACTTCGCGTGACAGCAAGACCATGGCGTTTCTCGCATTGAACGACGGCACCTCCCTCAAACATTTGCAGATAGTCATCGACAAGGCGAGATTCTCCTCCGAGGAGCTCGCGCCCTGTCTCAGGAACGGGGTCTCCGTCATGGCGGAGGGCGTGGTGGTGCCCGCTCTCGCGGCGGGGAGCGGATACGAGCTCAACGCCGAGTCCCTCTCTCTCATCGGGGATTGTCCTTCCGACTATCCTTTGCAGAAGAAGTATCACAGCCTGGAATTTCTGCGCACCGTGCCTCATCTTCGCGTGAGGACGAACACATTCAACGCCATGCTCCGCGTGAGGAGCAAGGTGAGTTTTGCGCTCCACCGCTTTTTCCAGGAGAGGGGATACACCTATATACACACCCCCATCATCACGGGGAGCGACTGCGAGGGCGCGGGGGAGATCTTCCGCGTGACCACCAACGGGTATGAGGACGCCAAGACGGCGGCGGACGAGGCGGAGTATATCGCCCGCGACTTTTTCAGGCGCAAGGCGGGGCTCACGGTGTCGGGACAGCTCGAGGGCGAGGTCGCGGCGATGGCGATGGGCAAGATATACACCTTCGGTCCTACTTTCCGCGCAGAGAACAGCAACACCCCCCGTCATGCGGCGGAGTTCTGGCAGATAGAGCCCGAGGTCGCTTTTGCGAAACTGCCCGACATCATCAAGATCGCCGAGAGCATGATAAAGTACGTCATAGCGGCGGTGCTCGAGGAGTGCTCTGACGAGGTGGACTTTTTCGAAAAGGCGTTTGAAAAGGGGCTCAGGGCGAAGCTCCAAAGCGTGGTGTCAAGCGACTTTGCGGTGCTGGACTACACCGACGCGATAGAGATCCTGAAAAAGGCGGACGAGAAGTTCGCCTATCCCGTGGAGTGGGGGCTGGATCTTCAGACGGAGCACGAGCGCTATCTCACCGAAAAGGTGCTGGGAAAGCCCGTCTTCGTCACCAATTATCCCAAGAAGATAAAGAGTTTTTACATGAAGCAGAACGCGGACGGGAAGACCGTCGCGGCGACGGATCTGCTCGTGCCGGGCGTGGGCGAGATCATCGGATGCAGCGAGCGCGAAGCCGACTATGACAAACTCCTTTCCGCCATGACGGAGAGGGGCATGAACCTGGAAGACTACAAAGGGTATATGGAACTGCGCAAGTACGGCACCGTACCGCACAGCGGGTTCGGGCTCGGGCTGGAGCGCATCCTGATGTACGTGACGGGCATCGGCAACATCCGCGACGTACAGCTTTATTCCCGCACGGCGGGCGATCTGATGGCATAGGAGGAGAGGATGTACACTTTGAAGATACCCGAGGGCTATTCCCCCAAGATGAGCGTGCGCGAGACGGAGAAGGCGATAAAATTCGTCAAGGACGCGTTTCAGCGCAATTTCGTGAAGAATTTCGGGTTCGAGAGGGTGTCCGCCCCCCTCTTCGTCGCCTCCCGCACGGGCGTGAACGACGACCTCAACGGCGTGGAGCGCGCGGTGAGCTTCGACATCCTGGAACAGGACGGCAGACACGCCGAGATAGTGCACTCTCTCGCGAAATGGAAGCGCATGGCGCTCAAAAGATACGGTTTCAAGGGCGGCGAAGGGCTGTATACGGACATGAACGCCATCCGCCGCGACGACAAGTGCGACAACGTCCACTCCATATATGTGGATCAGTGGGACTGGGAGATGGTCATCTCCAAGGAACAGCGCACTTTCGAGTTCCTCAAAATGGCGGTGTCCCGCATAGTGGGCGCGATAGTAGACACTTTGGAGGAGACAAAAAAACAGTTCCCCGTCATAGACCTCAGGCTCAAACGCGAGGTGACCTTCGTCTCTGCGCAGGAGCTTCTCGATCGCTATCCCGAGCTCTCGGCGCACGAGAGAGAGACTGCGGCGGCGAGGGAGTACGGCACGGTGTTCCTCACCGGCATAGGCGGTGCGCTCTCGGACGGGAAGCCGCATGACGGCAGAGCTCCCGATTACGACGACTGGGCTCTCAACGGGGACATCCTCTTTTATGACGAGATACTGGGCGAGAGCCTGGAAATATCCTCCATGGGCATCCGCGTGGACGCGAAGAGCCTTGCGGCGCAGATCGCCGTCGCGGGCGCGGAGGAGAGGCTGGGATACGACTATCACAAGCAGGTGCTCGCGGGGGAACTCCCCCTCACCATAGGCGGCGGGATAGGGCAGTCCAGACTTTGTATGCTTCTTCTCCAAAAGGCGCACATCGGCGAGGTGCAAGTCAGCCTCTGGCCCGAGGAGATGAGAGAAAAATGCGAGAAGGCGGGCATCCGTCTGTTGTAGGAGTGAGTATGGGATTCAGGACGCACACTTGCGGGGAGCTCCGCGAGAGCAATGTGGGACAAAAGGTCAAACTGTCGGGATGGCTCGCAGGCACGAGGGATCTCGGCGCGGTGATATTTTTCGTACTGCGCGACTTTTACGGGTCGACGCAGGCGGTCGCGACGACGGAGGAGATGAAGGAGCTCGTGCGCTCCATCCCTCGCGAGTCTACGGTATCCGTGGAGGGCAAGGTCATCCTCCGCAGTTCCCCCAACCCCGATATGCCCACGGGCATGATAGAAATAGAACCCGAAAAGGTGGAAGTGCTCGGCAGATGCTATGAGCAACTCCCCTTCGAGATAGCGACTTCCACGCAGTCGAGGGAGGATACAAGGCTCAGATACCGCTTCCTCGACCTGCGCAACCCCGAGGTGAAGGACAAGATAGTCTTCCGCGCGAAAGTGGTGAGCTGGCTCCGCCGCAAGATGACGGAACTGGGATTTTTGGAGATAACCACCCCCATCCTCACCAGTTCCTCTCCCGAGGGCGCGAGGGACTTCATCGTGCCTTCCCGTCTGCATCCCGGCAAATTTTACGCTCTGCCGCAGGCTCCCCAGCAGTACAAACAACTTCTGATGGCGTCCGGATTTGACAGATATTTCCAGATCGCCCCCTGTTTCCGCGACGAGGACGCCAGGGCGGACAGGAGCCCCGGGGAGTTTTATCAGCTGGACACCGAGATGTGCTTCGCCACCCAGGACGACGTGTTCGCGGTCATGGAGGAGGTGCTCACGGGGGTGTTCGCCGAGTTCAGCGACAAAAAGGTGGACAAGGGTCCCTACCGCAGGATAAAATATGCCGACGCCATGCGCGACTACGGCACGGACAAACCCGACCTTCGCAATCCTCTCATCATAAAGGACGTCACGGACATCCTCACCGGCAAAGCGCCCTTCTTCGGAGAGGGCAAGAAGATCAAAGCCGTCGCCGTGAACGGACAAGCCCCCGGGCGCAAGTTCATCGACGCGCTTGCCGAGAAGTGCCGCCTCAACGGCGCAGAAAATATGTATTGGTTCAAGCTGGACGAGAGCGGCGCGATCGCGGGAGGCATAGCCAAATTCGCCGCCGAGTGCCGCGACGCGCTCGTTGAGAGGCTGGGGCTCGCCCCCGGCGCGTTCGTGGGCATCGTCGCCGAGGCAAAGGACGCCGAAAAACAGGCGGGATATCTCCGCACCGAGCTCGGCGTAGGGCTGGATCTCATCGAAAAGGACGCATTCCGCTTCTGCTGGATCGTGGACTTTCCGATGTACGAATACGACGAAGAGGGCAACCTCACCTTCTGTCACAATCCTTTCAGTATGCCTCAGGGCGGGCTCGAAGCGCTCAACACTATGGATCCGCTCGACATCCTCGCCTATCAGTACGACAGCGTGGTCAACGGTGTGGAACTGAGCTCGGGCGCGGTGAGAAATCACGAACCCGCCATAATGGAACGCGCTTTCGAGATCGTGGGCTACGGCAAAGATGTCATAGAGAAGAAGTTCTCCGCGCTCTACAACGCCTTCAAGTTCGGCGCGCCTCCTCACGCGGGGATAGCTCCCGGAGTGGACAGGATAGTCATGTTGCTCGCCGAGGAGCCCAACATCCGCGAGATCATCACCTTCCCGATGGACCGCAACGCCCGCGACATCCTGATGGGCGCTCCCTCGGAAGTCACCGAGCGTCAGCTCAAAGACGTGCACATCAAACTGGACGTGGAAGAGGAGAAAAAACCGACGTCCGAAAGCTAAAAACCCGCGCTCCCGGGCGCGTGAGTTGTAAAAATCCCCGCATTGGGGTATAATGAACTTCCTCCGCGCCGCAGACGCGGGGAGATGATAGAACATTCAAACTCTACGGAGAGTGTTATGAAAAACAAGAAAGCAATCATGATAGTCGCGCTCATCGCCGTGCTGGCGGTCGCGGCAGGCGTGCTCGCCGCGTGCAACGTGTACGAATGGTCGGGCATCGGCATGGGCGAGTCCTCCGCCGATGTGGTCTCCAACGGAGGCTATTATGTGGAACAGGGCAAATACGTCTACTTCATCAACGGTTATGTGGGTAGCGTGACCTCCAACGAGTGGGGCGCCGCCGAGAAGCAGGCGATAATGCGCGCCGAGAAAAAGGCGGACGGCAGCATAGACAATTCCACGGCGAAAGTGGTGGTCCCGCTCAGCATCTACAATGAGTATGCGGGCGGCGGTTTCGCGGTGTACGGCGACTGGATCTATTACGCCACGCCCAACACCGACCGCGACAATTCCGGCAACGCCTCCACCACTCACACCAACTTCATGCGCACCCGCACCGACGGCGCGGTGACCCAGCGCATAGGCGTGGTGAACAGCCGCAGCAGCGAGTATCTCTTCACGCCCACCCGCGTGCTGTATTCCACCTCTTCTTCCACCGTGCGCTATTTCGACTTCTCGGGAATGAGCACGGACAAGAGCTCGGACGAGGCGGCGGGCAAGTCCGGCGTGCTCGTGGAGAACGCGACAAGCGTCCTTTGGGGATATTCCGCAACACAGACCCCCGGCAAGGGCAATGTCGCGGAGTATATCTTCTACACCGAGACCCCCACGGGAGAGGACAGCTATCGTCACTACAACAACCTCTGCGCGGTGCGTTACGACGGCTCCGACCGCCGCACTCTCGCCACTCTTGACAGCTGGCTGGAAGAGGGCGACAAGGTGGAGGAGAACTACGAAAAGGTGTTCACCTACACTTTGTCCGACGTCACTTTCGACTCCGCGACGAAGGCGACTCTGTATTACACCAAGTCCATCTATGAAGGTGGGTCTTCGACCACAGTCGGGTTTTACAGCGTCGTTTTTGACACAGAAAGTGAGTTTTCGATCAAAAACGAGGTGAAACTCGCTTCCTCGGCGCCCTCCTCCTTCTTCCCGCTCGGCGGGGATAAGGGCGTGCTCGCCACCAAGGACAGCAACATCTATCTCGTCACCGCCGGGAGCGTGGGTTACACCAAGGACAACCTCATCATCGAGGGGACAGCCAGCGTGCAGGCGGTCATAGGCGGTCAGGTCTTCTATACCGACAGCGACGGCGACAAGCTCTACCGCATCAACCTCACCGTCGGGGAGGGAGACAGCGACAACGCCAAGACGGTGATAGCCGCTGGCGTCAAGAGCGATTGGCTCTCTTTGGAATTCGTAGGCAACGACCTGGTATATTTCAACACCGAGGACTACAACTATCTCTACGTTGTGGACGTCACTTCCGGCGACGTCCCCGCGGAAGGGGTAATGATAGGCGTCATGACTGCGGCGGACAGCGAAGCCAAGGCTGAAGCCGAAGAAGAGGAAGCCGAATGATATTTTCGTGACATGAAAGGCGGCTGAGTCCGCCTTTTTTGTTTTCCCGCAGAGGGCAAAAGGAGGATCCGTATGTCTACGGTGTTCGTGACAGGGGGAAGCAGAGGGATAGGCGCCGCAGTGGTCCGCGCGCTCGCGCAGGAATACAACGTGGCTTTCACCTATCATTCCTCCGAGGCGCGCGCCCGCGCGCTGGAAGAGGAGCTTCGGGGTTTCGGCGGCGTCAAGGCTTTCTTCTGCGATGTGTCCGATCCCGCCTCCGTCTCCGCCGCAGAAAGGGCTGTCAGGGAGAGGTTCGGGGGCGCGGATATGCTCGTAAACTGCGCGGGAGTCTCCTCAAGGGGGCTGTTGCAGGATGTGACCGAGGAGGAGTGGCGCCGTCTGTTTGCGGTCAACTGCGACGGTGCGTTTTACGTGACCAAGGCGTTTTTGCCGCACATGATCTCCAAAAAGAAGGGGAGCATCGTCAACGTATCCTCCGTGTGGGGGGTGCGCGGCGGCGCGTTCGAGGCGGCGTATTCCGCGTCCAAAGCCGCGCTCATAGGCATGACCCTCGCGCTTGCGAAAGAGGTCGCGCCCTCGGGGATAACCGTCAATGCGCTGGCTCCCGGGGCGGTGGCGACGGACATGATGAAGTGCTATTCTCCCGAGGAGCTCGCCGCTCTCGAGGAGGAGATCCCGCTCGGGCGCATGGCGACTCCCGAGGAGATAGCTCTCGCCGTCAGGTTTTTGCTGACGCACGGATACATCACGGGGCAGGTGCTCACGGTGGACGGCGGTTTCACCGCTTGACGAGGTGACGAAATGAGCGAAGACAACGATTATATCGTCACGCGCGCCGAAAGGGCGGACGGAGGAGAGGAGGACGCGCTCCCGCTTTCCGCAGAAGAACGCGTTTTGGCTCGCAAAGAGGCGGACGACGAGGTGGAGGAGCTCATCAGATCCGTATCCGATCACGCCGACGGGCTCACCTCCACCAAGGAGGAGACCGTGTGCGCGAGGAAGCTCCGCGACGAGATATCCCCCTACGCGCCCACCAGGCTGGAAGCCTTCCGCACTCCGCCGTACGCGGGGCGCAACTGTTGCGCGTTGCTCGGCGTGTCCTACTTTTTTGCCGCATTTTTCTATTTCGTCTCTTTCGGAGGTAGCCGCACGGACGGGATAATACTCGTGTTGGTCGCGCTCGGCGTGTTCGTTTTCGGGGGCGTAGCCGCAGGGTCGGCGTTCTTGGGTGCGAGGAGCGCGGTCAAAAATCTTTATCCCAAGAAAGTGTCCTACAACGTGTTCGGCGAAAGCGTCCCTCTCGCCAAGCAGAAAGGGGACAGGGTGGTGGTCATCGCCTCCAATCACGACGCGTCTCCGGGCTCCTATTTCGTCAATTTCGCGCTGGTGCGCAAGGTGGCGTTTATAGTCGCGCCTTTGTCGGCGGCGCTTTTCGTGCTCTTCTGCGTGGTCAAAATCTGCGTGGGGTCGGACACCGTGCCCAAGATCACCTCCCTCACAATAATTCCCTTCCTCAACAGCGTGGCGGGGATATTCGTGCTCATCATGCACTTTTCTCCTCTCCAAAGACACGCCCGTGAAAACAACGGAATCTCCACCGCGGTCTCCATCGTCGTCTACCGCAAACTTCTCGCCTCTCCCGAGCTTCTGCCCGAGGGGACGAGGGTATGTTTTGTTTCATTCGGCGGCGAGAATTCCGCGCACGCGGGCTCCCGCGCCTTTGCAAAGGCGCACCCCGAGATCTCGGGAGGAGTCGCTCTCGTCATCGGAGATATCGAGGGGAGCAGAGTCGCGATGCTGAAAAGGGACGCGCTGAGAGGAGTAGAGTATTCCTCTTATGCGGGGGCGGCGCTCTTCGACGCCGTGGAAAACACGGGCGTGGATTGCGCGATGCCCCCCTGCGACGGAGTCAAGAGCAAACTTTCCGCATTGCACGGCTATGCGGCGAACGCGCTTCGCGAAGCGGGGTGCGACTGTGCGTATTTCACGGCAAAAAGCTATGGCGGGAACGCAGGCGATTTCCGCCGCGACGACGCGGGCAAACTCTGTTCGCTCGTCCTCGCCACCGTGGTCGGTATGGCGAGAAAAAAATGGGAGGACAAGGATGGCGAGATTGGTTGACTTCTTCCGCGAGGACATCGAATATCGCAGAGAGGAGCGCGGCGCGCACGCCGCTGACGATCCCCGCGAGCAACTTGACGAAAACAAAGAAAAAGACAAAAACGCGGGTTTAACTCCACAAAAAGAGCAGATAAAACCCGAGTTTTCGTGGAAATATATCGGCTACCTTTTGAAGAAAGGGTTCAACCGCTATTTCATCGAGGCTTTCACCGGGATGTCGCAGGGACTGTTCTGCACCCTCATCGCGGGCACCATCCTCGGACAGATCGGCTCCTGGATCTCGGGGGCGGGCACGGACGCCGGCGTCGTTTTCGGAGGAGGGGTGACGGCGGTCGCCAACCTTGCCAAGATGCTGATGGGCGCGGGGATAGGCATAGGAATAGCGCACGCGCTCAAAGCCTCCAAGCTCGTCATGTTCACGGCGGCGGTCGCGGGGTTCGTCGGCGCGTTTGCCGACGCGATAACGGACGGGTTCACGGGCGGATTCCTTTCCTCTTCCGTGGCGGACGTGCTTTCCGGGGTGGCTCCTGCGGCTCCCGGCAACCCCATCGGCTCCTATGTCGTCTCCGTCCTTGCGGTGGAGGTGGGAAGACTGGTGGAGGGCAGGACAAAGGTGGACATCGTCATCGTCCCCCTCGTGATGTTCGTGCTCTGTCTTGCCGCGGTCTGGGTGGCATGGCCTTTCATCGCGCTCGTCGATCTCATCGGGGAGGGCGTGGCTCTCGCGACTGCGGCGACTCCCTTCGTCATGGGCATAGTCATCGCCGTGGTCATGGGCATACTCCTCACCCTGCCTACGTCATCTGCGGCGATATGGCTTGCCGTCGCGTCGCCCGTCGTCACGGCATACGCGGCGGGAGAGGTGAGTTTCGCCACCTATGACGCCATCCTGCTCGCAGGCGGAGCGTCCATGGTCGGATGCTCTGCGCATATGGTAGGATTTGCGGTGCAGTCCTTCCGCGAGAACAGATGGGGAGGGCTCGTCGCGCAGGGCATAGGCACCAGTATGCTCCAGATCCCCAACCTCATGCGCCGTCCTCGCATCATGCTCCCGCCCATATTGGCGAGCGCCGTCGTAGGACCCCTCTCCACCTGCGTTTTCGAGCTCAGGTGCAACGCCGTCGGCGGCGGGATGGGTACCTCCGGGCTCGTCGGCATATTCGGCGCCATCGACGCCTCTCTCGAAGTCTCCCTCCCCGAATGGAAGCTCGCCCTCGGCATCATCCTCTGTTGCTTCGTCATCCCTGCCGTCCTCTGTTTCGTCCTTTCCGAGGTGATGAGGAAGGCGGGGTGGATACGCTTCGGCGACCAAGCGCTCTAAAACGCCGCCATTTGGCGAATAGCTGTGTCAGAGCCGCGATCCCGACCGCTTACGTACGAGGAGTACGCGGCGCGTCCGTGAGTCGCGGCTCTTCCTTGCTCTTCATCCAAATGGCGGCGTTTTCACCATACGAGCGTTGGGGCGAGGGTGTTTGACTCCCACGTATACTTATGTGGAGTGTGCTTGATTCCCACGAACACTTATTCGGGGCGTGCCTGACTCCCACGAACACTTATTCGGGGCGTGCCTGACTCCCACGCAAACTTATGCGGGGTGTGCCTGACTCCCACGTGAACTTATTCGGAGTGTGCTTAATTCCCACGAACACTCATTCGGAGACGGTCTCACGCGCCGCTCACCCAAACTTGCACAGCGGGCGTTTGCGCCCGCTCTTGCAAGTCGCGGCGCGTATCTGCGACCTCGCAAGCTAGACGAGAAATTAAGTAGACACGGGCTCGGTGCGCGTCGAGTCGCCCTCCTCGCCCCGCGAGCGACGTTTAGTCTATACTGGTATCCGCTTGATTATGTGAGTGCGAGATTCAAACTTTTTTCAAGAGGTGTTTTCATAAAGGCGCAGTCTGCGCCTTTATGAAAAAGTAAGTTCCGCATTTTAGGAGGACAGTCCTCTATTCCGAGTGGGGGAGGAGTCCCGAAGGGGAGGAGGGGGTACAATACTTCCATGTTAGGGGACGTACCCTCAAATTAAATTAGATTGAGCACGCCGCACACTCTTTCGGTGCTCGTTTGAACCCCACGTACACTTATTCGAAGTGTGCTTGAACACGACGTGCACTTATTCGGAGTGGAGCCGCCCAGCCAAACTTGCACAGGGCGTAGCCCTCTTGCAAGTCGGCGGCGACGAAGTGAGTGCCGAGGGCGAGACGAAAAGTGCGTCGGCAATGCGCCATTCTCTTCGCGAAGCGGGCGCATTGCAAGCGGCATAACATGGCGGCGCCGCAGAGGCGCCGTCCTCGGTAGCCCTCATGCCCGAGCGCCGAAGGTTTCCCCCAAAATGGTGGGTCCCCTTTTAAGGGGGAACGAGCGGGGTCCCCGCCGAAAGTATTTTCGGTGGGGTAAATTGGGGGGAAACCCGCAGGAAGGGGGCAACAATACTTCCCACGTCAGGGAACGTACCCTCAAATTAAATTAGATTGAACCCCACGCACACTTATTCGTCGGGTTCAAGTATGCTCTCTCATGCTGTACGTCTCGCGGGTGAATGTTGGCTCCCCCTCCTTCCCTGCGGGCTTTCCTCCCCCGTGTCCGAACGAGTTCAGTCCCCGCATCATGCGGGACTGACTTCGCATTCCTACAAAAGTTTTTTATATCGCACTCACATAATCAAGCGGAGACCTGCACTTGCTGATGACCCGGCACGGGAGGAGGAATTCGGCGCTCGCAAGTTAAAGCCCGTGTCTTTTTAGATTTACGGCGTTGCTCGGCACTCAGGAGAACGCGCCGCGACTTGCAAGAGCGGGCGTAAAACGCCCGCTGTGCAAGTTTGGCTGAGCGGCGCGTGAGACCGTCTTCGAAAAAGTGTACGTGGGAGTCAGGCACACTCCGAATAAGTTCACATGGGGTTCAAGCACACTCCGAATAGGTTCACGTGAAGTTCAATACACTCCAAATAAGTTCACGTGGGAGTCAGGTACACTCCGAACAAGTGTACGTGGGAATCAAGCACACCTCGAATAAGTTTACGTGGGATTCAAGCACTCTCCGAATAAGTATTCGTGGGAGTCAAACACATTTTTTTCAGGTGCTTGACTATTTATGAAGTATCGTTTATATTATATGAAACATAATAGGACGATACGGAAACAGCGGCTTCGAAGGACGGGGACGCTGTTTCGGCGGAATAAGCATAGAGGCGGTTCGCCGTCACGGAGGTATTATGAAAAAGAATATCGAGAAGATACTTGCTTCGGCGGGGCTTATCGTGGCGCTGGTGCTCATCGTGATCCTGATCGTCACGGCGTTCGGCGGCATCGACCAACAGGAATTCGACAACAAGCTGGTCAAGGGGCTCATCATCACGTTGAGCATCCTTTATCTGTTGCTTGCGATCACATCTCTGCTTTTGCTCTTCCTGGCGGGAGACGCGGTGCGCGAGATCACGCTCAGGAGCGAACAGGGCGGCAGTTGCAAGGCGACGCTGGGCGTCATCCGCAGGCTGGTGAAGGAGACCTTCTACGGCATGGAGGGGGTCAAGACGGGCAAAGTCGCGCTCATCGTCAACGAGTACGGCGTCAAGCTCAAAGTGTCCGTGCGCATCACCGACCGCGACGTGTTCGAGACCGAGACCTATCTCAGGACCTTGCTCGAAGAGGTGTTCAAGGGCGCGCTCGGGTTCAGGTTCCACACCATAGAGTTCAAGATAGTGTCCTTGCAGGCGAAGTTCAAGCCTGACAAGGAGAAGGTGGAAGAGGTGGTCGCCGAGAAGGTGGCGGAGCATGACGCCAATTACGCCGTAGTGCCCGATATGGTGGAAAAGACTTCTGCCGAGGGCGGCGAGGAGGTCGCAGAAGAGGCGGCTCCCGTTGCGGAAGTCGGCGAGGAGACCGCGGCGGCGGAGAGCGACGTCCCCGTGGCGGAGGGCGACGGCGAAGACGCGCCGGAGCAGATCCCGGAGTCCGCGTCCGCGCAGGAAGAGGAAGAGAACGCCGAGGAGGGAGTTTCCCCCGCCGAGGCGGACGAATATGATGAGGAAGAAATCAAAACGGAGGACGAGGCGGAGGGACCTGCCGCCGAAAAGGAGCAATGAAAGAAGTCTATCTCACCCGCGACGGGTTGCAGGAGCTTAAAGACAGACACGAGTTTCTCGTCGTCACCAAGCGAAAGGAAGTTGCAGAGAGGATCAAGATAGCCCGCGAATTCGGCGACCTCAGCGAGAATGCGGAGTACGACGCGGCAAAGGAAGAGCAGAGTTTTGTCGAATCCGAGATAAAGGAGCTCGAGGAGAAGATACAGAACGCCGTCATCATCGACGAGGACAGCCTCAGCAAGCACGAAGTCTCTCTCGGGAGCACCGTCACCGTGGCGTTTTTGTTTGACGGAGAGGAGGACGACCCCGAGACGTACAGGATAGTCGGCACCACCGAGGCGGACGCGGCGCAGAACCGCATCAGCAACGAATCCCCCCTCGGGCAGGCGCTCATAGGCGGAAAGAAGGGTGACATCGTGGAGATGACCGCGCCCAACGGAAACAAGATAAGTTACAGGATAAAGGAAATCAAGTGAACGAAAGAATGACGGAAAACGGAGTCGGTCCCGTCGAGGATATAGGCGAGGTCCGCAAAGTCAGGCTCTCCAAGCTCGCGGCGCTCACAGCCGAGGGCAGGGATCCCTTTGAGCTCACCTCCTACGAGCGCACCGCCACCGCAGGGGGCATAAAGGCGGATTACGACGCATACGAGGGCAAGAGCGTGTCCGTGGCGGGCAGGCTGATGTCCAAGCGCGTGATGGGCAAGGCGAGCTTCGGTCATATCGCGGACAGCGACGGCGATATGCAGCTCTATTTCAGCCGCGACGACATGGGCGCGGAGTGCTATGCCGAGTTCAAAAAGCTGGACGTGGGCGACATCATCGGGGTCAAGGGCAGTGTGTTCAAGACCAAGACGGGGGAGGTCACCGTCCATGTGACGGAGTACACCCTGCTTGTCAAATCCCTTCTGCCTCTGCCCGAGAAGTATCACGGGCTCAAAGACCCCGAGCTCAGATACCGTCAAAGATACGTCGATCTCATCTCCAACCCCGGCGTGAAGGAGATATTCGTCAAGCGCAGTAAGATAGTCTCCGCCATCCGCGAGTTTTTGGACGGGAGAGGGTTCTTCGAGGTGGAGACCCCCGTGCTCAACACTTTGGCGGGCGGCGCGAACGCGCGTCCTTTCATCACCCACCACAACACCCTGGACGTGGATATGTATCTGCGCATCGCCACCGAACTCTATCTCAAACGCTGTATAGTCGGCGGCTTCGAGAAGGTGTACGAGGTGGGCAGGATATTCCGAAACGAGGGCATGGACCCCAAACACAATCCCGAGTTCACCACCGTGGAAGTGTATCAGGCGTATGTGGACTACAACGCCATGATGGACCTCACCGAGGAGCTCATCCGCTTCTGCGCCATGAAAGCCTGCGGCACTCTCGACATCACCTATCAGGGAGAAAAACTCTCCTTCGCGGGGCCCTGGGAGCGCCTCACCATGGCGGACGCGGTGAAGAGGTACGTCGGCATGGACTTTGACTCCGAACCTCTCGACGAGCTCATCAAAAAGGCGAACGCCAAGGGCTTGGAGCTCCCCGCGAACACCACCTGGGGCAAGGCGCTTTACGAGGTGTTCGACAATTTCGTCGAAGAGAAGCTCACGGGTCCCGTGTTCATCATCGACTATCCCGTGGAGGTGAGCCCTCTCGCGAAGAAGAAGAGCTCCGACCCCCGCCTTACCGAGAGATTCGAGCTGTTCATCGCGTCCAAGGAGATAGCCAACGCGTTCAGCGAACTCAACGATCCTCTGGATCAGAGGGAGAGGTTCGCCGCGCAGATGGCGGCAAAGGCGCAGGGAGACGAGGAAGCTCAGCCCTACGACGAGGATTTCGTCACCGCGCTCGAATACGGTATGCCTCCTACGGGCGGCATGGGCATGGGCGTGGACAGGTTGGTCATGCTTCTTACGGACAGCTATACCATACGCGAGGTGCTCCTCTTCCCGACGATGAGACCCCGCGCCTGAGCGGCGTGCGCAAAACGCTTGACACTCTTCCCTCGGTCGGCATATAATGCCCCTACGAAAGGGAGTAGTTTAGTGCCATTGTCAACATCCTGAGGCAAGCCCTCTGGCAAGGCAGCCCTAGACGGGTTACAAGACTTTTGCGGAAGCAGAAGTCTTTTTTATAAGAACGGGCGCGTGCGTGCGCGTATGCGTATGAAAACTCGCGGGAATACTGCGACAAAGGAGAGAATATGGCAATCTTTGGCAAGAAGAAGGCGGAAAACGCCCTGCCGACAGAGGCTGAAAACGTCCTCCCCGCCGTCGTCTATCACAACAAGTCGGCGGAAGAGGTGTTGAAAGCCGTCTCCGCAACGGAGGAGGGGCTTTCCTCAGCCGAGGCGGAAAAGCGCATTGCGGAATTCGGCAAGAACGCGCTTGCGGAGGGCAAAAAGAAGAGCCTCATCGTCAAGTTCCTCGAACAGTTCAAGGACATCATGATCATCGTGCTCCTCGTGGCGGCGGTGGTCTCGGCGGTGATAGCTCTGGTGGAGGGCGAATATTCCGAACTCATCGACGCCGGCGTCATCCTGCTCATAGTCGTCCTCAACGCGATCATCGGCGTGGTGCAGGAAAACAAAGCGGAGAACGCCATGGAAGCCTTGAAAAACATGAACAAGGCGTTTTCCAAGGTGCTCCGCGACGGCGAATGGAAACATCTCGCGAGCGAGGAGCTCGTCCCCGGCGACATAGTCAAGCTGGAAGCGGGCGACATCGTGCCGGCGGATATGAGATTGCTCACCTCCGCCTCCCTGAAGATAGAGGAAGCCGCGCTCACGGGCGAGAGCGTTCCCGCCGAAAAGGACGCCGAAAAGACGGTGGCGGCGGACGCCCCTCTCGGTGACCGTGCGGATATGGCGTATTCGGGAGGCACCGTGGCGTACGGCAGAGGTACGGGCGTGGTCACCCACACGGGCATGAAGACGGAAGTGGGCAAGATAGCCACCATGCTCACGGACGGCTCTCAGCAGACCTCTCCTCTCCAAAAACAGCTTGGTAAGACCGCAAAACTCCTCAGCATACTCGTGCTCGCGATCGCCGCGGTCATATTCATCGTACAGGCGGTGCGCGAGCCCGAAAACATCATGGAGGCGTTCATGACCGCCGTCGCGATAGCGGTCGCCGCCATCCCCGAAGGTCTGCCCGCCGTCGTCACCATCGTGCTCGCTATAGGCGTACAGCGTATGTCCAAGCGCAACGCGATAGTGAAAAACCTGCCTTCTGTTGAGACTCTCGGGTGCTGTGAAGTCATCTGTTCTGACAAAACAGGCACTTTAACTCTCAATCAGATGACGGTGAAAGGGTATTATCTGCCGGACTGCGGTTTCAAGTCCGTGGATGAGGAAGCCGCCTCGGACGGGAAAGACTTTGACGCTTTCCTGCGCGCGATGGCGCTTTGCAATGACACCGAAAAGACGTCCGACGGGCTCACAGGCGATCCCACCGAGACCGCGCTCGTCGCGTTTGCGGAAGCCTGCGGCAAGGACTACCGCACCCTCCTTTCGGAATATCCCCGCGTGGACGAAGTCCCCTTTGACAGCGTGAGAAAGCTCATGACCACCGTCAACGAGCACGACGGCGTCAGGCAGGCTTACGTCAAGGGCGCGCCGGATATGCTCCTTCCCCTCTGCTCCTCCGTCATGGTGGGAGAGGAGGTGCGTCCCATCGCAGAGAAGGACATCGAGGAGATAAAGAAAGCCAATTCCAAGATGGCGAAAAAGGCGCTTCGCGTGCTCGGAGTCGCCGTCAAGACGGACACCTCAGACCGCGCCGCGCTCGAAAGCGAGCTCACCTTCGTCGGGTTGGTCGGCATGATAGACCCGCCCAGAGCGGAGGTCAAAGAGGCGGTGCGCGTGTGTATCGGCGCGGGTATGCGTCCCATCATGATCACGGGCGACCACATCGACACCGCGTCCGCGATAGCCTCCGAGATAGGCATCCTGCGCGAGGGAGACAAGGTCATCCTGGGCGCGGATCTGGACAAGATGTCGGATGAGGAGTTCGCCGCCACCATCGAGCAATATTCCGTCTTCGCGCGCGTCAGCCCCGAAAACAAGGTGAGGATAGTCACCACCTATCAGGGCAAGGGCAAGGTGGTCGCGATGACGGGGGACGGCGTCAACGACGCTCCCTCAATAAAACGCGCGGATATCGGCATCGGCATGGGCATCACGGGTACGGACGTCAGCAAGGGCGCGGCGGATCTCGTGCTCGCGGACGACAACTTCGCCACCATCATCGGCGCGGTGGAAGAGGGCAGAAAGATCTTCGCCAACATCAAGAAGGCGATCCAGTTCCTGCTGTCGGCAAACATCGCGGAAGTGCTGTGCCTGTTCATAGCAACGGTCATTTGGGGTCAGACCTTCCTCTCTCCGCTCATGATCCTCTGGATCAACTTGGTCACGGACAGTCTGCCCGCACTCTCCCTCGGTATGGAGGAGGCGGAAAGCGACGTCATGCAGAAGCCTCCGCGCAAATCCAACGCCAGCCTCTTTGCGGGCAGGACGGGGGTGGACATCCTCATTCAGGGCATCATCCAGACGGGTCTGGTCATGGCGTCCTTCTGCGTGGGATGCTTCGCCATCGATGGCGGTATGGACGTGAGGCACGACGAGGCGATGACCATGGCGTTCGTGAGCCTGGCGCTCATCCAGCTCTTCCACTCCTTCTCCATGCGCTCGCAGGATCACAGCATCCTCAACCGCAAGCTGTTCGCCAACAAGTATATCAACCTGAGCTTCCTCATCGGCGTGGCGCTCACCGTGTTCATCGTGGTGGTGCCCCGCGTCAACGAGGAGTTCGGCGCGACCATGCTCAACGGTATGGAATGGGGCATCGCCATCGCGCTCGCGTTTGCGGTCATACCCTGCGTGGAGATATACAAACTCATCGTGCGCATTATACAGAAGCAAAAAGCAAAAAAGGACCAAGTCGTCGCGGGCTGAACGCGCTTCGCATGAAGATATGTGCCAAAAGCCCTCTTCCGCATGGCGGGAGGGGGCTTTTTCGCGTCCAAAGTTTGCTTTTTTCGCGAGAGTATATTATAATCTCAATGCTCCATTTGTTTTCAGGGAGGACAGTATGGCGGATTTCGACATCGAACTCGTCGGCAAGATAGGCTCCATGGCGCTCATCGACCGCGAGTATCAGGATATGAACTACAACATCATAGCCCGCCTTTCGCGTGAGCTTCGCCCGGGGTATATCTGGGTGACGTCGGGCGCTACGGAGATAGGCAGGCTGGATTACGTCAAGCGCACGGGCAGGGAGCTCCGCGGCACGGACGAGGAGAACAAGACGGATTACTCCGCGCAGGGGCAGTCCATCCTCATGCAGACCTATCGGCAGTTCGTGGACAGCCGTTTCAGCGTGCGTCAGATACTCGTGGAGCACCAGCACTTCAATGACGAGGAGAAGCGCAGACACCTTTACGAGATGTTGTGCCGTTGCCCGGGGCAGAACGCCATCCCCATCGTCAACTACAACGATCCCGTGAGTTATGAGGAAAACCGCAAGCACGAGATTGGCAGGATACTTGCCGAGCGCGGACGCGCCATAGAGTGTGTGGACAACGACGAGACCGCAAGCCAGATAGCCTGCCTCGTCAAATGCAAGACCCTCCTCATCATGACCACCACCGAGGGGATATATTCCGATCCCGACGACGAAAAGACTCTGGTCACGCGGGTGAGCGGCAAGGACGTATACGAGCTCATCGCCAATGTGGAGGAACTCCAAAAGCATTGCGCGGGGGCGTCCAGAAAGGGCGCGCACGGCGCGAAAGCCAAGCTGGAATATATCAAAGAGCCTCTGAAAAACGGCACCACCGTAGTCATCGGGAGCAGTCGTTACGGAATAAAGGAACTTTTGGACGGCTCCGTGCCCTGCACCAGGATAGGCTTGTGAAGCAGAGCGCCGGATAGGCTCGCGAAGAAGAAAGTATAATGACAAAACCCGCGTTTTATGCGCGGGTTTTGACTTTTCAACGGCATGGTTGTGCCGATACGTTCATTTCAGCGCTTCTTTGAACTCCGCTTTCAGGCTGTCGCGTTCCTCCTCTGTCAGGGTGTCGGCAAAGAGTTTCGCGTGGCGCCTGGCAAGGCGCAGGAGCTCTCCGTCGCCGAGGGAGGCGAGGACGGATACGGGCACGGGACGGGAAGTGCGGCTCATCAGGTCGGAAAGCAGGAGCAGGGCTCTGTACTTTTCCTCGCTCACCCCCGCTTCCGCTGCGCCGAGGGCAAGTTCCGCTTCCGAAAGGTCCGAGAGCACCTTTCCCTTCGCCACCCGCGTCTCGTACACCTGGACGAAGTCGTCGTTTATCTTCCCGTAAAACCGGTCCGCCAGCCCGCAGGAAAACGCGCTTCCGGGGAGGGGAGGACGGCGAAGGGGAGGGGGGAACGCCCCGCGACGGTCTTCGTCGCGCTTTGCGTAGGGGGCGAAACGGGGAGCGCGGGGAGCGTCCTTTTCTCCCTTTTGTTCCGAGGGACCCTCCGACTCGGGGAGGGCGGTCTCGACGTACGCCGCGGTCTCTGCCGCAGGGAGCGGCACGGGGGTGGCGTCGGGCGCGGCGGCCGCCGCCGAAGGCAGGGTCATCGCCGCGAGCGCAAGCGTGAGTATTGCGGATCTCAACATAAACATTCTCCTTTTTTGTCGCGTAGCGCGTCCGCGCCCGCGTATTTGAGGGTAGTGTGAGCGGAAAAAGCGAAATCATGCAAATCGTTAATTTATTAACTTTTTTTGCGACACCTATTGAAAAGGGATTTTTTTGATGATATACTCATCGTGATAAGGAGGAACGCCATGCAGAAAGAAAAACTCGATTTTTTGACTGCCAAAGCGCGCAAGCTCCGCGACGATGCCATTGAGATCATCGGGCACTTCGGAGTGGGACACATCGGCGGCACCATGTCCGTCATGGACGCGCTCACGGTCATTTATTACGACAAAGCAAACGTCGACCCCAAGGATCCCAAAAAACAGGATCGCGACCGCGTGATAATGTCCAAAGGACACGCGGGCCCCGCGATGTATTCCGTGCTCTGCGATCTGGGATACTTCCCCAAGGATTGGATGTCCACCCTCAACCGCAACGGGACCAATCTTCCCTCCCACTGCGACATGAACAAGACCCCCGGCATAGACATGACGGCGGGTTCGCTGGGGCAGGGACTTTCCGCCGCGGTGGGTATGGCGATAGCCGCCAAGATCGACCGCAATCCCGCCACGATATACTGCTTCATCGGCGACGGCGAGAGCCAGGAAGGGCAGATCTGGGAGGCGAGTATGTTCGCGGGATCCAGGAAGCTCGACAATCTCATCGTGCTGTTGGACAGCAACCGTATGCAGTTGGACGGTCCCGTGGAATCCATCAACGGGCTGGAACCCATCGTGGACAAGTGGAAAGCGTTCAATTTCTTCGTGCAGGATGTGGACGGGCATGACCTTGCCGCCATCTCGGACGCCATCGACGCCGCAAAGGCACAGCACGACAAGCCGTCCATGATCGTCCTGCGCACCGTCAAAGGCAAGGGCGCGTCCTTCACCGAGGGCGTCGCGAACTGCCACAGTATGTCCGTGCCCGAAGAGGTGTGGAGAAAGGAAACGGGGAGGTACGAATAATGACCGACGAAAAAGAAATCAGACAAGTTATGGCGGCAGGACTGGTCGAAGCGGCGAAAAAGGATGACCGCATCGTCGTGTTGGACGCCGACCTCATGAGCTGTCACGCGACAAAGTGCTTCCTCGAAGCCTTCCCCGAAAGATTCATCAACGTGGGCATCGCCGAGGCGAACATGATAGGCGTGGCGGCGGGTATGTCGGCATTCGGCAAGATCCCCTTCGCGTTCAGCTTCGCGCCCTTTGCCACGAGGAGATGCTATGACCAGATCTTCATCTCGGTGGCATACAGCAAACTCAACGTCAAGATAGTGGGTTCCGACCCCGGCGTCATGGCGGAAGCCAACGGCGGCACCCATATGCCCTTCGAGGATATGAGCCTCATGCGCGCCATCCCCAAGATGGTGTGCTTCGAGCCCACGGACGCGACCATGCTCCAAAAGGCGCTCCCGCAGATTATCGACTATCCGGGCGCGGTGTACATCCGTATGTTCCGCAAAAAGACGGAGAAGATATTTGACGATTCTCTGGATTTCAAGCTCGGCAAGGCGGTCAAGGTCAGAGAGGGCAAGGACGTCACTCTCATCGCCTCCGGCATCATGGTGGACAGGGCGCTGAAAGCCTCCGACGCGCTGGCGGCGGAGGGCATCTCTGCGGCGGTCCTCAATATGCACACCTGGAAGCCCATCGACGCGGACGCCATCTGCGCCGCAGTCAAGGATACGGGCGCCATCGTCACCTGCGAGAACCACAGCACCTTTGGCGGGCTCGGCAGCGCCGTCGCCGAAGTGGTGGTGGAAAAGTGCCCCGCGCCCGTCGAGATGATAGGCGTCGTGGACTCCTTCGGCGAGGTGGGCAAGCAAGCCTATCTCAGTGAGAAATTCCATCTCACCACGGAGGACATCGTGGCGGCGGCAAAGAAGGCGGTCGCCCGCAAGTAGACCTTTCCCGAAAGCGAAAGTGAAGCCCGTCGCGGTCTGCGGCGGGCTTTCATCATCCGGAAGCTCCGAAGTGAAGCCCGTCGCGGTCTGCGGCGGGCTTTCATCATCCGGAAGCTCCGAAGTGAAGCCCGTCGCGGTCTGCGGCGGGCTTTCGGCGTTCAAAAGTCCCGAGAAGGCGCGCGTTTTTCATTTCGCACTTGAAAGGGAAGGCTTTTGTTGCTATTATAATATAAGATAAACCTTTATCGGGGGTAAATTATGAACAAGACCTGGTTTAGAGAGCTTTCCGTCTATCAGATATGGCCGCGCAGTTTTTGCGACGGCAACGGCGACGGCGTGGGCGACCTCAAAGGCGTCCTCGGCAAGCTGGATTACATAAAGAGCCTCGGAGTGGACGCGATATGGTTCTCTCCGCTCTACGTTTCGCCGCAGAAGGACTACGGCTACGACATCGCGGATTACTACAACATCAATCCCGAGTACGGCACGATGGAGGATTTCGACGCGGTGCTCGCGGGCGCTCACGAGAGGGGGATGAAGGTCATCATGGACCTTGTGGTCAACCACACCTCCGATCAGCACGAGTGGTTCAAAAAGAGCGCGGCGAAGGATCCCGAATACAAGGACTATTACATCTGGCGTCCCGGCAGAGGCAAGGACGGCAGGAAGTTCCCCAACAACTGGATGTCCACCTTCCCCGGCAACGCCTGGGAATGGAATGAGGAGAGAGGGGAGTACTATCTCCACCTCTTCGCGGTGGAGCAGCCCGACCTCAATCACGACAATCCCGCCGTGCGAGAAGAAGTGAAAAAGGTCATGCGCTTCTGGCTCGACAAGGGAGTGGACGGCTTCCGCGAGGATGTCATCACCTACATCAGCAAACGAGAAGGGCTCCCAAACGGATTCCCCATCCCCGTCATGCGCGGCATGGAACACTATTCTCCCGGCCCCAACATCCACAAATATTTGATGGAATACAGGCAGGTGGTCAAGGACTACGACGCTTTCCAGCTCGGCGAGGCGCCCATGATGACCCCCGAAAACGCCCTGAAATATATCGCCGAGGGCAAGGATCAGCAGCTTGACATGATGTTCCAGTTCCAGCACATGGAGGCGGACTGCTTCATGACGAGCTATCTCAGGACCAAGTTCAACCTGCGCAAGCTCAAAAAGGTGTACCGCAACTGGCAACACAAGATGTACGGCGTGGCGTGGAACACCAACTATCTCGAAAATCACGATCAGCCCCGCGTCATCTCCCGCTACGGCAGCGAGAAGTACCGCGTGGAGAGCGGCAAGGCTCTCGCGACGCTGTACACCTTCATGTCGGGCACTCACTTTGTGTATCAGGGGCAGGAGATAGGGATGCTGGACTATCCCTTCAAAAAGTGGGAGGACTTTGTGGACGTCGCCACTTTCTGCGCCAAGGATATCATGGAAAAGACGCACCTCTTTTCAAAAAAGAAAGTGTTTGAAAACTGCGCCTACGCCGCCCGCGACAACGCGCGCACCTGTATGCAGTGGAGCGCGGAGGAGAATGCGGGATTCACGACGGGGAGACCCTGGTTCCATGTCAATCCCAACTATAAGGAGATAAACGTCGCCGCCGCAGAGAGCGACCCCGACTCCATACTCAATTACTATCGCGCGGTCATCGCGCTCAGGAAGGAGTATAAGGACGCGGCGATCTACGGCAGGTATATAGAGAAGCTGGGCAGGAGCAAGAAGCTGTTCGCCTACGACAAAGTGGCAGAGGACGGCGGCGTGCTCACCGTGATCGTCAACATGACGGACGGGGAAGTGCCTGCGGCGTCCGCCGCGAAATGCGTGCCCGACGGAGCGAAACTGCTCATCTCCAACTATAAGGGAGGGATGGGCGAGACGCTGAGACCGTATGAGGCAAGAGTGTGGTACACCGCCGCTCCCGCAAAATGACATCCGCCGCTCCGAAAGGCACGGTTTTGACGTAATGAGAGGTTTATGATGCAAAAACGCAACAAAATGTGCCCGTTCTGTTATCTGCGCAGTCTGTTCATGCCTGCGCCCGCGAAGAAAGAAGCCCGTCCCGCCTACGAAAACGGGGTGAGAAAAACTCCTCTTATGGGGTGGTCGAGCTGGAATACTTTCCGCAACAACATCGACCACGACCTCATCATGGACACCGCGCGCGCGATGAAGGAGACGGGGCTTTACGACGCGGGATACCGCTATGTGAATCTGGACGATAACTGGCACTCCAATATGCGCGACGAAAACGGAGAGTGGCAGGGCGAATTGGTCAGATTCCCCGACGGCATACCCGCGCTCATAAAGGAGCTCAACGAGCTCGGGTTCAAGGCGGGGCTGTATTCCTCCAACGGGACCCTCACCTGCGAGGACCTTCCTGCGAGCCTCGGGAGGGAGCGCGCCGACGCGCGCACTCTCGCGAAATGGGGCGCGGAGTATTTCAAGTACGACTTTTGCCACAACATCCCCGTGCCTCGCTACGCCCCTCTCGTCTATGCCGTGGAGATAGCGCCTCTCGGCAGCGGAAAGGCGGCAGAGTATCAGGTGTCCAACGCCGTATTGAAAGGGCTCGCCCGCCGCATGAAGTGCGCGGCGCTCCCCGGGGGGCAGTACGTCTCGGGATTGGACGCCGGCAAGGGGAGCGTCCTCTTTGACAACATCGTCGTGGACGCGGACGGGGAATATTCCCTCACCGTCTGCATCAAGAAGTACGGGAGATACGAGAAGTATCTCGGCGTCACGGTGAACGGCGAGGAGAAAGAGGGCATCATGTTCCCGCCTCAGAAACACTACAATCTCACCGCGCGCTTCCAGACCGTGGTCACGCTGAAAGCGGGCAGGAATTCCGTGGAACTCGGCAACCCCGTGGCGAACGCCCGCGACAGCGCCGCCATACAGTACCGCAGGATGTCTCGCTGTCTCGTCGACGCGGTGAACGAGGTCGCAAAAGAGAGGGGAACGGAGCCCAAGCCCATCCTCTTTTCCATCTGCGAATGGGGGTTCCGCAAGCCCTGGCTGTGGGGCGCGACGGCGGGTAATATGTGGCGCACCACGCCCGATATCCGTCCGTGGTGGTTCTGGATAAAGACCATCTATTCCCGCAATGTCAAACTCTGGAAGTACGCCTCGCTCGGGCATTTCAACGACCCCGATATGCTGGAAGTGGGCAACGGCAAACTCACATACGACCAAAACCTCGCTCATTTCGCGCTGTGGTGCATGATGTCCGCGCCGCTCGTGCTCGGCAACGACATACGCAACATCCCGCGCTCCGTGCTGGACATAGTCACCGATCGCGAACTCATCGCGATAGACCAGGACGCTCTCGGGAAACAGGCAAAACGCGTGCGTAAAGGGCTTGTGGACGTGCTCGCCAAACCCCTTGCGGACGGAAGCGTGGCGATATGCTTCTTCAACAAGACCAAACTCTCGCAAAAGAGCCGTTTAGATGTCGGAAAAATCTATAAGGACGACTATGTCTCTCCCGCGAGATCGGGCGGTCCGGCAGCCTCCGGCGGAGCCTTCGGGAAAGCGATGAGCATCATCGCAGGCGACGCCGCGTTGGAAAACGGGAAGATCGTCGCGCGTATCCCCGCCGACGGCGTCGTGGTCGTGAAACTGAAATAGCAGGGGCTCTGTCCCCACACCTCGCGAGGGGCGTCATGCCCCTCGACCCCTTGCTTTAATATGATATTGCGCCAAAGGCGGCGGTTTTCCCCGCAACCTTCGGCGCACTTTTATCAAAGCATGGGTAGGCATCCATGGAGCACTACGAATAGTATGAGTGAGTGTACTTGAACCCGCCGAAACCCGTAGGAAGGGAGCAACAATATTTCTGTATCAGGGGACGTAACCCAATTAAATCAGCCCTGAACACGACGTAAACTTGATCGTGACGCAGGTGTGGGAGAAGATTTCTCCCACAGAGGGGTAAAAACACGATAAAAAGTCGCGTAAATGTACGGACATCTTGATTTTTTGTCTGTTTTGTTGTATGATAATAACAAGACTGAGTGAGGCAAGAAAGGGGATCCGCTCGGGCTTGCGCCGAGGGTGCGGATATCCTTTTTCGGCAAAAGGGGGAAGCAAAAATGAAAGTTTTCATCAAAAACAAACTGGTCTCGTGGGGCGGCGGTTCGGATGTCACGGATATAAACGGCGCGCCCGTATACAAGGTGAAAGGCAGGGTGTTCAGCATCGGGAGAAAGAAGGTGATGTGCGACTTGCAGGACAACACCCTCTACACCATCCGCAATCGCTGGCTGAATCCGATAAGACACAAGACCTACATCAAAGACGCGGACGGCAACAGGGTCGCCACCGTGTACAGCAAGGCTTTTGACCTCACGAGACTGTATGCGGACAGCACGACGGGGCAGTACACCGTCCAAGGCAAATTTTTCAGTAATTCTTCCACAATACTGCGTGACGGAGTGCCCGTGGGCATCCTGCAAAGGCAGTTCACGGTGATCGCGGACGCGTTTTCCCTTGAAGCGTCGCCCGAAGATATGCCCTTCATGACCGCGCTCGTCATCGCGCTGGACAACCTCAGCGACAACCGTTCTAAGTGACCTATATGGGGAGTTTCTCCATCCCCCCCCCTGCGAGGGAGTTGCACCCTCTCGCTTCTTCGTCGCGATTTGTGCGGTGCTCGTTGCCTTGCGCCGCGCGGCGGTAGGCTCGTCTGAGTCGTTTACCCCGCAAAGTGTCCTCGCTACGCTGCAGTACTTTGCGGGGACCCCGATGTTTACCCCACCGAAAATTCTTTCGGCGGGGACCCCGTGTTTGCGTCGTGAAAATGCAGAGATGTTCGATTCTCCCCGCCTTCTTTCGGAACCATCGCCAAGCTCTCTCATTTTAACCCTGCGCGGATTTAGACTTATCAGCGCCATGCTTTTCAATAAAAGCGCCGAAGATAACGGGCGAAGCCGTGACCTTCGGCGCATAATTATTATATAAAAGTACGGGGTCGAGGGGCATGATGCCCCTCGCTGGGTGCAGGGGCAGAGCCTCTGTCGTGGTCTGTCCGACTGCGGATGCCAGACAGGAATAATACGAACCAGGTTCAGCGCCGCCGATTTCCGCCTGAACCGCGTCATTCGCCTTGCTAATACAGTCAAGTATTAGCTACGGCGACTTTTACCCCAACTGAAAATCATAGATTTTCACTCGGGGACCCCGAAATTGCTCAACCAAAAATCGGTTGGCGCGGAACTGCTCGCACCTCAGAGCAAGAGATGTTCGGATGATTTTGCACGGGCGGAACGCAGACAATAGTATACATATTGGCAAGTTTCGGCTGTGCAAAAGCGCCGAAAAGAATTGCTCCGAGGCTGGTTCGTATTATT
>CALVTS010000016.1 GCA_944363035.1 uncultured Clostridia bacterium
GGCACTCAGGAGAACGCGCCGCGACTTGCAAGAGCGGGCGCAAACGCCCGCTGTGCAAGTTTGGCTGAGCGGCGCGTGAGATCGTCTCCGAATAAGTGTACGTGGGGTTCAAACACACTCCGAATAAGTTCACGTGGAGGCAATGTTCCGAATAAGTGTGCATGGGAGTCGGGCTGGTTTAATGGGGGTTACCTCCACTAACATGGGAGTATTGTACCCCCTCCTCCCCTTCGGGACTCCTCCCCCACTCGGGATAGAGGACTGTCCTCCTAAAATGCGGGACTTACTTTTTCATAAAGGCGCAACTGCGCCTTTATGAAAACACCTCTTGAAAAAAGTTTGAGTCTCGCTCTTGCATAATCAAGCGGATACCAGTATTGACTAAACATCGCTCGCGGGGCGAGGAGGGCGACTCGACGCGCACCGAACCCGTGTCTACTTAATTTTTCGTCTAGCTTGCGAGATCGCATTTTTACCCCACCGAAAATACTTTCGGCAGAGACCCCGAACTCGCCGCTGACCTACGTCGTAAAAACGCGGAGCTTTGTTGCTCCGCGTTTTTGTGAAAAGGCATGGTATACTGCGTTTTTTCGGGTCGCGTTGTCAGTTCTCGTTTTCGAGGGGCGCGGACGGGTGGTCGGTGAGTTTGGGCGCGTACTTTTTTCTGCGTTTGAATTTTATCGGGCGCAGGAAGCGGGTACGTCTGATGTGCATTTCTGTGCCCGTGGGTTTGTCGGCGAAGGAGAGCAGGGCGGGCAGGACGAATATGACCAGCACCGCGCTGATGAGCGCGCCACGCGCGATGAGGAAGGTCATCTCCTGTATGACGAGGTTGGAGGACACCGCAAAGATGCTGAAACACGCTCCCGCCATGATGAGGGCGGAAGTGAGCACGGACATCACCGATCCCGTGGTGGCGAGATATGCCGCCTGTCTGGGCTCGAAGCGCTTGCGCAGGGAGCGGAACTTTGTGGTGATGAGTATCGCGTAGTCCACCGTAGCCCCGAGCTGCACCGCCGTGATGACGAGATAGGACATGAAGTTTATCGTGCCTCCCGTGAATATGTACTGCATGATGAGGTTGATCCAGATGCCGAACTCGATGAGGGCGACGAGCAGGACGGGGAATTTTATCCCTCCCAGCGTGAATATCAGGATGAGGAGTATCGCGACGATGGAGATGGCTGTCACCATATTGTAGTCGCCGGGGGTGACAGCGGCGAAGTCATGCGCGCCCTGGGTATAACCCGTGAAATAGCAGGTCATCCCGGTGGAGCCGAATATCTTTTCCGCCTCCTCTTTCACCTGGTTGAGGATGTCGAAGCTGGTCTGGCTCTCGAAGTCGATCGCGGGGTTTATCCCTACGGTATACATAGTATAACCCCCGTTTACGTAACTTGAGAACATCGCCATCTGACTTTGCATCTCGTCGAAACTGCCCGCAAGTTCGAGAAGGTCGGCGATGGGAACGTCGGGGAGTATCTTTCGTATGGCGGAGATCATTTCGGTGACGTTGGTCGGGTCGAAATTCCCCTCGGCGTCGTAGGCGAGGGGCAGTACGTCGGACACCAACGCGAATATCTGATCGAGGGAGAGGGAGATCTTGTCGCTCACCGCGATCATCGTCCCCTCGGGGATCATGACGTACATCCCGAGTTTGTAGGAAAGTTTTCGGACTTTTTCTCCGTTGAGTTCGACGAGTTCGGCGCCGAGCTCATTGAGTTTTTCCACGAACGCGTAGTTTTCCTCTATATAATAGACGTGGTCGCCGTTTTCGTCGAGAATGGGATTCCCGTCCTTGTCCACGCGCTCGTTTGGGACGATGATCATCACCTGATTGCCCAGCTCCTTTGCGGTGGAGTAGTTCCACATCTGATCTTCGGTGTAGTTAGAGGTGTCGGGCTCGGGCATGAATCGTACATAGGTGTAGGAGAGGGTGGTGGAGCCCCACAGCACGGGGATGAAGAGCAGGGCGAACACCAGCGTCACCCAACTGCGGTCGCGTATACTGCGTTTGATGGGCGCACGGAAGCGGAAGTCCAGGCATTTGTGTTGGGTCTTGACCCTCGCCTTGTCCAGCATGAGCATGAGGCAGGGTTGGAGGAGTATGACGGTGAGCAGGGAGCAGATGATCCCTTTCGCGAGAGAGAGACCGAGGTCGGTGCCTATCTCGAACTGCATACACATGAGGGCGAGGAACCCGACCACCGTGGTCAGCGCGCTGGACGCCACCGCCTTTGCGGATTTGGGGATCGCGGCGGCGAGAGCCTGCTTGGGGTCGCAGGTGGTGCGCAGTTCGTCGCGGTACTGATGGAGCAGGAATATCGCGTAGTCCATGCTCAGCCCCAACTGCAATATCGCCGTGACCGCGAAGGTTATCATGGAGGTGGAGGGGAAGATGACGTTCGTGCCCAGGTTTATCACGATGGAGATGCCCAGGGTCATGATGAGGATCAGGGGCTCCATCAGGGAATTGGTGGTGAGAGCGAGTATGATGAGCACGACTATGCCCGCCGCAATGAGGTATATCCACAGCTCGTCAAAGACGGTCTCGTAAAGGGCGTTGGCTTGTTCCGTCATGCCGCTCATGGCATAATTGCCGTCGCCGACGATGCCGTCCAGCACCCCTTCTATCTCGCGGAAGACGCTTATCGCTTCCTGCGAGGAGGGGGGATATTCCAGAGTGACGAGGAGCGCCCAATTGCACTCCGTTTCTTCGTCATAGACGAGGGTGCCGTCCTCGCTCTTAGTGGGGAAGGGCGCGTCCGTCAGGATGGAGTAAAGTGCGCGGAACTCCGCGTCTTCGGGGGAGTAGACTCCGAGGTCGAGCAGCATCTCCATATACTGCGCCCAAATGGCGCTGGTGACTCCGTTCAGCCCGGTTATCTCGTCTGCGGCTTGCTTTATCTCGGCGCGCGTCGCGGTGACGCCTATTTCCACGTCGCCGTGGATGTTGAAGGTCTCCGAAAGGAAAGCGTATCCCTTGCTGGTCTCGTAATCGTCCGGGAGATAGGAGGTGAGGTCGTAGTTGACCTTGTTTATCATGGTGGGCAGAAAAACCACCGAAAGCACCGTGAGCGCAATGAAGACCGCAAGGATGACGTAACGATATTTGACGATTCCTTTGCCCATATTTCCTCCGTTTTCGGATAAAACGCGAGACGAGCGGCGGACCGCTCGTCTCGGTGTTTCTGCATCCTTTCAGACCTCCCGCGGGAGAGTCTTGCAAGACTGTGATGTTGCCGTAGTCGGCATTCGGTCCGTTCACTTATATTTTCATACAAATGAATCGGTATGTCAATGGTCAGTCGGCGTCCGAATGTCGGTTTTCGGCGGAGCCGTCAATTCTCGTCCGTGTGCGCGGCTTGCTTTTTCTTGCGCACCAATATCACGGCGACGACAACGCCCGCGATGAGCACCACGGCGGCTATGGGCACGAGTATCTTGACCAAAAGGAGGTCGTCCGTAGGCTCGGTGCCGATGACGGAGGCGGAGCCGTCCTCACCCACGACGTAACCGGTGTAGGTGAGAGTGTCGCCCTTTACGGAGATTTTCGCGAAGGTCTGATCGGTGAGGGTGCGGAGTATGCTCCCCTCGGCGTGGAACTTGTCCTCGATCTCGGGATTGGACACATAGTCGTAGAACTTTGTGCCTATCGTGCCGAGGGTGACGTACATCACGCCGTCGCCGTCTGCGGTGAGGGTGAAGGAGCCGTCGGAGTAGGAGGCTCTGTTCACGGCGTTCCCGTCGCCGTCCAGGGTCTCGGTGACGGTGTAGGTGTGGTCATGTCCCGCAAACACGATGTCCACGCCGTAACTGTAGAAGACGGGCACGAGCTGTTCGCGCATCGCCACCACATCCCCGTCAAAGGAGTGGGAGCCGCCGGAATACAGGCTCTTGTGCATGAGGACGAACGTCCACTTTGCGTCCTTGTTTTTCTCCAAATCGGAGATGAGCCATTCATATTGCGCCTCAGAAAGCCCGTTTTGAGCATCTGCGTCATTGGTGTTGAGCACTACGATGTGCGCAGAGGCGTAATCGAAAGAGTAGTATGCGCCGCTGTCGGTATTCTGCGCGGGTAAGAGGGCGTCATAGTTGTAGAAGTCGGAGAGCTTGCCTCCCTCGTCCTCGTGGTTGCCCGCCGTGGCAAAGGTGGAAGAATTCGCAAAGAATTCGAGATTCTCATTGAACGCCCAACCCCACTGGTTGAAGTTGTCGCCGTTGTCCGCCATATCGCCGGCGTTGAGGATGAGATCGTATCCGCCCGCATTCTGCATGATGTTGTCGATGGCGGAGGCGGAGCTCTCATACATGGACTGTATCATCCCCTGCATATCCGCGATGGCGACGAAATCGAAGTCCGTCTCGGTGTCCGAGGGCGCCGTGGTGAAGGAAAGCTCGTCGAGCCCCGCATAATGACGGAGGTCGAATTCCTTTCCCGCGTAGGCGCCGCGCAGCTCGTAAGTGTATTTGGTGCCGAAGTTGAGATCGTGGAAGGTCACCTTCCAGCGGTTGCGGTATACCACGCTGTTTGCGGGCGCGTTGTCGCGGTCGAGATAGGTGTAGGGATATACGTTGCCGTCCTCGTCCTCATATTCCGTCTCGGTGTGGGAGATGGTGAGGAGCCCGAGGTCGATGAGGGGGATATACTGCGCATAGGTGCCGCCCGTGAGGGTGATCTTACCCCTCTCGCCCTTTATCTCCACGGTGCGGTATTCCTTGTCCTTGCTGTTGTCGAGGTCCTCCTCGGTGATTTGCACGCTGTCTATCACATTCCCGTCGGCGTCTTTCAGTATGACCGACACGCCGATCTCCTCACCGGTATAGAAGGAGAGCCCGTAGCTCGCGCTCTGTCCGTCGGAGGGCAGGAAGTTGCCCGTGATGTGAGAGGGCAGTCTGCCGTTGTCGGCTGTGGGCAGATTATGCTCGATCGGCACGGGGGTGTCGCTGACATACGTGAGTTCCGTCGCATATCCCTCGGCGTATCCCTCGTAGGGTTTGAGCACCAGGGGCACCGTGGGATCCGAAGCGTCGGCAAGGTCTATCTCGTCGTCCGTGGCGTAGGCGATGACTATATTTTTGGCTATGCCGCTCAGCCCCACATAGAAGCTGTCCGTCAGATAGGAGTCGAGCAGTCCGTCCACGCACTCATAGAGGCTGTCGCCCGAGAGCGTGACGCCAAGCATGCTCTTCACCACCTCTTTGATCACGGGGAGGAGATCATTCACAAGGTCGATGAGCCTGACGGCGCCGAGGTCCACCGCGAGCTTCTTATCCTCGGGGATCGCGGCTTTTATCTCCTCCACCGTCTCATCCGGGATGGTCACGTCGTAGTTGCCCAACAAGTTGACAACAAAGTCCACAACATTGCGCAGGGACATTCTGTCAAGGACGGGTTGCAATCGGCCTGCGATCGCAGGAAATGTTGATTCAAGGTCGAGCTCGTGCTCGAAGAGGGTCTTCAGGATGGAATCCTCATCGTAGTAGAGGGTGTCCAGCAATGTGCCGAAGAGGTCTCTTGCCAGCTGACCGCTGTCGCATTTTGCGGCAAAGTCTCTCAGCGCGTGTATATAGCGGGCGCGCCAGCCGGGATCGTGAGGATCGACAAGTTCCGAGGAGGTCGCGGGGATCGCGGGAAGCGCGTCATAAAGAGCCTCTTGCAGAGTGGGCTCCAATCCGGCGGCGTGCGCCGTCATGATGAAGGAGAATATCTGGGCGAGGGTGAGTTCCCGTCCCGCCGCGCCGAATTTCATGCCTATGACTTCTTGCACCGCGCCGCGTTTAAGGTAGTCCATGAGGTCGGTGGGCTGATCGCCATCGGCAAAGCCGGGATAGTCGTCGGGGTAGAGGTCGTAGGCGATCTCGTCTATCAGTTTGGCGACGCCCGTGTTGATCCCCGCGTTGGAGGGGAGAGCGTTTTCGATGTCGAGATCTTCAATGGTGCGCATGGTGACAAAGTGGCTGACGACGCGTTCCACCAGCTGTCCGTAGATCGCCTGATTGATGTAGTCGTTGTAATCTTCCGCGTTCGTCATGCCCTCGAAACTTTCGAGCACGTGCAGGGAGGACTCGAATTTTTCGCCGACCTTCCCGTCCGCGAGGGAGTATTTCGTCACGGTCATGTAGCGGCGGGGAGAGGCGTAGCTCACCGAGGAGCCCGTCTCGATGTCGTAGAACGTCCTGCCCGCGGCGTCGGTGTAATAGGCTACGTCGCTGGAATGCATATGCCCCGAGATGCCGTAGCGGACGCCCATTTGCAGGAATTCCTTGGCGATGTATTCCCAGTTGTAGAACACGAAGTCTTTCAGGATGTCGTCCTCCTGCTCGAAGTGGGGAAGGACGTTGAAGTGATACGCCGCGACATAGGTGCGGTCGTCGCCTGCGGTGAGATCGCGCATCCAGTCAAGGAGGGGTTCGGTGAGTCTGCCGCCCGTGAGATGGTCGTAGCCGATGTCGGTATATACGGGATCTCCGTTCGCAAATGCGGTGTTGATGTCGGAAGATGTCGCAGTCTCGGTGGAAATGGCGTTTTCCTCGCCGCCGAGATAGAAATCGTATCCGCCGCTCTTTATGCGGTCATATTCGCTTCTGCTCACGCGCACGGGGACGATATCCTCCGTGAGCTCGCGGTCCGTGCCGTCCAGCACGAAGAATGCGTAGCCGGGATCCTTCTCGGAAGTGACAAAGTAGCTCAGTCCGTTGATGGCGCCGCCGTCGAAGAGGGAAGCGTAGTTGGACTCGCTGAAAGTCTCAGAGTCGTATGCGGCTTGCAGTCCTTCGTTGAAGTAGGTGACGGTCAAGCCGTCCGCGGTCTCGGACTTGACATATCCGCCGGTGTACGATGAGGACCAGTACTCCTCGGGATAGACGGTGAGCAGGTCGTCATACGACACGTCGGGATATCCCAGCCCCGTGAATATGAGCGCGAACTGCGCCGAGGTGATGACTTCCGCCTGATATTCGCTCCCGTCGGTGTGATAGTAGAGCTTGCCGGAACCGTTGTACAGGTCATGGTTGCCCGTGATGGCGAACACCTGGAAGGTCTCGTACCCCTTTATCTTGCGCATCTCGTTCTGGAGATAGCGCAGTTCGTTCGCGACGTCGACAAGAGCCACGCGCTCGCCGTTTTTGGAGAGGTCGCCCGTCGCGAAGAGATAATGCGGGGCTCTGCCCACATTTGCGTCCTCGATGAGTTCCTTGACGTGCTCCTTCAAAAGAGCTCCGCTTTCGATGACCAGCTTTGTGTCACCCGTGGTGGAGTGATAGAAGTCGCTGTCAAGATAGTCCTCCTCCGAAGAAGGGTAGCAGAACTCTTCGGGGAAGTAGTGGATGTCGCTCATCTGACCGAAGGTCAATCCCGAAAGCTCCTCCGCGCCCACGGACGCGCTCTCGGCTGATGCGAGAGTGCCGTTGCAAGCGAGGATGAGGGTCAGAACGAGGACAAAAATTAAAAGTGCGGCAGGTACGGATGTCGCAAGTCCGAGTTTGTTTTTCATTTTCCCTCCTCTTATCCTTTTTATACAATAATGATACTCCCGCACGCGGGCGTTTTCAATGGACAGATAAGAGACATTTGTTGTTTATCCCCATTTTTTCCGCGTGACTCGACGGCGGAGAGAGCAGACTTTTCGGCGCCTGCCTCCCGCGCTCTCGGATGGACGGTTTCAGCAATCGGACGAGCCCGGGACCTTTCGTCCTTCATAGAACATCGCCTCCCCGAAAGAGGGCGAGCCGGAGCAAAAAAGAAAGATTCCGTCCGATTAGATTGCGGAAAATCCGCCTGAAAATAAAATCCTCTTCTCATCTTGCATAATGCGGGCAAGTGTGCTACAATCTAAGTACGGAAGAAATTCCTGCTATGTTCGTGATGGTGTTCGATTTTGAACCACAACGTTTTATACGGGATGGCGCGTCCGTCTCGCCGATGTCAGGCCCCCTCGTCTAGGGGAAGGCAGAAGCAAGCGGCAGCCGTTGACCCACCCTGCACATGCAGGTTTATAAAATGACACCACACGGCATCGTGGGAGTTTCTTTTTTTCTGCGGCGCGACGAAACGCTCGGTATGCACGCGAGAGCGGACTATTTGTGCAAATGCCGCGTCAGCCGCCTTGGCAATATGTAAACTATTGCCCGCGCCGCCTTCCTTGCCTTAGCGCAAATATTCTCGCTCTCGCGCCCATCCCTCGCATCCCGTCGCGCCGCTATCCTCTTATCCGGTGTGCAAATTTACGGAATAATACACAGCGGGTACTTTAATAAACGAGTGGCTCTGCTACGCTACACAAGATATTTGGGCGAGCAAACGGCAAAAAGAAAAACCTAAAACGACTTGCACTCAAAGTGGTTCGTTTTAGGTTTCGTGTGGTGGCGGTAACAATACATTCGCCGCACAGCGCGAAGCGCGCATAATGAAGAACCGTTTGCGAGGAGGGGCGAGTTTTCGCTCGTGGGTATGTGGGGCGGCGAAAGCGTCTTGCGATGCAAGCCGCCAAACGTGCAAGCAAAGATATATGGCACGCTTGGACTTGTGGAAAAATAATGGAGAGAGCAACACGCGTGTGATGAAGGTTTGCGCGCGAAGTTCGCGTCGGTTGATTGCCTTCAGGACAGCAAAAAGGACGGTGTTTGCCGTCCTTTTGGCTGTGCTGGTGGAGACAACAAGACTCGAACTTGTGACCTCTACGATGTCAACGTAGCGCTCTAACCAACTGGGCTATGCCTCCGAATGCAAGAGATATATTACACTAAATTTCGGCGGGTGGCAAGTGATTTGTGGCATTTGCGGAAACAAGTTTTAAGAAGGTACAGTATGCGGATCGAAACAATGCAACCTTGCCTCGGAGGAAGTCTTTTGGGCGCTTTTGCACAGCCGAAATGTCGCTCTCGTCAGACATTTCGTAGGGTCGGCGACGGGACGGATGGCGGGATCTCGACACCGCGAGAGGAGATAAGGATATTCGGGGCGGAGGTGATGAGGGGGTATATTTGCGGGGGAGAGGGACATATTTATCCGTGATGGGGACGGGATGTGAAGGTGTGAGAGGGGGCGCGGGCGGCGGTTGGTGCGAGGCGGCGGAAAGGAAAAGGTGCGCGCGCGTCGTGTGTTGCGCGGGCTGGGTGTTCTGCTGTGCGCTCGGGAGCGTCTCGCATTTCTTTTTCGAGTGGAGCGGCGGGAGTGTGCTTGCGGGGGTATTTTTCCCCGCCAACGAGAGCGTATGGGAGCACATGAAACTTGTGTTTTTCCCTTTTTTATTATACTATGCGGCGGTCCTGCCTTCCGCGGGCGCGCTCGGGAACCGCGTTTTCGGGGCGTTTGCGGGGACGTATGTAGCGGCGGCGCTCATACCCATAGTGTTTTACACCTATACGGCATTCTCGGGGAGGGCGATCCTGCCTCTTGATATTGCCACATTCCTGCTTGCGGTGACGGCGGGACAGGCGGTGGCGTACAGGGCTTTTTCGGGGGATGCCAGGGGAGCGCGCTTTGCGGCGGCGGGAGCTTGCGGGCTGGCGGCGATCGCGGCGTGCTATTTCGTTTTGACCGCGTACGCGCCCGATCTTTTCCTGTTCACCGACCCGATGACGGGAGGGCGCGGGATACCGCTTTTGTGACCGATATCCCTGCTGTTTGGTTGAGATCCGCCCCTTTTTCGATGGCGTTCTGCGACAAAATACGTCATTTTTCGCGTGAGAATATTAAAAATGCTTAAAATTAACGAAAAATAAAGAATGTTTTTATTTGCGGATTGACAAATGATTAATTTGGGGCTACACTATGAGTACTGCTAGAATATGTGACGGGAGTATCACGTTATGGAAGAAAAAACTTATATCAACATCTGCAAAGCATTCAGCGACAACAACAGGATGAAAATCTTCGAGATGCTGCGCAAGCAGGATATGTGCGCGTACGAGATCCTGAAGAACCTCAACTGCAGTCAGCCGACACTGTCCTATCACATGAAGTTGCTCACGGACAGCGGAGTCGTCAACGGTGAGAAGAGAGGGCTCTGGAAGCATTACAGCATCAACTATCAGCTGCTTGATGAGTTCCAGCACTACTTCACCATCAAGGAGCAAGACAAGTAAGATAGCGCGACCGAAGCCCTCGGGCTTCGGTCTTTTTCTGTTTTGTCCGACACACCCGAAATGCGGAAGTGAAAGCTATACCGACTGTGGAAAGAAAGGATATCATAGTCATCGGAGGCGGCGCGGCGGCGCTGTCTTTTTCCGTTATGGCGGGATCCTCCCGACGGGTCACCGTGCTCGAACGCGGGGCGCGCGTCGGCAAGAAGCTCCTCGCCACAGGCAACGGCAGATGCAATCTCACGGGCGTCGGGATATGCGCCGAGGACTACAATATACCCGAGCGCGTCGGCGGATTTCTGAAACGCTTCCCGCCCGAAGCCGCTGTGCGCTTTTTCAATTCGCTGGGATTGGAGACGCGGGTCATCGGAGGGAGAGTGTATCCCTATTCCGAGTGCGCTTCGAGCGTGTCGGACGCGCTCATCGCCGCGGCGGCGGATGTCGGCGCGGAATTCCTCACCCGAAGAGAGGTGCGCGAGGTGCGGCGGACGGAGGACGGATTTGTCGTCTCGGTGGCAGTACTCGGCGAAAGGGGGGAGGAAAAAGGGAGAGAGAGCTATCTCGCCCGCAATGTGGTGCTTGCCACGGGTTCCTATGCCACGACGGGCAAGGACAGTCTCGCTCTCTTTGCCGCTCTCGGACACAGAGTGCGCCCGTTCGCGCCCTCCCTGACCCCGCTCGTCACGGACAGGGCGAGCGTGAAAGGTCTCAACGGAGTGCGTGTGAAATGCGTTGCCTCTCTCGGCGGCATACGCGCGGAGGGGGAGATACTCTTCCGTGATTACGGACTGAGCGGGATCGCGGCGTTGGATCTTTCCGCGCTCGTCGCAAGAGGGAAAGTGAGAGCGGGGGAGGAGATCTCGCTCGACCTCGCCCCCGAGCGCACCGAGGAGGAGCTTGCGGAGCATTTTGAAAAGTTCTCTTACTATCCCGCGTCGAGGGCGCTGAAAGGGATGTTCCACTCCCGCCTCGCCGAGCGGATAGAGGAAAGAGCGGGAGCTCGCGCGGACGCGCGCACGCTCGCGCGCGTGATAAAAAGGTATACGCTCACTCTGTCGGGCACGGCGGACGCTTCGGCGGCGCAGGTGATGTCCGGCGGGCTTGCAATGGCGCAGTTTGACGACGACCTTTGTTCGAGGCAGGTCCCGGGAGCGTACGCGATAGGCGAGGCTCTCGACGTGGACGGCATTTGCGGGGGCGCGAACCTGCAATGGGCGTGGATGAGCGCGTTTGCGGCGGCGCAAGCCCTGAAAAAGGGGAAAATGTTACTTCACGACCGAGCGGGCACGGCGCCTTATTCCTGTCTGGCATAGCCCGTCGGGTGCTCATTTGCATAGTTTGTCGTCTTGCCTTGTCAAAACCATCATAAATTTGAGGGGTATCAAACCTCGTCCGACTCCCGAGAAGTGGACCGTCCGTGTCCGATCCCGCCGAAAACGGAAAAATAGATAAAAAAGTTAACTTTTTTCGCGCATAGCCTTGATAAGAATTTGTTTCAATGTTATACTATTTTCATGGACGTAAAGAATGCGGCATATTTTTTTTCGGCGTACAGGAAACTGTTGCGCTCCTACACGGATTTCCAGCTCAACGCGCTGGAAGGATATGAGTTGTCTCCCAACGAGATAGTGGTGCTCAGCAGTATAGAGACCACGCCCACCGCGAGCGAGATCGCCATGCAGTCCGACGTGAGCAAAGCGTTGGTCTCCCGTAGCGTCAAGCTCCTGAAAGAAAAGAATTATATCACCGCCACCGTGTCCGAGGAGGACAAGCGCGAACAGCAACTTGCTCTCACCGAGGAAGGGCAGACGGTCGCCGCGCTCATCGACGAGGCGAACAGGAGATATTTCGCCACCGCGTTCGCGAACTTCGAACAAAACGAAAAGGAAGTGTTGAAGGCGCTCCTCGACATGATGATGCGCAATCTCAACGTGGACTTTAAGATATGAATTTTGACACATTAAAGCAAGATACTGCCAAAAGCAGGGAGTTTATCCTGCGAGAAACGGCGTACACCGCCGAGAATATGTCCGCGCGTTACGCGGGCGGGGTAGCGGAGGCGGACGCCGCCGATTATTTTTCCGAAAAGCTCTCCCTGTGCGGCGCAAAGACCGTGAAGGAGGAATTTGCCGTTTCTCCCGCGGCGGCGTTCGGGTGGATAGGCGTGACGGTGGTATGCACCCTTCTCGCCTATGTCGCCTACTTCTTCGTTTCCATGGTATCGGTGGCGTTGATAGCGGTGGGGCTCATCCCCTTTGTGGTGCAGGGAGTCCTGCTTTCCCGCGCGTTTGACGGCTTATATTTCAAGCGCACTTCCCGCAACGTCACCGCCACGCTCCCATGCGAAGGAGAGGTGAAAAACAGAGTGTTCTTCACGGCGCATCTGGATTCGGCGCACGTATTCCGTCCCTACGTCAAGGGGAGGATGAAACTGATCGCGGCGGTCGTCGCGCTCTGTCTTATCGGGGTCGCTTATCTCTTTGCGGCGGACATCGCGCGCTGGGCGTATCTCGGGAGCGTAGGCACGGGGCTTGCGGCGGATGAGTGGCTTATCGTGGGATTGGTGGGGATAGTATTCCTGCCCGCCTGGATCTGGGCGCTCTTTCTCATCGACGGCAGGACGACCTCGCAGGGCGCGGGGGACGACCTCAGCGGATGTTGGGTGGCTGCCGCCCTCGTAAAGGCTATCGCCGAAAGCGGCGAAAGGCTTCCTCACACCGAAGTGGGCGTAATCCTGACGGGCGCGGAGGAGTGCGGTCTGCGCGGCGCGAAAGCGTGGTGCGACGCCCATGCCTCGGAGTACCGCGACGGCAAGACGGTTTTTGTCACTCTGGACACTTTGAGGACGCGCGACGCGCTCAAAGTGCAGACGAGAGACCTCAACGGGCTCGTGAAATTGGACAAGGAGCTCGCAGGGCTGGTGACCTCCGCAATAAGAAAGACGGGCGCTAAGTGTTCGGGCGGCGGCGGATTCGGCGCGACGGACGCGGCGGCGTTCGCTTCGGCGGGTCTGAAAGCCGTGAGCGTGACCGCGCTCGATCCGTACTCCGACACGTATCACACCGAAAAGGACACGGCTGACAGCCTGGACGGAGAGCTGTTGGAGGATTGCTTTGTCGCCGCGCTCAACGTCGTGGAGGAGTTGCAAAGGCGCGGTGAGGAGTGACCTCTCCGAAGACTCGACCGAAAGCCGCAGGCGGGCATGAAAATACAGTAAATATCAAAACAGCCGCTTCAAGCGGCTGTTTTTGCGTATTAAATGGGAGATCGTGCACATAAATGGTGCGATCGCCGCTTGTCGGCGGTCAGTTCAGACGCAGATCTTCCCCGTCAAAGGAGATTGGGAGGGAACGGCGTTTGTCAAAGAGGCGGGAATAGATGCGTTCGTTGTAGCACCGCAGTATCCCGTCCGGCGAGAGGTTGGTCGTGATCACGGTGCTCAGTCCTTTCGCGCTCCGTTCTTCGAGCACGAGGAGGAGATATTCGCAGGTGACGTTGTTGTAGCGCGGCTCGGTGCCAAGGTCGTCTATCACGAGAAGTTCCGCGCCCATCACGTCCGAGAGGATCCCATCCCTTTCGGAATAGGGGGAGGTGTGGCATTTGAGCATGAGGGAATTGAAGCGCATGGCGCTGAGTATGAGCGCGCTGTGCCCCCGTCTTATCAGAGTGCGGGAGAGCGCTTCGGCGAGCATGGTCTTTCCCGTACCCGTCTTTCCCGAACACACGATGATCTGTTTGTTCACCTCGGGGAATTTTTGGGCGTAGGCGTTCATCCTCGCGTAAATCTTTTCAAGCAGATCGGCTTGTCTGCCGTGCACCTCTGTTTTTTCGAAGTCTTCAAGCGCGAACCCGTCGGGGGAGATGTCGCAGGCGACGCCGAGGGCGCGCACCACTTCCTCGTGCACGCAGGAGCACAGCCCATTTTCGGTGACGCCGAGGTCCTTGCAGATGGGGCAGGTCACCTGCCGAGAGAAATCTTCCTCTGAAAATCCCGCTCTGCCGAGAGCGGCGAGATAGGCGTCGTACGCCTCTTCGGCACGGCGTTTGCGTTCCTTTCCGCCCAGGCGCAGGCTGTCGTGCAGAGCGTAGACGTATTCGCGGTGCGCCTTCGCCACCTCGGGGAGGGAGAGCGCATATCTTTTGCGGTCGTCCGCTTCCGCTTCGGCGGCGCGGCAGACGGCGCGTCTTTTTTCCAGCACTCCTTTTATTATCTCGTCTGTCACAGCTCGTCATCCTCCAGGTCGTCGATGTTTATCATGACGGACTTTATCTGTTCGTCGGTGTAGTCGCGTTCCTCGAAATTTTTGGAGGAGGACGGACGGGGGGAGGGCGTATTGCCGACGCGTTTTGCGTCCTCCAAGGCGCTCACGCCCTGCGCCTTCCATTCCGAGAGGAGGCGGTTTATCGCCGAGACGGGGTAGCTTCTGCCCGCCGAGAGTTCGGCGGCGTACAGTATCACGTCGTCGGCGAATCCCCAAGCAGCGCTCCAGGTGCGGTAGTAATTGCGGTCGGATGCGGTCACGCCGCGTTCCCTGCCCGTAGCTTCCACGATCTTTTTGATGCGCTCGTCCTGCTCGACCTGTTCCCCTATGAAAGCGTTGATGGCGTCCACGGTGAGCAATCCCTGAGAGTAGAACTTGTCCACCACGCCGTTCATGCCCTCGAGGGTGCGGATGCCGGAGAGGAAACAGTAGTGCGCCACTGTGAGCAACGCCTCCTCGGAGAACCCCTTTTCCAGCCATGGAGAGGTGTAGACTTCGAGGATGTGGTCCACCGAGCCGTAAAACACGCCGATGGTCTTATTGATGCGCACGGCGAGGTCGGTGAGGTGATCGCGTCTGGCGTTGTAGTCGCGCATATCCTCTGCCGTGAATACGGACATACGGTAAAATTCGTCCAGACGGGAGTCGAGCTTGCGGAAGCTCTTTCCGCCTTTCAGGCTCTTTGCCGCTTCGAGCACGGCGGGGAGAGTGAATCCCCAACTGCGCGTCCATTTGGTGAGCATCTGTTTTTCTTCGAGTTCCGCTCCGCCTTTTCTTCCGAGCGCGGCGAGTACCGCGCGCATATCCTCGGATTGCGCTTCGTATTCGTTGAGCTTGTTTTCGACGTCGGCGACGGTGCGCACTCCCTCGTTCGCCCAGTTTCGCGCGACGGTGAGTATGTAGGGATATCTCACGCTCTCGCCCTTCAGCTCTATGCAGTAGCGCGCTATCATGAGCATGGCATCGCGGTCCATCTTGACAGAGTCGAGGAAGGCGTAGTATTCGTTGTATTCGTTGGGGGTGAGCATACGCTCGTGGAAGAGCTCCTGCAATTCGCGGTTGAAGTCGTTCCACTTTTCGGACTTATACTTCTTGGGGGGTTGCATCGCGCGTTTCAGGGAGCAGTAAGCCACTTCGAGGGGATTTTTGCTCACGACGCGGCAAAGCCCCGCGTCCTCGAAATCGGTGTATATCGCGAGGAGTTCCGCCTCCGTCACGCCGAGGGTGGCGCACATCTCGTCGAGGGAATTCATCCTCTCCGGCATGGAGCACATATACAGCCCGTAAAGGTAGACCTTGAGCTGCTTTTCGGAGCAATGAGGAAGATGCTCGTTGATGAACAGATTGTCCACGAGCGTGAAACTTTCGATGAGAAAATCGCTTGAAAACTTTGCCAGACTCACTCCGCTCCTCCGTGCGCGATCGGTATCAGAATGTGAACGCTTAATACCATAGCACATTTCTTTTGAGAATGGAACACTTTGCGTCCGCCAAAAAGATAAAAACAATATATTGTATGCCGAAGAGGGATGCCAGACAGGGATAATACGAACCAGGTTCAGCGCCGCCGATTTCCGCCTGAACCGCGTCATTCGCCTTGCTAATACAGTCAAGTATTAGCTACAGCGACTTCCTTGTTCAGCCAAAAATCGGTTGGCGCGGAACTGCTCGCACCTCTGAGCAAGAGATTTTCGGATGATGTTGCTTCGGGGTCCCCGCAAAGCGGCGCAGCGCGGAATCCTCGCTGAAAGATTTTCGGTGGGGTTATAGCGAGCACGATTTGTGGGGGAAAGGAGCCGCAGGCTTTGATGCGGGCACCTTGCATATATGCAAGGTGTCGCGAACTTTGCCTTGCGGCGACATGGCGCAGGCAATAGTATACATATTGGCAAGGTTCGGCTGTGCAAAAGCGCCGAAAAGAATTGCTCCGAGGCTGGTTCGTATTATTCCTGTCTGGCATAATACAAATCGGCATCGGAACAAGTCTTTTCGGAGCTTTTTTGTCTAAACTTGCAGATTATCCGTCGTGCGAAGAAGGGCGGTACGGATCTGCCTCGTATATTTCCTGCTTGCCTGAAAAGCCGAGCAGAGGACCCGCCTCCTCTCCCTTCCCCGCGCGAAAAAGAGGGCGGAGCTTTCAAGAGAAAGAACGTCTAATTCTTGATTATGAAAAACGGGAGGGGCGGGTCCTTTTTCCAGTTGTGGAAGGAGAGGGAGAGCACCTGATATTTTTTGTCGTCCAGCGAGGCGAAAAAGGGGATGAGCGCGTCCCGTTCGGCGTAGCCGTTCGCGCCGCCGCTGTATATGGTCACGCACATCAGACCCCCGCGTTTCAGGATGTCGAGTCCTGCGGTCACCGCGGCGATGGTGGACTCGGCGCGGGTGTAGACGGAGTGGTCGCCGCCCGGAAGATAGCCGAGATTGAAAAGGATGACGGAGGCGGAATCGGGAGAGGCGTATTTCGCCATATCCGCGTGGGAGGCGAGGACTACTTCGGCACAAAGCCCTTCGCGTTCGAGCAAAGCGCGGGTGCTGTCCACAGCTTCGGGCTGTATATCGAATGCGAGAACTCTGCCTTTTTCTCCCGTGATGCGCGCGAGCATGGCGGTGTCGTATCCCCGTCCTGCGGTGGCGTCGATCGCAAAGTCGCCGGGGGAGAGATGTTCCCCGACCGCGCGGCGGACGATTTCGAGTGCGTTCATATTACCTCCGTTCACGTCCGATGCGTATCCTCCCGATACGGCTTTCGGACGGGGATGCTACGCTTTGTCTCGGAGTGGTATTCAGCGTTTTTATAGTGAGTCTGCGGCGTCGGGAGGGGTCTTGTCGGGGAGGAAGTCCCTTTCGGTGTCGCGGTAGTAGGCGGGTGCGCTGAGAGCTTTTTTCATGGTGTAGAATTGTATCCCCGCACGCGAGAGCGCCTTTTTCAATGCGAGAGTGAGCGGGAGACCTATGACCGCCACCACGATGACCTCTGAGGCGAGGATGAGCCCGAAATTGAGCCAGTAAGCTGTGTCGGAGCCGTCCACCACCCAGATGAGGGGCACCATGACGGCGTTGAGTATGAGGGGAGGCAGGACGTAGAGGAATTTGGTGCGTCTGAGAAGATAGGTGAGCACAGCCGCCAGCCCTGTGGCTATCGTGCCGAAGATGACGTCGTACATCGTGGAGTAGAAGAAGTTTGACAAAAAGCATCCCAGGGTCACGCCTATGATCGCCTCGGGCATGAAGACGGGGAGCAAAACCAGCGCCTCTGAGAGGCGGAACTGCACGGGACCGAAAGAGATGGGCTGCAATGCGGTTGCGAGGGCGAAATATATCGCCGCTACGAGCGCGGAGCGCGTGAGGAAAAACACGGAATGTTTCAAGATGTACCTCGGTTTTTTTTATTGATGGGTGTTGCCGTGACCATCGGAGGTATGTTATCATATCATAAATGCGAAAAGCAAGGATTTTTCGGGGGCGATAAGGTTTTTTCGTCTGCCGAGAGGAGGAATATGCACAAGTTCGAGGATATGGGATTCATGGAGAGCGCGTTCAACACGGGCGCGTTCGTGTCTGCGGGCGGCAACGTCATGGTGGCAAGCTGGGGCTTTGTGGGAGTCATGTGGGGCAAAAAGGTGTATGTCGCTCCCATCCGCGACAGCCGCTATACAAAAGAGCTCCTGGACAAGACGGGGCAGTTCACCGTCTCCGTCCCCTCGGCGGGAAGCATGAAGAGCGAGCTCGCCTTCTGCGGCACCAAGAGCGGACGCGACTTTGACAAATGGAAGGAGACGGGGATGCAAAAAGTGTCCGCCAAAGTCGTGGACGGCGTGGTCGTCGGCGGCTGTGAAAGATATTTCGAGTGCCGAGTCATAGGTGTGCTCCCCATGGGAGACATGGACATCGGGCAGGTGGAAAAGTGGTACGCCGACGGCGATAAGCACAATTTCTACTTCGGCGAGATAGTGGCGGAGTACCGATGAAGATCTGGGCAAAGGTGATGCGCGGGGACAAGATTCTCCGCGACGTGCTTTACGAGGGGGAACATCCGTCCACTCCCTCGGGTTTTCGCGACGCTGTGCAGAACGTCGCCTACCGCGCCGATGTGTCCACGCCCGTCATCCTGCCCGCGCACTACGAGCGGTTCGACAGGTTCAACCGAGTCAAATTCCTGCCTTCCGACTTCATAGAGGAGGTGGATTTCACCGCCTTCGTGTTGGAAAGGGTGAAGGAGGACAAGCCCGTAAGGCACGTGATGGGCAGGGGCAGAGTCTTTCCCGTCCGTCTGCGCTGAAAGAGACCGCCCTTGCGGGGCTCTCCGCTCGGCGGCAAAAATCGGCAGTCATAATTAGACCTCTCTTGCGGAAACTAAGTTCCGTATGGGAGGTTTTTTATGAGCGGAAAGGGTATCGTGCGCAGGATGGACGAGCTTGGCAGGATAGTCATCCCCAAGGAACTGAGGCGTTCCATGCGCCTAGAAGAGGGGGATGAGATGGAGATATTTTCCGAGGGAGAGGGGCTTGTAGTGCGCAAGCATTCCAGATTCACCGCCTTTTTGAGGGCGGCGGACAGAGCGGTGAGCCTCGCCTCTTCGGCGACGGGATGCGAGGTGTTCCTCGCCTCGGCGGACTGCGTGTTGTGCGCGGGCGGAGCGCGTTTTAAGGAGCTCGTCTCCCGCCCTCTTTCGGAGGGGTTTGCCTCGATAGCGCGCGGGCGCAGGACGCAGATATTGCATTCCGAAGACGGGTTTTCCCCTGCGGACGGGGTGAGGCTTCCCGCAGGGACCCTCGTCGCCGTGCCCGTATTGAGCGGAGGGGACGTGACGGGATGTCTTTTCGCTGCGGGCGTGAATGCCGAGGAAAAACTCCCTTTCTTTGAATTTGCCGCAGGCGTGACGGGTGCCGTATGCGAAAACTGAACGTCGCCGCCACCTCGCGATACGGCAGGTTGGCGGGAGGCGCCGCCGTGCTCGCGGCGGGGAGCGTGCTCGCAAAGATCATAGGCGCGTTTTACCGCATACCTCTCACCAACATCCTGGGCGCGGAAGGGATGGGGATGTATCAGTTGGTATTCCCCGTCTACGCCCTGTTCATCACGTTGTCCACGGCGGGCATACCAACCGCGCTCTCACGCATAGTAGCAGAGCACCGCGCAAGGGGAGAGAACGCCAAAAAGTATCTCGCGGCGGCGCTTTTCACATTGCTTTCCCTCTCGGCGCTCGCGGGGATACTGATGACGGCGCTCTCGCGGATCATCGCCGGATGGCAGGGCAATCCCGAGGCGGCGGGAGGTTTTCTCGCCGTCGCCCCCGCCGTGTTTTTCGTGGGGATAGTCGCGGGGCTCAGAGGTTGGTTCCAGGGAGAGATGTATATGCTCCCCACCGCGCTCGCCGGGATCATCGAACAGACGGTGAAACTGGGGGTCGGGGTGGGGCTTGCCGTGGCGCTCGCGCCCCGCGGCGCCGCCGTCGAGGGCGCGCTCATCGGGGTCACGGCGTCGGAGTTCGCCGCCGCCCTCTATCTTGCCGTCACCTATCGGGTGCGCTCCCGCAAAAGGGGGGAGACGCGCGCCTCCGTACGCCTCGACGCCGAGGAAAGAAAGGCGATGTTCCGCACCGCCGTTCCCATCGCGCTCCTCGGGCTCATACTCCCTCTCGGCGCGTTTGCGGACAGCATGGTTGTGGTCAACGCGCTCAAATGGGGAGGGGAATCCACCTCCTCGGCGACCGCGATGTACGGGCTGTACAGCGGTCCCGTGACATCGCTTGTCAATCTGCCCGTGGTGGTGGTCATGTCCCTTGCCATAGCGGTGGTGCCCTCCCTTTCCGTATCGCGCTCCGAAAGGGATGTGGAGAGCATAATGCAAAAGAGCAGGATGTCCCTGAAACTCGTCTATCTCATCGGGGTGCCGTGCGCGCTGTTTTTCGCGGTGTTTTGCCGAGAGATGCTCGCGGTCATGTATCCCGCGCTCTCGGACGAGGAGCTAGCGACCGCGTCGCGTCTCCTCCTCATAGCCTCTCTCGGCGTCCCGCCTACTGCGGCAAGTCAGATATATGTATCGCTCTTACAGGCACTTGACAAGACCTATTCCGCAATAAAAAGTATGCTTTTTGCCATCATCGTCAAGCTCATCCTCTCTCTTGCGCTCATCCCGTCGATAGGCGTGACGGGCGCCGCGACGGCGGGAGTGGTGATGAGCGTATGCTCGCTTTTCACTCTCGCGTTCGCATTTCACCGACTGACGGGACTGCGCATAGAAAAAAATGTTGCTAAAACCATGCTCGCGGGTGTTATAATGGCGCTGACGGCATTGGTGGTCAGGCAGTACGTCCCCGTTCCGCTCGGCGCGCTCATTGCGGGCGCCGTCGTATGCGCGTCGGTGTACGGCTGGTTGGTCTCCCTCATGGGAGTGTTCACGGAAGCGGAGGTGCTTTCCCTCCCTTTCGGGAGCCGCCTCGCCGCAATAAGAAGAAAGATCAGATTTTGGGAGAAAGGATATGACGGCTGAAAAGTTTCGCGCCGACGGCGCGCCTCTCGGATCGGAGCAGTTTTACATAGCGCGGGATCTTGTCGAGTGCGCCGACGTCAACAAGCGCATCCCCCTCGGCGTGGCGTGTACGGACGCACGCGAGCGCGCGGTAGTCGAGGAAAAACTCCGTTCGCTGTACGGCGGCGAGCAAATGGCGAGAGTGTTTTCGGGGGAGGGGCTCATCGGGGAGTTCCCCCTTTCCTCCCTTCCCGAGGAGTGGGAGTCTCTGCGTATTGATGGCATCCCGCTCACGGAGCGCAAGCGGTTCGATTTTTCGGACCTCAGAGAGATAATGGGCAGGCTCCGCGGTGAGGGCGGATGCGAGTGGGACAGGGCTCAGGATCACGGGAGCATACGCATAAACCTCATCGAGGAGGCTTATGAGCTCGTGGACGCCATAGACCACGCCGACATCCCCGGGATGCTCGAAGAGAGCGGGGACGTGCTCATGCAAGCCGTCTTCCACACGCAGATCGCCAAAGAGGGAGGAGAGTTCGGCTACGAAGATATGCTCACCGCCCTCTGCCGCAAACTTTTGGACCGTCACACTCACATTTTCGGAGAAAACCACGCCGACAACGCCGACCAGGCGCTGTTGTTCTGGAACGAAGCCAAGAAAAAGGAAAAGAAATATTCCTCTCACACCGACGCTATGGACAGAGTGCCAAAAAATCTCCCCGCTCTCCTTTACGCCGAAAAGGTGCAAAAGGTGGCGAAACGCGCGGGGTTCGATTGGGGGGACTATCCGCCTGCCGCAGAAAAAGTGAGGGAGGAACTTTCCGAGTTTTTGACGGCGGACAAGGCACACCTCACCGAGGAGGGCGGGGATCTGCTGTTCGCGGCGGTCAATCTCCTCAGACTGAGAAAGGTGGAAGCCGAGACGGCGCTGAAAGCCGCCAACGACAAATTTTTCAGGCGTTTCGCCGCCGTTGAGGACAGAGTGAAAGCTCTCGGCAAGGAGATGACGGAGCTTTCTCTTGACGAACTCGACGCCATTTGGGATGAGGTCAAAACTTCCGAAAAAGAGGTTTAATGTTTGATTTTTGTGGTTTGAACCTTGATTCCCGCATATTTCTCGCGCCGCTCGCAGGATTCAGCGACGCGGGTTTTCGTGCCGTCTGCGCGGCGTACGGCGCGGGGCTCACATACACCGAGATGGTGAGCGCGGCGGGGCTTATATACGGCAACCGCGGCACTTCGGCGCTCCTTTACACCGAGCCCGTGTGTTCTCCGCGCGCCGTCCAGCTCTTCGGCAGAGACCCCGACATAATGTCGAGGGCGGCTGGCGACGAGCTTTTGCGCGGCTTCGACATCGTGGACATCAATATGGGGTGTCCCGTAAAGAAAGTGTTCGGCAACGGGGACGGGAGCGCATTGATGGCGCGCCCCGACCTTATTGAGGAGATAGTGCGCGCGGTACGCGAGGGCGCGGAGCGTCCCGTCACGGTCAAACTCCGCGCCGGGATAGCGCTTGGACATCCTTCCGTCGTCGAGTGCGCGCGAGCCGCTGTCCGCGCAGGTGCGGGAGCGGTCACGGTTCATCCGCGCTACCGCGAGCAGATGTACGCGGGACAGGCGGATCATACGCTCACGGCAAAGGTCAAGTCCGAGGTCGATGTGCCCGTGGTCGCAAACGGCGACATCACGGACGCTATGAGCTACTTTTCCGTGCGCGGACTCACTCACGCCGACGCCTATATGCTGGGAAGAGGCGCGTTGGGACGCCCGTGGATATTCGGCGTGCTCGGGAAGCTGGACGCGTTGTCGGATGAGGAGATATACGCCGCCGACGGCGGGGTCAAACGAGAAGCCGCCATGTACGCCGAGGAGCTGACCGAAAAGGCAAAAGCGGATTTCGATGCGTTTGATGCCGTAAAACGTCATGTTGACGTGCTCATGAAGATATTGCCGTGCCGCACCGTTGCAAACGTGATGAAACTGCATCTTTGCCATTATGCGAAAAACACTCCGCACGCAAAAGCCGTCCGCCTCGCCGCGGCAAGGGTAAACGACGTGGAGGACGTGTTCGCCCTCGCCGAGGAACACCTGAAAAAAGGATAGAAAAAATTAACCATAGATAATATGTTCAACATTGTTTTGGTAGAGCCCGAGATACCGCAAAACACGGGAAATATCGTGAGGACGGCGGCGGCAACGGGATGCACGGTGCATCTTGTGAAGCCGCTGGGGTTTGACATTTCCGACCGCGCATTGAAGCGCGCGGGGTTGGACTATTGGCGCCTTGCGGATTTCAGGGTGTACGAAGATCTTTCGGATCTTTTTGAAAGGAACGCGGCGGGAAGATACGCTCACGCAGGCGGCTCGGCGTTTCAGGTGACCTCGGAGGAATCAAAGCCCTCGTTTTGGTTTCTTTCCACCAAGGCGGCAAAGTCGTACGCCGAGGCGGCGTTCCGCCCCGGAGACTATCTGGTGTTCGGCAAAGAGACCAAGGGGCTCCCCGAGGAACTTTTAGCCGCCAACTATCAAAACACGATACGTATACCAATGAGGGCGGAGGCAAGATCTCTCAATCTTTCAAATTCCGTGGCGATAGCTGTCTACGAAGCTCTCAGGCAAAACGGTTTCGGCGCTCTTTCGTCCGAAGGTCATCTTGGCGTCGAGGGTATGTGAGGCATTTTTTGGTCGGGTATCCTCCGCTTCATGGCGGCGTCGAAGCAACGCAAATATAAAAGGATCGGGCGCTTTTGGCGCCTTCTTTTTTTTGTCAAGATCGGCTCCACAAGAGCGATACACGATACGTGTATGAGAATATAACACGATAAGTGTTTATCATATGCGCATATGAGCAGGGGAGAAAATGAGGCGTCCTCGGGTGTGCCCGTATGCGTTTGAGAAAACATATCTGCCTCGACTGCTTTCGTCGCACTGATGTTTGCCGCGCTTTCTGTATTTTTCATTTGCACGGCGTCCGAGGACTTGCTCCGCATGGCGCTCGAGGGCTTGCTTTGCGTCGTGTCGGAATACTTGCTCCGCATGGGGTACTAGTATCTGCTCCGTCTGGGGTGCGAGCGTTTGTTCCGTACGGTGTGCTGTGGCTTGCCATCTTCGCTATCGGGTGCGCTCTTTCATTCAATATTCAAGTTTTGTTTGCGCTATGCGCGTGCGTGTGTTATAATTTTTTGCGTCGGTGCGCTGTCGTGCCGAGCGTCCGAAAGGGCTTCAGAGAAAATAATTCATCCAAAAGGAGATCTCCTATGAGCAAGATGACGATAAGAGACATCGACGTCAAAGGCAAAAAGTGCCTCACCCGTGTGGATTTCAACGTCCCCATGGTGGACGGCGTTATCACGGACGAGAACCGTATCAACGGCGCGCTTCCCACCATCAAATATCTGATGGAGCACGGCGCAAAAGTCATACTTTGTTCTCACCTGGGCAAGCCCCACAACATTTTCACCCCCGGTTTCGGGCTCACCAAGAAGGAGAAAAAGGCTGTCGAGGCTCTTCCCGAAGGCGAGAGAGAGGCGGCAAAGGCGGAGTATATCGCAAAAGCCCTCAAAAACGATCCCAAGAAGTTCTCATTAAAGCCCGTCGCCGACAGGCTCGCAGAGATATTCCCCGGCAAAGTGACCTTTGCAAAGGACCTTGTCGGTGAGGACGCGCACGCCAAAGTCGCCGCTTTGAAGGACGGCGAGTGCGTACTTTTGGAAAACACCCGTTTCGACGCGGGCGAGGAGAAGAACAGCGAGGAACTTTGCAAGAAGCTGTCCGAGTTCTGCGACGTCTATGTCAACGACGCATTCGGCACGGCGCACCGCGCGCACGCTACCACCGCGGGCATCGCGCAGTACGGCTATGCGCCCGTCGCGGTGAGCGGCTTCCTCATCGAAAAGGAACTCAAATTCCTGGGCGGCGCGGTGGAAAACCCGGCGCGTCCCTTCCTTGCCATTCTGGGCGGGGCGAAGGTCTCGGATAAGATCGGCGTCATCGAGAGCCTCATCGGCAAGTGCGACGCCCTCATCATCGGCGGCGGCATGGCATACACCTTCCGTGCGGCGCTCGGCTACAAAGTGGGCACGAGCCTCCTCGAAGAGGACAAGATAGAGCTCGCGAAAGAGCTCATGAAAAAGGCGGAGGAAAAGGGCGTCAAGCTCCTGCTCCCCGTGGACAACGTGATAGCAGACGCGTTCTCCAACGACGCAAACATCAAGATCGCCGAAGGAGACATCCCCGACGGTTGGATGGGGCTGGACATCGGTCCCAAGACCATCGCCATCTTCTCGGATGCGGTGAAGAGCGCGAAGACCGTGGTGTGGAACGGGCCCATGGGCGTGTTCGAGATGGAGAATTTCGCAAAGGGCACCAAAGCCATCGCGGCGGCTCTTGCCGAGACCGACGCCATCACCATCATCGGCGGCGGCGACAGCGCGGCGGCAGTGGCGCAACTCGGTTACGCCGACAAGATGACTCACATTTCCACGGGCGGCGGCGCGTCGCTGGAATTCCTCGAGGGCAAGGTGCTCCCCGGCATCGCCTGCCTCAACGACAAGGACTGAACGATCCGAGGAGAGCGTTGTAAATGCGCGTTTCGGCGCTTTAATTGTCAAAACGCGCGTCAGAACATCCCAATCCGCGCAAAAGCGGACGGGATATGACAAATCACGAATATCGTTGTGACGCGGCGCGTCCGCGTCGGACCATGAAAAAAAGGAGATAATTATGCGCAAACCCATCATTGCCGGCAACTGGAAGATGAACAACACCATCGCCGAGACCAAAGCCCTCGTCAAGGACCTCATCCCGCTCGTCAAGGACGCGGCGTGCGACGTGGTCATCTGCACCCCGTACACCGATCTTGCGGCGGCTGTCGAAGCCACTGCGGGCACCAACATCAAAGTGGGCGCCGAAAACGTGCACTGGGCGGAAAAGGGAGCTTTCACGGGCGAGATCAGCGCCAAGATGCTTGTCGAACTCGGAGTGGAATACGTCATCATCGGACACAGCGAGAGGAGACAGTATTTCGGCGAGACGGACGAGACCGTCAACGCGCGTATGAAAGCGGCGCTCGCCGCGGGACTCAAACCCATCGTCTGCGTGGGCGAGACCCTCAAAGAGCGTGAGAGCGGCAAGACGGAAGAGGTGGTCACCCGCCAGACCGTCGCGGCTTTCAAGGACATCGACAAGGAGGAGCTGGACAACATCGTCATCGCATACGAACCCGTGTGGGCGATCGGCACCGGCAAGACCGCGACCGCGCAGGACGCCAACGACACCATCAAAGTCATCCGCGACACCATGGCGAAGCTGTATTGTCCCAAGTGCGCCGAGGCGAGAGTGCGCATCCAGTACGGCGGCAGCATGAACCCCAAGAATGCGAGCGAACTGATGGCGATGCCCGAGATAGACGGCGGGCTCATCGGCGGCGCGTCCCTGAAAGCGGAGGATTTCTCCAAGGTGGTCAATTTCTGAAAACGGGGGTTAAACCCCTCAAAAACGACAGATAAAAGTCGAAAAGTGCCTGGCGGCGGGCTGATGTGCCCGCCGCTTCGCAGGTGATACCATGCGTCCGTTTCGGAGGACGGACGACGGGGAGGACGCAAATGAGCGCAAGACGATACACCAAGGCGGAACTCACCGACAAGGTGCTTTTGCTCACCGCCCGAAGCGTTGCCAAGGGCACTTTCTATGAGATGAGCATATTGCTCGACAAGATAAGTTTCCTCGGCTTCGGCAAGGAGCTGGGGGTGGTCAATAAGGTGTTCGCGATAATAGGCGCGGTCATCGTGGTGCTGGGGCTGGACCTCATCATCTTCATCGAGGCGTACACCGCCATTTTCGTGGGAGTGGGGTTGCTCACCACCGTGCTTGCGCTCGTACTGCGCAAGACCTCCCTCGACATAGGCATGGGCGGACGCACCGAAGAGGTGAGTTTCAAGCACGGCAACAGACGCAAGACAATGCGGCTTTACGAGGCTCTTTCGGCGCGTATCCTGAAAAGCGAAAAGGAGCTCGCCGAGGAAAACGAAGGGAAGGAACGCAAGAAAAAGAGATCGGACAAAGAGGACGAGGAGGCTCCCGTCCCTCCCTTTTCCGAAACAGAGGGAGACGCGGTCTCGATAAAAGTGCCCGAAGACGAAGTCATAATGCGTATAGACTGAGGCTTGGGGCTTACCGAAAGGGAAAAATTTCGTCTTTACGACGTGAAAAGAGGATTTTTATGGATAAAAAGGTAGTTTTGGTCGTTATGGACGGCGTGGGCAAGTCCTCGACAGGGCTCGGCGACGCCGTGACCATGGCAAACACTCCCACCTTGGACAAACTCCTGAAAGAGTGCCCGCACACCTACATCAAGGCGCACGGCACCGCAGTCGGGCTCCCCTCGGACGAGGATATGGGCAACAGCGAAGTGGGGCACAACGCACTCGGGTGCGGACAGATATACTCCCAGGGCGCAAAGCTCGTGGAGGAGGCGATCGAGAGCGGCGCGATATTCGCGTCCGCCGCGTGGAAGGAACTTGCCTCAAATGCGGTGAAGAACTCCTCCGCGATGCATTTCATCGGACTTCTCTCCGACGGCAACGTGCACAGCAACATCCACCATCTCATCGCTCTCGTCAGGGGCGCGAAGGCGGACGGGATAAAAAAGGTGCGCATACACGTCCTTCTCGACGGCAGAGACGTGCCCGCCACCAGCGCGCTTGTCTACGTAGATATGCTGGAAGCCGCGCTCAAAGAGCTCAACGACTCTTCCTTTGATGCGCGCATAGCCTCCGGCGGCGGCAGGATGAAGATCACCATGGACCGCTATTTCGCGGATTGGGATATGGTGAAGAGAGGGTTCTACACCCACGTCTACGGGGAGGGCAGGCAGTTCAAGGACGCGTCCGAAGCCATAGGCGCCTTCCGTGCGGAAAATCCCGGCATAATAGACCAGGATCTGCCCGCTTTCGTAGTCGCTGAGGACGGCAGACCCGTGGGCGCAATGCATGACGGAGACAGCGTGGTGCTCTTCAACTTCCGCGGCGACCGCGCGATAGAGCTCAGTATGGCGTTCGACGACGCGGATTTCAAGGGATTCGACCGCGGGGATATGCCCAAGGTGCTCTATGCCGGTATGTTGGAATACGACGGCGACCTGCATCTGCCCAAACGCTTCCTCGTCGAGCCTCCCAAGATCGAGCACACCCTCACCGAATTCATGGTCGCGCACGGCGTCAACGAGTACGCCGTCTCCGAGACCCAAAAGTTCGGGCACGTCACATATTTCTGGAACGGGAACCGCAGTGAAAAGTTCAGCGATACTCTGGAAACGTGGCAGGAGATCCCCAGCGACAAGGTCACGTTCGATCAGCGCCCCTGGATGAAATCCGCCGAAGTCACCGACGCCGTCATCGAGGCGGTGAAGAGCGGGAAGTACGGTTTCATACGTTGCAACTATCCCAACGGCGATATGGTGGGGCACACGGGCAACCTTGACGCGACCATAGTGGGCGTCGAGGCGGTGGATCTTGGGCTCGCTCGACTCATCCCCGTCGTGAAAGAGGCGGGATACATCCTCGTCATCACCGCCGACCACGGCAACGCGGACGAGATGTTGGAAAAGAACAAGAAAGGCGTCGTCAGCGTACGCACCGCTCACAGCCTCAATCCCGTCCCCTTCATCGTCTACAACGCGGACTGCGAGATAGCCGAAGGAGAGTTCGGGCTCAGCAACGTGGCGGCGACCGTGGCGAAGTTGATGGGGTATGCTCCCGATCCTCACTGGAACGCGGCGATTATAAAATAAGCAAGACCTCTTTTTAAGTTTCCGACGCCGTCATTCGGCGACCTGCTTTGTCAAAGCCCCTTCCGCAATGCGGTCACGTACGAGAGAGTACGCTCCCTTTTGCGGAAGGGGCTTTTTCGCGCATCTCATCCGAATGCCGCCCTCGGGCTTCGAATAGGCATATAAATATATCCCCTTCGGGCTTCGAAAGAGGTTAGTATTTTTCGGCGTCGGACTTCGAACGGATACGGAGCGTGCTTGAACCCCACGTACACCTATTAGGGATGTGTTTAATCTCCACGTACACTTGTTCGGAGTGTGCTCGAACTTCCACGTGAACTTCTTCGGAGACTGCTTGATTCCCACGTATACTTATTTGGAGTTCGCTTGAACTCCACGTACACTTATTCGAAGACGGTTTCACGCGCCGCTCAGCCAAACTTGCACAGCGGGCGTTTTACGCCCGCTCTTGCAAGTCGCGGCGCGTATCTGCGATCTCGCAAGCTAGACGGATAATTAAGTATACACGGGCTCGGTGCGCGTCGAGTCGCCCTCCTCGCCCCGCGAGCGACGTTTAGTCAATACTGGTATCCGCTTGATTATGTGAGTGCGAAACTCAAACTTTTTTCAAGAGGTGTTTTCATAAAGGCGCAGTCCGCGCCTTTATGAAAAAGTATATCCCGCATTTTAGGAGGACAGTCCTCTATTTCGAGTGGGGGAGGAGTCCCGAAGGGGAGGAGGGGGAGCAATACTTCCTTGTTGCGGGAACGTAACCAAGAAAATTAGCCCGAGTACGACTACAACTTTATTCGAAGGAAAGCACCCTGTCCACGTGTGCGTAGCGTAATTTTTTTTACCCCACGCGAAGTAGTGGGATGTCTTGATCCAAAAACAAAGAGATAATTATTGCCCCTTCCTGCGGGTTTCGTCGTGTTCAAGCACGCTCTCTCATGCTGTACGTCTCGCGGGTGAATGTTGGCTCCCCCTCCTTCCCTGCGGGCTT
>CALVTS010000017.1 GCA_944363035.1 uncultured Clostridia bacterium
CCCGTGAGGAGCGAAGCACCGAACATCAAGGCACGCCGAGAGGCGTGCCTTTGGTTTAACATTTCAGTTGCGTGTGCGGTGGCAGTGCAGGAAGCACTGACAAAATAAGCACACGCAACGGATAAACCCGTGAGGAGCGAAGCACCGAACATCAAGGCACGCCGAGAGGCGTGCCTTTGGTTTAACATTTCAGTTGCGTGTGCAGTCGCCGTGCAAGAGGATCTTATGAAGTAAGAGACTTCGGCGGCAAACAAAGCAACGTAAGACCAAGAGAGGTGCGAAGCACCGAACATCAAGACGCTCCGAAAGGAGCGTCTTCTGGTCTATAAAGACGGTGGTGTGTGCGGTGGCGAGGGGGACTTAATTCGGGCTCTCTTGTCATTAAGTTTTGAACGTGGGTGAAAGTGTGCTACAATGAGTACAAGCGGAGTTTGTGACGGGAAAACGAGGTGAATACCTTTCGCCGCTTTCAACGGAGGGAACATGACCATCCTGAGTTTCGAGAGATTGCCCGAAGAGGCGAAAAACATACGCGAGGAAGTCTTTGTCAAGGAGCAGGGTTTTTTTGAGGAGTTTGACGACAAAGATGACATCGCGACGCATTTCGTTGCATTAGAATGCGGAAAACCCGTGGGGACGTGTCGTCTGTTGAAGGGCGCGGACGGGGAGTATCTCATAGGCAGGATAGCCGTGGTAAAGTCTCAGAGGGGGCGCGGCGTCGGCGCGGGACTGGTCGCGTTTGCCGAAAAGGTCGCGTCCGAAAGAGGGGGTAAACTCGCAGTCATACACGCTCAGACGCGCGCACGCGCGTTTTACGAAAAACAGGGATATGCCGTCTTCGGCGAAGAGGATGATGAGGAAGGCGTGCCCCATGTGTGGATGAGAAAGCCTCTTTGACGGGGACTTTACGCCCGCCGTTTATGTTTAGCCGCCGAATATCGGCGGTATTTTTCCTTTTGTCGCTTGAAAAATCGCCGAAACATACGGAATTGCATTCGGATGCAAATATCTGTTGCCCGCGCGCGCGTTTGGTGATATAATTTTCAAAAGATTTATCATAAAAACGAAAGGTGGATGTTTCAATGTCCGAAATGAACATTATCGACCAACTCAGAGCACGCGGTATCGTCAAACAGACCGTGTTCGAAGACGACCTCAAAAAGCTGTTGGACAGCGGTCCGCAATGCTTTTATATAGGGTTCGACCCCACGGCGGACAGTCTGCACGTGGGACATTTCGTGCAGATGATCGTCGCAAAGCGTTTGCAGGACGCGGGGCACCGTCCCATCATCCTCATCGGTGGCGGCACGGCGATGATCGGCGACCCTTCGGGGCGCACGGATCTGCGCAGTATGATGACCCGCGAGACCATCAGTCACAACGTGGAGTGCTTCAAAAAACAGATGGCGCGTTTCATACGCTTCGACGGCGAGAACGGCGCGATCATCGTGGACAACGCGGATTGGCTCCTCGGGCTCAATTATATCGACTTCCTGCGCGAGATAGGCTCCTGCTTCTCGGTCAACAAGATGCTGACGGCGGAGTGCTATAAGGCGCGCATGGAAAAGGGGCTCACTTTCTTGGAATTCAATTATATGCTCATGCAGTCCTACGACTTCCTGGTGCTCAACCGCAAATACGGCTGTGTGCTCCAATGCGGCGGCGACGACCAGTGGTCCAACATCCTGGCGGGCGCGGATCTCATCCGCAGAAAGGAAGGCAAGGACGCATTCGCCATCACATTCGGGCTTTTGACCACTTCGGAGGGGATCAAGATGGGCAAGACCGCAAAAGGCGCGGTGTGGCTTGACGCGAATAAGACATCGCCCTACGATTTCTTCCAGTATTGGCGCAACATCCCCGACGCGGACGTCAACAAAGTTTTCCGCTTCCTCACCTTCCTCGACCTCGACGAGATAGAGGAACTCACTCGCTACAACGACGAGCGCATGAATGCGGCAAAGGAGAGGCTGGCATACGAGCTCACTCTGATGGTGCACGGCAAGGAGGCGGCGGAGGATTCTCTCGCCAAGGCGAAAGCGGCGTTTTCGGGCGACAGCGACAATATGCCTGCCGCAACCATCCCCGCAGGGATGAGACAGGTCGCCGAAGTGCTTGTCGCAGTGGCGAAAGTTCCCTCCAAGAGCGAGGCAAAAAGGCTGATACAGGGCGGCGGCGTGATGATAGACGGAGTGAAAGTCTCCGACATCAACGCCGAGATATCCGACAGCCAGCGCGCAAACGGATTTGTCCTGCAAAAGGGCAAGAAGAACTTCTTCAAGGTGACAGTTGAGTAGGAGCTATCTGACCGTAAAGGGCGAGACGGAACAAAGGACGGAGATAAAACGCTCCGAATTCATCGCCACGATAGCGCACGTCGAGGACGGCGATGCCGCCGAAGCGTTCGTGCGCGCGGTCAGGAAAAGATATTCCGACGCCACTCACAACTGCTATGCCTACATCGCGGACGACCGCGCGGTCGAGACCAGGTTTTCGGACGACGGGGAGCCCGGAGGTACGGCGGGACAGCCCATGCTGGAAGTTTTGAGGAGGCGCGGACTGGTGAAGACCGCCGTGGTGGTGACAAGATACTTCGGCGGGATAAAGCTGGGCGCGGGCGGACTTGTCTCTGCCTATGCAGACAGCGTGGCGCGCGCGGCGGACGCCGCCGAGACCGTGAGGATGACGGAGTGCGCAGAGATAGCCTTCGAGTGCGACTATCCCGACCATCCCGTGCTCGAGCAGGCTCTTTCAAGAGCGGGCGGGAAAAGGACGGAGACGGGATACGGCGAAAGGGTGACGGCAAGCTGGTGCTTCGAGACGGACAAAGCGGAAAAAGCGATCGCCCTCATTGCGGAGACCACCTCCGGTCGCGTGACGGCAAGGATAGTCGGGACGCGGTTTGAGGCGATGTGAGGCGTTTTGAGAGCGACGAGTCCTCGGACGGCGGAACGCCCTCGGGCTCTTTCCAGGGCGGGTCGCAGAGGCGCAGACGAGGTCGCCCCGAAATGAAAACACGATAGGTGTTGCATGAGAAAAGGCGACAAATAGCTTTGCAACACGAAATGTGTTTTTGGCTACCTGTCGATGAAGGACGGAATGGCGTAAACGCCTCGGATATCCCGTCTTTGTGTGAGGCAAAAGACACGAAACGTGCGTTCTCTTTGAGCGGGGCGCAAAAAACAGAATAATCAGTCGGCGCATGAGCGCCAAGGAGATAACTATGAAAATCACAATGGTCAAAGAAAGGAAGCAAAAACCCGATTTTACAAAGCTCGGCTTCGGCAAGTATTTCACCGACCATATGCTCGTCATGGAATATGACGCGGCAAAAGGCGGTTGGAGCGAGCCCGAGATCGTTCCTTACGACGATTTCAAGATGGATCCCGCGTGTTGCTCTCTCCATTACGGTCAGGGCATCTTCGAGGGTTTGAAGGCGTACAAGAACGCAAGGGGCGAGATCACGATGTTCCGCCCCCGCGACAACTTCATCCGCATGAACAGGAGCGCGGAGAGGCTGTGCATGGCGAAAGTGGACGTCGATGTGGTGCTCGACGCGCTTTCGGAGCTGGTCAAACTCGAGGAGGAATGGATCCCCACCGCTCCCGGCACCGCGCTTTATATCCGTCCTTTCATGTTCGGTTCGGAGGCGTTCCTCGGCGTGCATCCTTCCAAGAAGTTCATCTTCACCATCATCCTTTCCCCAGTCGGGAGCTATTACGAGAACGGGCTCGAGCCCACCAAGCTCATCGTCGAGACGGAGCTCACACGCGCGTCCAAGGGCGGCACGGGGGAAGCCAAGTGTATGGGCAACTACGCGTGCAGTCTGCTCGCGGGCGAGCGCGCCAAGGAAAAGGGATTCGATCAGGTGCTCTGGCTGGACGGCGCAGAGAAGAAGTACGTTGAGGAAGTGGGCGCGATGAATATGTTCTTCGTCATCGACGGCACGGTGGTCACCCCCATGCTTGACGGCTCCATCCTGCGCGGTATCACCCGCGACAGCGCCCTCCAAGTGCTCCGCAAGCACGGGTATAAGGTCGAGGAACGCCACGTCCCCATCGACGAAGTGGTGGAAGCCTACAAGAACGGCAAGCTGGACGAGGCTTTCGGCACGGGCACGGCGGCAGTCATCTCTCCCGTGGGCACGATAGCGTATAAGGATCTGGTCATGGAGATAAACGGCGGCAAGATGGGGGACATCACCGCATGGCTCTACGACCGCATCACCGGCATCCAGACGGAGCGTTATCCCGACGAATTCGGTTGGGTGTACAGAGTCAAGTAAGCGACAACGAGAAAACGGCGGTGGCACCACCGCCGTTTTTTTAGCGAAAGGGAGACGGATCGTCCTCGCCGAGCCCGTCCGCCGCGCCTTCGCGGCGTGCGAGGCAGGGAATTGGGGCGCGGAGCTCGAATCATCGTCGCAGGATATCTCCGAAGAGGAGAGTGGAGGTCGCAGTGGAAGATAAATACCCGCCTCGGGAAAAACCGCAGGGGAAGTCAAAGGACGTCAAGAGCGCTCAAAAACAGAATATTTCCGCATTCGACGCGGCGACGAAGTATCTTGCCATCTCTCCGCGCTCCGAAAAGGAGGTGCGCGACCGCCTTTACAAGAAGGGCTATCACAAGGCGGAGGTGGAGGACGCGATAGCGCGCGCGAAAGGATACGGATATATCGACGACGCGCGCTATGCGGTTGATTTTGCGGAGTATTACGGCGCAAAGCTGGGCAAAAAGAAGCTGGAATACAAACTCGTGTCCGAAAAGGGCGTTCCGCGGGAAATAGCGGCAAACGTGCTCGAAGACGTTGTATCCGAAGAGGAGGAAGAGGAAAAGGCGTTTGCCGTAGCCTCCAAATATGCCGCGTCCAAGCGCATAACGGAGCGCAAGGACCTCGCAAAGGTCGGAGCATATCTTTGGCAGCGCGGATTCGGCAGAGACACGATAGACAGAGCGTTGGACAGGATCGCCTCCTCTCTGAGAGAGCCCGAAGAGTGATGAGGGCGCTTCGTGTCGGGCAATAAATGACAAATCGCGGGGTTTAACGCAACAAAATGAAAGATAAAGCGTGTGTTTTGAAAAACGACTTGCAGTCATTGCAATTCCGACTGCCTTTCAGGACAGAGGAGGGCAACAAGGGAGATTTCGGCAGATGCGTGGTCATGGGCGGTTGCCGCAATTTCGTGGGGGCTCCCAGATTCGCGTCCGAAAGCTGCGCCGAAGTGCTTGCTCTTCTCGGGGAAACCGCCATGCGCTCGGGCTCGGGAACTACGGTGCTCGCCGTCCCCGATTTTCTTGCGGACGCGCTTTATCCCGTGGTGAGATATTCCGCCGTGTTCCCCCTACCTTCGCGGGAGGGCAACATAGTTTTCGACGCCGAGACGGCAAAGAGGCTGAGTAAAGGCGCGACCTCTTTCGCGATAGGCATGGGTATGGGGGAGGGTGACGCATACTCCTGGGTGCGGTATCTCCTCGACGAGACTGGATGTATGATAGCGCTTGACGCGGACGGTCTGAAATGCGCCTCCCGCATCGCGGACTTCAAGGGCAGGGCGGTGCTCACCCCGCATATCGGGGAATTTTGCGCCATGACGGGGATAGCTAAAGAGGATGCGATAAAAAACGCGGCGGAACTTTCCCTGAGATACGCCGCCGAACACGACTGCGTCCTCGTGCTTAAAAGTCACGAGAGCCATATCTCGGACGGCAGGGAGGTGTGGCGCAATTCCACGGGCAATTCCAAGCTTTCGAAAGGTGGGAGCGGAGATGTCCTGGCGGGGATCATAGGCGGATTGCTCGCCTGGGGAGTCCCTCCTCTTCTTGCGGCGCGGACGGGAGCGTACGTTCTCGGGCGCAGTGCCGAGTTCAGCCGCACGAACGCGATATCCCATCTGCCTGACGACATCATGTCCACCCTTCCGCTCGCGTTCGACGAATTGCAGGGGATAATGCGTTTGTGACAAAAAATGAGGCTTTAAGTTTCGAAAACGCGCGGTAAACGCGCGTTTTTGTGATTATCTGACTTTCAAATTTCTTCGAGCGGCATGGGAAGGGGGCGTTACGTCGCGTCACGTCGGGGCGGACGGAAAGCGGGCAACGGTTTGCTTGCCCGCAAGTTGCGATCCTGCAAAAGCGTCGAAAAGGACCATGTCGGTCCGTATCATCCCGATCGGACATGCCAGACAGGAATAATACGAACCAGGTTCAGCGCCGCCGATTTCCGCCTGAACCGCGTTATTCGCCTTGCTAATACGGGCAGGTATTAGCGGCGCCGACTTCCTTGCTCAGCCAAAAATCGGTTGGCGCGGAACTGCTCGCACCTCAGAGCAAGAGATTTTCGGATGATGTTGCTCTGGCGGAACGCAGGCAATAGTATACATATTGGCAAGGTTCGGCTGTGCAAAAGCGCCGAAAAGAATTGCTCCGAGGCTGGTTCATATTATTCCTGTCTGGCATAGTTCAGGTCTCGAAGAATCCGAGTGAGATGAGAAGCGCCTCGTTCACCCTCGCCATGGTCACGGCGGGGAGTTCGCCTATCTTCTCTTTGAGCCGCTGTTTGTCTATGGTGCGTATCTGTTCCAGGAGCACTACGGAGTTTTGGGGGAGCACTCCGAGTGTGGCGGGCAGGGAAATGTGGGTGGGGAGTTTCGCCTTGTCCAGTTTTGAGGTTATCGCGGCGGCGATGACCGTCGGACTGTAACGGTTGCCCACGTCGTTCTGCACCACGAGCACGGGACGCACTCCTCCCTGTTCGCTGCCCACGACGGGGCTGAGATCGGCATAGTATATTTCGCCGCGTTTCACCATTTCCATACTCCCGGGATATTTGCCATTCGGCGCGGGATTTATAACCCTTTTCAGCATATGCTCCGCGCAATATTTTTGTTTTGGGAGGCGGCGCGTCCTCATTCGCTTGCATTCGCGAGCGGAATAATGTAGAATATCACGGTAAAAATTTCTTCGGAGGAGACTATGTACAGGATAGGTATAGTGGGCTACGGCAATCTCGGCAAGGCGTGCGAAAAGATCGCCGCCGCAAGCGCGGACTTCGAGGTCGCGGGCATCTTCACCCGCAGGGATCCCGCCTCGATGACTTCCCCCTTCGGCACACCCTTTTTCAGGCAGTCCGAACTTTCCTCGTTCGAGGGCAAGATAGACGTGCTCGCGCTTTGCACGGGCTCGGCGAACGACCTTGTGGAGCTCGGAAAGTCCGCGGCAAAGCATTTCAACACCGTGGACAGCTTCGACACCCACGCCAAGATGCGCGGCTATGTCGCGGACATGGAGAGGATATCCTCCGAAAGCGGACACCTTTCCTTCATCGGCATAGGCTGGGATCCGGGTCTGTTCTCACTCATGCGCGCTCTCTTCGGCGGCGTGCTCGCGGCGGGCGACACCCAGACTTTCTGGGGCAAGGGCGTCTCGCAGGGGCACAGCGAGGCGGTGCGCAAGATAAAGGGAGTGGTGAAAGGCATACAGTACACCGTCCCCAAAGAGGCGGCTCTCGAAGCGGCAAGAAGAGGGGAGGGCGCGGCTCTCACCACCCGCGACAAGCACCTGAGAGAGTGCTTCGTAGTCGCCGCGGCGGATGCCGACAAGGCGGAGATAGAGCGCGAGATAGTCACCATGCCCAACTATTTTGACGAATACGACACCGTGGTGCATTTCATCACGGAGGAGGAGTTCGACCGCGACCACAACAAGATGCCGCACGGCGGCTTCGTGCTGAGGAGCGGAGAGGTCAACGGACAGCGCGAGCGCGTTGAGTTCTCGCTTGCGCTCGACAGCAACCCCGATTTCACGGCGAGCGTGCTCATGGCGTATGCCAAAGTCAACTGCAAGCTGTACGCGGCGGGGGAGCGCGGCGCGAAGACCATACTCGACATCCCCGTCATCGCCCTCACGGACGAGGACAGACTTGACTTTATCGCACACACTCTCTGATATGGCGCGGTACGACACGATATTTTTTGACCTCGACGGCACCATCACGGACAGCAAGCCCGGCATCCTGAAATGTATCCGCCTCGCGCTGGATCAAAAGGGAGTGCGCTACACCGAGGCTCAGCTTGACGATATGGTGGGACCTCCTTTCAGAGTGTCCATGCGCGGCATCCTCGGGGTGCACGACGACGCGCTCATCGAGGAGCTCATAAGGATATATCGCGCGGAGTACGAGGTCTCGGGCTGGCGGGACTGCGCGGTCTATCCCGGCATACGCGAGCTGCTTGCCGCGTTGAAAGAAAAGGGATCGAGGCTTGCGGTCGCGACCTCCAAGCCCTTGAAATTCACGGTGATGATGCTGGACGAACTGGGGCTGTCCCCCTTCTTCGATTTCATAGGCGGGGCGGAGAGCGACAGTTCTCGTGACAGCAAGATAGAGGTCATACGCTACGTCATGCGCAACCTCGGCATGAAGGACGCGAAAGGCGCGCTCATGGTGGGGGACAGGCTCTACGACATCGACGGCGCGAAGCAGGCGTCCATGGACAGCGCGGGGGCGCTTTGGGGCTACGGGAGCAGAGAGGAGCTCCTTTCCCACGGCGCGGATCTCCTCTTCGAGACGCCCGCCGAGCTCGGCGAAGCCCTTTTGAGAGACTGAGACGCTCTCGTCAGACAGCCTCCGTCTTCGGACGGAGGTTTCTTTGATGTCTTGACCCTATTGTCGGGGCGGAGGACGAGGCTTCGGCGGAGACCGACGGCGCGCGACCCTGCCGCGACCCTCCCTTTCCGGCGTTCTTTCGGCGGCGGGAGACTGCGGAGAGGGGAGGAGTCGGGATATTTCCGTTGTTGCCCGTCGATTTCCTTTACATACGCGTGCGGGCGTGATATAATCATAAAACACTTTTGTTGTAAGGCGGTGCGAAATGGCATACAAAGGAATGGCGCAGATAGACAAAAAGGAACTTTGGACCATCCCCAACATCATCACCTATTTCAGGGTGCTGTGCATCCCGGCGTACATCACGCTGATGGCGCTTGCGGGAGTCAGGGCGAACCCCGTGCTCCTTTATATCGCGCTGGGAGTGTTCGCCGTAGCGGCGGCGAGCGACCTCGTGGACGGATGGATAGCGCGCAGATTCAACATGACTTCGGGGATAGGCATGGCGTTGGATCCTCTCGCGGACAAACTCATGCACATCTCGGTGCTCTTCTGTCTCTCCCTATGCACGGGGCTCACTCCTCTCGGCAAAGCCACCGACGGGCTGGATATGCTTGGCGTCGCCACCATGCAGGCGAGCGACGGATGGTATGTGCACTACGCCTTCGTCATCCTTCTCCTGCTCAAAGAGGGCATAATGGTATGCGCCGCTCCCGCCGTCATGAAAAAGGGCGCGAAAGTGCAGGCAAACTGGGTCGGCAAGGTGGCGTCGTTCACCGTTTCCGTGGGCGTCATACTCTCCTTTTTCCATCCCTATGTCGGGTTTGCGGACTGGGGCATCCTCTCTTGGGGCGTGTGTCTCAGCTACGCGGCGGCGATAAGCTATCTTCTCGACATCATCAAGCAGATACGCAAGATAAACCGCGGCGAGATGGAAAAGGTGACCGCCGAAAGCGTCAAGACCACGGACAGCAGCAACAATCCTCTCCCCGACGCCGAGGAAAAGACGGTCTCGTACTCTGTGGAAGAGCCCGCCGACGGCGCGAAGGAATGAGAGCTCGGCAAACGAAAATACGGATCAGGAAATAAAGCAACAAGGACTCTATTTATGGACAAAATGGACAAGACCTACGATCCCTCTTTCGAGAAGAGGATATACGACTTCTGGATGAAGGGCAGGTTCTTCGAGGCGCATCCCGACGCCGACAAGGAGCCTTTCACCGTCATGATGCCCCCTCCCAACATCACGGGGCAGCTCCACATGGGGCACGCGCTCAATCAGACGATACAGGACATCATCATACGCTTCAAGCGCATGAGCGGATATGAAGCGCTGTGGCTCCCCGGCACCGACCACGCCTCCATCGCGACGGAGGTCAAGATAGTCGAGCAGATGAAAAAGGAAGAAGGGCTCACCAAAGCAGACGTGGGCAGAGAGGGATTCCTCACCCGCGCATGGGCTTGGAAGGAGAAGTACGGCGGCAGGATAGTGGAACAGCTCAAACGCCTCGGCACCTCATGCGACTGGTCCAAAGAGGCGTTCACGATGGACAAAAACCTCTCTGCGGCTGTCACGGACGTGTTCGTGCGCTACTACAAGAAAGGGCTCATCTATCGCGGTGACCGCATCATCAACTGGTGCCCGCATTGCAAGACTGCGCTCTCGGACGCGGAGGTCAATTACAACGAACAGCAGTCCAACCTTTGGTACTATCGCTATCCTTTCGCGGACGGCGACGGATACATCACCATCGCGACCACCCGCCCCGAGACCATGCTCGGCGACACCGCGGTCGCGGTCAACCCCAAGGATGAGCGCATGACGGCGTATGTCGGACGTATGCTCAGGCTCCCGCTCACGGACAGGGTGATACCCGTCGTGGCGGACGATTATGTTGAGATAGGCTTCGGTACGGGCGCGGTGAAGATCACTCCCGCTCACGATCCCAACGACTTCGAACTCGGGCTCAGGCACGATCTGCCCGTCATACGCGTCATAGACGACGACGGCAGGATGAATGAGAACGCGGGCAAGTACTGCGGCATGGACAGGCTGGAATGCAGGAAAGCCGTCGTGGAAGACCTCAAAGCGCAGGGCTATCTGGAAAAGATAGAACCCTATGCCCACAACGTAGGGGAGTGCTACCGTTGCGGCGAGACCGTGGAAGCCATCGTGTCCAAACAGTGGTTCGTCAAGATGAAGCCTCTTGCGGAGCCTGCGATAAAGGCGGTGAAGAGCAAGAAGGTGGAGTTCATCCCCAAGCGTTTCGAAAAGACTTATTTCAACTGGATGGAGAACATCAAGGATTGGTGCATCTCCCGCCAGTTGTGGTGGGGACATCGCATCCCCGCGTACTACTGCGACGACTGCGGCGAGACGGTGGTCTCCAAGACCGCTCCCGAGTGTTGCCCCAAGTGCGGCGGGCATATGCGTCAGGACGAGGACGTGCTGGACACTTGGTTCTCCTCGGCGCTGTGGCCTTTCAGCACTCTCGGCTATCCGAGAAAGAACAAGAACCTCTCTTATTTCTATCCCACGAGCGTGCTCGTGACCGCCTACGACATCATCTTCTTCTGGGTGGCGCGCATGATATTCAGCGGGATAGAGATGATGAACGAGCCTCCCTTCTCTGAGGTGCTCATCCACGGCATAGTGCGCGACGCCGAGGGCAGGAAGATGTCAAAAAGCCTCGGCAACGGCATCGATCCTCTTGAGATCATCGACCGTTACGGCGCGGACGCGCTCAGATTCTCCCTCGCCACGGGCATAGCTCCCGGCAGCGACACCCGCTTCACGGAGGGCAAGATAGAGAGTTGCCGCAACTTCATCAACAAATTGTGGAACGCCAGCCGATTCGTCATCATGAACGTGACGGACGAGGACGACCTCTCCTTCCCGAGCAGGCTGAACGGCGCGGACAAGTGGATCCTCACCCGCCTCAACGACGTGGTGAAAGACGTCACCATCAACCTCAACAAGTACGAGATAGGTCTCGCCGCCGCAAAACTTTACGATTTCACTTGGTCTGAGTTCTGCGACTGGTACATCGAGATGTCCAAGCCCATGCTGTACAGCGGGGACAAAAAGGCGCATTCCCATGCCGTCGCCATGCTCACGCACGTGCTCACGGTCATCCTCAAACTCCTGCATCCCTTCATCCCCTTCATCACGGAGGAGATATATTCCAAATACGCGCCCAAGGGGAGCGTGCTTATGGTCTCGGAGTGGCCCGCATACAATAAAAAGACGGTGTTCCGCAAAGAGGAGAAGAACTTCGAGGCTCTGCGCGAGACCATCGTCGCCATCCGCAATATGCGCGCCGAGATGAACGTGCCGGCGAGCAAGAGGGTGAAGGCGTATGTCATCCCCGCCGATCTCGGGTTCATGAAAAAGGCGGAGACTTACCTCGAAAAACTCGCGGGAGTGAGCGAGGTCGTCTTTGTGGCCGATAGGTCCGAGGTCTCCGAAAAGACCGCCGCCATCGTCACTGCGGCGGCGGAGGTGCTCATACCCCTCGGGGATATGGTGGACACCGAAAAGGAAAGAGAACGCCTCTTGAAAGAGATAGCCAAAGCGGAGGCGGAAGTGGCGAGGTTGGAAGGTCTGCTTTCCAACAAGGGGTTTGTGTCCAAGGCTCCGCAGAAGCTCGTGGACGGCGAGAGAGAAAAGCTCGCCCAAGCCAAGGAAAGGTGGGGCAAACTCAAAGAGAAACTGCACGTTTTGGAGTGATATGAAGTGTCTTAAAGCCACGCTGTCCTATTTTTTCGACAAGGGAGCGCAGATGGTGTTGCTCTCTGTCGTGCCCGCGCTCATGACGGCGCTGTTGCTGTCGCCGTCGGCAGGGCTCTATTATCTTGCGTGCTACAAGGATCTGCACGCGGACAGCTTCGCCTCCCTGTATGAGCAGATGCACTTTCTGCCTTACGACTTTTACTGGGTGGGCATAATAGGACTGGTGTTGTGCTTCGTGGTGCTCGCGCTCCTCTTCGGCATAGTGGACAGGCACATGAGGGTGGGGGAGTTCACCATCTCCTTCCGCCGCGCCAAGACGCGCATCAACTACAACATCCTCACCGCGCTCAAATTCGGGCTCACCGCAGGCGTGGTGTTCGAACTCGGGGACGTGCTCCTCACTCTGCTTTATTACGGCTGGGCAAGCGCGCTCGGTCCGGGGGAGGGCTGGCTTGTGCTTTCGCTCATCTCGTGGATCGCGGTGTGCGCGCTGGTGCTCTTCGTGATGTGCGCGGTGGTGTTGTGGCCTCCCTTCATGCTCCACACAGGGCTCCGCAACATGGACGCGTTCAGGATGGGATGGAGCCAGATGTCCGGGAAACTCGCCTCCGCAATGCTCACCATGCTCGTGTGCATCCTGCCTTTTGCGGCGGCGATGGCGGTGACGGGCGCGGTCACGGCGGACCCCGTGCCCCGCGTGGTGCTGGACGGGGTAGCGATCGCCGTCTGCATCCCCTATTACGTCTCCATGATGTACGTCCTCTTTTACGACGTCACGGGCACCGAACGTATGGATCTCAACCGCACGGACCTCTGGTCCAAAAAGGTCGTGCGAAAGGATAAAAGAAGTCTCAAAGACACAAACAAGGGTTAAGATGCGCGATCTGCGCTCATAAACTGCCTGTAATGAGGAAATATGGAATTTAAATACGCATTGTCGCTGTTGTTCTCCAACATGGGGTACGTCATCAGGATATTCGCCTGGGTGGTCATCGCCATGCTCGTTACGGCGTGCGTCGGTGCGGCGATACTCGTGCCAATCTTTGACGCGCTCGCCGAAACGCCGGAAGTCTCCGCCGCCTACGATATGGTCGCGGACGAAGTCTCAGCGTTTTTGGACGACGCCGAGAGCATCCGCGCTTTTGTCGCGAACTTCGCGGATGACGTGAAGGAACTCGCCTCTGCGGTGGCTTCTCAGGGAGGTCTGCTCGCCGCGCTCATCATCTCGGCGATATTCCTTTATGCGCTCTATTCCTTCCTGCTGTCTTTCAGCTACTATCCCACGGCGTATTCCGTGAAACAGCTCATGTCCTCCAATATGCGCATAGGGCTGGCGTCCTCCATGGCGCTCAATTTCAGGCAGGCGGTGCGCTTTGCCGCGTGCAGGATCTCCGTCGCCGTGCCCATCGACGTGGCTCTCATCGCGTTGGCGATAGCGTTGTTCTGGGGGCTTTCCCTTGTGATAGGCGTGTTCGCGGTGCCCATCCTCGCACTGCTCGGTATAGTGGTGGTGTCGCTGAGAGGCTGTTTCTTCGGAGGGTGGCTCCCCAGGCTCCTCTTTGTCCCGGGGGAGAGCGTATACACCGCCTTCGGGCGCAGTCTGCGCGCGGTCAAACTCAACATCCGCGGGCTTTTGAAAGCCTTTGTCATCACCTTTTTCGCCACCTACGCGCTCATCGCGGGGCTCGCCATCCCGACATTCGGGCTCATCGTCATCGTGGTGCCCTCCCTCAACTACTTCCTGTTCAGGGCGATCGAGCTTGTGGGATACTATAAGCTCACGGGCATGAGCTTCTACACCGACGCGGCAAACGTGGTGGACACCGTGGAGTTCGGCTATCGCTCCGAAAACCAGAACGCCGCCTCCGAAGAGGAGGAGGACTGACCGAGGGGACGCATTATGAGATACAGGATGTTCTTCGGCTGGATAAAGACTGCGATGATAGTCGTCATCGTGCTCGCGGGCGCGGCGATTATCGTGCTCGATTCCGTCATGATGTCGGGCGCGGTGCCCGCATTCAGCACCGCGAACGTGACCGTTGCGGCGGTCTCTCTCGCGGCGGCGGCGCTCATAGACATATTCGCTCTGCTCCTGCTCTTCAACAGCTACTATAAGCTCCGCGACGACGGCATCTTTGCCATGATGGCGGTGTTCGGCGACAATGTGGCGTACAACGACGTGGATCGCATATCCGTCAACGCGGATACCCACGAGGTGTTCATCTCCTGGAAAAGGGAGGGGAAAGGGGAGAGTTCCGTCATCAGGCTCAACCTCTCCGAAAAGGACGCCAAAGACATTCTCCCCGAGCTCGAGCGCAGATGCGCTTTCGCCATCGTGGACACATTCATCCCTCCCGCAAAGAAAAAGAAAGACTGAGCGCCCGCGCCCCCGCGAGCGCGTTCACCACGATCTATGATACCTCCCGAAAATATCCTGACCGACGCCGATTTCCGCCCCTTCGACGGGGATCTTAGGCTCATCCTCGCCGACTTCCTCAAAGGGAAAAAATATGTCGGCAGCGACTATTCCTATCACGCGTTCATCCAATGGTTCTCGGCGGGAGAATACGCCGTCACCGACGAAGTTCTCTTCCTCCGCGCGGATATGGACGGCGCGCTTTACTATTGGGCTCCGCTCATTCGCGAAGGCAGCGCGCTCACTCCCGAGGAGGCGGTCGCCATGCTCCCGCAAGGGGCGTGTTTTGCGTTCTGCACCGAGGATTTCGTCAACGCCACTTACGGCGGCTATTATATCTATACCCACCGTGATTGGGCGGAATACGTCTATAAAACCTCCGATTTTGTCGCTCTCGCCGGAAAACGCTATCACGCGAAGCGCAACCACATCGCCAAGTTCCTCAAAAAATACGCCTCCGCCATGGAGAGGCTCAAAGAGTCGGACATCCCCGACATCGAGGAGTTTGAAAGGGAGTGGCTCGCGGCGAGGGAATTCGACGGCGGCGCCGAGGAGAGCGCCGCGCGCGAAAGCGCCATCGTCAAAGGCTGGATAAGAGCGGCGCTCGACGGAGACCTCATATGCGACGTTCTCCGCGTGGACGGGAAAATGGCGGGTATCGCGATAGGGGAGATAACGCCCTCGGGCACCGCCATAGAGATGTACGAAAAGGCGGACACATCATATGAAGGGGTGTACAGCTATCTCGCCCACGAATTCGCCGCGCGCAATTTTACGGGATGCGGATATCTCAACCGTCAGGAGGATATGGGCTTGGAAGGACTCAGAAAGTCCAAGCTCAGCTACTATCCCGAGTTCCTCCTGGAAAAATATGTGCTCAAACCTGCGGACAGTTTTTCGGACTGCTACGCCGAACGCATAGGCAAACTCTTTTCCCGCAAGCCCGAAAGGGTGGGCACGCCCAAAGTAAGATTTGAAGTGCGGGAGCTTTCGGACGCCGATTTCGACATGGTATATTCCTTTTTGGAAGGGGAGCGCGAACTCTTGGAAAACAAGCTCTTTTTCCTCAACTATACCCCCGAGGAACTGCACGGCGTCCTCACTCACGGCGCCATGTTCGGAGCGTTTGAGGGGGACAGGCTCATCGCCACCTGCGCCGTGGATCGCGACGAGGCATACGGCGCGAAGCTCGCCGAGATATGCGGGCGTTCGGGGGAAAAATTCTATGAGTTCAGCGGCATAATGACCGCGCACGACAGGCGAGGGAAAGGGGTCTCCTCCACGCTCTGCCGCGACGTGATGGCATACGCCCGCGAACATCTCTCTCCCTGCACCCTCTGCGCCGTCGTCCAATATGACAACGAGCCCTCCCTCAACAATCTCAAAGCGCTCGGTTTCGCCGCCGCCGTGACAAAGGAGTGGGAGGGGGGAGGCGGCTATATCTTCACATACCTGAACGCCTCCGTCTAAGTTCGGTTTTCAAAAGTCTTGCTCGGCGCGGGACGCGCTCCCCGCGGTCTCGGATGTCGCTATCCGAAGAGGGGATCGCGCGCCGCGTTTTATTTTTGATTTGACTATTGCGCGCGCGTATTATATAATCTTTGAATAGAGGTATTTTATGGTTAAACTTTTTGACAAAAAGATGTGCTATCTCAACGGCACCCTTGTTCCCGCCGAGGGACGCGGCGACGTTTCCGCGAAGCGCACCATGGCTCACGCCATCCTGGAGGCGCACAACACTTCGGGGGAGGAGGGGGCTCTCAAAATACGTTTTGACGCCATGGCGTCCCATGACATAACGTATGTCGGCATCATACAGTCGGCAAGGGCGAGCGGGCTCGAGATGTTCCCCGTGCCGTATGTGCTCACCAACTGCCACAACAGTCTCTGTGCGGTGGGCGGCACCATCAACGAAGACGACCACGTTTTCGGGCTGTCCGCGGCAAAGAAGTACGGCGGGATATACGTGCCCGCAAACGCGGCGGTCATACACAGCTATATGCGCGAGATGTTCGCGGCGCCCGGCAAGATGATCCTGGGCAGCGACAGCCACACCCGCTACGGCGCGATAGGCACCATGGCGATAGGGGAGGGCGGTCCGGAGCTCGTCAAACAGCTTCTCGGGCGTACATACGACGTGGCGTATCCCAGAGTCATTGCGGTGGAACTCAAAGGAAAGGTGCGCAAGGGAGTGGGACCTCAGGACGTGGCGCTCGCGCTCATCGGAGCGACTTTCAAGAGCGGTTTTGTCAAAAACGCGGTTTTAGAGTTCGTGGGAGAGGGCATAAACTCCCTTCCCGTGGAATATCGCAACGGCATAGACGTCATGACCACCGAGAGCACCTGCCTTTCCTCGGTGTGGATGACGGACGACAAGGTGGCGGGATATCTTGCCGCATACGGCAGGGACGGCGAATACAAAAAACTCGCTCCCGAGAACGGCGCTCTGTATGACGGCGCGGTGGTCATCGACCTCTCTCAAGTGGAGCCCATGATAGCTCTGCCTTTCCATCCTTCCAATGTTCTGCCCCTTGCCGAGCTCATCGCGCATCCTTACGAGATACTCTCCGAGACGGAAGAAAACGGGTGCAAACTCCTCGGCTTGAAGGCGGGCGAGTTCAGGCTCACGGACAAGATACGCGACGGGAAGATAGTGGTCTCGCAGGGCGTCATCGCGGGCTGTGCGGGCGGCACCTACGACAATATCGCAACAGCCGCCAACATCCTGGCGGGGAAGAGCGTGGGGACGGGCGCGTTCAATCTCACCGTGTATCCCGGCAGTCAGCCCACCAACCTCGCGCTTGTCAAAAACGGATATATCTCCTCCCTCATCGAGAGCGGCGCGGTGCTCAAGCCCTGCTTCTGCGGGCCCTGCTTCGGCGCGGGCGACGTGCCCTGCAACAACGGATTTTCCATCCGCCACACCACCCGCAACTTCGAGCGCAGGGAGGGTTCCAAACCCGCAGAGGGACAGGTGGCGTCCGTCGCGCTCATGGACGCGCGCTCCATTGCCGCGACAGCGGCGAACGGCGGGGTGCTCACTTCGGCGCTCGACGTTGACTTCGACGAGAACATCGCTCCCTTCGAATACGTGCCCTCTGTGTACGAGTCCAGGGTGTACGACGGTTTCGGCAAGGCGGATCCTTCGGCGGAACTCGTCTACGGTCCCAACATCACGGATATCCCCGCGATAGCTCCTCTTTCGGATTCTCTCGCCGTCAAGCTTTGTAGTGTGATAGAGGACCCCGTCACCACGACGGACGAGCTCATCCCCTCCGGAGAGACCTCATCTTACAGGAGCAATCCCCTCCGTCTTGCGGAGTTTGCGCTGAGCCGCAAAGACCCCGCCTATGTCGGACGCTCCAAAGCGGTGAGGGACGGCGACAACGAGGACGTGAAGGAGGCGGCGAAGCTGTGCGGAGTGAAGGGCGATCTCACGATAGGGAGCGCGATCTTCGCGGTGAAGCCGGGCGACGGCAGTGCGCGCGAACAGGCGGCGAGCTGTCAGCGTTTCCTGGGAGGCGCGGCGAATATAGCCGTGGAGTACGCCACCAAGCGTTATCGCTCCAACCTCATCAACTGGGGTATGCTCCCTCTCCTCAACTCGGACGTGAAGTTCGAGGTGGGGGACATCGTGGTCATCCCCGAGGTCAGAAAGGCGGTGGAGAGCGGCGCGGCAAAGCTCGCGGCAAAGCTCGTGCGCGGCGGCAATGTCACGGACATCTCCCTCTTCATGGACGCGCTCACGGACACCGAGAAGCGCATCATTCTGGACGGGTGTCTCATCAACTACTACAAGTACGACAGAAATTAAGGAAATACCATGCCTATAACACAGTTTTTGGAGAGGAATGCGGATCTTTACGGGGATGAGACCTGCCTTGTGGAGATAAATCCCGAGCTCAAAGAAAAACATAAGCTCACCTGGAAGGATTACGCGCTCGTGGAGGTCACTCCCCATGAGGAGCACCGCCGCGAGATGACGTGGAAACAGTTTGATACTCTTGCGGACAAATTCGCCAATCTTCTGCTTTCGCGCGGACTGCGCAGAGGGGAGAAAGTGGGCATATTGCTCATGAACTGCCTGGAATGGCTGCCCATATATTTCGGAATCCTGAAAGCGGGCGGGCTCGCGGTGCCCCTCAATTACCGCTATACGGCGGAGGAGATAAAGTACTGTCTGGATCTTGCAGACGTCAGCGTGCTGGTGTTCGGTAAGGAATTCATAGGCAGGGTGGAATCCGTCTTTGGGGAGCTCGACAAAGTGGAAGGTATGCTCTTCGTGGGCGAGGATTGTCCCACATTCGCTGAAAGCTATGACGAGCTCATAGGGAGCGCGTCCGACCGCCGTCCCGAGGTGGAGCTCTCTGACGAGGACTATGCCGCCATCTATTTTTCCAGCGGCACGACGGGGTTCCCCAAAGCCATCCTCCATCGTCACAAGGCGCTGGTGCATTCCGCGCTCACAGAGCTCAACCACCACTCTCAGAAGAGGGACGACGTGTTCCTCTGTATGCCTCCTCTCTACCACACGGGGGCGAAGATGCACTGGTTCGGGAGTCTGGCTTCGGGAAGCAGAGCGGTGCTTCTGAAAGGCGTGAGCCCCAAATGGATAATGCAGACCGTGTCTGAGGAAAAGGTGTCCATAGTGTGGCTCTTGGTGCCTTGGGCGCAGGATATCCTCGACGCGATAGACAGCGGGGACATCAGGCTCTCCGACTACGACCTGTCCCATTGGCGGCTGATGCACATCGGCGCGCAACCCGTGCCGCCCTCCCTCATCCAGAGGTGGAAAAAGGTGTTTCCCGCTCATCAGTACGACACCAATTACGGACTGAGCGAGAGCATAGGTCCCGGTTGCGTGCACCTCGGGGTGGAGAACATCGACAAGGTGGGCGCGATAGGCAAAGCGGGCTACGGCTGGCAGACCAGGATAGTGGACGACGCGCGCAACGACGTCAAACGCGGCGAAGTCGGGGAACTTGCCGTCAAAGGCGACGGCGTGATGGTGTGCTACTACCGCGACCAAAAGGCGACGGAAGCGGTGCTCGCCGACGGCTGGCTCTTCACGGGGGATATGGCGAGAGAGGATGAGGACGGATTCATCTATCTCGTGGACAGGAAAAAGGACGTCATCATCACGGGAGGGGAGAACCTTTACCCCGTGCAGATAGAGGACTTTATCCGCTCCTGCGAAGCGGTGAGGGATGTCGCGGTCATCGGGCTTCCCGACGCGCGTCTCGGGGAGATAGCCGCCGCGATTGTGGAATTGAAGCCGGAGTATTCCGAATGGACGGAGGAGGACATCAACGCGTTCTGCGCCGCTCTCCCTCGCTACAAGCGTCCGCGAAAGGTCATCTTCGACAAGGTGCCCCGCAATCCGACAGGCAAGATAGAAAAGCCCAAACTGCGCGAAAAGTATTGCGGAGAGGAGAGCCTTGTCGAGGTGCAAGTCACAAGATGACGCGTTCAATGCGCATTATCGCAGGATAAACCTTGCGTTTCGGCAAAAAGACGGAACGCGGCAGATATGCAAATAATGTTTTAAGGACGGAAATATGAAAAAACTTATGCTTGGCAACGAAGCGATCGCGCGCGGTGCGTACGAGGCGGGAGTGAGAGTGGTGTCCGCTTATCCCGGCACCCCTTCCACCGAGGTCAGCGAGTGTATCGCGAAGTACGACGAAGTCTACGCCGAATGGGCGCCCAACGAAAAGGTGGCGTGCGAGGTGGCTGTGGGCGTGTCCTATGCGGGGGCGCGCAGTATGGTGTGCATGAAGCACGTCGGCGTCAACGTCGCGGCGGATCCCATGTTCACGGCGGCGTACACGGGCGTCAACGGCGGGATGGTCATCCTCGCCGCGGACGATCCCGGTATGCACAGCTCCCAAAACGAGCAGGACACCAGGTTCTACGCACGCTCGGCGCACATCCCCATGCTCGAGCCCGCCGACAGCGCGGAGGCGAAGCAGTTCACCAAGCTCGCTTTCGAGCTTTCGGAAGAGTACGACACCCCCGTGTTCGTGCGCACCACGACCCGTCTTGCGCATTCCCAGAGCTTCGTGGAAGAGGAGGAGAGAAAGGAAGCGCCTCTGCGTCCCTATGTCAAGGACGTGAGCAAGTACACCATGATGCCTTCCTCGGCGATAGGCAGACACGTCGCGGTGGAGGCGAGGGAGAACAGGCTCGCCGCCGACGTCAACGGATTTGAGATAAACCGCGAGGAGATGAGAAGCCCCGAACTCGGCGTGATATGCAGCGGCGTGGTGTACGAATACGTCCGCGAAGCCCTGCCCGAGGCGTCCGTGCTCAAACTGGGCATGGTCTATCCTCTCGCCATCGAAAAGGCGAGGAGCTTCGCCGCAAAGGTGGAGAGGCTCGTGGTCGTCGAGGAGCTGGAACCTTTCATCGAGAACCAGCTCAAAGCCCACGGGATAGCCTGCGAAGGGAAATCCCTGTTCTCCAAGCAGGGGGAACTTTCCGTCGCCGTCATCAGGGAGAAACTCCTCGGCGTCGCGACGGAGGAGAAGAAGCTCGATCTGCCCGTGCGTCCTCCCGTGATGTGCGCGGGGTGCCCGCACCGCGGAGTGTTTTATATCCTCAACAAGCTCAAACTCACGGTTTCTGCCGACATCGGTTGCTATACGCTGGGGGCACAGCCTCCTCTCGCGGCGGTGGACACCGTGCTCTGTATGGGCGCGAGCGTGGGCATCGCTCACGGATTCGAGAAGGCGAGAGGGAGAGAGCAGTCCGCACACACCGTGGCGGTCATCGGGGACAGCACCTTTATCCACAGCGGTATAACGGGACTCATCAACGCCGTATACAACAAGAGCAACATCACCCTCATCATACTTGACAACTCCACTACGGGCATGACGGGGCATCAACAGCACCCCGCTACGGGGCTCACCCTCAAACAGGAACCCGCAAAGATACTCGACATCGTCGCGCTCTGCAAGACAGTGGGATGCGACAGCGTGAGAGTGGTGGACAGCTACGATCTCGCCGAGGTGGAAAAGGCGGTGAAAGAGGAAGTCGCTCGCGACGGCGTCTCGGTCATCGTCGCGAAACGCCCCTGCGCGTTGCTCAACAGGAATTATCCTCCCGCGTGCACGGTGGAGGATTGCAGAAAGTGCGGGATGTGCTTCCGTCTGGGGTGCCCCGCCATCGAAAAACAGGAGGACGGCTCGGCGCGCATAAACGCTTCTCTCTGCGTGGGATGCGGGCTCTGCTCCAAGGTGTGCCGCTTCGGCGCGATAAAGGAGGGAAAGAGATGAAAGCCAACATACTCATCGTAGGCGTAGGCGGGCAGGGGACTCTGCTCGCGTCCAGAGTGCTCGGCGCGCTTGCCGAGATAGAGGGTGCGGATTGCAAGCTCTCGGAAGTGCACGGGATGTCCCAGCGCGGCGGGAGCGTGGTCACGCACGTCAAGATAGCTCCCGAGGTCATGAGCCCGATAGTGGGAGTGGGTGACGCCGACGTCATCCTCGCTTTCGAGGAGCTGGAAGCCCTGCGTTACATCAACTATCTGAAAAAGGGAGGCACGGTGGTGGTCAACACACAGCGCATACTCCCGATGCCCGTCATCACCGGGGCGAGGAAGTATCCCGAGGACGTCATCGACTCTTTGCGCGCTTCCGCAGGCAAGGTGGTGGCGCTCGACGCGCTCGCCGTCGCAGAGGAGATAGGGGAGCTCCGCTCCGTCAACGTGGTCATGCTGGGCGCGCTGGCGGCGGATATCGGAGTGGCCTTCGAGAAGATCGACGCCGCATTGAAAGCCGCCGTCAAACCCAAACTTTACGACATCAACCGCAAGGCATTGAAACGCGGTTACGAGAATAGGGAGGAAATATGAGATACTACAACGAAAGGATGGAGACGATGTCCCGCGGCGAGATGACCGCTCTGCAATCCGCAAGACTCGTGGACGTCGTAAAAAGGATGTATGACGGCGCGCCCTATTACCGCGCCAAAATGGACGAGATAGGACTGAGACCGGAGGATATCAAAGGGATAGAGGACATCGCGAAGCTCCCGTTCACCACCAAGGCGGACCTCAGAGCGAATTATCCCTTCGGATGCTTCGCGCTCCCCAAGAGCGAGATATCGCGAGTGCACGCGTCCAGCGGCACTACGGGAAAACTCACCGTCGTCGGGCTCACCAACCGCGACATCGACGACTGGGCGGAGTGCGCCGCCCGCGCCCTTGTGATGGCGGGGTGCGACCGCAACGACATAGTGCACGTCTCCTACGGCTACGGATTGTTCACGGGCGGGCTCGGATTGCATTACGGCTCCGAGAAGCTGGGCTCCATCACCGTCCCCGCTTCCGCGGGCAACACCATGCGCCAGATCACCCTCCTCAAAGATTTCGGCGCGACCGCGCTCGCGTGCACGCCCTCCTACGCCATGGTCATAGGCGAGGGCATAGAAAAGGCGGGCTACGACATCAAGGATTTCAAACTGCGCGTCGGCATCTTCGGCGCGGAGCCCTGGTCCGAAAACATGAAAAAGGAGATCGAGCGCAAGCTCAACATCACCGCCTACGACATCTACGGGCTTTCGGAGATCAGCGGTCCGGGCGTGTCCATGAGCTGTCCCTATCAGTGCGGACTGCACGTCATGGAGGACTTCTTCTATCCTGAGATAGTGGACCCCGTCACCCTGCAACCCGTCCCCGACGGGATCACCGGGGAGCTGGTGTTCACCACTCTCAACAAACAGGGTATGCCTCTCATCCGCTACCGCACCCGCGACATCAGCGCGCTGTGGCATGACAAGTGCGAGTGCGGCAGGACTCTCGTCAGGATGAAGCGCGTCAGCGGCAGGACGGACGATATGCTTATAATCCGCGGCGTCAACGTCTTCCCCTCCCAGATAGAATCCGTACTGATGAACATCAAGGAGATCGTCGGCTCTCATTATCAGATCATCGTGGACAGGGTGGGCAACCTCGACACCATGGAGATACAGGTGGAGCTCGCTCCCCACGCCTTCTCGGACGAGGTCAAGGACGTGGAAGCCATCCGCCGCAGGATAGAGCACGACATGATGGGAAATCTCGGCGTGGGCGCAAAGATCACCCTCGTCTCCCCGGACAGCCTCCCGCTCTCGGAAGGCAAGACCGTCCGCATCATAGACAAACGCAAGATATAGGATAAGGAGGAAACCATGCTCGTAAACCAAGTTGCCGTGTTTTTGGAAAACAGGAAGGGCAGACTGCACGCGCTTCTCGAAGCTCTCTCCGACGCGGGAGTCAACGTCGAGAGCCTCAACATCGCGGACACCCGCGACTTCGGCATCGTACGTCTCGTCACCGCAGACAACGACAAGGCGGAGATCGCCCTGAAAGCCGCGGGTTTCACCACCGCGAGAGGGGATCTGGTCGGCATCGAAGTGCCCGACAAGCCCGGTTCTCTCACCGCCACCCTCGGCAAGCTCAGCGAAGAGGGGGTCAACCTCGAATATGTGTATTCCTATTCGAGGAGCGGCGGAAAGGCGCTCATCCTCTTCAAAACGGATGACGTTGAGAGGGCGGAAGAACTCCTCAAATGACCGCTCGGGACGCACTTTTTCCCCAACGACCGCATAAACTGTTCGGTCGGAGGGGAGTGCGGTGCCGCAAGCGGAGATAGATCTTGAAAAGATAAGAGAAAACGTGAGGAGGGTGCGCGCCCTCTGCGGAGTGCGCGTCCTCGTCATGGTCAAGGCGGACGCCTACGGACACGGCATGACCGAGGTCGCCCGCGCCCTTCGCGGGGAGGCGGATATCTTTGGAGTCGCCACCCTTGAAGAGGGGGCGGAATTGAGAAGGCGCGGAGTGCGCGAGCCCGTGCTCGTCGCGGTATGCCGAGGCGCGGATCTCCCCGTTTGCGCGGCATACGGTCTGACCGCCGCGATAGCGGATGGGGAGGCGTTGAAAGCGCTTGCCTCTCTTCCCTGCGGGATGCGTCCCTCATTCCACGTCAAGTTCGACACGGGGATGCACAGGCTAGGGTTCCCTTGGGAGGACGCGGGGGCGGTGCTGAGTTTCCTGCGTTCCAACGCGCTGGATCCCGACGGAGCATACTCCCATTTCAGGGCTCCGGACGAGGTGCAGAACGCGCGTTTTGCGAATGTCGCGCGCCTTTTCAAGGCGGAGTATCCGAACGTCCTCGCGCATATGGCGTCCTCGTCCTCCCTCGGGATGACGGACGCGCGCTACGATATGGTCAGGATAGGACGCGCCGCATATGAGGGCGCGATGACCGTGAGAAGCAAAGTAGTCGCGGTTCGGCACGTCCGCAGAGGGGACAACGTAGGATACGGCGACTTTCTGCTCGCCGACGACACCACCGTCGCGGTCGTATTCGGCGGTTACTATGACGGGATGAGGGCGGGTGCGCCCGTCATCCTGAGCGGAAAAGAGCGCCCCGTCATCGGGAGCGTGTGTATGGATATGTTCGCCGTGGATGCGGGCGACGCGCCCGTGGCGATAGGCGACGAAGTCATCCTTCTCGGCGGCGGGCTCACCGAGGAGAGAGTGGCGAAGGAAAGAGGCGTCTCCGTCCACGAGGTGATGACCGCGTGGCAGGGCAGATGCGAGAGGTCATATGTTGACGAAAGAGGAAGCGAGAAGAGCGGCGAATGCCGCAGAAGCCGCGATGAGCGACGCGGAACGGGAGTGGGCTTCGGGAGCGATAACCGACGCTCTCATCTCCCTTGACGCTTTCAGAAAGTGCCGCAAACCTTTCGTGTTCATGTCCGCGAAGGGGGAGCCCGACACCGAGGCGTTGATAGGGCTTCTGCTCGCCATGGAAAGGGAGGTCGCGGTCCCGCGTGTGCGCGGAGGCGAGATGGACGCCGTGCGCATCACTCCCTATACGGATTTCAGGCGCAACGCATGGGGTATATCGGAGCCCGCAAAGGGAATGATAGCCACCGAGTGCGATCTCGCCGTCGTCCCCGTCGTCGCCTTTGACGGTTTGAAGAGAGCGGGGCACGGCAAGGGCTACTATGACAGGTTCCTCTCGCGCTTCCCGGGGTGCGTCAAGGTGGGCATAGCCTTTTCCTGCCGCAGGACGGAGGGGCTGGTCACGGAGCCTCACGACATCCCGATGGACATCATCGTCACCGAAAAAGAGGTGATCACGGCGGACAATGTTGCCGTATTCAACAGCTTCGGAGCGCGGGAATGAGAGTGATAAGCGGAAAATACAGAGGCAGAAAGCTCGCTTCTCCCATCGGCGACAACGTGCGTCCCACCACGGACAGGATCAAGGAGACCGTCTTCAACATCCTGCAATGGCAGGTGGAGGGCGCGAGGGTGCTCGACCTTTTTGCGGGGAGCGGAGCTCTCGGGATAGAGTGTCTGTCGCGCGGAGCGGAGGAGGTGGTCTTCGTGGACCGCGATCCTTCCTCGGCGGCGCTCATCAAACAAAACCTCAAAGGTATGGAGGGCAATTTCCGCGTCGTGGTCTCCGACTTCATGGGGGTGGTGCGCTCGGGGGAGAGCAAATTCGACCTCGTGTTCATCGACCCGCCCTACAAGAGCGGACTGGGCAAACTTGCTGTGGACACCGTGTTGGACTGCGACCGTCTTGCGCAGGGCGGTACGGTGGTCTATGAACACTCCTCCGAGCTCCCGTACGAGTGCGGCCGCGAGGACATCCTCACCCGCACCAAACAGATGGGGTCTGTCACGGTGGATTTCATACGCAGGAAGAGGATAGGACTCGTGACGGGCACTTTCGACCCCGTCACCAAGGGACATATGGCTGTCATCGAGGAGGCGCTCCGCATTTTCGATGAGGTGGTGGTCGCCGTGCTCGTCAATCCCGAAAAGGAATGTATGTTCACCCCCGAAGAACGAGTGAGCATCCTAAACGCCGCTTTATCGGACAAAAAGAACGTGAAAACATTGTTTTCGGAGGATATGGCGGTGGAAGTCGCCCGCAGGGTCGGCGCGGAAAAATTGGTGCGCGGCGTGCGGGGAGCGGAGGACGAAGCCTACGAAAACGCCATGGCGGATTTCAATCGCGAGCACGGCTTCGACACCGTGTTCATCTCCCCGGACGACTATCGCGACGTGTCATCCACTTTCGCTCGCGAACTTCTTAAAAATGGGGACTTCCGTTTGATACCGAACGGTGCTATAATCGTTACGAAAGAGATATTGCAAAAAAAGGGGGAAGCGCATTAGCGCAGAGGCACTATGGAAACCGTGGATATGCTCATCAACGAAATAGAAAGCGAGGTGCTCAAAGCCAAACGCGCCACTTTCAGCAATACCGACATCGTCATCAACCGTCAGGTCATGCTGGATCTCGTCACTCGTCTGCGCGCAAGCTATCCCATCGTCTTGAAAGAGGCGGAGCAGATAAAAAAAGAGCGCGATGACATCCTCGAAAAGGCGGAAGCCTACGCCAACAAGACCATGGATGCCGCCGAGGAAAAGGCGCGCGCCATGATGTCCGACACCGAGGTCCTCAAAAAAGCCGCCGCAGAGGCGGACGCTATGCGCGCCGAAGCAGAGGAAAATTACCGCAAGATGGACTATCAGGCTCGTTCGCTCGCATTCAACATCCTGGACAGTGCCGAAAAGACGATAAAGGACGGTCTCAACACCATTGCGGACCGCAAGCGCAAGCTCATCGAGGGCTGAGCGCAACAGCAGCTTATCCCGACCGCACATTATCATTCACGCACGGAGGCGTATCGAAGCGGTCATAACGAGGCGGTCTTGAAAACCGTTTGGGTGCAAGCCCACGGGGGTTCGAATCCCTCCGCCTCCGCCATTAGGGAATAATACGAACTCTGAAAACGGGTTCGTATTATTCTTTTCAGTTGACTACTTCGGTATTGTTGCAAAACGCAAATGAGTACCCCAAATTTTGCCGTTTC
>CALVTS010000018.1 GCA_944363035.1 uncultured Clostridia bacterium
GCATTTTAGGAGGTCAGTCCTCTATCCCGAGTGGGGGAGGAGTCCCGAAGGGGAGGAGGGGGTACAATATTACCATGCTAGGGGACGCAATCCCCATTTAACCAGCCTGAATGCGACGTGAACTTATTCAGAGCGTCCCCGAACACGACGAATAAGTGTGCGTGGGGTTCAATCTAATTTAATTTGGGGTATACGTTCCCGCGACAGGGAAGTATTGTTGCCCCCTTCCTGCGGGTTTCCCCCAAAATCGTTCCCCCTTAAAAGGGAACCCACCATTTTGGGGGAAACCTTCGGCGCTCGGGCATGAGGGCTACCGAGGACGGCGCCTCTGCGGCGCCGCCATGTTATGCCGCTTGCAATGCGCCCGCTTCGCGAAGAGAATGGCGCATTGCCGACGCACTTTTCGTCTCGCCCTCGGCACTCACTTCGTCGCCGCCGACTTGCAAGAGGGCTACGCCCTGTGCAAGTTTGGCTAGGCGGCTCCACTCCGAATAAGTTTACGTGAAGTTCAAGCACACCCCGCATAAGTTTACGTGGGAGTCAAGCACACCCAGAAAGAGTGCACGCGGGGTTCAAGCACACTCTGAAAAAGAAACGTAAAGTTCAAACTCCACTCCGAACAAGTGCACGTGGGAATCACACACGCTCCGAAAGAGTTTACGTGGGATCCCCAAAAGAATAACGTCTTTTGTATTTTAAGCCGCTTTACAGAATAACCTCTTTAATGTTATTATTAAAAATAAATTGTAAGGTAAAATAGTGAAGTATACCGCGCTCAAAGCTCATCTGGACGCGGCGAAGAGAGACGGGTCTCTCAAGCCGTGTTATGTCGTCTGCGGGGATGACGCGTGGCTCAGGCAATCCGCCGTGAGTATGTTCCGCGCGCTTGTGGACGCGGATTACGCCACCTTCAACTACACCGTGTTGTCTGCGACGGACGGGGCGGAGGAGGCGGTCTTCACGCTGAACACCTTTCCGGTGTTCGACATCCTGAGGGTGACGGTGGTGTCGGATGTGTCCGACAAGCTGTCAGCGGCGGACAAGGCGGCGTACGAGCATTATCTTGCCTCTCCTGCGCAGGGCTCCGTGCTCGTCTTCGTGTGCGAGGACGGGGCGGAAAAGAACGTGGCTTTCAAGGGCGCGGAGAGGGTGGACTGCAACCGTCTTTCGGAGGAGGAGATAGCCGTCATCGTGGGCGGTATGCTGAAAGAGCCTCCCGAGCGCAGGATGCAACGCTCGGCGTTGCACGAGCTCGTCACGCGCACCATGGGGGATATGTCCCGCATAGCCTGCGAGGTGGGCAAGCTCAAAGCGTATTGCGACGGCGAGATCTCCCGCGAGGACGTATCGGTGATGACTTCGGCGGAGCCGGACTTTCAGATATTCCGACTTTCGGACGCGGTAGGTTCCGGAGAAAAGGAGATGGCGCTTAGGGTGCTCACCGCTCTTCTCGACGACGGATTGCGTCCCATGACTGTGCTGAATATGCTGTATTCCTACTATCGCCGTATGCTTCACGCCGAGCTCCACAAAGGGGAGCCCGACGCCGAAGTTGCCGCTTTGTTGGGGATAAAGCCCGGCGCGCTGTATCATGTCAGGAGGGTGTCGGGGAAGTATTCGCAAGTCAGGTTGAAAAACTGTGTGGATCATCTCCATGCCCTGCAATTCGCCGTGCTCACCGGCAGGCGGGGAGAGGAGAGCGCCATGCACGAAGCTGTGCTCACTCTGATGAGTAAGGTGTGATATGCAAGTTCAGATAAAAATAGATCCGAAAGCCGTAAAACCCGTCATCCCGGACAAATGGGGTCCCGCGATATGGCTGTTGCTGTTTGTTGCGTCCATGTTGCGCAACGTGGTTTCGGTGGCGAGCTCTTTCAGCGAAGCGACCGAGCCCGCCGAGATCACCTACGCTCTGATAATGAGTGTGCTCGCGGACGGCGTCATCCCTATGGCGGTGTGCTATGTGTTCTCCCTCATCCTGTTCACGATGTCCGTGCGGAGGAGGGCGGTGTTCTGCCGCAGGAACGACTTTGTGTACATCTGTATGCTCTTCACTTCGGCGGCGTACTTCGTGATGGGGATAATAGAGTGCTTCGCTTTCCTTGAAGAGAGCATCCTGCCGTACACCACCATGCTCCTCAACATGACGGTGCTAACGGGGGCGTACTGCGCGATGTTCTTCGCGGTGTTCGCGCCAAAGATGGATCCGCGCAAGAAGTATCTCAACTTCGTTGCGTGGGCTTCGCTGTATCTCGGTCTCCAAGGGCTGGTGACCGTGTTTTCCTCGGTCTCCTACATCGTCATCGTGTATGACGACGCCGTAAGCGAGGCTCTGACCGAGATATTGGAGGCATATTACGGCCTCCCTCTCACCCTGGACGACGGCTACGCCACGGCGAGTATCATCGCGCTCGCGTTTTTCGGCGGGTGGGTCATCGCGGCGACTGTCGTCGCTATCCTCCTGCAAAAGAAGGCGAAAGACTATGTGCCTCCCGCGCCCGTGTTCACGCCCTTCACGCCTCCTCCCGCGCCCTCCAGCCCCTTTGAGGAGCTCAACAGCGACGAAGAGAGAAGAGGGGATGACGACCGCCGTGACGGCGGCTCGGGCGGCGGCAAAGTTTTTGACGAATTCGACTTATAATAAGGAGGCGGAAGATGTACGATTTTGCAGGTTATGCCGAGTCCATCGACCTCTATGCCATCATTGACGGCGTGGTCCTGGTCGCCGCGCTTGCGGTGCTTGCCATGCTCTTTGCGTACAGACGCAATATCCGCGTGCTCCTCATGGTGCTGTCGGTCGCCGTGCTGGAAGTGCTGGTCATGGTGCTGTCCTCCATGAGCGACCACGAGATACTCACCGTATCCCGTTATGTCCTGCACTATGCCATGCTCGCGCTCATCGTGATGTGCTGTGTGGTGTACCAAAGCGACCTCAAAGCCATATTCCAGCGCATTTCCAATCCGCGCGGACTGCCCGCGTTCAACGACGGTTCGAGCAGCGATGACGAGTTGAGAGAGACCACCGCCGAGATACTTTCCGCCTGCCAGGATATGGCGAAACAGGACGTGGGCGCGATCATCATCATCGACAGCAACAACAGCATCAACGACACCGTGCTCGGGTCGGGCACCATGCTCAATGCCGAGCTCTCGGCGGCTTTGCTGGAAAGCATTTTCAACACCAAAGCCCCCCTCCACGACGGTGCGGTCATAGTGCGCGGCAACAAAGTCGTGGCGGCAGGATGCTTCCTGCCCCTCACTCAGCGCAACATCAACAAGGAGATGGGCACCCGTCACCGCGCCGCCATCGGCATCACGGAGGATACGGACGTGCTCTCCATCGTCGTCAGCGAGGAGACGGGCATAATCTCCGTCGTCAAGCGCGGCGAACTGCGCAGATATATGACGATGGACAAGCTCAAGGACGAGATAGAGGAAGCCTTCGGCATTTCCCCCAACGCCATCGCCAAAAGACAGGCAAAAGAAGAGAAAAAACATCACGGGAGATCCTAAATGAAGACAGTAAGACCTTTTGATATATTGTTGCCGGACGTCGCCGAACCCGAAAAATTCGCCGTCGTATCCTGCGACCAGTTCACCTCCCAGCGCGATTACTGGGAAAAGCTCGCCGCAAGCATAGGGGACGCTCCCAGCGCGCTCAGGCTCATCTTCCCCGAGGTCTATCTCGAGGACGGCGACGCCAAGAGCAGGATAGACGAGATAAACTCCGCCATGCGGAAATATCTTGACGGGGGAGTGTTCCGCACCCTCAAAGACAGCTTCGTGCTTGTGCGCAGGGAGACCGCTTACGGCAACACGCGCATAGGCATAGTCGCTCCCGTGGATCTTGAGGAATATTCCTACGTGCATCCCACCGAGGCGACCATCCGCGCCACGGAGGGAGTGGTGGCGAACCGCATCCCCCCTCGTCTCGCCATCCGCGAGAACGCACTCATCGAATTGCCGCATGTCATCCTGCTCCTGGACGACCGCGACAAGACGGTCATAGAGCCTTTCTACAAAAAGCGTCACGAGCTTGAGAAACTCTACGATTTCGACCTCAACATGAACGGCGGTCATTTGACGGGATGGAGACTTGACGCGTCGGAAGTGATGGATAAACTCGATATTCATGCAAAAAACGTGAAAGGTCTCTACGGAGTGGACACCGATTTCGTCTTTGCCGTCGGCGACGGCAACCATTCTCTCGCTACCGCACAGGCTCACTGGAAGAACGTGCGCAAAAACCTCTCTCCCGAAGAGAGGGAGAACCATCCCGCCCGCTACGCGTTGGTCGAGATCGAGAACCTCCACTGCGACGGTATAGTCTTCGAGCCCATACATCGTTTCGTGTTCGGCGTGGACGATGCGGACTTCGTGCTCCATATGTCCACCTCCCTCCGCGGCGAGAGCAGGCTCAAAATGTTCACCACCAATATGGAATATACCATTGCGGTCAACTCCAACAGCGCCGAAGCAATCGCCGAGGTGCAGGACGCGATAGACGCCTACGTGTCGGCTCATCCCGGCGCAAGCGTGGATTACATCCACGGGCTTGAAAATCTCCATCGCATTGCCGACGTCTCGGACGGGGTCGCTGTGCAGATGCCTTGCATAGAAAAGACGGAGCTTTTCGGTTACGTCGTGGAGCACGGCAATCTGTGCAGGAAGGCGTTCTCCATGGGCGAGGCGGAGGAAAAGAGATACTATTTCGAGGCTAAGAAGATAAAGTGAATCTGAGGCGGAGAGCCTCCCCGCCGCGCGCGGTACGGCGCACGGCGGACACCGAAAGATACATATTTTACAACAGAGGGTATATATGAAAGTTTGCAAATTCGGCGGCACATCCATGGCTAACAGCGCCACCATTTCTCAGGTGGCGGACATCGTTGCGGCGGACGATTCGCGCAGATACGTCATCGTCTCCGCCCCCGGGAAGAGGGACTCTGCGGATGTCAAGGTGACGGACGCTCTCTATGCCTGCGCCCGCGAAAAGAATGAAAAAGGCAACTGCGACGAGACCTTTGCGGTCGTAGAAAAGAGGTTCCTCGACATAGAGAGCGAGCTCGGCATCGACGTGGGCATGAAAGACGCTCTCGCCGAGATAAAGACCCGCATAGAGGACGGCGCGGGAGTGGAATATATCGCTTCCCGCGGCGAGTATCTCAGTGCGCGTGTGCTCGCGGCGAAACTCGGCGTCGAGTTCGTGGACACCTGCGACCTCATCAAATTCGGCAGGAAGGGAGAGCTCCTTCTCGACATCTCCCTCGACCTTTTGCGCGCGCGTCTTGCGGACTGCGATCGCGCTGTGCTCCCCGGATTCTACGGCTCGGATAAGGACGGAGCGGTCAGGACGTTCAGCAGGGGCGGGTCCGACATCTCGGGCGCCATCGTCGCGCGCGCGGTAGGCGCGGACGTCTACGAAAACTGGACGGATGTGGACGGTTTCCTCACCGCAGACCCCCGCATCATAGACCATCCCGCCATCATCGACTCCCTGAGCTACAAGGAGCTCCGCGAGCTCGCCTATATGGGCGCGGAAGTGCTCCACCCCGAGTCCATCTTCCCCGTGAGGAGCGCGGGCATCCCCATCAATATCCGCAACACCTTCAATCCCGATGCGAAGGGCACCATGATAGTCCCCGACGGCAAACAGCACGGCAAGGGCAGGGTGGTCACCGGTATTGCGGGCAGAAAAGGCTTCACCATCATCAACATCGAAAAGGATATGATGAACAGCGAGATAGGCTTCTGCCGCAAGGCGCTCAGCGTCCTGGAATGTGAGGGCGTCTCCTTTGAACATATGCCCTCCGGCATAGACACCCTCTCCCTCGTCATCCGCGACGAGTGCCTCGGCGGCAACGCGCAGAAACTTGTCGGCAAGCTCCGCGACGCCCTCGGCGCCGACAGCATCGACATCCACAGCGGGCTCTCCCTCATCGCCACCGTCGGGCACAACATGGCGTCCCGTCAAGGCACCGCCGCCACCATCTTCACCGCTCTCGCCGACAACCACATCAACGTCCGCATGATCGACCAAGGCTCCTCCGAAATGAACATTATCGTCGGTGTAGACACCTTTGATTATGAAAAGGCTATATCGGCGATCTACTACTCCTTCTGCTGAGGGGGGGGCGCTATTTCGCGAATAACTGCGTCAAAACCCCTGCCGTAGATGCTCACGTACGAATGTGTACGCTCCCGCGTCGCGATGCGCGCCGAACTTTGCAAAAGCCGCTCACCAGAGCGGCTTTCACTTTGCCCTTGCGCGCCCGCTCCTTTCCCCCACAAAGTGTCCTCACTTCGTTGCGGTACTTTGCGGGGACCCCGAATATTACCCCACAAAGTGTCCTCGCTACGCTGTGGTACTTTGTGGGGGCCCCGTAAGCAGGGGCTTTTCCTTGTTCTTCATCGAAATATCCCCCCTCAGCGTACCGGCGTTGGGGCGGGCACGCTTGACCCCTACGCGCACTTATTCGGAGACGTGTTTGAACTCCACGTATACTTTTTCGAAGACGTATTTGACTCCCACGTAAACTCTTTCTGAGTTTGCTTGACTTTCACACACACTTATTCGGAGAGTGCCTGAATCCCACGTGAACTTATTCGGAGACGTGTTTGATTCCCACATACACTTATTCGGAGCGTCCTTGAACACGACGTAAACTTATTCGGAGTGGAGCCTGACTCCCACGTATTCTTTTTCGAAGACGGTTTCACGCGCCGCTCAGGCAAACTTGCACAGCGGGCGTTTGCGCCCGCTCTTGCAAGTCGCGGCGCGTATCTGCGACCTCGCAAGCTAGACGAGAAATTAAGTAGACACGGGCTCGGTGCGCGTCGAGTCGCCCTCCTCGCCCCGCGAGCGACGTTCAGTCTATACTGGTATCCGCTTGATTATGCAAGTGCGAGATTCAAACTTTTTTCAAGAGGTGCTTTCATAAAGGCGCAGTCTGCGCCTTTATGAAAAAGTATATCCCGCATTTTAGGAGGAATGAACTCTATTTCGAGTGGGGGAGGAGTCCCGAAGGGGAGGAGGGGGTACAATATTACCATGTTAGAGAACGTAATCCCCATTTAACCAGCCTGAATACGCCGTGAACTTATTCAGAGCGTCCCCGAACCCGACGAATAAGTGTGCGGCGTGCTCAATCTAATTTAATTTGGGTATACGTCCCCGTGACAGGGAAGTATTGTTGCCCCCTTCCTGCGGGTTTCCCCCAAAATCGTTCCCCCTTGAAAGGGAACCCACCATTTTGGGGGAAACCTTCGGCGCTCGGGCATGAGGGCTACCGAGGACGGCGCCTCTGCGGCGCCGCCATGTTATGCCGCTTGCAATGCGCCCGCTTCGCGAAGAGAGTGGCGCATTGCCGACGCACTTTACGTCTCGCCCTCGGCACTCACTTTGTCGCCGCCGACTTGCAAGAGGGCTACGCCCTGTGCAAGTTTGGCTAGGCGGCTCCACTCCGAATAAGTTCACGTGGGAGTCAGGTTGCACCCCGAATAAGTGTTCGTGGGATTCAAACACACTCCGAAAGAGAGACGTAAAGTTCAGGCTCCACCCCGAATAAGTTTACGTGAAGTTCAAGCACACTTCGAATAAGTTCACGTGGGGTTCAAGAATGCTCCGCATAAGTATACGTGGGGGTCTAATATGCTCGCAATATGTATTTTATCAGCTCAAAATGATGGTTTTAACGTGCTATTATGTTGTGTACAAAGGAGAAAGGATCCCCTCGTGGCGAGGGGATCTTCCTTTACTTGCAACAGTTGTTGCCGCAAAGATTGCCGCCGCAGCAGCACAGGATGAGAAGCAGAGGAAGAATGTCGCAAAGACATCCCATCCCGTTCCCGTTGCAACAGGAGAGCAGGAGCAGCAAGAGGATGATGTTGTCGCACCCCGAGCCGCAATTGCCGAAGAAGCCGTTCATGATATGTACCTCCTTTCATATTAGGATCGCTCCTACCACACCATATGACGGCGGGCGGAAGGTGGTTACAGGCAGGGCGTGGAGTCTAGGAGAGGTTTTTTCGGGAGGGTTTGCGGGGCGCGTCGGCACAGTACCGCTCGGGCGGAGGGTGATGCAGGGGGTGAACTGTGACGGGAGGTCGGTGTACGGGACTGTGACGGGAGGTCGGTGTGCGGTGCGGCGGATGAGGGCGTGCGTGGGTGCGTATCCTAAGCCGTACGAGGCGCACCGAGAAATAGGCGGGATGACGTGTGCGGCGCGGTAGGTAGGAGTTTCGCCGTGTGTTCTTATGGGAAGGGAGGGCTCATTGAGGGAAGAGTGTCACATAGGAGGACGTTTGAGATAACACTTGATAATACGCGCGTTATTTGATATAATAATTCAAACTATTGTTTTTGCGTTCGCGCGGCGCGCGGGCGCGAGGAGTGCTCATGCTGCTTGCCATGGATATAGGCAACACCAATGTCAAGATCGGCATTTTCAAGGGCGGGGAGCTCGCCTACACGTGGAGGGTGTCCACGGTCTCTTCGCATACGGCGGACGAGTACGGCATGGTCATTTACGACCTGTTGCGTCAGGGCGGGCACACCTTCGAGGACATAGACGGCGCGGTGATGTCTTCCGTCGCGCCCTCTCTCAATTACACGATAGAGCATATGTGTTCGTATTATACGGGCAAGCGTCCCATCGTGGTGGATCACCGCACCGCGACGGGGATAGAGATATGCTATGACAATCCCTCCGAACTCGGCGCGGACAGAATGGTGGGCGCGGCGGCGGCATACCGTTTTTACGGCGGGCCCGTCATAGAGGTGGATTTCGGTTCGGCGACCACTTTCAATCTTGTCACCGAGGACGGGAGATTCATAGGAGGAGCGATAGCTCCCGGCGTCAAGACCGCCACGGAATCTCTGGTGCATACGGCGGCGAAACTCCCCAGGGTGGAACTTTCCACCCCCGAGAGCATAGTCGGCACTTCCACCAAGAGTTGTATGCAGGCGGGGATAATCTACGGCTATACGGGGCTCGTGAAATACCTTGTGGGCAGATACCGCACCCTGCCGGAGATGAAGGGCGCGAAAGTGGTGGCGACGGGCGGACTTTCTGAGCTCATCGCGGGCGTGGAGCCCGAACTCATCGACATCACGGATCGTGCGCTCGCTCTGAAAGGGTTGAAGTATATCTACGACCTCAACCACGCGGGCTGACCCTGCGGAAAACAATAAAAAATAACGGCGGGAGCCGACACATCATCAGGAGAATATATGAAGAAAATCGGAGTTGCCCTGCTCGGGCTGGGCGTCGTGGGCGGGGGCACATATCGCATCCTCACCGCGCAACGCGAATTCATCAGACAAAACGACGGCATCGACATCGAGATAAAGTGCGTACTTGAAAAGAACCTCGAAAGATGCAAGGAACTGGGCGTGGATCTCTCCATCGTTTCCACGGATATCGACAGAGTGGTCAACGACCCCGAGATCTCCGTCGTGGCGGAGTTTTTCGGGGGCATAGAACCCGCAAAGACCTTCCTCATCAAGGCGTTGGAAGCGGGGAAAAGCATAGTCACCGCCAATAAGGAGATGTTCTCCAAAAACTGGCCCGAGCTGGAAGCCGCTGCCGAAAAGGGAGGCGGCGGGCTCTATTTCGAGGCGAGTTGCGCGGGCGGCATACCCATCATCCGCACTCTCACCGAGGGGATGCAGGCAAACCATGTCACCTCCTTGAAGGGCATCGTCAACGGCACCACCAATTATATCCTCTCCCGCATGAGCGACGAGGGGGTGGATTACGCCGCCTGTCTCAAAGACGCGCAGGCTCTCGGGTACGCCGAGGCGGATCCCACCGCAGACGTGGAGGGATTCGACGCCATGTACAAAAACAGCATCCTCTCCTCCCTCGCCTACAAAAAGCGCGTCCCCATCGACAAGATATACCGCGAAGGCATCTCGAATATCGCCGTGGAGGACATCAATTACGGCAAAGAGCTGGGATATACTCTCAAACTCCTTGCGATCTCCAAACTGCGCGACGGCAAGATAGAGGCGAGAGTGCACCCCGCATTCCTGCCCTCGGGACACCCTCTCTCTGCGGTGAGCGGCTCCTTCAACGCCGTGTATGTGCACGGGGACAGCGTGGATGACATCATGCTCTACGGCAGGGGCGCGGGCGCCCTCCCCACGGGAAGCGCGATAGTCAGCGACATCGTGTTCGCCGCGGGCAGGGATACCCACCGCAGATTCCCCTGGGAGCTCGAGGAGAGAGTGGAGGATGAGGATTTCGCCTCCGACTTTTCCTCCCGCTACTATATCCGCCTCACCGTCTCGGACGAGGAGGGGACTCTGAGCAAGATCACGGGCGTTTTCGGGCGTTCGGGGATATCCCTTGCCACCGTGGTGCAGAAGGAGGCGGTGTCCAAAGAGGTCGCCGTCATCTTTGTCACGCATGAGGCTAAGGAGAGCGTGATGAAAAAGGCTCTCGCCAAGATAGAACAACTTTCGGGCGTGGAGAACGTCGCCGCGCTCATAAGGGTGGAGGAATGAAAGCAAACGGTTTCGACAGGGGGGCGGGCGTACTGTTGCCCGTCAGCGCCCTGCCCAGTCAGTATGGGATAGGGTGCTTTTCCCGCGATGCGGAAAATTTCGCCGAAATGGCGGCGGACATGGGGTTCTCGTGGTGGCAGGTGCTCCCCATCACGATATTGGGAGCGGGCAATTCGCCCTATTCGGGCTATTCGACGCACGCGGGGAACTTCCTTTACATCAACCCCGCTCTGCTCCGCGACGAGGGGCTCATCACCCCCGAGGAGACGGAGGCTTCAAAGTATAAAGGTCAGCCCTACAAGGTGGATTATGCTTTCGCTCGCGAGAACATAACCCGCCTTTTACACATCGCTTTTGAACGCATAACTCCCGATATTGCGGAAAATATCAAAAAATTCGCGGAAGAGGAGAGCTATTGGCTGGACGATTACGCGCTCTTTATGGCGCTCGCCGACCGCTACGGCGGCGACTGGTCGAAGTGGGAGCACGGGCTCGCTTTCCGCGAGGAGAAAGCTCTCGCCAAAGCAAGGAAAGAGTTTGAAAAGGAGATCGCGTACTACGTCTTCGAGCAGTACGAGTTTTACAGGCAGTGGTTCTTCCTGAAAGAGAGGGTGAACGCAAGGGGCATACGCATAATAGGCGACCTGCCTTTTTATGTCGCGACCGAGAGCGTGGACGTCTGGACCAACGCCTCCGAGTTCATGCTGGACAAGAAGGGCAGACCGAGCGCGGTCGCGGGAGTCCCGCCGGACGCTTTTGCCGCAAAGGGGCAGATCTGGGGCAACTGCCTTTACGATTTTCCCGCCATGAAAAAGACGAGGTACAGGTGGTGGAGGAAGCGCATTTCCCATTGTCTCAAAATGTACGACGCTCTGAGGCTCGATCACTTCCGCGCGTTTTACAACTTCTTCGCCATCCCCGCCGAGGACAAGGACACCGCGGTCAACGGACGCTGGGAGTACGGCCCCGGGCAGGAGCTTATAGACCTCATGCTCGCGGACAATCCCGGAGCTCTCTTCATCGCGGAGGATCTCGGGCTCATTGACCCCGACTGCCGCAAGTTCATCGACGGGACGGGCATCCCCACCATGAGAGTGTTCCAATTCGCCTTCGACGGGACGCGGAGCGTGCATTTGCCCTATTTCTACGACGCAGGCAACGTGGCGTATTCGGGCACGCATGACAACAATACCTTGCTCGGATGGCTTTACGAGATGAATCCGGACGCAAGGGATTTCGCGTTGAAGTACTGCGGTTTCACGGGTCCCGGATGGGGGAGCGGCGGTCCCTCCTGCGCCTCCACGAAAGCCATACTCCGCACCATCGCCGCGTCCTCTGCGGTGCTGGCGATATTCCCCGCGCAGGATATGCTGGGATACGGCGCGGACACCCGCATCAACATCCCCGGGACTCCCGAGGGCAACTGGGGATTCCGTCTTGCGTACGAGCTCATGCTGACGGTGGACCGCGACTTCTTCCTGGACATCAACAACACCTACGGCAGGCTGGGAGGAAGCAGGGGATGATCCTGTTCTTCGCGCAGGGAGAGTGCGACAGCGACGCATTCATAAGACATTGCTACGCGCACTTTGCAGACCTCATGAGCGGCGCGGAAGGGGAGTATCCGCGAGACGTGAAGATAGTGAGAGAAGAGGGCAAAAAACCGAGGTTCGACAAAGGGGACGCGCACTTTTCCCTCTCGCACTCACACGGGGTGCTGATGCTCGCCATCTCGCACAGCGAGGTGGGCGCGGACATAGAAAAGATACGCCCCGCCGACATGAAAAGATTCGCCTTTCTGGGCGCTTCGGACGAGAGGGATCTCATCCGCAAATGGACGGAAAGAGAGAGCTGGCTCAAATTCACGGGAGAGGGGCTCAAAGAGTTCAAACGTCCCATCCCCGAGGACGCGCACTTTGAGCACTTTGAGGTGTTTGACGGCTACGACGCCTGCGTGTGCGCAGAGGAGCAGAACATCACGGCGTATCTCATCGACATAGCCGCCATTGAAGAACAATGATGACAAAACAAGGCTTTTATCCGCTCAAAACATCGGATGAACGCCGAATAACAATAAAACTCTAAAAGTGAGGAAAATCATGAACAACGACATTTTTGAGAAACTCAAAGCCATAGCAGTGGATCAGATCGGCATTGACGAAGAGCTTGTGAAGCCCGAGAGCGACATAATAAAAGACCTCGGGTTGGACAGCCTGGACATCGTGGATATGCTCATGAGCGTGGAGGAGATTTTCGGCGTCACCATAGACGACGGCGACGTGGCTGAGATGAAGACGGTCGCGGATGTGGTGCGCTTCATCGAGAACGCGAAAGCCTGACCCCGAAAACGAACGCCCTCCCGCAGTATCGGGAGGGCGTTTCCTGCCCGCGTCGCACCCGTCGCGGGACCTCTCCTCTCGGCGCGGAGAGGAATTTCTCCTTCGTCGGCATTTGCGTTGACTTTTTGAGGGGGGGTATAATAGCATCGCCACGGACAGGCGGTATCATACAAAGCATGATCACAGTCGAACATCTTGTCAAAAATTACGGCGAAGTTCACGCCGTGAAGGATATCTCATTCAAAGTAAGGAAGGGGGAACTTTTCGCATTCCTCGGACTGAACGGGGCGGGCAAGTCCACCACCATCAACATACTCTCCACCGTTCTTCCCAAAACTTCGGGTGATGTGACGGTGGACGGGCTGGATCTCGATAGGGAAAAGGACGCGATAAAAAGGCGCATCGGCATAGTGTTCCAAGGCTCGGTGCTGGATGACAGGTTGACCGTAAGGGACAACCTCACCGTGCGCGCGTCCTTTTACGGTCTCAGGGGGAGGGCATTGAAGGAACGCGTCGCCGAAGTCACGGAACTTTTCGGGCTTGAGGACATCCTTTCCCGTCCTTACGGCAAACTTTCCGGCGGACAGCGCAGACGTGCCGACGTCGCGCGCGGGCTCATACACCGTCCGTCCATCCTCTTCCTCGACGAGCCGACGACGGGGCTCGACCCTCAGACCAGGCGGCGGGTGTGGGACGTGTTGCACTCCCTCAGGAAGGAGACGGGTATGACCCTCTTCCTCACCACGCACTATATGGAGGAGGCGGCGGACGCGGACACCGTGGTCATCATGGATGACGGCGCCATCGTTGCCCGCGGCACTCCGCATGAGCTCAAAACTCTTTATTCCGGCGATTATGTCAAGCTCTACCGCCCGCGCGGGAGGGAGACGGACGCTTTGCTCGGGAGTATCGGCGCGGAGTTCGAATATGAGGGCGAGTGCTACCGCGTACGCACGAAAGGCACCGCCGCGGCGCGGGATCTCATCTTTGCGCATCCCGAGTTGGCGGATGATTTCGAGGTGGTGAAGGGAAATATGGATGATGTATTTCTGCGCGTAACAGGCAAAAAACTTTCGGGGGAGCACAACTATGAGTGATATCTCCGTGAGGTTTTCGGACGACTTTTTCGCGTTTTTGCAACTGGTCAAACGGCATTGCAAGGTGTTTTTGAAGGACCGCATGGCGGTGTTCTTTTCCCTGCTCGCACCCATCATAGTCTTTCTGCTCTATGTTCTCTTTCTCGGGGACTTGCAGGAGGATACGGTGATGAGTTTCTTCCCCGAGGGAGTCGCCGTTCCCGATGACGCAGTGAGCGCCTTCGTGGACAGCTGGATGGTGTCGGGGGTGCTCGGGACGGCTTGCTTTACGGTGTCGTTCAGCGCCAACACGATAATGGTGCAGGACAAGTGCAGAGGACAGATCCGCGACTGTCTCGTCTCTCCCGTGAAGAGGACGACGGTGACCGTTGCCTATTTCGCGTTCAATTTCATCGTGACGGTGGCGGTGGTGACTTTTGTCACTTTGCTTTGCTTTGTCTATCTCGCCGCGACGGGCGGTTTTCGTATGTCGGCGGGCGAAGCCTTCGCAACGCTCGGGAACGTGGCGTTCTCAGCGCTGTCGTCCACCCTCTTTTCCGTGTTCGTTTGCTCATTTTTCCGCACGGAAGGCGCACTCAGCGGATTCATCGGCATAGTAAGCGCGGCAATAGGCTTCCTCATCGGCGCGTATATGCCCCTTCACGCCTTCCCGGACGGAGTGGAATATCTCGCCGCATTGCTTCCCGGCACGCACTCGGCGGGGCTGTTCCGCAACTTCTTGATGTCGGGCGCGCTTGCAGATCTCACGGCGGGACTGCCTCAGGCGGCGTATGACGGTTTGATGGACGCATTTTCCATGCGCCTCGACCTCTTCGGCAAGGCGGCAGGGACGGATGTGATGGCGTTGTATGTCGCCGGCAGTATCCTGCTCTTTGCCGCGCTCAACCTCGTGGTAGGCACGAAATTCTTGAACCTCTCAGCATCCGACACCGCCAAAAAACTTTTCAAGAGAAAGAAGTCTTGATATATCCAAAGGGGCTCTGCCCCTGCCCCCGCGAGGGGCACCATGCCCCTCGACCCCGACGTGCACTTATTCGGAGTGTGTTTGAATCCCACGTGTACTCATTCGGAGACGGAACTACGCGCCGCTCAGCCAAGCGTTCACAGGCGGCGTGCCGCCTCTTGAACGCCGCGGCGCGTTCTTCTGAGTGCCGAGCAACGCCGTAAATCTAAAAAGACACGGGCTTTAACTTGCGAGCGCCGAATTCCTCCTCCCGTGCCGGGTCATCAGCAAGTGCAGGTCTCCGCTTGATTATGTGAGTGCGATATAAAAAACTTTTGTAGGAATGCGAAGTCAGTCCCGCATGATGCGGGGACTGAACTCGTTCGGACACGGGGGAGGAAAGCCCGCAGGGAAGGAGGGGGAGCCAACATTCACCCGCGAGACGTACAGCATGAGAGAACGTCCCCGAACACGATGAAATCCGCAGGAAAGGGGCATCATGCCCCTCGACCCCGTACTTTGCTAAATGCGAGAAATTATGGCGTCCGTCATGGCGCGGGTGCCGAGGGCGCCGCCGATATCGGGGGTGCACGCTCCCGCTTTTACGGCTTCCTCCACGGCGTGTTCCACAGCCGCCGCTTCCTCTTCGAGGTCGAAGGAGAGGCGGAGCATCATCGCCGCAGAGAGTATGGTGCCTGCGGGATCCGCTCTGTCCAGCCCCGCTATTGAGGGCGCAGAGCCGTGTATGGCTTCGTACATCCCAACCGTAGTCTCACCGAGGGAGGCGGAGGGCATCATGCCTATGCTCCCCACCGTTGCCGCCGCCAGATCGGAAAGTATGTCTCCGAAGAGATTTGAGGTGAGCACCACGTCGAAACGTGAGGGCGCGAGCGCGAGCTGCATCGCGGCGTTGTCCACATACATCATCTCCACCGCGACGGAAGGGTAGTCCTCGTTGAGGTCGCTCGTCACCTTGCGCCAGAGTTTGGAGGTGGTCAGCACGTTGGCTTTGTCCACGAGGCAGAGCCTGCGGCCCCTCTTTTCGGCGAGTTCGTAGGCTATGCGCGCCACGCGCTCTATCTCGAGCTCGGCATAACTTTCGGTGTCGAAAGCCTCTCTTCCCATGCTACCCGTGCGGTAGCCGCGTTCGCCGAAATATATCCCGCCCGTGAGTTCGCGCACTATCACGAGGTCGATGCCCTTGTCGGCTATGTCGGCGCGCAGGGAGGAGGCGTTTTTGAGGGAGGGGTAGAGCTTTGCGGGGCGGAGATTGGCGTAGAGCCCGAGCTCCTTGCGCAACCCCAGGAGCGCGGCTTCGGGGCGGACGGGCGCATAGTCCCACTTGTCTCCGCCCACCGCACCCAAAAGCACGGAATCCGACGCGTGCGCCGCCGCCACGGTCTCGGGAGGGAGAGGACGTCCGACGGCGTCTATCGCCGCTCCGCCTATCAGGGCTTCTTCAAAGGAGAACTCGTGCCCGAATTTTTCCGCCACGCGTTCGAGCACCCGCCTTGCCGCAAGCACTATCTCGGGACCTATCCCGTCCCCGGGGAGGGTGAGTATCTTTGCTCTCATTCTTTCACCGCCTCCATGAGCCCGCCCTTTTCCAGGATGCGTCCGACATATTCGTCCATGGGCGGGAGGGGGTATGCCTTGCCCGTGGTCAGATCCGTCAAAACGCCGTTTTCTAAGGTTAAAGTATCGTTTTCGGCTATTTCATCCGCCATTTGCGCGCTTTCGATGATGTAAAGCCCGATGTTGACCGCATTGCGGAAGAAGATGCGCGCGAAACTTTTCGCTATGACCGCGCGCACTCCCGAGGCTTTCAATGCGAGGGGCGCGTGTTCGCGGCTGGAACCGCTCCCGAAGTTGAAGCCGCCCACAACGAAATCTCCCTCCCGCACGCGCGAGCGGAATGAGGGGTCGATGTCCTCCATCGCGTGGGCGCGGAGATTTTCCTCGCCGGCGTCGTTGAGGTATCTCGCGGGGATGATGACGTCGGTGTTCACGTTGTCGCCGTATTTGAAGACTTTTCCGCTTTTCATTCAGACCTCCGGGCAGGCGAGCACTCCGCGTATCGCGCTTTCGGCGGCGACGTAGGGGGAGGCGAGATAGACCTCCGACGTCACGTCGCCCATGCGTCCCACGAAGTTGCGGTTGGTGGTGGAGACTGCGCGCTCGCCGTGCGCAAGTATTCCCATATATCCTCCCAGGCAGGGTCCGCAGGTGGGGGTGGACACCACCGCGCCGCTGTCGAGGAAGACGGAGATGAGTCCCTCGTCGAGGCAGTTGCGGTAGACCTCCATGGTGGCGGGGATGACAATGCATCTCACGCCGTCGGCGACCTTTCTGCCCTTCATCACGCTCGCCGCCGCGCGCATATCCGACAGTCTGCCGTTGGTGCAACTGCCTATCACCACCTGGTCTATCTTTATCCCGTCCGGGACGTCCCGCCCGAACACTTTGACGTTGGAGGGCAGGTGAGGGAACGCCACCGTGGGCATGACCTCTGAAAGATCGAGGGTGAGGGTGCGCTCGTATGCCGCGTCCTCGTCGGGCAGGAACACGTCCTCTTCGGAAAACTCCGCGCCGCGAGAGGAGAGATAACTCCGCGCTATGTCGTCAACGGGGAAGAAGGCGTTTTTCGCGCCGCATTCCACCGCCATGTTTGCTATGGTGAGCCTGTCCTCTGCAGAGAGAGAGTCCGTCTCCCCGAAAAATTCCAGAGAACGGTAGGTCGCGCCGTCCACGCCCAGCATCCCTATGAGGGTGAGGATGACGTCCTTGCCCGTGACGTAGGGGCGGAGGGAGCCCTCCAACACTATCTTTATCCCTTCGGGCACTCTGAACCACAGCCTCCCCGTGAGCATCGCCGCCGCCATATCCGTGGAACCCACTCCCGTAGAGACGCACCCCAGAGCGCCGTAAGTGCAGGTGTGGCTGTCCGCGCCTATTATCAGCATACCGGGACGCACCAGTCCGAGTTCTGGGAGGAGGGCGTGTTCCACTCCCGCCTTGCCCACGTCGTAGAAATGCCGTATTCCCTGTTCTGCGGCGAAATCCCGCACGGTCTTGCATTGTTCGGCGGATCTTATGTCCTTTGCGGGCACGAAATGGTCAAGGACGAGCACCACCTTTTCGGGATATTTCACCCTGTCGCCCGCCTTTTTCATCTCGCTTATCGCGACGGGCGAGGTGATGTCGTTGCCAAGGATGAGATCCACCTCTGCGGTGAGGAGCGCTCCCGCCGTCACCCTCTCGCGCCCCGCGTGTCTTGCAAATATCTTTTGAGTTGCGGTCATTCCCATATGCGCCTCACACGACGTTGCCTCTGCCCGTCAGCTTGTATTCGAAACTGTCCGTCAACGCGGACCAGCTCGCCTCGATGATGTCTGTGGACACTCCCACCGTGGTCCAGGTGTCCCGCTTGTCGGAGGAGGTGATGAGCACCCTGACCATCGCTCCCGTCGCGGCGGAGGGATCCACCACACGCACTTTGTAGTCGATGAGCGCGACTTCCTCGATCTGCGGGAAGTGCTTCGCGAGCGCGGCGCGGAGAGCCTTGTCCAGCGCGTTGACGGGACCGTTGCCAGTCTCTGTGACGGAGGTCACCTCGCCCTTGACGCGGATGGCGACTTCCGCCGCGTTCACGCCGTCCGGTTTTACGGCTTTGATGCAGTAATGTTCCAGCTCGAAGGAGGGCTTGAACGCGTTCATCACCCTCTCTGCGAGCATCACGAAGCTTCCGTCCGCGCCTTCGAACTGATAGCCCTTCATCTCCATGCGTTTCACCATGTCGAGGATCTGTTTGACCTTGGGGTCGGACTTGTCGAGGGAGGGGAAGAGGTGTTCCAGCTTTTTCGCCACCGCGCTCCTGCCCGCCACTTCGCTGAGGAGGATGCTGTCGCGGTTGCCCACCTCTTCGGGGGAGACGTGCTCGAAGGTGCGGGGGTCTTTCAGCACAGCGTCTGAGTGCATCCCCGCCTTGTGCGCGAACGCCGCCGTGCCGACATAGGGCATGGCGGGATCGAGTTTGATGTTGCTTATCTCGGCGACGGCGTGCGCGGTGCGGGTGAACGCTTTTAGGTCCGCGGTGCGCTCGCATCCGCTCTTCAACATCAGATCCGCCATTATGGTGGAGAGATTGGCGTTGCCGCACCTCTCTCCGAATCCGAGGAAGGTGCCTTGGACGTGCCGCGCGCCCGCGCTCACCCCCGCGAGGGAGGACGCGACCGCCGTGCCCGCGTCGTTGTGGAAATGCACCCCTATCTTTTGTTCGGGGAATGCTTCGACGACGGCTTTGGTCAGCTTGTACGCCTTGTCGGGGAATGTGCCGCCGTTGGTGTCGCAGAGCACCAGGGTGTCCGCGCCCGCCTCGCGCGCGCATTCGAGACAACGCATCGCGTATGCCATGTCCTCATCCGCTCCGTCGTAAAAATGCTCCGCGTCGAATATCACCCTCCTGCCGTGAGAGGAGAGGAAACGCACGCTTCGGCTTATCATCCCGAGGTTCTCCTCCTCGGATACGCCCAGCACTTCCGAGACGTGACGGGGGCTGGCTTTCCCGAAAATGCACACCGTCTGCGCGCCCGTCGCTATGAGCTTGTTCAAGCCCTCGTCGCACTCCGCCGCCGTGTTTTTGCGGCAGGTGGAGCCGAATGCGGCAAGCCTCGGCGAGACGCACTCCGAAAAGAATTCCGCGTCCTTTGGATTGGACGCAGGGTCGCCGCCCTCCACGAGGTCTATGCCTATGGAGGAGAGCAGGGAGAATATCTGCTTCTTGTCCGCCAGGGAGTAACTTATGCCCGCCGCCTGAGCCCCGTCGCGCAGAGTGGTATCATAGAATTCTATCCTCATATCAGTCCTCTTGCAACAGCTTGTTGGTGGCGTTGATGTACGCGATGAGGGAGGCTTCCAGAACGTCGGTGGAAATACCTTTGCCCGTCATTATCTTGCCGTCCTCGGGGGAGGCGAGTTTTACTGTGGCTTCGCCCAGAGCGTCCTTGCCTTCCGAAACGGAGTGGAGCTGATAATCCACCAGCTTGAAGTTCTGTCCCGTGAGGGAGTTGATGGCTTTGAACCCCGCGTCCACGGGGCCGTCTCCCGTCATGCGGTCGGTGTGTATCTTGCCGTCCGCCTCCAAGGATATCAGCGCGGAAGCGGAATTTTTGTACGCAGTCACCTCGTAGTCTTTGAGGGAGTACAGCCTCTTCACCCTGCGGCGGAAAATGCCCGAAAGGAGGGCGTCGATGTCCCCGCGGGTGACCTCCTTTTTGCGGTCGGCGATCTCCTTATAGCGGGGGAAGTAGGCGTCCACCTGTTCGGGGGTGAGGGAATAGCCCATCTCCTCCAAAAGTTCCGAAAAAGCGTGTTTACCGCTGTGTTTGCCGAGGAAAAGTGCGTTTTCGGGCACTCCGATGTCCTTCGGACTCATTATCTCGTAGGTGGCTTTGTTGGCGAGGACGCCGTGTTGATGTATGCCGGATTCGTGCGCGAAAGCGTTCTTTCCCACCACGGCTTTGTTGGGCGGGAGCTTGATGCCGACGATGCTGCTCACGAGCTGGCTCATGCGGTATATGCGCTCGGTCGCGATCCCCGTGGTCATGCGGTAGCGATCCTTTCTTGTGCGTATCGCCATGACCACCTCTTCGAGGGCGGCGTTGCCCGCGCGTTCCCCTATGCCGTTGACGGTGCATTCTATCTGACTTGCGCCCGCCTCTGCGGCGGCGAGAGAATTCGCCGTTGCCATGCCGAGGTCGTTGTGACAGTGCACCGCGATGTCGGCGCGGTCTATCCCTTCCACGTTGGCGCGGATATAACTTATCATCTCCTTCATCTCGGCGGGGGTGGCGTAACCCACCGTGTCGGGGAAGTTGAGGGTCGTGGCGCCCGCTTGGAGCGCGGTGCGCGCGGCGCGCGCGAGATAATCGTGCGGGGTGCGGGTGGCGTCCTCGAATGAGAACTCCACGTCCTCGCAGAGGGAGCGGGCGTACAGAGTGTGGGTGCGTATCATCTCTATCGCCGTCTCCTCGTCTATGCGCAGTTTGTATTCGAGGTGTATGGGGGAGGTGGCAAGGAAGATGTGTATCCTGGGGTGCGCCGCGTCCTTCACGGCTTCCCAGCCCTTGTCTATGTCCTCCTTACGGCAACGGCAGAGCGCGGCGACCGAGGCGCGGCGGACGACTGCGGCGATCTCCTTCACCGCTTTGGCTTCCCCCTCGCTCGCGGCGGGGAACCCCGCCTCTATGACGTCCACGCCCAAAGCTTCCAACGCCTCTGCGACGTCGAGTTTCTCGTTGATGTGCATACTGCACCCCGGCGACTGTTCGCCGTCGCGCAGAGTGGTGTCGAAGATCTTTATCCTTCTTGCTCGTGTGTTTTCCATACGTTGAAACGGTGTTCTTTCACTTTTCCACGGTGGTCGCGAGAGCGTCCGCTCCGCGTTCGAGGGCGGCGCCGCCCGTGCGCGCCATTTCGGAGATGTCGTACACCCCCAGCGTCTTGACAAAGCTGTCCACCTTGTCGGTGGAGCCCGTGAGTTCCAGGATCATGCTGTCTGCGGTGACGTCGATGGCTTTCGCGCCGAAGAGGGTGCACAAGTCCACGATCTCGCTCCTCTTCGCGCCGCCCACCGCAACTTTGATGAGCAGGAGTTCCCTGGTCACCACCTTTCTCACGTCGAAGTCCATCACTTTGACGACGTCCTCCTGTTTTTCGAGCTGGGCGACGATCTGTTTCACCGTGGCAGGAGAGGCGTTGACCGTGATGGTCATCCTGGACCATCTCTCGTCCTCGGTGGCGCACACGGTCAGCCCGTCGATGTTGTAGCCTCGGCGGGAAAAGAGCCCCGCTATGCGGGAGAGCACGCCGGGTTGGTTGTTGACCAGGATGGAGACTATCTGTCTGGTTGCGTTGTCCATAATTCTCCTTATATCCCCGTGTTGATGGGGAGCTTGAAATCGATGACTACGGGCAGAGGTCCGTCCAAAGCGCGTTTTACAGCCTCTTCGGGGTCCTCCTCCTCGGTGACGGTGACCCCCCGCGCGCCCATGGCGCGGGCGAGAGCGGCGTAGTCCACGTCAAGATACAGCGCGTTCACACCACCCTTGGAACGGCGCGCCGTCTGCAATTTTCTTATCATGCCGAGAGCGTTGTTGTTGAGCACCGCCACCACGAGAGGGACGTGATGTTTGACTGCGGTGGTCAGCTCGTTGAAGTTCATGTTGAATGAGCCGTCCCCCGTGACGACGAGACAGACGTCTCCGCTCGCGAAATGCGCGCCTATCGCCGCGCCCATCCCGAAACCCATCGCGCCCAGTCCGCCGCTGGTCAGAAAACGGCGGGGAGTGCGGATGACGGCGTTGTGCGCCGTCCACTCCTGGTGCAATCCCACGTCCGTGGTGACCGTGACGTCCCCGAGCTCGCGCGTGAGCGCGCGAATTATCCGCGTGCCCCTGTTTTCCTCCCCGAGGTCGGGCATGGCAAGATATGCCCAATCCTGCGCCTCCTTTTCTTCCGCAAGCGGGAGGAGCGCTTCGAGGGAGAGGGCGGCGTCCCCGACGACGGCGGCGGTCGTGAGCAGATTTTTGTCTATCTCCGCTCTGTCGGAGTCTATCTGCAAGAGGGGTATCTTTCTCTTGCGCAGGGTGTTGAAGGCGTTGTATCTGCTGTTGAACCGCGCGCCCACCGTGACGAAAAGGTCGCATTCCGAAACGGCTTCGGTGGCTTTGGGATTGATGTCCGAGAGCACTCCGAGAAAACGCTCGTATCCCGGAGGACAACAGCCTATGCCCATATACGACGTGACGACGGGCGCGTTCAGCTTCCGCGCGAGTTGCATGAGCTTGTCCTCCGCTCCCGCTTGGGTCACTCCGCCGCCCGCGTAGAGCAGGGGGCGTTCACTCTTGTTCAAAAGCTCCGCCGCGGCGCGCACCTCCTCTTCGGAGGGCGGGAGGGGGAGAGGTCTCGCGGGTTGGACGGGCTCGTATTCCGCAGAATGATCGAATATGTCGGAGGGGACGTCCACCAGGACGGGTCCCTTTCTGCCGCTTTCGGCAAGCGCGAACGCTCTCCTTATCGCGGGGGCTATCTCATTCGCGCTCTTCACGATGATGCCGTATTTGGTCACGGGCATGGACACGTCAAAGATGTCCACTTCCTGGAAGCTGTCGTGCCCGAGTTTGGAAAGGGGGACGTTGCCCGTGATCGCAACGAGAGGCACGCTGTCCATATAAGCGTCCGCAAGCCCCGTCACAAGATTGGTGGCTCCGGGACCCGACGTCGCCAGCACCACCCCCGCGCGTCCGCTCCGCCGCGCATATCCTTCCGCGGCGAAACACGCGCCCTGTTCGTGCGCGGCGAGCACGTGACGTATGGAGGAATTTGCCAACGCGTCATACACCGAAAGTATGCTCGCGCCGGGGTAGCCGAAGATGTTGCGTACCCCTTGTTCCTCAAGACAGTGTATCAGGATGTCTGCGCCGTTAAGCAACATACGCTCTCGCGTGCGCAAGCGCGCACATTTCAGCTCCTTTCCTTTTTTCTTGTTTATATCACTTAATTTTATAACACGCGCGCCACTCCGTCAAGAAAAACCCTCCGCAAAGCCTTTCGCCGATGCCGGATCGGGATGATACGGATCGTTGATGCTTCCGCGATAGTGCATAATTGTATAAAAATTAAGAATTTTTGCATAAATCATATATATTTTGCAAAATTAAGGGCATTCTGCGAAAATTTATGCAAAATCGTTTGCGTTTTATAAGGTGCGGTGGTAGTATGTGTGCATATCAAGATCCAATATGGAGGCAATGTATGAAGAAATTCGGCAAAATAATGGTGATCGTGCTCGCACTCGCCACCCTCGTCGGCGCCTGCTTCGCGTTCGCGGCGTGCAATGATAACAGCGTCAAGATCGGGGCACAACAGGGCACAACGGGTTTGTTCTATTTGCAGGGCAATGCCGACATGAATTTCAGCGGTTATTCCAATATCTCTGCGAAGTCTTATGACAGCATAGGGCAGGCGGTTCAGGATATGATCAACGGCAACATTTCTTACGTTGTTGGCGACGTCGAAGTGGCAAAAGCGGCGGCGGCAGACGTCGGTGGTGCGCACATCATCGACATCCCGCTCAGCACCGAGCAGTATGCGATCGGCGTTGACAAAGCACAGCCCGAACTGCTTGCAGAAATCAACGACGTGCTCGCGGAGATGAAGGCGGACGGTTCTCTTGCGCAGATCATCGCAGATTACGGCAATGAGAACTATGAGCCTGTCGGCGTGCCCGCAGGTGTTCAGGACAACAGCAAGGATCAGCTCGTTCTCGCGACCAATGCGGAATTTGCGCCGTTTGAGTCCAAGAAGGGTGAACTCTTTGTCGGTATCGACATTGAGATAGCGAAGCGCATCGCGGACGAGCTCGGCATGGAACTCGTCATCAAAGATATGGAGTTTGACTCCGTTGTGACTTCCGTTGGCAAGAATGGCATTGATATCGCGCTCGCCGGTCTCACCGTCACCGAGTCCCGCAAGGTTTCCGTGACTTTCTCCGAATCCTATTATGACGGATCCTATCAGGTCATCATAGTGAAAGACGGAGACACGACTTTTGACGACTGCACCACGAAAGAGGACGTTGAGAAAATCTTGAAGTCCCTGTAAAAGGATGGGTTATGGCCGATAAATGGCAACAATTTGTTGAACAATTCGTAACATACGGAGGCTATCGAACAGTGCTCGATGGCCTCTATGCTACGATAATAATCGCGGTCGGAGGACTTCTCATCGGCATAGTCATCGGTATGCTGATAGCAGTGACAAAAGTCGTTCCGAAATATTCTGTCTTTGTGAAAACATTGAGCAGGATTTCCGACGTTTATGTGGGATTCTTTCGTGGCACTCCTATGGTAGTTCAGCTATTGCTGGTTTACTACGTGCTGTTGCCCGCAATGGGAGTGCTCATCGACAGTGCGGTCGTAGTCGCCGTCGTGGTGTTCGGTCTCAACAGCGGTGCGTATGTTTCCGAGATAATGCGAAGCGGCATCAATTCCGTCGATCAAGGACAGCTTGAGGCTGGCAGAGCACTCGGTCTGAGCTATCCCACCGCAATGCTTCGTATAGTTATTCCGCAGGCGATCAAGAACATCATCCCCACGCTGGGCAATGAATTTATCGTATTGGTGAAGGAGACTTCCGTCACAAGTTTCATTACGGTCGTCGATTTGACCAAGGCGTTTCGCGGTATTGCGAGTGCAAACTATGAGTACATAATCCCGTATCTCATGCTTGCGGCGTTCTACCTCGTCATCGTCATCATCATCACCATTGCAATCAGATTTGTAGAAAGGAGGTTTGCCAAGAGTGACAGAAGAGTTGCTTCAAAATGATAGCTTGCAAGAAGAGTCCCTTTTGACTTCCGACGGCGAGACTCAGGCGGCGGATGCGGGCAAACCTATCATCAAGGTGGTGAACCTCACCAAGAAGTTCGGCGACCTCCTCGTGTTGGACGACATCTCCGAGAGCGTCAGCGTAGGGGAAAAGGTGGTGGTCATCGGTCCTTCGGGCGGCGGCAAGTCCACATTCCTCCGTTGTCTGAATTGTCTTGAAGACCCCACCAGCGGGCAGATATTTTTCGAGGGCGTCGATCTTGCCGACCTCAAAGTCAACATCAACGAGCACCGCAGGAAGATGGGCATGGTCTTTCAGCAGTTCAACCTCTTCAACAACCTTACGGTCAGGAAGAATATCACCCTCGCGCCCGTCAAGATAGGCATTGCAGACCTTCGCAAAGCCAAGCTCCACAACGCCTTTGTCCCCCTCTACAACAAGTGGTTTTCCCTCTTCGGAGCGAAGTATAACGAGAGGGTGGAGAAAAAACGCGTTTTGCTTCAACAGAAGGTTGAACAGCTCAAAACGGAGCTTGAGCCCGTGATAGATGCGTGGGAGCAGACCAAGGTCGTTGAGGAAGTGGCAGGCAAGAGCGTGGTGTCCTATGACCCCGAACTCACCCAAAAGAAACTCGCCCTCACCGCCAGATTGGAAAAGGCGGAGCGCGGCATCGCTCATGCCGTGCCCGTCAGGGAACGCGAGCTCATGCCCCTTCCTGCCGAGAGCGCGAAAGCCGTGCGGGAGGCGGCGGACGCAAACGCCATGCGCCTCTTGAAACGCATAGGGCTGGATCAGAAAGCGGACGTCTATCCCTCCACTCTCTCCGGCGGACAGAAACAGCGCGTCGCCATAGCGCGCGCCCTTGCAATGAACCCCAAAGTCATGCTCTTTGACGAGCCCACCTCCGCCCTCGATCCCGAGATGGTGGGAGAGGTGCTCGACCTCATCAAACAGGTCGCCGACGAGGGTATGACCATGGTCATCGTCACCCACGAGATGGGCTTTGCCCGCGAAGTCGGCACCCGCATCCTCTTCATGGCGGAAGGCAAAGTGCTCGAACAAGCGCCTCCCGAAGAGTTTTTCGGGGAGCCGAAGCATCCGAGGTTGAAGGAGTTTCTCGCCAAAGTCCTCTGAAACGCCGCCATTTGGCGCAGAACTTTGTCAGCGCCCTTGTCGTGGATGCTCACGTACGTCTCTGTACGCTCCGCCTCCCGATAAGGGCGCTTTCGCGTTCTGCATCCAAATGGCGGCGTTTCAACGGACGTTTGGGAGAGGACAATTTTGAACCCCACGTGCACCCATTCGGAGCGTGTTTGAACTTCCACGTAACACTTATTCAGGGTGTGCTTGACTTCCACGTGAACTTATTCGAAGACGGTCTCACGCGCCGCTCAGCCAAACTTGCACAGCGGGCGTTTGCGCCCGCTCTTGCAAGTCGCGGCGCGTATCTGCGATCTCG
>CALVTS010000019.1 GCA_944363035.1 uncultured Clostridia bacterium
CCGTCAGACCAGCGCACGAATTCGTATCCTTCTTCGGGGACGGCGGTGACCGTCGTTCCGCTTTCGCCGTATTGCACCGTCTGCCGGCTTTCGCCCGTTATGTTGCCGCCTTCGCCCGCCGTATATGTCAGGGTGAATTGCTGTTGCGTTTCTTCTCTGGCAAAAATCGCCTCGACGAAGACGTTGGATGTCGCGACATCCGTGCGGGGGTTGTCCGTCCTGCCGTCAGACCAGCGCACGAAGACATAGCCTTCGTCCGGCACCGCCTCGACCGGAGTGCCGCGATCGCCCTCGATCACTCCTCCCTGCCACGTTTCCCCGCGCAAACTTCCGCCGTCGGTGTATACGCCGTAGTCGAAGGTATAAGTGTTGCCGAGCCATCTGAACTGTGCGATATAATCGGCGTCGCCGACTATAAAGCTGTTTGCTTGATGTGTGATGGAAGCGTTGTAGGTGGCAAGACTTCCCTCTCCCGTCCACCAGCCGTCAAACGCCCAGCCGTCATCGGGGATCGCCGTCACCGTGGTGGCGGTGAAATTATTGTCCTGCGTGAGGCTCTGTTCAAGGTCGCCTTCGAGGTGCCCGCCTCTCTCTGCGGTGAAAGTGACGGTGAAACAGTGCTCAAATTGCGCAACGACGTGAATATCCTCCGTCAAAACGTCTTGCCTTGTCGCTTCTTCCACTCCGTCGGACCAGCCCGCAAAGACGTAGTAGCCGGAGCCGTCCGACGCGACGATCGGCGTCGCGGTGACTTCGGGCGCGGTGTAGCCGTCCTCGTAATCCACCTCGTAAGTCAGCCTCCCCGTCGTACCGTTTATGCATCCGCCTTGTTCGGAGTCGTATATGGCGGTGTACACTATCTTCTCGAAGGATGCGGTGATGGTGTATGTCTCGCCCGTGTGCCATTGCAGGTTGAACACGGATGTGGATATCTCGGCGGTCAATGCGGTCTGATCCTCCATGCGGCTCCAACCCAGGAATCTGTAGCCGGGCTCCGCCTCCGCCGTGACGGGCGAAGTCACGCCGTCGCCCACGATGCGCTGGCTCGTCTCGCCGGATGCTATGCGGCCGCCCTCCGTAGTCACGAACACAATGTCATATACAGGCTCGAAACTCGCATACACGGTCGTATTCAACTCAAGTCCGCTGTCCGTGCGCGGATTGTCCGTCCTGCCGTCGGACCACTCGGTGAAGGTATAGCCGTCGCGAGCGACAGCCGTGACAGGAGTGCCCGTCTCTCCCTCGCCGATTTGTTGACGCGTGTCGCCTTGCACCTCGCCGCGCGCCGCGTCCGTGGTCTCATACTCTATGACGGGATCCCCGGGCTCGGGCTCGTAGCTGTCCAGCTGGCGGACATAAACATTTATGTAGAACTCATAGCTTTCAGTGATATAAAAGCCGCATTGCACCGACCCTCCGAGCCATGTGGCGCCGCGCATGAACAGCACGCCGTTGACAAGAGCGTATCTGCCGCTGTGTTGCAACGTCCCGCCGGAGGAGACATCGATATAGCTGTAACTGCCGTCGGCGTTAAAGGTGTATTGCTCGCCCACGCTCATGCCGGAGTAGTTGAGGAGCCTGCCGCTGAAATAGCCGTTGCGCGTACCGATCTCCACCGTGTCAAAGCTGACGGCGTCGCCGAGCACGAGCACATCGTTGTTTTCGTACGGCGTCAGCTCCCACGGAGTATTGGCAAATTCGAGAGTCAGCTTGCTGCCGTCATAGCTGACGGGACTCGTGACCCCGTCCGAAATTGTCACGCCGTCTTCGCTTATCGTGAAGTCGCCCACATTCCACAAACTTTGGTAAGTGCCGTAAAACGCGCTATATCCTGCGGCGTCGTTGCACGCCGAAAGGGCGCAGACGGCGATCAATACGTAGCATATCAACACCAACGGCAAAAACAATTTCTTTTTCATACCGCCCTCCGAAACAAAGGCATAAAGTGTGTTATGATTTGATTTATCTGAAAATCTAATCACTAATACGAATAATATATCGGTTTTATTAATAAGTCAAGCCAAGGCTATCTGATTTCCTGATATCTAATGAGGTAGGAGGCGACTTATGACCAGGTTATTTGAATTGAGAAAAGAACGCGGACTTTCGCAGAGGGATATGGCGGTCGAGTTCAATGTCAGCCAAAGCACCTACAACAATTGGGAAAACTCCAACACTCAGCCCTCGATCGAACAGCTCGTCGCGCTCGCGCGCTTTTTCGAGGTGTCCGTGGACTACCTCGTCGGCAATTCAGACTACGCCGGCAACATCACCATCCAACGCCCCCTCTCGACCGAGACCGAACATATCCTCACACTCTACTCCGCTCTTTCCCCCAAGCTCAAAGACGCTTGCATCACCATACTTGAAAATCTCTCATCTCTTTGATTTTCCCTCATTCCTATGCAAGACCGAGATAATGCGAACCGGCGTCGGAGCAATTCTTTTCGGCGCTTTCGGACACACGGGGACGTGTTCATTTGGACACTTGGGGACGTGTTTATTTTGTCCATTTTTTGGACATTTTAAACACGTCCCCAAGTGTCCAAATTGAAAATATAAAATTAAAAGTATCGTGGAGTGCGGCTTAAAAATTTTGCTCCTGCAAAGTAGGCTCAGGGGGGGGGGGCATCATCACGTCTGCGAATAAATGTGAAAGGGCTTAAATGCCTCAAATAAAGTTTGTGTAGTGAGAGGGTGTACTTTCGTACATAAGCGGGCTTTGACAAAGCAGGGCACCTAAATCACTCCCCTCTAAACAGGAACGGGTAAGACCGCAATATTTTCGCCTCACTTCACTAAACGCCGCCATTTAGATGCAGAACGCGAAAGCACCCCTTCTTTCGGCGAGGCGCGTACTAAATCGTACGTAACGAGCCGAAAAAGGGGCGCTGACAAAGTTGTGCGCTAAATGGCGGCGTTTAGTTCAGTTCGGCGAAGTACTTGATCGTACGCACCATCTGAGAGGTGTAGCTGTTCTCGTTGTCGTACCAGCTGACGACCTGGACCTGGGTGCAGTCGAGATCGGGCATATATTTTGCCATGGTCTGGGTGGCGTCGAAGAGAGAGCCGTAGGTCATGCCGATGACGTCGCTGGACACGATGGGATCCTCGTTGTAGCCGTAGGACTCATTCGCGGCGGCTTTCATAGCGGCGTTGATCTGCTCCACGGTGACATTGCCTTTGACGATCGCCACGAGGATGGTGGTGGAACCGGCGGGCACGGGGACGCGCTGAGCGGAACCGATGAGTTTGCCGTTGAGTTCGGGGATGACGAGACCGATGGCTTTCGCCGCGCCGGTGCTGTTGGGGACGATGTTGATCGCCGCCGCACGCGCACGACGGAGGTCGCCTTTGCGATGAGGACCGTCAAGGACCATCTGGTCGCCGGTGTAGGCGTGGATGGTGCTCATGATACCGCTCTCGACGGGAGCGAGCTTGTTGAGCGCCGCCGCCATGGGGGCGAGGCAGTTGGTGGTGCAGGACGCCGCAGAGATGATGGTGTCCTCTTTGGTCAGAGTCTTCTCGTTGACGCTGTACACGATGGTGGGCAGGTCGTTGCCGGCGGGAGCGGAGATGACAACTTTCTTTGCGCCTGCGTCGATGTGAGCCTGCGCTTTCGCCTTGGAGGTGTAGAAGCCGGTGCACTCGAGCACGACGTCCACGCCGATCTCCTTCCAGGGAAGGTCAGCCGCGTTCTTCTCGGCGTAGATCTTGATCTCCTTGCCGTCCACGACGATGGCGCCGTCCTTCGCTTCCACTTTGTCGGCGAGGGCGTACTTGCCTTGCGCGCTGTCGTATTTGAGAAGGTGCGCGAGCATCTTCGCATCGGTGAGGTCGTTGATGGCGACGATCTCGTAGCCGTCCGCCGCGAACATCTGACGGAATGCCAGACGACCGATCCTACCGAAGCCGTTGATAGCAACTCTAACGTTCTTTGCCATAATATGAGTCCTCCGAAAGGTTATTTACTTCATCCGAAAATTCGTGCACAAAGTGAACTTTCATTTCGTACGAGCTATATTTTACATATTTTGCAAAAAAAACACAAGCGATTTGCCGCAAAAGTTTTGTGCGCGCTCGTACGCGCACGCGAGCAAAAAGGGTCGTTTTGAGGGGATATCTGCCGCTAAGTCGGCTTTTAGGATACAAAAGAAAACATCAAACGCAATTTTTAGTAAAAAAGTTGCAAATTCTCGGAGTCAATGCTAAAATATTTTTCATTAAGAATATGTCTTCGGAGGGCAAAAATGAATCCGCTTTACAAAGTCTTTTGCAGATGTTTTCAAAAGGTGATGTATGTCGCCATGTTCTTCCTGCCCTGGCGCGTCCCGGAGCAGATCTCCGGCGAAGGTAGCCTCGCAAAACTCCCCGCCTTTGCCAAAAAGAAGGGCTGGAAGAGCGCATTGCTCGTCACCGACCAGGGACTGATGAGCCTCGGTATGGCTCAGCCCATCATCGACGGCTTCAAGGCGGAAGGGCTGAACATCACCGTCTACGACAAGGTCGTCCCCAACCCCACCATCACCAACATCGAGGAGGGGCTGAAGCTCTACAATGACAACAAGTGCGATGTCATCATCGCTCTCGGCGGCGGCTCCCCCATGGACTGCGCGAAGGGCATCGGCGCCCGCGTCGCCCGCCCCAACAAGCCCATTCCCAAGATGAAAGGCATTCTGCGCGTTCTCAAGAAACTGCCCCCTCTGGTAGCCATCCCCACCACTTCCGGCACGGGTAGCGAAGCCACGCTCGCGGCAGTCATCTCCAACCCCGACACGCATGAGAAATACCCCATCAACGACCCTGTCCTCATCCCCCACTACGCGGTGATGGATCCTCTTCTCACTGTGGGACTTCCCAAGCACATCACTTCCACCACCGGCATGGACGCGCTCACCCACGCGGTGGAGGCGTACATCGGGAGCGAGAACACCGGCAACACCAAGAAATACGCCATCGAAGCCACACAGCTCATCTTCAAATATCTCAAACGCGCCTATGACGACGGTCAGGACAAGGAAGCGCGCAATCAGATGCAGAAGGCGTCCCTGCTCGCGGGCATGGCGTTCACCAGAGCGTATGTCGGCTATGTCCACGCCATCGCGCACTCTCTCGGCGGCTTCTACGGAGTGCCTCACGGGCTTGCCAACGCCGTGATACTCCCCCACGTGCTCGAAGCCTACGGACCCAAAGCGTACAAGAAGCTCGCAAGACTCGCGGAAGCGGTGGGCATCGACGGTGCGGACGACGCCGCGAAAGCCAAAGCTTTCATCCAAGCCATCAAGGATATGAACGCGTCCATGGACATCCCCACCAAGATCGAGGGCAAGTGGACCATCAAGGAAGAGGACATCCCCACCATGGTGGAGCGCGCTTTCAAGGAAGCCAACCCCCTCTACCCCGTCCCCGCGATCTGGAGCAGAGAGGAACTTACGGCGATATACCGCAAGCTCATGTGACACATCGGAAACACTCGCGACAGCGAAAGACCCTCCGACATTCGGAGGGTCTTTTTTTCGATCGCGTCTGCGGACGCGCCTCTTTCAGAATGCGGGTGCGCGTCGCACGCGCTCCTTTTCATTTCAGATTTTCGGGGTTGAGCGCGGCAAGCTCCGGGAGCACGAAACGCCCGTCCTTTCTCACGAGCACGCCGTCCATATATATCTCGCCTCCGCCGTATTCGGGGGTATGCACCTGCACCAGATCCCAATGCACCGCGCTCACGTTGCCGTTGGGCGCGTCGTCGTAGCAGGCGCCGGGAGTGAAATGTATGGAGCCGGAGATCTTTTCGTCAAAGAGGATGTCACCTATCGCGCGGTCGATGTAGGGATTGAGCCCGAATGAGAACTCTCCCACATATCTCGCGCCCTCGTCGGTATCGAAGATGGCGTTTGCCTTCTCGGTGTTGTTTGCGGTCGCTTTCACGATCTTGCCGTCCTTGAAAGTGAGGGTGACGTTTTCAAACTTGAACCCGTTCTCGATGGAGGGCACGTTGTAGGCGATGGTGCCGTTCACGCTGTCGCGCACGGGCGCGGTGTAGACCTCGCCGTCGGGGATGTTGCAATGCCCGCTGCACTTCACCGCTCCCACCCCCTTTATGGAGAAGGAAAGATCGGTGTCTTTCGCCACAATACGCACTTTATCCGTCTTATTCATCAGTTCTGCCAGCGCATCCATGGCTTTGTCCATCTTGCGGTAATCAAGGCAACACACGTCGAAGAAGTAGTTCTCAAACGCTTCCGTGCTCATGCCCGCGAGCTGGCTCATGCCCTCGGTGGGATAGCGCAGGATGACCCAACGCGTCTTTTTGACGCGGATGTTGTGGTGCACCTTTTGAGCGTATATCCTGTCGTACGCCTGCATCCTGTCCTCGGGGACGTCGCTGAGCTCATAGCTGTTGTTGCCGCCGCGCACGCCGATATAGCAGTCCATCTTGTCCATGAACGCCGCGTCCCGCTCCGCCCAAAGGGCAAGCATCTCGTCCGAAGTGCCTTTCAGCACCTCGCGTTTGACCTTGCTCTCGGAAAGGTGCACGAAGGGCATACCGCCCGCCTCGTACACCGCGCCGACAATGAGAGATGTGAACTCCGCGTCTGCGCCCGCGACGTCTATCCAGACCTTGTCGCCCTTCTTCACGCCGCAGGAATAGTTCACCAGGTTGTCTGCCAAAACTTTTTGTCTGTTGTCATGAATCATAAATTCGCCTCCGTGGCTATTATAACCCGTTTCAGCAAAAAAGAGCGCACTTCTGCGCCCTTTTTATACTATAGTCTATTATTTTACGCTTTTCCGTTGCAACCGAGCACGTCCACTATCTTGTGACGCACCACTTTGCGCACGGCGTCTCTGGCGGGTCCGAGATACTGACGGGGGTCAAAGTGCGCGGGATTGAGGGCGAAATGCTCTCTTATGGTGGCGGTGACGGCAAGGCGCAGGTCGGAGTCGATGTTGATCTTGCACACCGCCATGCTCGCCGCCTTGCGGAGCATCTCTTCGGGGACGCCCTGCGCACCGGGCATATTGCCGCCGTACTGGTTGATCAGTTTGACATATTCCTGCGGGACGCTGCTCGCGCCGTGCAGAACGATGGGGAACCCGGGCAGACGTCTGCCGACTTCTTCCAGAATGTCGAAACGGAGCTTAGGCTGACCCTTGAATTTGAACGCGCCGTGAGAGGTGCCGATGGCGATGGCGAGGGAATCCACTCCCGTCTTTTCCACAAATTCCTGCACCTGGTCGGGATCGGTGTAGCTGGCGTCCTTGGCGTCCACTTTGACGTCGTCCTCGACGCCCGCGAGTTTTCCGAGCTCGGCTTCCACGACCACGCCGTGGTCATGCGCGTATTCCACGACCTGTTTGGTGATGTTGATGTTCTCGGCAAAGGGGTGCGCGCTCGCGTCTATCATGACGGAAGTGAAGCCGCTGTCCACGCAGTCCTTGCACAGCTCGAAGCTGTCGCCGTGATCGAGGTGCAACGCGATGGGCAGACCGCTGGTCTCGACCGCCGCTTCCACCATCTTTTTGAGGTAGACGGTGTTGGCATACTTCCTCGCGCCTGCGGACACTTGCAGGATGAGGGGTGCCTTTTCATCGGTCGCCGCTTCCACGATACCCTGGATGATCTCCATGTTGTTGACGTTGAACGCACCGATGGCATATCCGCCCTCGTACGCCTTTTTGAACATCTCGGTTGTAGTTACCAATGGCATTTGGTTATCCTCCGAATAGTGATTGAATCCATTATACAACTCAACGCGGGAATTGACAACCCCTGCGGGGATTATTGCCTCGGGTGAATTTCATACACAGCCAAAGAACCCCGCTCGCCGCGCCTCAAAAACAAAAGGAGGCTTAGCCACTTCACGATACGGCTCGTCCCCGCCCTTGCCAGACGGGAGACGAAAGTGTTATAATCACGGTATGCAACAGATACTCTCCCCCATGAGACGGGCTGTACAGGACTACAAGATGATCTCGGACGGCGATCGCATATTCGTCGGGCTTTCGGGCGGAAAGGACAGCGTGCTCCTTCTCGCCGCTCTCGCGGCGTACAGACGCTTCTCCCCCCAACGCTTCGAGCTCGCCGCCATCACCGTGGACATGGGCTTTAAGGACACCCCCATCTCCGAAGACGACCCCCTTTCTCTGTACTGCCGCGAGATAGGCGTTGAGCGCCATATCCTGAAAACGGACATCGCCGAGATCGTCTTCGAAGCAAGGCAGGAACCCAACCCCTGCTCTCTCTGCGCAAAATTCCGCAGAGGCGCGCTGAACAGCGAGATCATACGTCTCGGCGGCGGCAAACTCGCTCTCGGGCACAACGCGGACGACGTGGCGGAGACCGCCTTGATGTCCCTGCTCTACGAGGGAAGATTCTCCTGCTTCACCCCCACCGCGTATATGGACAAGAGCGGCGTGGAACTCATACGCCCTTTCATCTACATCGAGGAATGCGACATAATAGGCGCGGTCAACCGCCTTGGCTTGCCCGTGGTGAAAAACCCCTGCCCCGCAAATCACGCCACTAAACGCGAATACATGAAAGAACTGATAAAGAGGCTGAATACGGAGATCCCCTCCGCGAAACAGCGCATCATGGGAGCTGTCTTCCACCCCGAGCGCGCCAACCTCTGGCAAAAACCCGAGTGATATTTTAAGTGTATGTCCCCTCGCATTCGGGAGCTCGTAGCGTGTTTGACTCCCACGTGAACTCTTTCGAAGCGTCCTTGACCCTACGTCTCTCATTCGGAGCGTGCTTGAACACAACGTACACTTATTCGAAGTGTGCCTGATTCCCACGAATACTTATTCGGAGTGTTCTTGAACCCCACGTACACTTGTTCGAAGATGAAACCACGCGCCGCTCAGCCAAGCGTTCACAGGCGGCGTGCCGCCTCTTGAACGCCGCGGCGCGTATCTGCGATCTCGCAAGCTAGACGAAAAATTAAGTAGACACGGGCTCGGTGCGCGTCGAGTCGCCCTCCTCGCCCCGCGAGCGACGTTCAGTCCATACTGGTCGCCGCTTGATTATGTGAGTGCGAGACTCAAACTTTTTTCTAGAGGTGTTTTCATAAAGGCGCAGTTGCGCCTTTATGAAAAAGTAAGTCCCGCATTTTAGGAGGAGCGAACTCTATCCCGAGTGGGGGAGGAGTCCCGAAGGGGAGGAGGGGGGTACAATACTTCCATGTTAGGGGACGTATACCCCATTAAATCAGCTTGAATACGACGTGAACTTGTTCAGAGTTTCCCCGAACCCGACGAATAAGTGTGCGGCGTGCTCAATCTAATTTAATTTGAGGGTACGTTCTCTAACAGAGGAGTATTGTTGCCCCCTTCCTGCGGGTTTCCCCCAAAATCGTTCCCCCTTAAAAGGGGACCCACCATTTTGGGGGAAACCTTCGGCGCTCGGGCATGAGGGCTACCGAGGACGGCGCCTCTGCGGCGCCGCCATGTTATGCCGCTTGCAATGCGCCCGCTTCGCGAAGAGAATGGCGCATTGCCGGCGCACTTTGCGTCTCGCCCTCGGCACTCACTTCGTCGCCGCCGACTTGCAAGAGGGCTACGCCCTGTGCAAGTTTGGCTGGGCGGCTCCACTCCGAATAAGTATACGTGGAATTCAAGCACACCCCGAATAAGTTTACGTGGAAGTCAAGCACACCCCCGAATAAGTGTACATGGGAGTTCAAGCACGCTCCTTGATAAAGTGCGCGAAAGCCCCGTCTTCTACGGGCACGCCGCGTACTTTTCGTATGCAAGCGGTCGTAGAGACGGGGCTGACAAAGCTGTTCGCGATAGCCTCCTCAGACGAGCTGAAGGATGCACACCTCCGCCGCATCCCCCCTGCGGGTGCCGGTACGGAGAATGCGGGTGTAGCCGCCGCCTTTGCCGAGCTCGGTGGCGCGGGCGTCATACTTGGGGGCGTACTCTTTGAACATCTTCTCGATGAGAGGATGGCGCACGTCCTTGATGCGCGCGACGTAAGCCGCTTTGCTTTCCTTTTCGGCGCGCATTTCTTTGAGGTCGCGGAGTTCAGCCATGAGCCTTCTGCGGGCGGCGAGTTTCTTCACGCCGTCGTTGACAAACTGGACTTCCGTCTTTTCGCCCTTTGCGCCGGTCTTGGTCTTGGTGACGGTGACCTCGTCCTGATAGGTGCGGATGGCGAGGGTGATGAGCTTTTCTGCCATTCTTCTGACCTCTTTCGCGCGATCGACGGTGGTCTCTATCTCGCCGTACCACAGGAGTTCGGAAACCTGATTTCTGAGCATCGCCATTCTCTGGTCGGTGCGTTTACCTAATTTTCTTGCCATGATGTCCTCCTAGTCCTCTTGCGCTTTGAGGCTCAGTCCCAGTTCTTCGAGCTTTTTCACGACTTCTTCGAGGGATTTTCTGCCGAGGTTTCTGACTTTGAGCATATCGTCCTCGGTACGTCTGGTGAGATCGGCGACGGTGTGTATGTTGGCGCGTTTGAGGCAGTTGTAGGAGCGCACCGAGAGGTCGAGATCCTCCACGGACATCTCCATGACTTTCTGCGCCTTGTCGTCGTCCTGGGACACCAGGATGTTCTGCTCGCTCATATTGTCAACGAGCTCGACGAAAAGTTTCATATGATCGTTGATGATCTTGGCGGCGAGGGAGATGATCTCTTTGGCGGAGACGGTCCCGTCCGTCGTGACCTCGATCGTGAGCTTGTCGAAATCGATGCTCTGCTCCACGCGGGTGTTCTCCACGGCGTAATTGACCTTGCTGACAGGGGTAAAGATGCTGTCGATGGGGATATAGCCTATGGGCTCGCGGGGATCCTTGTTGCGCTCGGCGGGGACATAGCCGCGTCCCGTACCGACGCTGATCTGCATATTTATGCTGCCGCCCTCGTCCAGCGTGCAAATGACGGTGTCGGGGGTGAGCACTTCCACGGTGGAAGGCAGGTCGATGTCGCCGGCGGTCACGGGACCTACGGTGTCCGCGTGCAGGTCGAGCACGATCTTTTCGCCGTCGGCGGGAGCGGTGACTCTGAAACGGACGGTCTTGAGGTTGAGGATGATCTCGGTGACTTCCTCTTTCACGCCTTTGATGGTGGAAAACTCATGCTCCACTCCGTCTATCTTGATGCCGACTGCCGCCGCACCGGGCAGGGAGGACAGGAGAACTCTTCTCAAACTGTTGCCGAGGGTGGTGCCGAAACCGCGCTCAAGCGGCTCGACGACGAACTTCGCATAATTTTTGCTTTCGTTTTCCTCGAACGTGATCTTGGGCTTTTTGATCTCCATCATAACTGTTTCCTCCTCGCGGCTTATTTAGAATACAACTCGATGATGAGATGCTCTTTGATCTCGACGTCTACTATGTCTGCTCTCTCGGGGAGCGCGAGCACTTTGCCGGTGAGATTGGCGTTGTCCCATTCCAACCACTTGACGATGGAGAGATTCTTGACCTCTTTCGCCGCCTGCCAGATGGGGAGGTTCTTCTTGTTTTCCTTGACGGCGATCACGTCGCCGGCTTCCACGAGATAGGAGGGGATGTCCACTCTCTTGCCGTTGACGGTGATGTGACCGTGGTTGACGAGCTGACGCGCCATGGCGCGGGTCTTGCCGAGACCGAGGCGGTAGACGACGTTGTCCAGCCTTCTTTCGAGGAGGACGAGCATATTCTCGCCCGTGACGCCGCGCATCTTGGAAGCCTTCTCATAGTAGCCCTTGAACTGCTTTTCCAGCACGCCGTAGACAAACTTGACCTTCTGCTTCTCTTTGAGCTGCATGGCGTAGTCGCTCTGCTTCTTTCTGCGGAACTTGACCTGTTTTGTGGATTTGCGGGAAATGCCGAGGTCCTGGGGATTGATGCCGAGGGCCCTGCACTTCTTCATGACGGGACCGGTATATTTAGCCATAACTTAACATCCTCCTATATTCTTCTGCGCTTGGGGGGACGGCAGCCGTTGTGGGGGATGGGGGACACGTCCTGGATGAGCGTGACCTCAAGACCCACGTTGCCGAGTGCGCGGATGGCGGACTCTCTGCCCTGACCGGGACCCTTGACGTAGACTTCCACAGTCCTCATGCCCTGATCGTATGCGGCTTTCGCGGCGTCCTCGCTGATCATCTGGGCGGCAAACGGAGTGGACTTTCTGGAACCTCTGAGTTTGAGCTTGCCCGCGGACGACCAGGAAACGGCGTTCCCGTTCATATCGGTGATGGTGACGATGGTGTTGTTGAACGACGCATGGATGTGAGCCTGACCTCTCTCCACGCGCTTGATATCCTTTCTCTTCTTGATCTTCTTACCTGCCATAATTCACGACGCCTCCGTTATTTGCCTTTCTTCTTGCGACCGACGGTGCGCTTGGGACCCTTCCTGGTGCGGGCGTTCTGCTTGGTGCTCTGACCGCGGACGGGAAGACCCTTTCTGTGACGGATGCCTCTGTAGCAACCGATCTCCATAAGACGTTTGATGTTGAGACCGACCTCCCTTTTGAGATCGCCCTCGACGTGCAGATTCTTTTCGATGTAGTCGCGGATAAGGCTGACCTGAGCCTCGGTGAGATCCTTGACTCTGATGTCGGGGTCGATGCCCGTCTCTTTCAGGATCTTGTCCGCAGTGGGGCGCCCGATGCCGTAGATGTAGGTAAGGCCTATTTCCACTCTCTTTTCGCGCGGAAGATCCACGCCGGCTATTCTTGCCATTTCTTACCTCCGAAAAATTAACGTGTATATATGTGACGCGCAGAAAGCCGCACTTTTAAGGAATGAGCGCGGCCAGCCGCTCTGCGCACGATCGCTCTCTCAACCCTGACGCTGTTTGTGGTTGGGGTACTTGGGGCAAATGACCATGACTTTGCCGTTTCTCTTGATGACTTTGCACTTGTCGCACATGGGCTTGACGCTGGGTCTGACTTTCATAAGAACCTCCTATTTGTTTCTGTAAATGATCCTGCCCTTTGTCAGGTCGTAAGGCGACATCTCGATCTTGACTCTGTCGCCTTCCAGTATTCTGATGTTGTTGATGCGGAGTTTCCCTCCGAGGTATGCCAGGATGACATGACCGTTTGTGAGTTTCACCTTGAACTGCGTCTTGGGCAGGACTTCGATGACTTGACCTTCCGTTTCGATGACGTCTATTTTGGACATAACACTCCTTAGGTTCTGTTTTTGTCGTAGAGTTTGAGCGCGCTGTACAGCTCGGAGTCAAACACCTGCGCGCCCGTTTCCAGCTTTTCGGCAATACGTTCCAGCCTGTCGCCGGTGGCTTTGAGGTGCCTGACGTTTTTGAGTTTCGCATTGCGGATGCGCCTGACGTCGCCGTCCGCGATCCTGACAAACTTTTCTCCCTCTGTCGCGACCACCGCGAAATATCTCCCGCTGTCGCGTCCCGACTTGGAATAAACCACGTCTCCCGGTCTCATCAAAGCGTCAATATCTCCGTTCCGTTTTCGGTGAGCGCCACCGTGTTTTCGTAGTGCGCCGAAGGCTTTCCGTCCTCGGTGACGCACGTCCATCCGTCATCCAGCGTCCTGACCCTCCAGGTGCCGGCGTTGACCATGGGTTCTATCGCGAGCACCAGCCCTCTTTGCAGTCTGACTCCGTGCCCCGCGACTCCGAAGTTGGGGACGGCGGGATCCTCGTGCATCTTTCTGCCGATGCCGTGCCCCACCAGGTCTCTCACCACTCCGTACCCTCTGGACTCGTTGTGATCCTGTATCGCCATGGAGATGTCCCCGAGCCTGCCTCCCTCGACGAAATGTTTCACTCCCTCGAAGAAGCTCTCCCGCGTGACCTCGACCAGTCTGCGCTTTTCCTCGGACACCTCGCCCACGAGGAAGGTCCTCGCCGCGTCGGACTGCCATCCGTTCAGGATGACGCCCGCGTCTATGCCGACTATCATGCCCTCTTCCAGCCTTTTGTGCCCCGGTATCCCGTGCACCACCACCTCGTCCACCGAGGTGCATATCGAGGCGGGGAACCCGCCGTAGCCGAGGAAGGAGGGAGTGCCGCCGTGGCGCTTGATGTAGTCGTAGGCGAACTCGTCCAGTTTCTTGGTGCTTATGCCGGGACGCACCTTTTCCTCCAAATATAAGAGGAGGTCTCTCAGCACCTGTCCCGACTTTCTCATCATTCCGATCTCGGCGGAACTTTTGAGATCAATCATTCAGCACCTTCTTTATCTTTTCAAAGTCCTGTTCGATAGTGCCCGTGGCGTCGATGTTGACCAGGACGCCCTTCTTCTCGTAATAGCCGATGAGAGGAGCGGTCTGTTTTTCGTAAGTCTCCAATCTGGCTTTCACGGTCTCGGGCTTGTCGTCGTCGCGGATGAAGAGCTCCTTGCCGCACTCCTTGCAGACGGTGCTTCCGCCGAGCGTGGAGGTGTGGTAGGTCGCGCCGCACACGCAGACGCGTCTTCCGGACAGTCTGTCGATGATGACGTCGAAGCCGACCACTATGTTGATGGCGACGTCTATCTTCGCGACCTTGTCGAGAGCTTCCGCCTGCGCTATCGTGCGGGGGAACCCGTCCAGGACGTATCCTCCCTGCGCGTCCGCCTCGGAGAGCCTGTCCGCGACGATGCCGATGACGACTTCGTCGGGGACGAGCGCGCCCGCGTCGATGTAAGACTTGGCGAGCTTGCCGAGTTCGGTGCCCTCTTTTATGTTCCTTCTGAGTATGTCGCCCGTAGAGATGTGCGGGACGCCGTACTCTTTGGCTATCAGAGCGGACTGGGTGCCCTTTCCGGCGCCCGGTGCGCCGAGCATGACTATATTCTTCATTTTGTCCTCACTTCAGGAAGCCCTTGTAGTGCTTCATCATGATCTGAGACTCAAGCTGCTTGTTGAGTTCCAGCGCGACGGAGACGACGATGAGCAGTCCCGTTGCGGAGAACGCGTTGCCGAACCCGAGGTTGACGCCGCCCGCAGTGCTGAGCGCGCCGAAGACGAAGGTGGGCACGAGCGCGATTATCATCAGGAAGAACGCACCGAAGAGGGTGATCCTGTTGCTGATCTTTTTCAGGAAGTCGCTGGTAGGCTTGCCCGCGCGGATGCCGGGGATGAACCCGCCGTACTGCTGTATGTTCTTGCTCACGTCCTCGGGGTTGAACTGTATCTGCGCGTAGAAGTACGAGAAGAACAGTATGAACAGTGCGAGGAGGACGTAGTACACCGCGGTGCCGGAGCCCATATAACGGGAGTACCAGGCATATGCCTCGCTCGTGGGAGCGAACAGAGCCATGATCATCTGCGGGAACATGAGCAGGGACGACGCGAAGATTATGGGCATGACCCCGCTCCCGTTCACCCTGATGGGGATATAGGTGGTCTGTCCGCCGTACATCTTGTTGCCCTTGATCTGCTTGGAGTACTGCACCGTGACTCTGCGCTCGGACAGGTCGATGAACACGATGAACACGAAGATGCCGATGACGACGAGGATGAAACCGATGATGTTCCAGATGGCGGTCCAGGTCTCGCCGACTATCATGAACGCCTGCCCCATCATGGCGCCTGCCTGAGACAGTATGCCCACGAAAATGATGAGGGAGGAGCCGTTGCCCACGCCGTATTCGGTGATGCGCTCACCCAGCCACATGACCATCGTGGAGCCCGCCATCAATATTATGATGATGCTCGCCATGGTGATGTAGGGATGTTCCCAACCCGCTTCGAAATCGAAGAGAGGGACGACCGCTTTGCTCCAACCGACGACGATACCGATCGCCTGCACGGCGGCAAGCACGATCGCGACGTAACGGGTGATCTGCGTGATCTTGCGTCTTCCCGCGTCACCCTCCTTGGAGAGTTTCTCCAGCTTGGGGATGACCAGCGTGAGAAGCTGCATTATGATAAACGCGTTGATGAACGGGAGTATTCCCAGCGAAAACAGCGTCGCGCTTTGGAGCGAGCCGCCCGACATCGAGGTCAGGATGCTGAGGAAGTCGTCCTGGAAGATGGCTTGCATCTCGGTGGCGCTCAACCCCGGCACGGGAACGTAACAACCTATTCTATACACCAAAAGGAGCGCCAGCGTCAGGAATATCTTGACGCGGATCTCCTTGGTCTTGAACGCGTTTTTCAGAGTCTCCAACATATTATTCAACTACCTCTGCTTTGCCGCCTGCCTTTTCGATCTTCTCAATGGCGGAACCGGTGAATTTCTGTGCCTGAACGGTGACCTTCTTGGTGATGGCGCCGTCGCCCAGCACTTTAAGACCGTACGGTTCGACGACCTTGATGATACCGGCTGCAACGAGTTGGTCTATGCCCACAACCGCGCCGTCCTCGAAACGATCGAAGACCTCGACGTTGACGATGTTGTAGACGTGTGCGAATCTCTTGTTGTTGAATCCTTTCTTGGGGATCCTGCGCGTCAGGGGCATCTGTCCGCCTTCGAAGTTGGGGCGCACTCCGCCGCCGCTTCTCGCCCACTGTCCCTTGTGACCGCGGGTGGAAGTCTTGCCGGTGCCGCTGCCGATGCCGCGTCCTACGCGCTTGGAGGCTGTCTTTGCGCCTTCGGCGCCTTTAAGATCGTATATGTTCATATTGTCCTCCGTCAGATTTCCTCCACCTTGACCAGGTGAGAAACTTTCTTTATCATCCCTCTCACCACCGCGTCGTCGCGGAAGGTGTTGGAGCTGCCCACCTTGTGGAGCCCGAGCGCCTCGACGTTCGCCTTCTGATTTTTGAGGCAGGCGATGGTGCTCTTGACGAGGGTGACTTTGATCATTTTGACTTCTTCTTTCTTTTTAGCCGCTGCCATAGTGCCCTCCTTAGCCCTCGACGTCCACGCCGCGGAGCTGAGCGATCTGCTCTGCGTTCCTCAGCGAGCACAGACCTTCGAGAGTGGCTTTCGCGCAGTTGATGGGGTTGTTGGAGCCGATGGACTTCGTCCTGATGTCCTTTATGCCGGACACTTCCAGGACCGCACGCACGGGACCGCCCGCGATGACGCCGGTACCGGGTTCGGCGGGAAGCAACACGACCTGACCGCGTCCGAACTTGCCCATGGCGTGATGGGGGATGGTGGTGCCCTTCAACGCGATGTCGTGCATACTGCGCTTGGCAAGCTGGGTCGCCTTCTCGATGGCTTCGGGGACTTCCGCCGCCTTGCCCATGCCGAGACCGACCTTGCCGTTTTCGTCGCCGACGACCACCAGCGCGCTGAAACGCATATTCCTGCCGCCCTTGACGACCTTGGTGACGCGATTGACTGCGATGAGTTTCTTGACGAGACCGTCGTTTTCTTCTCTGTTTCTGTCGTTTCTTCTATTGTCGCGTTCTGCCATAACTCCTCCTAGAACTCCAGCCCGGCTTCTCTTGCGCCGGCGGCGAGAGCCGCCACTCTGCCCGTGTAGACGTATCCGCCTCTGTCAAACACCACTTCCTTGATGCCGATGGCGAGAGCCTTTTCGGCGACTGCCGCGCCGACCGCCTTTGCCGCTTCCGTCTTGGTCATGTCCGCGACCTTGGCGGCGACCGCCTTTTCGAGGGTGGATGCCGAGCAGAGAGTGACGCCTTTCACGTCGTCGATGATCTGCGCATAGATGTGATTGGTGCTTCTGTACACGTTGAGACGGGGACGCTCTGCGGTGCCGGAGACCTTCTTTCTCACTCTGGCGTGACGGACGAGTCTGTCTGCGTTCTTATCTTTTCTGTTTATCATAGTTCACCTCTTATTTACCGGCGGTCTTGCCTTCCTTGCGGATGACGACCTCGTCCTTGTAGTGGATGCCGTAGCCGTGATAGGGTTCCACGGGTTTCAGCGCCTTGATGGACGCCGCCGCCTGACCGACCTTCTGACGGTCGATGCCCTTGACCACTATCTCCAAAGGACCTGCCATCGCGAAGGTGATGCCCTCGGGAGCGTCGAATTCCACCGCGTGGGAGAATCCGATGTTCATCGTGAGCTTGTTCGCCGTGGCTGTGACTTTATAGCCGACGCCGGCGACCACGAGGTTCTTCTCAAAGCCCTTGGTCACGCCCGTCACCATGTTGTGGATGAGCGCGCGATAGAGCCCGTGAAGAGCGCGATGATCTTTGTCGTCGCTGTGACGCTTGACGAGGATGTGACCGTCCTCCAACACCACTTCGATGGAAGGATCCACTTTCTGAGTGAGGGTGCCGAGGGGTCCCTTGACGGTGATGAGGTTGTCCGTGTTGTCGAAGGTGACGCCTGCGGGCAACGCGATGGGTGCTCTACCTATACGAGACATACCTGACCTCCTTACCACACATAGGCGAGCACTTCGCCGCCGACGTGCTGCGCTTTGGCTTCCTTGTCCGTGAGGATGCCCTTGGAGGTGGACAGGATGGCGATGCCCATGCCGTTCAGCACCTTGGGGATGTCCTCAGCGTTCGAGTAGACGCGCAGACCGGGTTTGGACACTCTCTGAAGAGCGGTGATGACGTGCTGTCCCTTGACGGGAGAATACTTCAGGGTGATGAGGATATCGTTCTGAACGGGGTTCTCGACGATCTCGTAGCCCTTGACGTAACCCTCTCTCGTGAGGATGTCCGCTATTGCGACCTTGATCTTGCTTGCGGGCACGACGACGGTGTCATGCTTCGCGGTCAAGGCGTTTCTGATTCTGGTCAACATATCTGCAATGGGATCTGTCATTTTTCTGCCTCCTTACCAGCTCGCCTTTCTGACTCCGGGAATCTGACCTTTGTAGGCGAGATTGCGGAAGCATACTCTGCAAATGCCGTACTTTCTCAACACGGAGTGGGGACGTCCGCAGATGCGGCAACGGGTGTACTCGCGGGTCGAGAACTTCTGGGGTCTTTGCTGCTTGTTTATCATTGAAGTTTTGGCCATTGTCGAACTCTCCTTACTTGGCGAAGGGCATACCCAGGAGCCTCAAAAGCTCGCGGGCTTCCTCATCCGTCTTTGCCGTGGTGACGATGCAGATGTCGAAACCGCGCACCTTCTCGATCTGATCGTAAGAGATCTCGGGGAAGATGAGCTGTTCCTTGACGCCGAGGGCGTAGTTGCCTCTGCCGTCAAAGGACTTGGCGGAAACGCCGCGGAAGTCACGCACGCGGGGAAGCGCGATGGAGATGAACTTGTCGAGGAAGTCGTACATCCTCTCGCCGCGGAGGGTGACCTTCGCGCCCACGTTCATGCCCTCTCTCACCTTGAAGTTCGCGACGCTCTTCTTGGCGGTGGTGACGACGGGTTTCTGCCCTGCGATCTGTTTGAGCTCCTCAACGGCTATCTGCAGGGATTTGCTGTTGTCCTTGCAATCACCGAGGCCCATGTTGAGCACTATCTTATCCAGACGGGGAACTTCGTTGATGTTCTTGTAACCGAAATGTTTTACAAGAGCGGGGACGACCTCGTCGCGGTAGAGCGCTCTCATTCTGTATCTTTCGGCACTTTGATCGGTTGCAGTTGCTTTAGCAACCTGATTTTTCTTTTCTGCCACGATAAACCTCCGTGATCGTTAGTCTTCTTTCTTCGCCTTGGCGGTCTTTTTCTTTGCCGCTTTCTTGGCTGCTCTCTTGGCGGACGTCTTCTTCTCGTCGAGGGAGGCGCCGCACTTGGCGCACACGCGCACGGACTTCATCTTTCCGTTCTGCTCCTCTTTGACGTGACGCACGCGGACCACTCCGCCGCACTCTCCGCAGATGTGCATGACGTTGCTGGCGTCGATGGCGCCTTCCTGTTTGAGGATGCCGCCCTTATCCTGCGCGTTGCGGGGCTTTTTGCTCTTGGAGACGATGTTGATGCCTTCGACATAGATGCGGCCGGTCGCGGGTCTGACTGCGAGCACTTTGCCCGCCTTGCCCTTGTCCTTGCCGGTGATGACCATGACGTTGTCGCCCTTTCTCACATTCATTTCTGCCATATTGCGCCTCCTCACAGCACTTCGGGCGCGAGGGAGATTATCTTCATATAATCTTTATCGCGCAACTCGCGTGCGATTGGTCCGAAAATACGGGTGCCCTGGGGTTGTTTCTGGTTGTCGATGATGACAGCCGCGTTGTCGTCGAACTTGATGTAGCTGCCGTCCGCGCGCTGGATGCCCATGTGGGTGCGCACGATGACCGCCTTGACGACGTCGCCCTTCTTCACCTTGCCGCCGGGGATGGCGGACTTGACGGACGCCACGATGACGTCCCCGATGTTGCCGCTCCTGCGGAAGGAACCGCCGAGGACTCTGATGCACATGATCTCTTTTGCGCCGCTGTTGTCTGCGACTTTAAGTCTGGTTTGTGGTTGTATCATGCTGTCCTCCTTATTTCGCCTTCTCGATTATCTCAACAAGGCGCCAGCACTTCTCCTTGGAGAGCGGACGGGTCTCCGCCACAAGGACTTTGTCCCCCACTCTGCACTCGTTGTTTTCGTCATGCGCCTTGAGTTTCTTGGTGCGGCTGACGATCTTTTTGTAGAGAGGATGCTTGACGCGCTCGCTGATGGCGACGACGATGGTCTTGTCCATCTTGTCGCTCACGACGATGCCGACTCTTTCTTTTCTCAGATTTCTTTCCATAGTGTCCTCCGTTTATCAGCCCTTGTTGTCCTCGTTTTCCTTGGCGCGGGCGATCTCTCTTTGGCGGATGACGGTCTTGACGCGAGCGATGTCACGTCTGGTCTCCACCAGCACCATGGGGTTGGTCAGCTGATTGGTGGCGTGCTTGAAGCGGAGGAAAAACAACTCCGACTTCAACTCGTTGAGCTTGTTCTGAAGCTCTTTATCTGTCATTTCCAAAACTTGTTTAGATTTCATTCTTCACCGCCTTCGGCTTCCTGATCCGCCTTGGACACGCACTTGCACTTGATGGGCAGTTTGTGCATCGCAAGACGCAGAGCCTCTTTTGCTATGGCTTCGTCCACACCCGCGATCTCGAACATCACGCGGCCGGGCTTGACCACCGCCACCCAGTATTCGGGAGAACCTTTACCGCTACCCATACGGGTCTCGGCGGGCTTTTTGGTGACAGGCTTGTGGGGGAAGATGTCCACCCACACCTTGCCGCCTCTGCGGATATATCTCGTCATCGCGACACGCGCGGCTTCGATCTGGTTGGAGGTGATCCAGCCCGGCTCGAGAGCCACAAGACCGTATTCGCCGTATGCTATGACGTTGCCTTTGTTGGCTTTGCCCTTCATCCTGCCGCGGAACTGGCGGCGTCTTTTAACACGTTTGGGCATCAACATAATCAGTTACCTCCTTCCACGGGGTTCTTCCCAAGCACTTCGCCCTTGTAGATCCAGCACTTGACGCCGATGGCGCCGAAGGTGGTGTTCGCCGTCGCCACGCCGTAATCGATGTCGGCACGGAGAGTCTGAAGAGGAATGGAACCCTCGTGATAGCTCTCGCTCCTCGCGATCTCGGCGCCGTCCAGTCTGCCGGACACCTTGACCTTGACGCCCTTTGCGCCCGCCTTCATCGCTCTGGACATGGCTTGCTTCATGCTGCGGCGGAAGGACGCTCTGTTTTCGAGTTGCTTCGCGATGGACTCGGCGACCAGTTGCGCGTCCGCGTCGAAGTGCTTGACTTCCATGATGTTGACGCTGACCTTCTTGCCTGCCGCGATGAGCCCCTGAACTTCCTTGGTGATGGCTTCCACGCCTGCGCCCGCCTTGCCGATGAGGGTCGCGGGACGTGCGGTATAGATGCCGACCACGACTTTATCGGCAGCTCTTTCGATGGTGATCTTGGAGATGGCGTTGTCGTAGTACTTCTTCTTTATGAACTTGCGGATCTTGTCATCTTCGACGAGGCAGTCCGCAAAATTCTTCTTGTCGGCATACCACTTGGCTTCCCAGGGCTTGATGATACCTATTCTGAGTCCGTTAGGATCGACTTTCTGTCCCATTGAGTATACCTCCTTATGCGTTCACGCTGTCGAGAATGACCGTGATGTGACTTGTGCGTTTGTTGATACGGAAGGCTCTGCCCTGCGCTCTCGGCATGATGCGTTTGAGAGTGGGTCCCTCGTTGGCGTAGCACTCCGCGATGACGAGGTCGCCCCTGGAGAGGTTCATGTTGTTCTCCGCGTTGGCGACCGCGCTGTTGACCAGCTTCAGGAGCACTTCGCTCGCCGCCTTGGGCGTGTTTTCGAGGATAGCCAGCGCCTCGACGACGGGCTTGCCCTTGATGACGTTCAGGACGATGCGGACCTTGAAGGGAGAAATCCTGATAAACTTTGCCGTTGCTCTGGGTCTGGTGTCGGCTTTCGCCTGACGGTCGAGAGCTTTCTGTTTACTTCTGGTAGCCATGATTCCTCCTATTTCTTACCCGTGGTCTTGTCACCCGCGTGACCTCTGAAAGTACGCGTGGGAGAGAACTCGCCGAGCTTGCATCCGACCATATCTTCCGTGATGTACACCGGCACGTGCTGGCGTCCGTTGTGGACGGCGATGGTGTGCCCGACCATCTCGGGGAATATCGTCGAGGAGCGGGACCAGGTCTTGACGGGACGGATGTCGCCGCTCTCGTTCATTGCAACTATTCTTTTCATAAGCCTTTCTTCGACGAAAGGTCCTTTTTTGACGCTTCTGCTCATTTCGTACTCCTTAGTTCACGCGCTTGATGATGAACTTGCTGGAATTGTTCTTTTTCTTCCTGGTCTTGTAACCGAGCGTCGGCTTGCCCCAGGGAGTGACGGGAGTGGGCATACCGATGGGGGATTTGCCCTCGCCGCCGCCGTGGGGGTGATCGCAGGGGTTCATCACGACGCCGCGCACCGTGGGACGGATGCCCATGTGACGCGTCTTGCCCGCCTTGCCCACTCTCACGATCTCGTGATCGAGGTTGCCCACCTGACCGATGGTGGCTCTGCAACGCGCCAGCACGTATCTCATCTCGCCGCTGGGCATACGCAGAGTGGCATATCTGCCCTCTTTCGCCATGAGCTGTGCGGAGTTGCCGGCAGCTCTCGCTATCTGTCCGCCCTTGCCGGGCTGGAGCTCGATGTTGTGCACCATGGTGCCGACGGGGATGGCGGAAAGGGGAAGCGCGTTGCCCACTTTGATGTCCGCGTCCTCACCGCTGACGACGGTGTCGCCCACGCTGAGCCCGAGAGGCGCAAGGATGTATCTCTTCTCACCGTCCGCATAGTGGAGCAGGGCGATGTTGGCAGAACGGTTGGGATCGTACTGCACCGAAGCGACTTTGGCGGGGATGCCGTCCTTGTTGCGCTTGAAGTCGATGATGCGATATTTGTTTCTGTTGCCGCCGCCGATGTGACGCACGGTGATCCTGCCCATGGCGTTCCTGCCGCCCGTCTTGTTGAGAGAGACGAGCAAGGAGCGTTCCGGAGTGGAAGAGGTGACCTCTTCGAAGGCGGACACCGTCATGAAACGGCGCGCGGGAGACGTAGGTTTGTATTTCTTGATAGCCATATCCGTTTCTCCTTATGCCAGGCTCTCGAAGAACTCGATCGCTTTGCTGTCGGCGGTCAGGGTGACCACCGCTTTCTTGAAGGAAGCTCTCCTTCCCTCGTTGCGGCCCATCCTCTTGAGCTTGCCCTCGTAGTTGGAGGTGTTGACCTTTGCCACTTTGACGCCGAAGATCTCTTCCACGGCTGCCTTTATCTGAGTCTTGTTGGCGGTCTTCGCCACCTTGAAGGTGTATCTCTTCTCGGGGATGCCGTCATAGCTCTTTTCGGAGAGGACGGGGGAGATGATGATGTCGTAAGATGTCATTGTGCTGCCTCCTCGATCTTCTTGATCGCGCCCTTGGTGAGCACGAGATTGCGGGTGGCGACGATGTCGTACACGTTGAGCAGTCTCACCTCTTCCAAAGAGACGGTGGGGATGTTCTTGGACGCGCGCACCGCGCTCTCGTCATACTCCTCCACCACGAACAGCGTCTTGCCGTTGAGCCCGAGGGCTTCCACCGCGCCCGCCACGAGCTTGGTCTTGGGCTCGGCAAGCGCGAACTTGTCGATGACGACCACCTGTTCCTGACGGATCTTTTCGGACAGCGCGGAATAAAACGCCGCTTTCTTCATGTTCTTGTTGATCTTCTGCGAGAAGTCGCGAGGCTTTTTGGCAAACACCACGCCGCCGCCCGTGAACTGGGGGGAGACGATGCTGCCCTGACGCGCGCGACCCGTGCCCTTCTGACGATAGGGCTTCGCGCCGCCTCCGCGCACTTCGCTCCTGGTGAGCGCGCTCATCGTGCCCTGACGCTTGTTTGCAAGCTGGGCGACGACCACCTGATGGATGAGGGCTTCGTTATACTCGCACCCGAACACCGCGTCGCTGACTTCTATGGTTCCTGCGGACTTGCCCGCCATGTTCATAACTTTCAGTTTCATCTTCTACCTCCGCTCAGCCCTTGACGGAATCCCTGACGACCACAACGCCGCCCTTGGGTCCGGGGATGGCGCCCTTGACAAGCAGAAGATTCCTCGCCTTGTCAACGCGCGCAACGGTAAGGTTCTGCACCGTCACCTTCTCGTGACCCCACTGCCCTGCCATGTGCTTGTTCTTGAACACTCTGGAAGGAGAGGAGCACGCGCCCATGGAACCCACCGAACGGTGGATGGGGCCGGTACCGTGAGACATGGGTCCGATCCTGTGGCTGTTCCATCTCTGGATGACGCCCGAATATCCGTGGCCCTTGGAAGTGCCGGTGACGTCCACCTTGTCGCCCTCGACGAACATATCGCAGGTCAGTTCCTGTCCGAGCTCATAGGCCGCACAGTTTGCGAAACGGAGTTCGCGCAGATAGCGCTTCACGGTGACGCCGGCTTTCTTGAAGTGTCCGGCAACGGGCTTGTTCACTCTGGTTTCCTTGATGGCGCCGAAACCGACTTGCACGGCTTCGTATCCGTCATTCTCTTTGGTCTTGATCTGCACCACCGTGCAGGGACCCGCTTCGACGACGGTGACGGGGATAACTTTGCCGTCCGCCGTGAAGATCTGGCTCATGCCGAGTTTCTTTCCGATGATTGCTTTATCCATGTAAAGTTCATCCTCCTTTTATTCCGTCAGAGTTTGATGGAGATATCAACGCCCGCCGGAAGGTCGAGTTTCATGAGAGAATCGACCGTCTTGGAGGTGGGGTTGAATATGTCGATCAAACGCTTGTGCGTTCTGAGTTCGAATTGCTCGCGGCTGTCCTTGTCCTTGTGCGGCGCACGAAGTATGGTCACGATCTCCTTCTCGGTGGGAAGCGGAATGGGACCGGAAACTTTGGTGCCGGTCTTCTTCACGGTCTCCACGATCTTTTCCGCAGAGATGTCGATGAGATTGTGATCATACGCTTTGAGCTTGATCCTGATTTTCTGTCCAGCCATCTTTAATTAGCCTCCTGATATATACACTCATCCGTGTGTGTCCTATATTTTTCATCCCGTCGGAAACCCGACGGAAACCCCACGTCCCGAAGACGCGGCTCTACCATCTTATTATTTCCCGTCAAGGCTGTCAAGCAAAAATCGCAGGAATTTCCGCGAAAATTATAATATTGTATTTTAATTTCGTTTCTGCACTATATATAGTAATAATATATACTGCGCACGCCGAAAAACAGGGCTATTCCCCTTGCTCTCCCTCTCTTTCCGAAAGAGCGCGGCGCGTATCTGCGATCTCGCAAGCTAGACGGATAATTAAGTAGACACGGGCTCGGTGCGCGTCGAGTCGCCCTCCTCGCCCCGCGAGCGACGTTCGTTAAGTACTGGTATCCGCTTGATTATGTGAGTGCGAGACTCAAACTTTTTTCACGAGGTGTTTTCATAAAGGCGCAGTCTGCGCCTTTATGAAAAAGTAAGTCCCGCATTTTAGGAGGAGCGAACTCTATTCCGAGTGGGGGAGGAGTCCCGAAGGGGAGGAGGGGGTACGATATTACCATGTTAGGGGACGTATACCCTATTTAACCAGCCTGAATACGACGTAAACTCTTTCGGAGCCCGTTTGAATCCCACGTACACTTATTCGGGGACGGAACTACGCGCCGCCCACCCAAACTTGCACAGCGGGCGTTTGCGCCCGCTCTTGCAAGTCGCGGCGCGTATCTGCGATCTCGCAAGCTAGACGGATAATTAAGTAGACACGGGCTCGGTGCGCGTCGAGTCGCCCTCCTCGCCCCGCGAGCGACGTTTAGTCAATACTGGTCGCCGCTTGATTATGCAAGTGCGAGACTCAAACCTTTTTCAAGAGGTGTTTTCATAAAGGCGCAGTTCGCGCCTTTATG
>CALVTS010000020.1 GCA_944363035.1 uncultured Clostridia bacterium
CGAACTGCGCCTTTATGAAAACACCTCTTGAAAAAGGTTTGAATCTCGCACTCACATAATCAAGCGGATACCAGTATAGACTGAACGTCGCTCGCGGGGCGAGGAGGGCGACTCGACGCGCACCGAGCCCGTGTCTACTTAATTATTCGTCTAGCTTGCGAGATCGCAGATACGCGCCGCGGCGTTCAAGAGGTGGCACGCCGCCTGTGAACGCTTGGGTGAGCGGCGCGTAGTTCCGTCTTCGAATAAGTATACGTGGGAATCAAGTACACCCCGAAAAAGAAACGTAAGGTTCAAACTCCACTCCGAATAAGTTCACGTGGGAGTCAGGCACACTCCGAATAGGTTCACGTGAAGTTCAAGCACACTCCGAATAGGTTCACGTGAAGTTCAATACACCCCGAATAAGTGCACGTGGGAGTCAAGCTCCACTCCGAATAAGTGTACGTGGGAGTCAAGCACGCCTCGAATGAGTGCACGGGGGAGTCAGAGACGTTCCGTCATAGCCCTGCGACCCGCAAAACTTGGTGAAATGTGTGTGCAATATGCGCGCGTGTGTTGACCTAAACGATTTTTTTGTATAAAATATATGCGTTACGGGAATTTCGCGCCTGCGTGTGCGTATGCGTTGCGCAGGACACCGTTTCCCGTCAAATGCGACACTATGACCGCGAGGGGCACCTCGGCGGATCCAAATACCAAGAGGGGAGCAATATGAAGTATATCATTTCTCATGACATCGGCACCAGTTCGGATAAAGCGGTGCTCGTCGATTTTGACGGCAACATCGTTGCCACGGTCGCGGAGCCTTATCCCACCTATTATCCCGCGCCCGCTCATGTCGAGCAGGATCCCAACGACTATTGGAAAGCGGTGTGCATCACCTCCAAAGCCGTCGTCGCCAAGGCGGGCATCGCCCCCGAGGACGTCAAGGGCATCGTCTTTTCCACGCAGGCGCAGGGCGTCATCCCCGTGGACGAGAAGGGCAACAATCTGATGAACAACATCACCTGGGTGGACGGCAGAGCGGAGGAGCAGGCGCAGAAGATCATGAATCGTCTGGGCGGCACCAAGGTGTTCACTCTGATCGTCGGCACGCCCATCATGGGCAAGGACTGCGTCGCGAAGATGGCGTGGGTCAAGGAAAAGCGTCCCGAGATATATGCCAAGACCAAATATTTCCTCGACGTCAACGGCTGGCTCAAATTCAAGTGCACCGGCGAGATGTATGCCGAGCTTTCGGGTGCGTCCTCTTACGGTCTCGACCTCAAAAAGAAGAGCTGGATGAGCGCATTCCCCCTCATCGGCGTGGATATGAAGAGGCTCCCGCCCCTTTGCAAGAGCACGGATATGATAGGCAAAGGGCTCACTCCCAAGGCGGCGGAGGAGACGGGGCTCGCGGTCGGCACTCCCGTTTTCGGCGGCTGTGACGACGTGCAGTCCGCAGTGGTCGGTAGCGGTATGTGCGGCGACGGCGAAGTGCACATCTATCTCGGCACTTCCGCATGGGTCGCGGCGCCCTCCAAGACCGCGACGAAGTTCATGCACGGCGCGGCGGCGATACAGTCCGCAGACCCCGAGATGAACCTCATCGCCGGCATCACGGAAGCCGCAGGAAGCAACATCCAGTGGATATGCGACCAGTTCTTCAAGCACGAAAAAGCCGAGCTCGGAGATGGTATCTACGAGTATATGGACAGCGTCATCCACAATGTGCCGGCAGGTTCCGATCACCTCATCTGCACCCCCTGGATGCTCGGCGAGAGATGTCCCGTCAGCAGCACCACCACCAGGGCGACCCTCTTCAACATCAATCCCACTCACACCCGCGAACATCTCATGCGCGCGGTGTATGAGGGCATTGCCTACAACCTGCGCTGGATACTCGAAAACTACCGCAAGGATTACGGCTTCGAGGGCAACAACTTCCGCATAATCGGCGGCGGCGCGCTGGACAAGGGCTGGATGCAGATCATCGCGGACGTCACCGGGTGCAATTTCTCGGTGGTCAAAAATCCCAGGAACGCGGGCGCGCTCGGAAGCGCGATCATCGCGCTCATCGGGCTCGGAGAATTGAAGAGCTTCGCGGACGCCAAAAACTTTGTGCAGATAGAGGCGAAATATAAGCCCGATCCCGCAAACAGGGCTATCTACGACAAGCTATTCAGCGACTATAAGACACTCTATGCGGCGCTCAGAAAGCCGTACATAAAAGCAAATTCCAGAAGATTCGAGGGGTTGGAAAAATGAAAAATGAACAAGTTTACGAAAGCATGAAAAAATATGCGGCGATGCTTGCCGCCGACGGATATCTTGAATGCGGTTATATCGCCGTCAAGGCGGATGACGGGCTGTATATCACCACGCCCGACGCCGATTTCAAGGAGCTCAAAGAAGAGCAGGTGGCGTTCGTCACCGACAAGTCCGTCGAGGAACTCGAGGGCAACTTCCGCGCGGCGGCGGTGCTCCTCATCTGCGCGCTCAAATCCAAGACAGAGGACGGCGCGGCGGCGATCGTGGACAGCAAGAGCATCCTCGAATTTTCCGCGAAAAAGGCGACTCTGCCTCCCATCCTCGAGGATATGGCGCAGATAAACGGCGTCAGCGTCCGCGCGGCGAAGCAGAATACTGCGGCGGAGGTCGTCAACGCGCTCTCCGGCGCGCGCAACGCCTGCTTCCTCCCCGATGCCGGTGCGGTGGTCACCGGGCGCACTCTTGCCGAGGTCTACACCTGCGCGCTCGTGCTCGATAAAGCCTCCAACGGCTATCTCCTCGCCGAGAAGAAGGGCGGCGCTCAGCACCTCAATGCCTTCGAAGCCTGGCTCGAGCACATGGTCTACAAGCTCAAATACAGCAAGAAAAACCAGTCCTCCCAAAAAGCGGCGGAGCAGGGCAAAGAGCTGGATACTGCCGAAAAGCCTTCCGCCATCGACACCGACGAGCTGAAAGCCGTCGCGCAGGAGATAAAAGACGCCGGCGTCAAACTGCTTGAAGAAAACCTCGTCCAGGGCACCTGGGGCAACATCGCCGTCCGCCTCAACGACAAGGAGATGATGGCGACGCCTTCCGCCCTCGATTACGTCATGTTGAAGCCCGAGCAGATGGCGATCGTGGACATGGAGAGTATGGAATGGAGGGGCTCCAACAAGCCCACCAGCGAAAAGGGCGTGCACGCCGCCATCCTCAAAATGCATCCCGAAAGCAAGGTCACGGTGCATACGCATCCCTTCTACGGCAGCATCCTCGCCGCAATGAGGAAGCCTCTCGAAGTGCCCGCGCAGTACCGCGACATCCTCGGCGACACCATCCCCGTCAGCAAGTTCGCGCCCTCCGGCACCCCCTGGCTCGTCAAGAACGTCGCCGCCGCGATAGGCAACGCCCCCGCGTGCATCATCGCCAGCCACGGCATAGTCGTCCGCGGCAAAGATATGGACGAAGCGTTTGCTATTTGTAGGGCTTTGGAGGATGCTTGCCGCGCCTACCTCGAGAGCTGAGGGCGCCATTTGGCGCATAACTTTGTCAGGCACCCTGCCACGATTGCTCACGTACGAGGAGTACGCTACGCACCCGCGGACAGGGTGCCTTCCTTGTTCTTCATCGAAATATCACCCTCAGACGGGGACGGGCGTTTGAGTGAGTGTGTTTGATTCCAACGTACACTTATTCGAAGACGGTATCACGCGCCGCTCACCCAAACTTGCACAGCGGGCGTTTGCGCCCGCTCTTGCAAGTCGCGGCGCGCCCCCTGAGTGCCGAGCAATGCCGTAAACCTAAAAAGACACGGGCTTTGATTTGCGAGCGCCGAATTCCTCCTCCCGTGCCGGGCTTTCAGCAAGTGCAGGTCTCCGCTTGATTATGTGAGTGCAATATTAAAAACTTTTTTAGAGATGTACAGTCAGTCCCGCATGATGCGAGGACTGAACTCGTTCGGACACGGGGGAGGAAAGCCCACAGGGAAGGAGGGGGAGCCAACATTCACCCGCGAGACGTACAGCATGAGAGAGCGTGCTTGAACACGATGGAACCTGCAGTACGGGGCAATAATATTTCTTTGTTTTTGGATTAAGACATCCCTCTACTTCGCGTGGGGTAAAAAAATTACGCTACGCACCCGTGGGCAGGGTGCTTTCCTTCGAATAAAGTTGTAGTCGTACTCGGGGCTAGTTTTTTTGGTTACGTCCCCTAACAAGGGAGTATTGTACCCCCTCCTCCCCTTCGGGACTCCTCCCCCACTCGGAATAGAGGACTGTCCTCCTAAAATGCGGGATATACTTTTTCATAAAGGCGCAGTCTGCGCCTTTATGAAAACACCTCTTAAAAAGGTTTGAGTTTCGCACTCACATAATCAAGCGGCGACCAGTATTGACGAAACGTCGCTCGCGGGGCGAGGAGGGCGACTCGACGCGCACCGAGCCCGTGTTTACTTAATTTTTCGTCTAGCTTGCGAGATCGCAGATACGCGCCGCGACTTGCAAGAGCGGGCGTAAAACGCCCGCTGTGCAAGTTTGAGTGAGCGGCGCGTAGTTCCGTCTCCGAAAGAGAGATGTAGAGTTCAGGCACACTCCGAAAGATTGCACGTGGGAGTCAAGCGCACCCCGAAGAAGTGTACGTGGAAGTTCAAACACACTCCGAATAAGTGTGCGTGGGAGTCGGGCACACTCCGAATGAGTGTTCGTGGGAGTCAAACACGCTCCGAAGGGCGGGGCACGGAAAATGTCGAATTATGTTGTAGCACCATGGGGCTAGTCGGTCGGCGGGGAAGTGTTTAACCTTATAATTATTTTATTCTTTTCGGGCGGGCGCGCACGCATATATAATAGGTTCGCGGCCGTTCGGCGTGGGAGGGAGGATGAAACTTCTCGAGGATCGCATCCTTGCGGACGGAAAGGTTTTCCCAGGCGAGGTGCTCAAAGTAGGCGGCTTTCTCAATCATCTTGTGGATGACAGCCTCTTGGAGGAGATCGGGAAGGAGATCCACGCGCTTTTCGGGGACAAGAACGTCACCAAACTCATGACCATCGAAGCATCGGGCATCGCGATTGCTTGCTATGCGGCAAGACATTTCCACGCGCCGGTGCTTTTTGCTAAGAAATCCAAGACTTCCAACATCTCATCCGATTGCTACACCGCAGAGGTCAAGAGCTATACGCACGGCAACGTCAACACCGTCTTTGTGGAAAAGGAGTATCTCCGTCCCGAGGACAGGGTGCTCATCATCGACGATTTCCTGGCGCACGGCGAGGCTCTTCGCGGGCTCATCTCCCTCGTGCATCAGGCGGGCGCGACGCTGGTCGGGTGCGCGGCGGCGATCGAGAAGGGCTATCAGGGCGGGGGAGACGGTCTCCGCGCCGAGGGCTATGACGTGAAGTCCCTCGCGGTCATCGACAGTATGTCCGACGACGGGAAGATCGTGTTCAGAAAACAGTAAAAAAGCCGAAAGGCACAAAATACGGAGGTTATTATGAAGAAAAAGATCCTGGCACTTGTGCTGGTCCTCGCACTCGTGGCATCTGTTGCGATCGGTCTCGCCGCGTGCAATGACAATGGCGATCAGCTTGTGTTTGGTCTCATCTGTCTGCATGACGAGAACAGCACCTATGACAAGAACTTCATCGACGCTGCCCGCGAGGCTGCCAAGGCGAAGAATGCTAAGCTCATCATCAGGACGGGTATCCCCGAGAGCGCTGCTTGCTATGACGCGGCTGTCGACCTTGTGGATCAGGGCTGCGACGTGATCTTTGCGGACAGCTTCGGTCACGAGACCTACATCCTGCAGGCTGCCGAAGAGTTCCCCGAGGTCCAGTTCTCTCATGCGACCGGTACCCATGCGCATACCGAAGGGTTGGACAATTTCCACAATGCGTTCGCCTCTATCTATGAGGGTCGCTATCTCGCGGGCGTTGTCGCGGGCTATGAGCTCAATGAGATGATCGAATCCGGCAAGATCACCGCGGATCAGGCGAAGATGGGTTATGTCGGTGCATATCCCTATGCGGAAGTCGTATCCGGCTACACCTCCTTCTATCTCGGCGCAAAGTCCGTCTGCCCCTCTGTGACCATGGAAGTCCGTTACACCAGCAGTTGGTATGATGAAACGGCGGAGAAGAACACCGCGACGGCACTCATCGACAACGGTTGCGTCCTCATCAGCCAGCACGCGGACAGCTCCGGCGCACCCACCGCATGTGAAGAAAAAGGCGTCCCCAATGTGACATACAACCTCGCATTCCCCGACAACGACACTTATCTTGTCGGCTCCAGGATCAACTGGGCACCTTACTTTGAGTACCTCATCGACTGCGTTGCCAACGGCACCGAGGTTGCGGATGACTGGACCGGTCATCTCTCCACCGGCTCCGTCGAGCTGCTTGCATACGGTGCGGGCGTTTCCGACGAAGTGAAGGCGGAAGTCGAGAAGGTCAAGGCGAAGCTCCTCGACGGTTCTCTCAAAGTGTTCGATTGCTCCACCTTTACCGTGGGCGGCAAGATGCTCACCGAGTACATGGCGGATGTGCATCCCGATCCCGATCCCAAGAATCCCATCCCCGACACTCAGGTCATCAAGACCGAGAACGGCGTGACTTACTTTGCGGAGTCTGCCGACGGTTTCCGTTCCGCTCCTTACTTCGATGTGAGGATCGACGGTATCACCGAGATCAACGAGGCTTGATCGACACGCACACCGAGAGAGCGGAGCGCGTTTGCGCTCCGCTCTCATAAAAGCGCGTTTCCCGCGCTCTAAAAACGGAGGAAGGCATGGCAAAACCCGTAGCTGTGCAAATGAAGGGCATCTCCAAGTTTTTCGGAGAGGTCGTTGCCAATAAGGATGTGGATCTCACCGTCTATGAGGGGGAGATCCTGTCCCTTCTCGGCGAGAACGGCAGCGGCAAGACCACCCTTATGAATATGCTCTCGGGCATCTATTTCCCGGATGAAGGGGAGGTCGTCATCGAAGGCGAGCCCGTCGTCATCCGTTCGCCGCGAGACGCTTATCGCTATAAGATCGGCATGGTGCACCAGCACTTCAAACTGGTGGACGTTTTCACCGCGCTGGACAACATACTGCTCGGCGAAGAGATGCCGCGCTACAGCGTGAAGGAGCGTGCGGCGGAACTCAAAGAGGAGGCGGCAGAGCCGCGTTATGTCGTGGACAACGACGACGCGGAAGCGCCCGTCAAGACGGTGCGCGCCACCGACACCAAGGCGGGCAGGGCTAAACTCGCTCTCCGCACCGCGGTGCTGCCCGTCGTCAAACTTTTCAAAAAGGCGCAATTCAACTGGCTACCCCGAAAGAGAGGGCAGAAGGCGCGCGAGATCGCAGCCAAGTACGGCTTCGACATCGACCTGAACAAGAAGATTTACGACATGTCCGTGAGTGAGAAGCAGACTGTCGAGATCATAAAAGTCCTTTACCGCGGGGCGGACATCCTCATCCTGGACGAGCCCACCGCGGTGCTCACTCCGCAGGAGACGGAGAAGCTCTTCGACGTGTTGCGCAATATGCGCGAGGACGGCAAGAGCATAATCATCATCACCCACAAACTCAACGAGGTGATGGAGATCAGCGACCGTGTCGCAGTTCTCCGAAAAGGGGAGTTTATCGGTGCGGTCAACACCTCTGAAACCTCGATCCCGCAACTCACCGAGATGATGGTGGGCAGAAAGACCGACCTCAACATCCATCGCGGAGACCCCGTCGGATGCGAGGAGAGGCTGACCGTGGAGGGGCTCTCCTTCACCGATCACGAGGGAGTGCAGAAGCTGAAAGACGTGAGTTTCACCGCGCGCTCGGGAGAGATCCTCGGCATCGCGGGCATCGCGGGCAGCGGGCAGAGGGAGCTCCTCGAGACCATAGCGGGCTTGCTGCGTCCCTCAAAGGGCACCATCGTCTATCACGATCCCGCGACGGGCAAGGACGAGAACCTCGTCAAGAAGTCTCCCGCCAAGATCCGCGAGCTGGGCGTCAGGCTCTCCTTTGTCCCCGAGGACAGGCTCGGCATGGGGCTTGTCGGCAGCATGGACATCATCGACAATATGATGCTCCGCAGCTACAAACGCGGTATCCCCGTCAAGATAGACAAAAAACACACCGTCAACGTACCTCTTATCCTAGACCGCAAACGCCCTAGACAGCTTGCGGAGAGGATAATACAGGAACTAGAGGTGGTCACGCCCTCCACACATACACCCGTGCGCAGGCTTTCGGGCGGCAACATCCAAAAGGTGCTGGTCGGGCGTGAGATAGCCGCCGCGCCCACCGTGTTCATGGCGGCTTATCCCGTGCGCGGGCTGGACATCAACAGTTCCTACACCATCTACAATTTGCTCAACGAACAGAAAGAAAAGGGAGTTGCCGTCATTTATGTCGGCGAGGATCTCGACGTGCTCATCGAGCTCTGCGACAGGATCATGGTCATCTGCGCGGGCAAGGTCACGGGCATCGTGGACGGCAGGACTACGGACAAGGAGACCATCGGTCTCATGATGACGGACTCGCTTTCGTCCGAAAACAGCGAGGAGGTGGCGAATGACTAATATAAAGACGGACAGAGAACCCCTCTTCCGCATAGTTAAGCGAGACAATATCGCACGCGGCAAGGCGTGGGGCATCCGCATAGGGGCGGTCGTCATCGCGATCCTGATAGGCGCCGTCGTGAGTGCTATACTCGGCGGAGGAAGCGCGTTCGGGACATTCTTTTCCGGGCTGTTCGAAGGCGTTTTCGGCACGCCGAGAAGGATCCTCAACCTCTTTCAAAACACCGCGATACTGTTGTGTATAGCACTTGCGGTCGCGCCCGCGTTCAAGATGCGCTTCTGGAACATCGGCGCGGAAGGGCAGGTGTTGATGGGCTGCCTCGGTTCGGTGGTCGTCATCCAGTATCTCGGCGGTCAGATCGACAACTTTTGGCTCATCATCGTAATGTTTTTGGCAAGTGTCGCATTCAGCGTTGTTTGGGCGGTCATCCCTGCCATATTCAAGGCGAAGTGGCGCACCAATGAGACGCTCTTCACCCTGATGATGAACTATGTCGCCATGCAGCTTGTCGCCATCTGTATCTTTGCATGGGTGCCCAGCGGCTCGGGCGTGCTCGGCACTCTCGCCGACGGACGCTTCCCCCTCATCGGCGGACAGAGATATATCCTCAACATCATACTTGTGGCTGTGGCGGCTGTAGCGCTTTTCCTCTACTTCCGTTTCAGCAAGCACGGCTACGAGATATCCGTCGTGGGCGAGAGCGAGAACACCGCAAAGTATGTCGGCATCAATGTCAAGAAGGTCATCATCCGCACGATGGTGCTCTCTGGCGTGTTGTGTGGGCTTGCGGGGCTGCTCCTCGTCGGAGGCACCAACTATTCCGTTGCCGTTGATTCCGTTGACAACAGGGGTTTTACCGCGATCCTTGTTGCATGGCTCGGCAAGTTCAGCCCGCCCGCAATGGCATTCACTTCCTGGCTCTATGTTTTCATAGACCAGGGCGCAAAAAATGTCGCGACTTTGATGGGCATGGGCGAAGCGTTCCCCGACATCATTACGGGTATATTCTTCTTCTTCGTCATAGGGTGCGAGTTCTTCATCAACTATAAGGTCAAGTTCCGCCCGAGGAAAAAGAAAGCGGAAAATCCCGTCGAGGAGGTGGCTTCATAATGTTCCTGACATTCCTTCAAAGTGCTATAAGATTCAGCGCCGTCTTCCTCTTCGGTTCCGTGGGTGAGACTCTCACCGAGAAGTCCGGCAACCTCAACCTCGGCATCCCCGGCATCATGTGCATGGGCGCGTCCGGCGCCATTGTCGGCGCGTCGACCTATGTCGCTGCCGTCGGGGGCGTTGGCGGGATCACTGCATGGGGCGCGACTTTGGTGACGATAATATTTGCGTTGTTGTTCTCCTTGCTCGGAGGGCTCATCTATTGCGTGCTCACCGCGACTCTCCGTTGCAATCAGAATGTCAGCGGTCTCGCGCTCACCACATTCGGCGTCGGCGTGCTCAGTTTCTTCGGCGGCAGCGCGGACACGACGGGCTTCACCGTCATCAGCGGTTTCTTCCGTCAATCATTCCCGATCGGAGACAACCCGAATTGGTTTGAGACCCTCTTCCTCTCCTACGGATGCCTCGTCTACATCGCCATCATCATCGCGGTCATCGCGGCGATCGTGCTCAAAAAGACGAGAGTAGGGCTCAACCTCCGCGCGGTGGGCGAGAACCCTGCCACCGCGGACGCGGCGGGCATCTCCGTCACCAACTATAAGTACGGCGCAACGCTCATCGGCAGCATGATCGCGGGCTTGGGCGGCCTATTCTACATCATGGATCAGACGGGCGGCGTGGTGGAATACACCATAGATACCTACGGCTGGATGGCGGTCGCGCTCGTCATCTTCACGGTGTGGCGCCCCAACTGGGCTATCCTCGGTTCCATACTGTTCAGCATCCTGTATCTCCTGCCCAACTATGTCAGCGTGTCGTTTGCGGAGCGCGAGGTCATCAAGATGATCCCGTACCTTGTCACAATCGTCGTGTTGGTCATCACCAGCATTGTGAGCAGGCGCGAGAGCCAGCCGCCGGCGGCGTTGGGGCTCAGTTACTTCCGAGAGGAGAGGTAGCGAGATCCGTCCGCTTAGATCGCGGAAAAACGGCGCGGTGCGCCTCGGGATACGGCATACGGAGGAGTGCCTTCGGGCGCTCCTTTTGCGTGCGCTGACGGGAAGCGGGGGAGGGCGTAGTCCCGTGGGCGGCGGAGAGGTGCGCGCGCGTATATGTGCGCATTATATATTATTTGCGAAATTCGTTTGACAGCGGGCGGGATTTTTGGTAAAGTGGAGGTCGAGCCGCTCGGAAGTGGTCGTTTAAGCACGGGTATCTCGTCACCACGACGGCGAGACTGGTCAGAGGAGGTAGAATATGTACGCTATAGTCGGTTGCGGCGGAAAGCAGTACAAGGTCGAGAAAGATATGCTCGTCAAGGTCGAGAAGATCGACGCCGAAGTCGGAGCAAAAGTCGAACTCGAAGTGCTGATGTTCGTCGATGACGAGGGCGGCGTGAAGGCGGGCGCGGACGCGGCGAAGGTCAAGGTCGAAGCTGTGGTCAACGCGCAGGGCAAGTTCCCTAAAGTGGACGTCTTCCATTACAAGCCCAAGAAACAGATCAGAAAGCGTCAAGGTCATCGTCAGCCCTACACCGAGCTGAAGATCACCGGCATCAAAGGCTGAATATGACTACGGTCAGGTTCGTAAGGCGCGGCGACAGGCTTTCGGGCGTCACCTGCAAGGGGCATACGGGCTATGCCGAAGAGGGCGAGGACATCGTCTGTGCGGCAGTTAGCTCCGTCATACAGACGGCAGTGCTCGGGCTCATGCAGCTTGTCGGGGTCGCGGTGGACTACAAGGTGGACGAAAAAGAGGGTTATCTCTCGGCAATGCTCCCCGAAAAGCTCACCGAAGCGCAACGTCATGACGCGGATCTGATACTCAGGACGGCATATCTCGGCGTGTCCGATCTCTATGAAGGGTTCTCGGACTTCATCGATTTGGAGGTAGAGTGAAAATGTTTATAAAGATCCAATTGTTCGCTCATAAGAAAGGTACCGGTTCGTCCCACAACGGACGTGAGAGCGCGGCAAAGAGGCTTGGTCCCAAGCGTGCGGACGGACAGTTCGTGCTGGCAGGCAACATCCTCGTGCGTCAGCGCGGCACCAAATTCCACCCCGGCAACAACGTCGGCAGAGGCAAGGACGACACCCTGTTCTCTTTGGTGGACGGCACCGTGAAATTCGAGCGTGTGGGCAAGGACAGAAAACAAGTTTCCGTTTACGCGGACTAAAACGAGGGGACCGAGACAATTCTCGGTCCCGTTTTTTCTTGGGGATTGCGCCCTTTGAGGATACTTCCGCCCGATATGCGCTTTTTGCGCGTTCCTGTCGCGGCGGGTGCGGAAAAATGAGATTCGAGATACCGAAGACCCCCACATTCTCCCTTTCCCAGACCCTGAATTGCGGTCAGGTGTTCAGATTTCGCGAGGAAGGGGAGACCACCGTCATGTATGCGGGCGAACACCGCGCCGAAGTGAGGACGCATGAGGATTTTTATCTCTTTGAATGCGACGACGGGGCGTTTTTCAAAAAATATCTTGATTTTGACACAAACTATGATATAATACAGATGAAAGTGCGGGATAAAGGGCTTGTTTCGACGGCGATAGAGTTCGGCAAGGGCATACATATCCTCCGCCAGTCCCCCGAAGAAACCGTCTTTTCCTTCCTCCTTTCACAGAACAATCACATCCCCAGGATCAAGGGCATCATCGAACGTATGTGTTCCGCTCTCGGCAGGGACATGGGCGGCTATCACTCCTTCCCCGAGACGGAGGCGATCGCGGATGCCGGAGAGGAGTTTTTCCTCTCGATAGGCGCGGGGTACCGCGCGCCGTATATGGTGCGCACCGCAAAGGCGCTTCTCGGCGAGGATATGACGGCATGGAAGGAGTTGCCCACCGCCGAACTCAGAGCGAAGCTCCTCGCCCTCCACGGAGTGGGCAGAAAGGTGGCGGATTGCATCCTGCTTTTCGGGTTCAACCGCTTTGACGTCTTTCCCGTGGACACCTGGATAAGGAAGGTGTTTGCCCCGTATTACGGGGATATGCCGGCGGAAAAGTTGTCCGAGACCCTCGTCGCCGAATACGGCGAACTGTCCGGTTTTGTGCAACAATGGCTCTTTTACTACAAAAGGGAAGAAAAAAATGCCGCCAAAGCCTAGACAAATTTATGCTATTACTATATAGTATAAATAATAAAGCATTATGATAATTGCGGTCACGCAAGAAAGGAGAAGATTATGGCAACAACGAAAAAGTATGTGGTTCTCGCCGACATCGAGAGCATAAGAGTGCCTTTCGCCACTTTCAACGCCGCCCTCGAAGAGCTGGCGACTTTCGGCGAAGTCGCGGTCTGCAAGTTCTACGGCTATTCGGCGAAGCGCACCAAGGACTACGGTGAGTTCATTCAGGAGAACAGCTATGACGCCCTCTCCACTCTTCCCAAGAAGAGAAAGGGCAAGCTCGACCTTCGCCAGGTCATCGATGCTGCCAGGCTCGCCCAGTATCCCAATGTGGACGGGTTCTTCCTCATCTACGGCAAGGGCGACATCACTCCGCTCATCTCTTATCTGAAAGGCTACGGCAAGGACGTCATCGCCGGCGTCATCGAGCCCGATAAGAACAGCGCGCTGTGCAACAAGGTCATCACCCTCGACCTCAACGCCACCATCCAGACCGTCCTTCCCGCAGGCTACAAGAAGGTCGTCCCCGGCGAAGTGGTGGAAAAGCCCAAGAGAGTGGCGCAGCCCAAGCCCGCACCCGCTCCTCAGGCAGCTCCCCAAGCCGCACCCCAGGCGGCGCCCGCGGCAGGCGCGCAGAGCGCGGAAGACGCTCAATTCGCGATGCTGATGGAACAGTTCAACAAGATCATTGCCGGCTCCGAAGAATGAGCCGCCGATGCGCAGAGCAAAAAAAATGACTTTTGGTGCACCGGCAACGGTGCACTAAATATATTTCCTATGGCGGTGCGGAGCGATCCGCGCCCCGCGAGAGGTTTTTATGGCAAAGCTCACTATCAACAAAGAGGCTTGCAAGGGATGCGGCCTCTGCGTCACCGCGTGTCCCAAAAAGATACTGCGCGTGTCGCAAACGGTAAGCAACAATCAGGGCTATTTCGTTGTGGAAGAGATCGCCCCCGAGCAGTGCATCGCCTGCGCGTTCTGCGCCACGATGTGTCCCGATTGCGTGATCACGGTGGAGAAGTAATATGGCTGAAAGAAAACTGATGAAAGGTAATGAAGCAATCGCCGAAGCCGCGATCCGCGGCGGCTGTCGTTTCTATGCCGGCTATCCCATCACCCCTCAGAATGAGATCCCCGAGTACATGAGCTGGCGTCTGCCTCAGGTGGGCGGTCACTTCATCCAGGCGGAGAGCGAGATCGCGGCGATCAACATGGTGTACGGTTCGGCGGGAGCGGGCGGCAGAGCAATGACCAGCTCTTCGAGCCCCGGCGTCAGCCTGAAACAGGAGGGCATCTCCTATATCTGCGGAGCCGAGCTTCCCTGCGTCATCATCAACATGGTGCGTTCCGGACCCGGTCTCGGCGGCATACAGCCCGCGCAGGGTGACTATTTCCAGGCGGTCAAGGGCGGCGGACACGGTGATTACAGGATGTTGGTGTACGGTCCCTGCTCCGTGCAGGAGTGCGTCAACCTGGTCTACGACGCGTTCGACAAGGCGGAAAAATATCGCCTTCCCGTCATGATACTCGGCGACGGTATGTTGGGGCAGATCATGGAAGCGGTCACTCTTCCCGAAATGAAAGATCCCGCCACCTTCCCCAAGAAGCCCTGGGCGACCACGGGGGAGGGGTTCGGCGAGACGAGAAGGATAATAAATTCCCTCTACATAGTCCCGGACGAACTCGAGGACATGAACCACAAACTTCAAAAGGTTTACGACGATATGTGCGCGAACGAGACCATGTACGAGGATTATCTCACCGATGACGCCGAGATAGTCATCACCGCGTACGGCACCGTGGCGCGCATCGCCAAGAGCGCGGTGGATCTGCTCCGCGCCAAGGGGATAAAGGCGGGGCTCTTCCGTCCCATCACCCTCTATCCCTTCCCCAAAGACGCTCTCGGCGCACTTGCCGCGCAGGCTTCCGTCAAGGAATTCGTCACGGTGGAGCTCTCGATGGGGCAGTATGTCGAGGACGTAAAACTCGTCGTCGAAGGCAGAAAGCCCGTCAGATTCTTCAACCGCACCGGCGGCAACGTCATGGCTCCCGAGGACATCGTGGAGTTCGTAGAGAAGGAGGCGTAATATGGCAGTCGTATTCAAAAAGACGGAAATGCTCACCGACACGCCCTTGCACTATTGCCCCGGTTGCACGCACGGCATCGCGCACAGGCTCGTCGCGGAAGCTATAGAAGAACTCGGTCTCAAAGGCAGAGTGGTGGGCATCGCGCCCGTCGGATGCGCGGTGTTCGCCTACAAATATTTCAACTGCGATATGCAGGAGGCGGCGCACGGCAGAGCGCCCGCAGTCGCCACCGGCATCAAGCTCACCGACCCCGACAACATCGTCTTTGCCTATCAGGGGGACGGCGACCTCGCGTCCATAGGTATGGCTGAGATAGTCCACGCCGCCGCGCGCGGGATGAACATCACGGTCATCTTCATCAACAACGCGATATACGGCATGACGGGCGGTCAGATGGCGCCCACCACCTTGCTCGGACAAAAGGCGACCACCTGCCCCACAGGACGCGACGCCAAAGTCAACGGCAATCCCATCCGTATGAGCGAGATGCTCGCGACTCTGGACGGACCCAGCTTCATAGCCCGTTGCTCCCTCGCGGACGTCCCCAACATCAAGAAGGCGAAAAAAGCCATTGTCCAGGCGTTCAAAAACCAGATGGAAGGCAAGGGTTTCTCCTTTGTGGAACTCCTTTCCACCTGCCCCACCAACTGGCATATGTCCCCCGTGAAAGCGCTGGATTTCGTCAAGAACGAGATGACCGCTCAGTATCCTCTCGGTGTGTTCAAGGAGGTCAAGTAGTATGGAAAAAGTCATAGTCGCAGGTTTTGGCGGACAGGGCGTGCTTTCCCTCGGGCAAATGCTCGCCTACGCCGCGATGTACGAGAATATGGCGGCGACCTGGCTGCCTTCCTACGGTCCCGAGATGCGCGGAGGTACGGCGAATTGTTCCGTCGTCCTTGACGAAAAGGAGGTCGCTTCCCCCATCATCGCGGTGCCCGATTGCCTCATAGCGATGAATACCCCCAGCCTCTTCAAGTTCCAGGACAAGGTGAGAGCAGGCGGTCTCGTCATCATCAACAGCTCCCTCATCTCGGAAAAGTGCGACCGCGACGACGTGAAAGTCTATTACGTCGAAGCCAACAAGATCGCGCACGAAGTGGGCAACGACAAGGCGTCCAACCTCGTCGTGCTCGGTGCCTACATCAAACTTTCCGGCGTCTTCCCCAAGCAAGTCATGCTTGACACCATCGCCAAAGTTTTTGCCGCGAAGCCTCAATTCATCCCATCGAATCAGGCTTGTTTTGAGGCAGGCTACAACCTCTTCTGAGGGCGTCATTTGGCGAATAGCTTTGTCAGCCCCGCATCTGCGACCGCTTACGTACGAAAAGTACGCCGCGCGTCCGCAGATGCGGGGCTTTCGCGCTCTTCATCAAGGAGCGTACCTGAATCCCACGTAAACTTATTCGAAGACGGTCTCACGCGCCGCTCAGCCAAACTTGCACAGCGGGCGTTTGCGCCCGCTCTTGCAAGTCG
>CALVTS010000021.1 GCA_944363035.1 uncultured Clostridia bacterium
CCGTGCGTGAGACCGCTGATGTCCTTGACTTCCTTCGCCTGCACCCACTTGCCCTCTTCGGGGATGGGAGCGGGACCATGATTGGGCCCCTTCGCGACAGGACACATCATTTCAACTTCGTGAGAATATTGCATAAATGCCTCCTAGAAAAATGTAAGTTGTGACCGTAAGTAATTTTAACACCGTTTAAGATTATAATCAAGCGAAAAAAAGCCTTCCTCTCCGAATGCGGGATAGGAGCGTTATTGAACCCCACGTGCACTTATTCTGAGTGTGCTTGAATCCCACGCACACTTATTCGTCGGGTTCGGGGACACTCTGAACAAGTTCACGTCGTATTCAAGCTAGTTTAATGGAGTTTACGTTCCCGCTACATAGTAATATTGCTCCCCCTCCTCCCCTTCGGGACTCCTCCCCCACTCGGGATAGAGGACTGTCCTCCTAAAATGCGGGACTTACTTTTTCATAAAGGCGCGAACTGCGCCTTTATGAAAACACCTCTTGAAAAAGGTTTGAATCTCGCACTCACATAATCAAGCGGATACCAGTATTTACTGAACGTCGCTCGCGGGGCGAGGAGGGCGACTCGACGCGCACCGAGCCCGTGTCTACTTAATTTCTCGTCTAGCTTGCGAGGTCGCAGATACGCGCCGCGACTTGCAAGAGCGGGCGCAAACGCCCGCTGTGCAAGTTTGGGTGAGCGGCGCGTGAGAACGTCTTCGAAGAAGTGCACGTGGAGTTCAACACACCCCGAATAAGTTCACGTGGGAGTCAAACACGTCTCCGAATAAGTTTTCATCGCGGCTCTGACACAGCTATTCGCCCTTTCCAAACGCCAGTACGCTGAAAGGCGTCATTTGGATGCAGAACGCGAAAGCGCCCCTGTCGAGAGGCGGAGCGTACACAAACGTACGTGAGCATCTACGACAGAGGCGCTGACAAAGTTCTGCGCCAAATGACGCCTTTCAGAAGCGTATCACATCGGTCTGCGCATAATACTTGACCTCACTCACATTCTTTTCGGCGTCCACGCGAACGGTCTTGTCGGGGCCGAGATAGGTGTTGAGGTTGCGGACGAGCTTGAAGTGATAGTCGCCGGCTTCGCCTTCTATGGAGAAAGCGCCTGCAAGGACGTGCTTTTTGAAACGCTTGATGGCGTCGAGGCAATACTGTTTGCCGGCGTAGTTCTCGCTGGCATAGAGGAGGTCGCCCTTGTTGGAATAGAGGGTGAAATAATACTCCTCTCCATCGTTGCCGATGATGTACTGACCGTATATCTTTGCGATGTCGAAGCCCGGCTTTTGTTCGAGCGCGGCGCGTTTCGCCTTAGGTTTGGAGGTGATGGGCGCGCAGGGAGGCATGACCTTCTTCACGATTGGAGGAGGAGGCGCGGGCAGATAGGTACGCTGGACGTACACAGGCGCTTTGCCCTTGAAATAGCACCCTTCCAGAGGATCGTAATAGTAGCCCACATACTCGCCGTCATAGTTGTCCCAATTGCCCTGTCTCTCATTGAGGGGACGGGAATTCGCGGGGATGGGGTCGGACTCAGAGAGGACGTAACGCGTCTTGTCGGAATAGGTCTCGGGGGCGGACCTGTCGGGCTCTTCGCTGTCGTCGGCAAGGGCGGGCACCATATAGTTGGGGCGCGCGAGAGCCGCCTGGGCAGCCGCATACTGAACGGGCGCCTGAGCGGTCTGAGCCTGAGCCGCCTGCACCTGCCAATCGGCGGGGACTTCCACATTATAGCCCGCGAGAGGATCCGCATCGAGGTCGCGATGCCTTTTTGCGAACACGGCGCTGATGATGAGGATCACCACCAAAAAGACGGCGGCGACCACCAAAGCGAGGTAGAGAATCAGTTCGATCATAGAAAGTCCAAACATAATTTCCGCTCCCTTAATTCCCGATATCATCGGGTCAAAGCCATTTTAGCACACCTATCCCCCGATAGCAAGGCATTTTTTATTATTATTTTATATTCAAGATATCATACGCGCGCCCGTTTCGTCGCGGAGAGACAATGTTCAGACGAGCAAAACGCAGGCGGAGATCACCAAAAACGCTGTGGCGACGGCTATCACGGCGACGGCTTTCTCCATGCGTTTCAGAAACACGAAGCGGGAAAGCGCCACCTCTGCAATGAGTACTGCTATCATCCCGGTCAGGGATATCGCCAAGGGCACCGAGGCGAATGATATCTCCCCTATCGCCCTCACGAAACCGGTGAACGGCATGACCAGATAATCGACGGAGCCTACAAGTCCGTGAAGCCCGCTTATGAGCGAAAACGGGGTCACAACAAGCAAAAACAGGTAGATAAACATCGTGTACGGCAGTATCACGATGTTGGAAATTATGAACAGGGTCTGTATCTTCCCGAAGAAATAGGCGGCTATCGGCATTGCCGTGAGGTTTGCCGCGACGGACACCGAGACGGAGTCCGAGGCGTAGACCAAGAGACGGCGTAACGGGGTCTCACGCGGGGTCTTCGGCTTCGGTCCTGCTGTTTTCTCCTCTGCGGTCTTTTCGGCGATGAGTTTTTCGAGAGGGTCATCCTCGGGGACTGCGCCCGCCTGTATCGAGGCGACCGTCCCGAACTTGTCGGACGGCGAAAGAGCGAGCCTGGATGGCGCGACTCTGTCTACTCCCTTCATGAAAAACTTCTTGAAAGACTCCGCAAACAGCATGATCCCCAAGAGGGAAAACACCGAAAGCAAGAATCCGACGTGCATGAGGGAAAAGGGACTGAATATCATGATGGCGGAAGCGGCGAACGCCAGCGCGGAAAGCCCGTCCCGCTTGAAGCCGAACGCGGAACCGAAATTGAACACGGCGGTCATGACCAGCGCGCGGACGGCGGGAGGTACGAAATCGCACACCGCGACGTAAAAGAGCCCGAGCGCGAGCACGACGACAAGGGCGATCTTGGAATTGATGCCGAGCTTGCGGAACACCCAGTACACTGCGGTGGCGAGCGCGGTGATGTGGAGCCCGCTGACGGAAAGCACATGGACGAGACCGCTGTCCGTGATGTCGTCGTAGAGCCCCTCGTCCATGCCGCTCGTATCCCCTATGATGAGGGCGCGGGCGATGACTGCGGCGTCCTCGTCCATATGTTCGTGATAAAGGCGGCTTATCGCAAGGCGGACTGAGAGGACGATGTCGGGATCTCCGTGCGCGAGATAGCTCACGTCCGCGTTGCGGAGCTCGAAATAGCATCTGTCCAGCACGGCGGAGGCGTAATATGTGTCGAACGCCTCATGCTTTTCTGCCGAGAGATGACCTTCGAGCAACACGATGTCCCCTGCTCCGAAGTCGGGCACGTCGAGTCGCGCGGTGACGTACACCCTGCCCTCCAACGTCCTGTCCCCGAGGGTGAGATCCTCGACATAAAACCAAGCCGAGCCGTCTTTGACCGTGATCTCGCTCGCGACGCGCGCCGTGAAAACGCCCTCGCCGTCCGGGACGAGGCGGGAATCCGCTATGTCCGCCGCGCCCGTGCAGGAAAGAAAGCCTATGAGGAACGCCGCCGCGATGTAAAGATACTTCCTCAACCTGCCGAAAACAGCAAAACAGGCGCATATCCCGACGCAGAGCGTCAGAGGTATGAGCCTGTAAAGATGTGGCACGGGATAGAACGCTTCGGCGACGAGTATCCCTGCGGCAAGCGTCAGCGCGAAGAAACAGACGGGTCTGCGATTGAAGATCCGCCTGCCTCTCACGTTCATTTTGCGGGATGAGGGGCGGGTCTGCCGGTGACCACGATGTCGGAGCCGAGTCCGAGGACGTCGCTTTCCGCCACGAAACCTATATCCGCGTCCGCGGGAGCGGTGAGCGAACGTATCCTTTCGAGCACGTCGAACATCCTGCCCTTGGGGACGGGACGGGAGGTCTTGACGGGCACCACGCCGCCGTCCGACGTGCGCATAAGAGTGGTGACGGTGCGGACGGGAGAGGTATATTCGGACACGCCGTACTCCAGACCGCGCTTGCAGGTGTAGCCGCGCACCACGACTTTGCCCTCCTCCTCGGTGATATCGAGGGGGCAACCCATGGGACAATTTATGCAAATGGTCTTCATATCTCCAACCTCACGGTGACGTCACCGTCCAGATCCTCTTTTTTGAGGGCTATCTTTTCCATCTCGCCGGGAGCGACTATCATGCGCTTTTTGGAATAAAGGGTCCTGCCTGCGCACTCGGCGACGACTTTGCAGTTTTTGTACACATTGTCCGTGCGGAAGAACACTTCCACGCTCCCGCTCCCGCCGTGTATCACCTGAGGCAGAGCGTATCTGACACCCTTGCCCGGAGTCACGGCATGGAGTTCTCCGTTTGTCGGAGGCGCGCCGTGAAGAGCGTATTCGGCGGCGGCGGATCCCGCTATCTCCGCCTCGTGGGACACATTGTCCACAAGGTCGTGGACGTGGAGCACGTTGCCGCAGGAGAACACTCCGGGAAGAGATGTCATTCTGTTTTCGTCCACCTCTGCGCCCGACGTCACGCGGCTGAGCTTCACCCCCGAGCCGTTGAGGATGTCGTTTTCGGGGATGAGCCCCACCGAAAGCAACAGACAGTCGCAGGGGATAAACTTCTCCTCGGAGAGCACGGGACGACGGTTTTCGTCCACGGGGGCGTAGTAGAGCCCCTCCATGCGCGGTTTGCCCACCACCCTCGTGACGGTGTGGCTGTAATCTATCGGGATGCCGAAATCTTCGAGGCATTGCACGATGTTGCGTTTGAGCCCGCCGGAATAAGGCATGAGTTCTATCACCCTCTCGACGTGCGCGCCTTCGAGGGTCATGCGGCGCGCCATGATGAGCCCGATGTCGCCGCTCCCCAGAATGACGATGCGCTTGCCCACGAGGTATCCCTCGATGTTGCACATCTTCTGCGCCATACCTGCGGTGTATATGCCGGCGGGGCGGGTGCCCGCGAGCGCTATCGCGCCCGCCGTGCGCTCTCTGCATCCCATCGCGAGCACGGTCGCGCCCGCCTTGACGTGCACCGCGCCCTCCTCGGGAGAAAGCAGAAGGACTTCCCCGTCCCCGCCGAGGGAGAGCGCCATCGCGCCGAGCATGACCTTCACGCCCGTCTTCGCAAGTCTCTTTTCAAAGCGGTCGGCATATTCGGGACCGGTGAGCTCCTCCCCGAAATAATGCAAGCCGAAACCCGCGTGTATACATTGGTTGAGTATGCCGCCGAGGCGCACGTCCCTTTCGACGAGGAGCACGCTCGCTCCCTTTGCGTCCGCGGCGATCGCCGCCGCCATCCCGGCGGGGCCGCCTCCTATGACGAGCACGTCAAACTTCTTCATAGTCCGCCTCCTTTACGGCAAGCAGGGCTATCTCGGAATGTCCCGCGCCCTTTCTTATCTCGCGCATGGGTATGCCCAGTTCCTCGGATATTATCTCCATGACCCTGGTGGAACAAAAACCTCCCTGACATCTGCCCATACCCACTCTCACGCGGCGTTTCACGGCGTCCACGGTGCGGGCGGGCAAGGGAGAATGCACGGCGGCGACTATCTCCGCCTCCGTGACCTTTTCGCACCTGCAAACTATCCTGCCCCACCTCTTGTCCTTTTTCACGAGAGCGTTGAGCTCCTCCTCGGAAAGCTCCGCGAGCCTCGGGGTGCGGGGAGGACGTATCACGGCGTCCGCCTTGTTTGCGAGAGGCAGATATCTTCCCGCAAGCTCCTCCACGTATTCCGCTATGGCGGGAGCGGAGGTGAGCCCGGGGGAACATATCCCCGCTGTGACGATGAGCCCCTCCACCCTCTCGGATGGACGGACGATGAAATCATGTCCCACTATGGTGCGCACCCCGCAGTAAACGCGGATGCACTTGTTGTACGCGGGGGATGAATAGGTCAGGGGCACATTGCGCCTTATCTCCTCCAATCCCTCCGCCGTGACGGAAGTGTCGTCCTCCTCTGCGGGAGAGGAAGTGGGTCCGTAAATGACGTTGCCGTCCGCCGTGGGCGCGACCAGGATGCCCTTTCCCGCCGCAGTAGGCAGGGGGAATATCACCGTTGAGACGCGCTCCCTTTCGGTGTGATCCAGCACATAATACTCCCCTTTGCGGAACTCCGTCTCAAAGGTCTCCGCCCCTACGAGAGCGTTCACTTCGGACGCCCGAGCGCCCGCGCAGTTGACGACCAGCTTCGCCGCGAACTCTCCCTGCGGAGTGCCTGCGACAAAGAGACCTCCCTCCTTTTTCAGGGAGACGACAGGGGCATCTGTGACTATCTCCGCGCCGTTGAGCACCGCCCTGTCCGCAAGCGCGATGGCAAGCTGATAGGGAGACACCACCCCCGCGTCGGGGGCGTAAAGCGCAGACTGCACTCCGTCCGCGAGCATGGGTTCTATCTCGAGAGCCTGTTCGCGGGAAAGCACCTCCGCTCGCACGCCGTTGAGGTCGGCTTTGCGCTTCAACAGAGCTATCCCTTCCTCTCCTCCCACAGGAGCGGCGACAAGAGACCCGCATTTCAGCGCGGGCACGCCGAGTTCCTCTGCCAGTTGCCATATCATGGCGTTGCCGCGCACGTTGAAACGCGCTTTCAGGGTCCCGGGCTCGCAGTCGTACCCTGCGTGCACTATGCCGCTGTTGGCGCGGGAGGCGCCCACGGCGACATCGTCGCCCCCTTCCAGCATGAGGACGCTCACGTTGCGTCTCGCAAGCCTGTCCAGCACGGCGCATCCCACGATGCCGCCGCCTATCACTATCACATCTTTTGTCACAATTCACCGTTCACGCGTGCAAAACGCGCGCTTAAACTCACTTTCCGAATTTTTTCCTGTACATCTTGATGTTGTCCCTGATGATGAGTTCCGCAAAGGCGCGGTCCTTCACCTGGAACACCGTCGTATCCTTGCCCTCCAGCTGTTTGTATACGCGGAAGAAGTGAGATATCTCGTCCATGATGTGGGGCGGGAGCTCGTCCACCTCCTTGTATATGTTCCAGTTGGGGTCCTTGAAGGGGATGGCGATGATCTTGTAATCCATCTCTCCGCCGTCCTGCATCATGACCACGCCTATCGGATAGCATCTCACCGTGGCGAGAGGGACTATGTTTTCGGAACACAGCACCAACACGTCCAGAGGGTCGTTGTCCTCCGAATAGGTGCGGGGTATGAAACCGTAGTTGGCGGGATAGTGTGTGGAGGTGTACAGCACGCGATCCAGGATGAGCAGACCCGTGTCCTTGTCCAGCTCGTACTTGTTCTTGCTCCCCTTCGGTATCTCGATGACCGCCACGAAATCCGTCGGCGTGATGCGGGACGGATCTATGTCATGCCAAATGCTCATTTCTCTCTCCTTTTTCGGGGTGCTCCCCTCGTATAGTCGCCCGTCGGCTCACTTGTAGCCTTTCAGGTAGGTCTTGAAGAAGTTCACGCCGCCCACGACGGAAGAGACGTCGATGTTTTCGTCCGCGGCGTGCATCGCGGCAAGCTGCTGAGGATCGAGCTTGCATGGAGTGCACCTTATAGCGCACGGCGTGATGGTCTGCATGGTCCTGCAATCCGTGCCGCCGAAGATGAGATATGGCGCGGCGCCGCAATCGGGGAAGACGCGGAGCACCGTGTCCACAAAATACTTGAAGTCCGCGCTCTCGACGTCCACCATGGGAGAGGCTTCCCTGCACTCCATGGGATGCGTCTCGATGTCGAAGCGGGCGGCTATGGTGCGCAGTTTTTCGAGGCAGAGTTTGCTGTCGTCGCCGGGAGCGAACCTGAGATTCGCGGTCATGCTCGCCTCCTGCGGGATGACGTTGGGCGCGCCCGAGCCCTGCGCCATGGTGAAGGTCATCGTAGTGCCGAGAAGCGCCGCGCCGAAGGGCGTGAGCTTGGGGAGCACCTTGACGATGACGGGCTTGAAGAAGTCCGCGTGCTTGGTGACGAAAGCCAGCACGCCCGTGAGCCCCGAAGACAGTCCTTTGAGCATCGCGAGCGCGGCGGGAGTCATGCGGGGCTTGAAGACGGTGTGCCTCTCGCAGTAGTCCACAAACCTCGCCAGCCTGGCGAAGGGGGTGTTCTTGGGAGGAGAGGAGGAATGTCCCCCCTTGCTCCTCGCGACGAATTTGACGTCGCAGTATCCCTTTTCGATTATTCCCACCATCGCGAAAGGCTTTGTCATGCCGGGGAACGCCTCCTGCACTATCGCGCCGCCCTCGTCGATGGCGACGGCGGGCTTAACGCCGTGCGCGGTGAGCCAATCGCGGCAATAGGTTGCCCCGTGCCCCGAGGTCTCCTCGTTGTCGGAATAGCACAGATAGACGTCCTGTTCGGGAGTGAAGCCCTCGCCTATGAGCTCCTCGACGCTGCGTATGGTGCAATATAGGGTGTTTTTGCAATCCATGCTCCCCCTGCCCCACACTTTGCCGTCGGCTACCGTGCCGGAAAAGGGAGGATACTTCCATTTGCCCTCTGCGGGGACGACATCCTGATGCGCCATGAGCACGAGAGGACGGGAGGAGGATCTGCCCTTCCATTTGAACATTATGGCGTCGCTCTCCTCTCCGCCGGGCATGATGACCTCGCACGCGGAGTACACCCCGGGGAATTGAGCGGCGAGCTCCTTCCTGAAAGCGGCGAAACTCTTGCGGTCAACGCCCGTCACCGTGGGGATTTGCACCAGTCGGGAGAGCCCCTCTGCGTATATCTTTGCCTTGTCGGACATAGCTACCTCCGAAACGCGCGCGCAAGACGCGCACGCAGATATTTACAGTTAATCATAGCCCACGCGCGCTTCAAAGTCAAGCGCGGGTATCCCTCCGAAAGGACATATCTCGGCATTTCTCGCCGATCTCCTAGGGCAAAAACGGATTTTTTGCCGCCGTCCTCGCCGAACGGTTGACATTCGCGCGCGTGAGGAAGATAATAGCCGTAGTTTGTTTCGGAGGCTTGTTATGGCAGGTTGCGATCACGATTGCGGAAGTTGCTCGTCCAAGTGCGGCAAGGAAAGTTTCCTCGTCAAGCAGAATGAGCTCAGCAACATAAAGAAAGTCATAGGCGTAGTCAGCGGCAAAGGCGGCGTGGGCAAATCCCTCGTCACCGCCCTCCTCGCCGTGGGCGCGGCGAGAGAAGGCAAAAAAGTCGCGGTGCTGGACGCGGACATCACGGGTCCCTCCGTCCCCCGCTCCTTCGGAGTAAGCCGCGAGCGCGCCGAGAGCATGGACGGCAAATTCATACTGCCCGTCACCACGCGCACCGGGATAAAAGTGATGTCCCTCAACCTCCTCATCGACGACGAGAGCAAGCCCGTCATCTGGCGCGGTCCCATCCTCGCCGAGACGGTGAAGCAGTTCTGGCGGGACGTGGCTTGGGGGGACGTGGACTGTATGTTCGTGGATATGCCTCCCGGGACGGGGGACGTGCCCCTCACCGTCTTTCAATCCCTCCCCCTCGACGGCATCATCGTGGTCACCTCTCCGCAGGAGCTCGTGGGCATGATAGTCTCAAAAGCCGTGAACATGGCAAAGCTCATGAACATCCCCGTCATCGGATTGGTGGAGAATATGTCCTACTACGAGTGCCCCGAATGCGGCAGACGTGAGGAGATATTCGGCAAAAGTCGGGTCGAGGAGACCGCAAAGGAATTCGGGATCCCGCGCTTTGCCCGCCTGCCCATCCGTCCCGACCTCGCGGTCACGGTGGACGAGGGGCTTGTGGAAGACGCGGACGAAAACGTGGTCAAAGAGCTGGAAAAGCTCATCTGAACCCCAGAGATATCGCTTGCCGCCGAGCCTTTGCCTCGGCGGTTTTTTGTATCCTCCCTCCCCGAGCGTAATGTTTCAAAGGTCGAGACGGCGCAGACAAGCCCCTCATCTCCGCTTGCCGAAAAGTTTGCCGACAAGCCCCCTCCCATGCCAGACAGGAATAATACGAACCAGCCTCGGAGCAATTCTTTTCGGCGCTTTTGCACAGCCGAACCTTGCCAATATGTATACTATTGCCTGCGTTCCGCCCGTGCAACATCATCCGAAAATCTCTTGCTCTGAGGTGCGAGCAGTTCCGCGCCAACCGATTTTTGGCTGAACAAGGAAGTCGCCGTAGCTAATACTTGACTGTATTAGCAAGGCGAATGACGCGGTTCAGGCGGAAATCGGCAGCGCGGAACCTGGTTCGTATTATTCCTGTCTGGCATCGCACACTTGCCTGAGAAAGAGCAAAATGCTCCTCGGCTTGCCTAAAACCGAGGTCATAAAATGTGAGAGCCTTTTCAAAACAATGCGCTTTCGCTGGGACGCCGCGAGGGGTAAAAAGCGAAAGACGCGACATCGCGTCGCGTCCTTCGCCGTTGTAAGGAGAGAAATACGGTTGTGCCGTTTTTGGCATATTGTCATCGTCCGATGTCGGACTTTTTTTCTTTCTCGTTTTGCTTCTCGGGCAGGGAGTGAGCGCACGCCGTACATCCGTGACAGCACCCGTTGCAGGTGTGCGAGGAAGAGGCTTCCTCCTCCCTCCCCTTTTGCGAGTCGCCGACGGCGGGACGAGGGGCGGAGGCGCAGTGCGCGCAATCCGCGCACCCGGAGGGCTTTCCCTTTATCTTTCTCCACACCATGCCGCCTGCCACCGCCGTCACAACGACTGCGCAAAGCACGATCACAACTATATCTACGGGGGTCATTTGTCCTGTTTCCTCAATTTTTCTCTTCTTCGTCGGAGGGAGAGTCCGAGCCGTCCGACGGAGTTACGTCCGCCGCCGCTTCGCCCGCCGCTACCGCCGAGGCAAGTTTTTCCTTGGTCCTTTGCTTGCGGTCGTACATCACTATGCCGTACGTCGCTCCCGCCGCGAGCGCGAGGAAGATGAACAACGTCCACCACCAACTGCCCACGAGGTACACCACGGCGCTCACGATATAGGACGTGACCAGCCAGAATATCAGGGTGTTGCGGAATGCCTTCTTGGAGCCGAGCTCCGCCTTCGCGGTAGCCACCGCCGCAAAACACGGGATGGTGGTCATGTTGAACGCGATGAAGGAGATGAGCCCCGGGATGGTTATACCCGTCTGTTCTATCATTATCGCCGCGGCGGAGATGCCGTCCGCGTCCGCTTCACCGTCGTAGGCTCCGCCGACAGCCGCCATGATGACCGCCGCCATTGTGCCGAACCCCGCGATGACGTTCTCTTTGGCGATGAGACCCATGATCGCCGCCACAACGAACACCCATCCGAACGCTCCGAGCTGAGAACCGAAGCCGAGAGGAGTGAACAGCGGCTGGATGAGTTTGCCTATGCCTGCGAGTATGCTCTCTTCCATCTGCTCGTCCGCGAGATAGCTCCAATCCCACGCGAAGTGCAGGAGGAACCAGATGAGTATCGTGGAGGCGAGTATGATGGTGAACGCCTTCTTGACGAAGTGTTTGGTCTTGTCCCAGAGGTGCAGGGCGAGCGCCTTTGCCTGCGGAGCGTGATAGGCGGGAAGCTCCATGATGAAGGGAGGCGTATCGCCGCGCATGGTGGTGTTGCGCATCACAATGACGGTGAGGATAGCCACCACGATGCCGAGCACGTACATCCCGTAGGTTATCGCGTCCGAATTGCTCACTCCGAACCAGGAGACTATGCCGCCCGCTATCGCGACGAGGATGGGCAGTTTTGCCCCGCAGGAGAAGAAGGGTATGACGCGTATCGTCGCCACTCTTTCCCTGTCGTCGGCGAGGGTGCGGGTGTTGATCATTGCGGGCACCGAGCAACCGAATCCCATGATCATCGGCATGAAAGCTCTGCCTGAAAGCCCGAATTTGCGGAATATCCTGTCAAGTATGAACGCCACGCGCGCCATATAACCGCTGTCTTCGAGTATGGAGAAGAACATGAACAGCACGAGTATCTGAGGCAGGAAGGATATCACCGAAAACAGACCGCCGAATATGCCGTCCACGACGAGTCCCTGCGCCCATGCCGAGGTGTTCCCCTCCATGGCGCCGCCTATCGCGCCGGATATGGAATCCGTGATGGTCCCCACCAGATTGGCGAGTATCACGCCGGGAGACGCGATGCCGTCCGAGGAGCCGAACAAGCCCTCTCCCCATGTGCCGGCGAGCGTCACCCAGTTTTCGGGGAGCGCGCCGCCCGCGGCGAGATAGAGGAAGTCCTCCGAAAAGGTCAGGTGGAAGATGAGGAACATTATCACCGCGAATATCGGTATACCCCATATCCTATGCGTGAGCACCTTGTCCGCCTTGTCCGACTTGGAGAGCTTGACGCTCTCGCCGTTCCTTCTCACAAACGCCTTGGCGAAATGCTTGGAGATGTACTTGTATCTTTCGTCTGCGACGATCGCCTCGAAGTCGTCACCGAACACGTCGTCCTTGATCTGCGACTTGTAGCTCTCCACCAGCTCGTACGCCTCGGGATGCGCCTTTATCTCCAGCTCGTCGCTCTCGACGAGTTTGATCGCATGGAAGAGAGGGTCGGGCACCTTGTTGCCGTAAAGCAGGGCTTTCACCTCGCCGATGGCTCCCGCGAGCTTGGAACTCCCGAGCACGCTCACCGCCTCGCGGCGGCGTTTGCACGCGGAATACGCCCTGTCCATGAGCTCCTTGATCCCCTTGCCTTTCAACGCGGATATCTCCACGACGGGGAGAGCAAGTTCGTCTTCCAGCGCGGAAGCGTTGAGCTTGTCGCCGGACTTTTCCACCGCGTCCATCATGTTGAGAGCCACGACTACGGGGACTTCTATCTCCATGAGTTGTGTGGTGAGATAGAGGTTGCGTTCCAGATTGGTGGCGTCCACTATGTTGATGACGAGGTCGGGTTTTTCGTCGAGTATGTAGTTGCGCGCAATGACCTCTTCGGGGGTGTACGGCGAAAGGGAGTATATGCCGGGAAGGTCGAGTATCGCGATGGGCTCGGCGCACTTTTTGTATACGCCCTCCTTTTTGTCCACCGTGACCCCGGGCCAGTTGCCGACGTGTGCCGTGGAGCCCGTCAGCGCGTTGAACAGCGTCGTCTTGCCGCAGTTCGGGTTGCCTGCCAAAGCGAATTTCAACATCACTCCACCTCCAACATCACACAAGCCGCCTCCGTCTTGCGGAGAGTGAGCTCATATCCCCGCAAAGTGACCTCTATGGGGTCGCCGAGCGGCGCTTTTTTCCTGAGCATGACCTCCGCTCCCGGAGTCACTCCCATATCAAACAGCCTGCGGCGGATCTTGCCCTCTCCGCCCACGCTCTTGATGACGCCTCTTTCGCCAATCGCGAAATTGTCCAAGGTTTTGACCATTCAAGCCTCCTTTACCGCGACGAATATCCTCGTCGCCATATCCCTGTCGAGCGCAAGTCTGCCCTCTTTTATGCGGAGGATGACGCTCCCGCCGCTTTGAGACAGCACTTCCAGTTCGCAGTTCACGCTTATTCCGAGATTTTCAAGGTGCCTTTTCACCTTTTCGTCAACGTGTATGCGCACCACACGCAAAAGCACGTTGCACGGAGCAAATATTAGTGGCATTCAGTTTCTCTCCTTGCCGCCCTCTCTCATGCGGGCGATCCTTACTACCGTATCCTCGCTCAGTACGCCGAGCACCGCGACGGACTCCCTCTCCGCTCTCGCGGCGGGGACCCCAAGCCTTTCGGACAACGCCTCCTCCACCATCATGCGGGCGGGCGCATATATCTCCGTCACACGTCTGCCCTTCTCGGTGAGGCACACGCCCTCGGGACACCGCAGAGCATATCCTCCGTCCGTCAGTCTGTCCAATGCCTTGCACACGCTCGCACGAGCCACTCCCAGCGCCTCGGCTATATCCGCCGACCGCACCCTTGCGCTCTTTCCCGCAAGAGACTCTATCGTCATCATGTACGTCAGCAACGAAGAGGTCATATCCGTTGAGTTCGAGTTCGCCATTGCGAACATATCTTTGCAATTTTGAGCGGCAACGCCGCCCTCAAATGACTTATTCGGTATATGTTGCTCCGTAAGTCAAGTTCGCCTCTGCGAACATCTTACGCTTGCATTATATGCGGGCAAGAAGCGCTTGTCAATTGATTTGCCAAGGCTAACATCCCGTTTTTTTTGACGTTTGAAAAGGTTTTTCCGAAAAACGGGTCCCGCCGCTCAGTCAAAGGCAAAACGCGAGATGTTTTGCACGCGGTAAATAGGGTTTCAGCCGACAAACAAAGCCGAGAGCCCGAAAACACTTGCGCAAGCGCAAGCGATGTGCTATATTATCATTTGCGCCGGTGTGGTGAAACTGGCAGACGCGCTGGACTCAAAATCCTGTGGAGTAAAATCCGTGTCGGTTCGAGTCCGACCACCGGCACCAACGAGCAAAAACAGCCCCCTCCAGGGGCTGTTTTTCATTCGCTCCCACATCGCACACCGCAGGCGTGCAGATGCGGGAGCGAATGAAAAAGAGGCGGTGCGTAGCACGGCTGTTTTTGCGAGTGCCGAACGGGGGCATCGCGCCCTGCGCGATACCACCGGAATACGCCCCCTGTTCACGCAAAGATTTAGACCGAGTGCCGAACGGGGGCATCGCGCCCTGCGCGATACCACCGGAATACGCCCCCTGTTCACGCAAAGATTTAGACCG
>CALVTS010000022.1 GCA_944363035.1 uncultured Clostridia bacterium
CATAGGCTCCTATGCCTTTGAGAATTGCACCTCCATCACCGGGATAGTCGTGCCCGCCAGCGTGGGGAGCATCGGTTCCTACGCCTTTGCGGATTGCGTCTCTCTCGACACCGTTGACCTCGGCGAGGGTGTGACCTCCATAGGCTCCTATGCCTTTGAGAATTGCACCTCCATCACCGGGATAGTCGTGCCCGAGAGCGTGACCTCCATCGGTCAGGGCGCGTTTGCGGGATGTTCCGACCTCGAAGAGATGACTCTGCCTTTCGTTGGGTCTTCGAGGAACGGCAACACCTCTTCGTCCAATCACCTCTTCGGCTACATCTTCGGAGGAGACTATCAGAGTTCTTCCGACTTCGACTATGTGACGCAGAATTACTCCGACTATAGCTCTGAGGCATACTACATCCCCTCCGGGCTCACGACTGTGACCATCACCGGCGCGTATGACAGTTACGACGACGCCGCGGTCAGCATCGGTTACGGCGCGTTCGAAGAATGTGACATGATAGACTCGTTGACCATAGGCGACGGCGTGTACTCCATCGGCGCATATGCGTTCAGGGATTGCACCTCTCTCACAGAGATGGTCGTGCCCGAGAGCGTGACCTCCATAGGTGAAGACGCGTTTGCGGGTTGCTACAACATCGCAGAGATCACCCTGCCTTTTGTCGGGTCTTCGAGGAACGGCAACACCTCTTCGTCCAACCACCTCTTCGGCTACATCTTCGGATATGGCGATCAGGGCAGTTACAGCTCCTATTACACCGGCGTGACGCAGAGTTACTCCAGCGGTTACAGCACGACCAACTACATCCCCTCGGGGCTCACGACTGTGACCATCACGGGCGCGGATGACGATTACGGCAATGCCGCGGTCAGCATCGGTTACGGCGCGTTCGAAGAATGTGACATGATAGACTCGTTGACCATAGGCGACGGCGTGTACTCCATCGGCGCATATGCGTTCAGGGATTGCACCTCTCTCACAGAGATGGTCGTGCCCGAGAGCGTGACCTCCATAGGTGAAGACGCGTTTGCGGGTTGCTACAACATCGCAGAGATCACCCTGCCTTTTGTCGGGTCTTCGAGGAACGGCAACACCTCTTCGTCCAACCACCTCTTCGGCTACATCTTCGGATATGGCGATCAGGGCAGTTACAGCTCCTATTACACCGGCGTGACGCAGAGTTACTCCAGCGGTTACAGCACGACCAACTACATCCCCTCGGGGCTCACGACTGTGACCATCACGGGCGCGGATGACGATTACGGCAATGCCGCGGTCAGCATCGGCTACGGCGCGTTCTATGACTGCGACATGATCGAGAACGTCACCATAGGCGACGGCGTGACCTCCATAGGTTCCTATGCCTTCTATGACTGCGACGGGCTCACCGACTTCACCACGGACAGCACGGGGCAGATAGGTTCCTATGCGTTCAATAGCTGTGGTTATCTTGACACCGTGGACCTCGGGGAGAGCGTGACCTCCATAGGCTCCTATGCCTTCCAGTACACCCCCATCACGGAGATAGTCATCCCCGACAGCGTGGGGAGCATCGGTTCCTACGCCTTTGCGGACTGCGCCTCTCTCGACACCGTTGACCTCGGCGAGGGTGTGACCTCCATAGGCTCCTATGCCTTTGAGAATTGCACCTCTCTCACAGAGATGGTCGTGCCCGACAGCGTGACCTCCATAGGTGAAGACGCGTTTGCGGGTTGCTACAACATCGCAGAGATCACCCTGCCTTTCGTGGGTGCTTCCAAGACAAGCGGCGGCACGTCCTCCGGCGTCTTCGGATACATCTTCGGATACGGCGATCAGGGCAGTTACAGCTCCTATTACATCGGCGTGACGCAGTATTACACTAGTGGTTACAGCACGTACAACTATATCCCCTCGGAGCTCGCGACGGTGACCGTGACGGGCGGCAACAGTTCCTACTCTCTGCCTTACGGCGCGTTCTACAACTGCGGCATGATCGAGAGCGTTACCCTCGGGGACAACGTGACGGCGATAGGGGAGAGAGCCTTCTATGACTGCGACGGGCTTACCGACCTTTCCGTCACCGATTCCATCGAGAGCGTGGACGACGAGGCGTTCTACGGCTGTGACAATCTCACCTACAACGTCTCGGGCAACGTCAACTACCTCGGCAATGCGGACAACAAGTATGCGGTGCTCGTCGGTGCGGCTTCCACTTCGTTGACCTCCGTCACCATCGACAGCGCGACCAGGGTCATCCTGCCCGGCGCTTTTGCGGACTGCACCTCTCTCACAGAGGTCGTGGTCCCCGACAGCGTGGTGGAGATAGGCGAAGGCGCGTTTGCGGGGTGCTACAACCTCACCGAGATCACTCTGCCTTTCGTGGGCAGGAATGACGGCAGCGGTTCCTCCTCGCATCTCTTCGGCTACATCTTCGGACTCGGGAGCCAGTCAAGCGACAACTACACCAATGCGTACCAGCGCTACGGTAGTTCCAGCTATACCTATTACTACATCCCCTCCGGGCTCACGACTGTGACCGTGACGGGCGGCAACGGCTACTACGATCTGGCTTACGGCGCGTTCTCGGGTTGCACCATGCTCGAGAGCGTCACCCTCGGCGACGACGTGGACACGATAGGTTCCTATGCGTTTGAGGATTGCACCTCTCTTGCGACGGTGGACCTCGCGGAGGGCATCACCGAGGTGGGAAGTCATGCGTTTGACGGATGCACCGCTCTCACGGAGATAGTCCTCCCCGACAGCATGGATTATATCAACTCCTATGCGTTCAACAATTCCGGTCTGACCGCCGTGGATCTCGGTTCGGGCATATATTCCATAGCCGCCGACGCCTTCTACGGCACGGGCATCACCTCCGTTGTCATCCCCGACGGCATCTACTATCTCTATGACGGTGCGTTCAACGGGTGCAGCAGCCTTGCAAAAGTGTACTATGAGGGTACCGAGACCGACTGGAACTCTCTCATAGGCAGATACGGCAACGGTGATATATCCGGCGCGACGGTGTATTACTACACCGATTCCGAGCCCGAACTCAATGCTGAAGGGACCGCCTACGTCGGCAGCTATTGGTACTATGTCGACGGCGTCGTCACCGAATGGGTGTACGAAGCGGAGTAAACCTCCCTTCCGCCAAGGCTCTATGAGCACGAAAAGCCCGCCGCAACGGCGGGCTTTTTCATGCAAAAGAGCACGTGTCGGACGAGCCCTGAAACGTCACCTTCGGTGTCCTTTTCTTCGGCACAGCGCATATCCCTTTTCGGTATGCCGGTTCGTATTATTCCTGTCTGGCATGCCAGACAGGAATAATACTAACCAGGTTCAGCGCCCCCGAGTTCGGGGGCGCGACCCGCTTTGAGCGGCGTCCGTCAGGAGGTGACCATGTCGTCAACTGTGAGCATGAGCCTGTTTTCCCTGAAAGCGATGTCCAGGCATTTTTCTATCCAATCCGAGGCGGCTTTGGTCTTCTTTGCGCCGAAGAGGTTGAAGATCTCTTTCACGACGTCCGCACGCCTGAGGTTGAGCCCCGTTTCCACGGCACAGCGCGCGGCGGCGATGATCTCCTCGGGGTGCACTTTGGCGAGGTCTCTCAGCGTGCGGGTGTCGGAGGGACGGAAGGTCTCCACCGGCTTATCGACGAAAAACACCTTGCCTTCCACTTCCTCTCTGAGGGAGGCGAATTCCTCCGCGTACTGGGAGAGAGTGGCGACCGCGCGCTTCGCCGTCTTGGGCACATTGTACAAAAGAAGCAGTTTATCGATGAGAACGGAGCTTTCGATCGGCGATTCCGTCTCTATGATGTCGCGGATACGGTTTTTGATCTTCTCCTCGTTCGCGAAATTGAGCACATATTCCGCGCCCGCTTTCGCCATGGGTTTGGAGTAGTAGCTCTTGTAAGGCGCGCGGTAGCGCGAGGTTATCTCCCTCACCGTCTTTTTGGAGAGCACCTTCTTTTCGGTGAGGGTGGTGATGTAGTCGCGTATCTTCGCGATCTCGCGGCGGGTGTTGTTGAAGAAGTTGACCGTCCACATCTGATAGGTGTTCCAGCCCAGCTTTTTCAGGATCTTGGTCTGCATGGCGACGCGGTCCTTCACCCCTTTCAGTTTGCAGCTGCTCTCGCTGTCGCAGATGACGGCAAGGATATATTTGTCCTTGTTGCGAGGGTCAACGACGGCGACGTCTATCTTGAAATCGCTCACGCCCACGTTGTAGTCGCACATGATGCCCTTGTCCCTTAATTCTGCGGCGACGAGTTCCCCTATGCCGCCGTCCACCGAGGTGATGTCCGTGTTGGCGATGGCGAGCATCTCCCTGCCGCGTTCGGCGTATTCCAAAAAGGCTTTGAGCCCCGCCACGCCCTTGCTGTCCGTGCGGTTGAGGTCTATCATATTGCCCGTGATGCCGCTGAACACTTTCATCTCATTGCGGGCGCGGGTCACCGCGACGTTGAGGCGTTTGTATCCGCCCGCCTGGTTTATGGGCCCGAAGTTGAGGGAAAGTTTGCCGTTGGTATCGGGGGCGTATCCCACGCTGAACAGTATCACGTCGCGTTCGTCGCCCTGCACGCTTTCCAGGTTCTTGACAAAGAGGGGCTCCTCGCACTCATACGCCACCGCGTCCAGATTGTAGCGGTGAATGAGCTTGTTGAGCTCGTTTTCGATATAATTCTGCTGGGCGGTGTTGAAGGTGACGACGCCTATGCTCTGACCGCGTTCCGCAGGGTCTTTCAGCCTCGCGATGACGTCCTGGATGAGGGCGTCCCCCTCCTTGCGGTTGCACTTGGACCCGCCGCGCTCGTATACGCCGTCCACATATTTGAAGGACACCTTGCTGTTGAGCTCGTTGGGGGAGGGGAAGGTGAGCAGAGTGTTGTCGTAGTACATCGCGTTGGAGAATGCGATGAGGCTCTCGTGGTTGGAGCGGTAGTGCCACAGCAGGTGATTTTCGGGCATACCGAGGGCGAGGCAGTCGTCCAGGATGCTTTCGAGGTCCTCCACCTCGTAGTGCTCGTCGTCCTTGTAGTCCGAGCTGAAAAAGGTGGTGGGAGGGAGCTGTTTGGGGTCGCCCACTATTATGACGTCCTTGCCGCGCACTATGCTCCCCACCGCCTTGCAGGTGGGCACCTGGGAGGCTTCGTCAAAGATGACGAGGTCGAATTTTTCCATGTCGATGTCCAGAAATTGGGAGACGGAGGTCGGGGACATCAGCATACACGGACAGCACGCTTTCAGCACGTTGGGTATCTGCTTGAAGAGCCCGCGCAGAGTGGTGCCTTTCATGTTGGTCTTTTCTGCGCGCATGAGGATGACGCGTTCCAGATTGTGGTCTCCCGTCGTATCCGCGCGGGGGAGTTCGGCCACCAGTTTGCGGTACAGCTCCTGACGGGTGAGACGCTCGTATTCTTCGGTGAGGTTCTTGAATTTGTTCGCCGCCTCCTCGAGGGTGAGCCCCGAGAACTGGCAGAGCACGTCGTCAAGGTAAAGCTCGCTCTTGACGAAGTTGTAGTAGACGCACTTTTTGAAGCAGGACAGGATGTCCGCCGCCGAGATCTCGCCCACGTCAAGCGGTTCGAGGATGAAGTCGAAGCCGCTCCTGCGGCACTTTTCCACCATCTCCTGATAGCGGCACCAGCTGGGGATATAGTCCAGGTTCTTCTGCACGTTGGTGACGTATTCTATGCGCGCGCCGATGTCGTCTCCGCCCAGGAAATCCCCCGTGCTGAACACCTCCGAAAACGCCGCGCCCGCGCGTTCGCACCCGTCGTACGCCGCGATGAAGAAGGAGATGTAGCGGTGCAGTCCGTAGCGGGTGAGTTCTATGCAGCTCTCGTTGAAGAGCCCCGCGTCGAATTCGGCGTACAGCCTGGACGCGCAGTCGTAGAGGGCGGCGAGTTTTTCCGCTCTGTCGGCGACTCCCGAAAGCTCGGGGGTCTCCATCCCGAACACCCGTGCAAGCTCGTCCCGTCTGCGCAGGAGGGTGAGGCGGTTGGCTTCGCATTTGGCGAGGAATTCGAGATACAGCGTCCTGTCCTTTTTCTCCACGGATGAGGGGATGAGTTTTTTGACGGAGCGGGGGATGCTCCCCGTTTTCACCGCCTCGTCAAGCTCCTTTTCGGGGACGTCGGCGGGATACGCGCCGTACTTGCTCACATATTCCGAGGTGAGCATCTTATGCTTTTTCAGCGCCTCGCGGAAGGAATCCAACAGTCCTTTGGCGTCTCCCGCCGCGCTTCCCGCAGACGCGCCCGCCTCTTCTCCCTTTTTGTCGCAGTAGGCGAAGAACGCGCGCACGCATTCCAGCCCGAGCAGCTTGCATATGTCGTAAAGCGCGCGCAGTTTGACAGAGGTCAGGGACACCGTGCGCATATTGAAGAGGGGGAGGAGGTTGCGGGCGTACTGCCTCAGATGTTTGAGTTCGAGCAGATATATTTCCAGCACGCTCTCGCCGTCCTGCCTCCACTTGTCGTCATAGGCGAAGCTGCCTATGTGGCGGAAGGGGGACTTTTCGATGTCACCGCACTCTTTCGCGCGCAGAGAGAGCTCGGTCAGCACGTCCAGATAGTTGTTGAAGGAGCTTTCGGTCAGCTTTTCGTAAAAGAGGCTGTCAATGTTGAGGCAGTCGGGCGCGTTTTCGTTGGCGAAATAGTCGAGGATCGCCTGATAGAGGGAGAATCCCAGATAGCGTTTGCGGTGCATCGCCTCCAACTCTTTTTGCAGTTTTTCGAGGGGGACGGCGATCTCCGCCGCTTTTTCGGCAAGATCCTGCTCGGTCGCGGTGTCCGCGAGGGAGAGGGTGTTGATGATGTGCCCGAGCACCTGATTCTTGTTGGCTTTGTTGGAGTGCAGTTCCAGGCAGAAGTCGCCGAGCCCTATGTTTTGCAACCTGCGGTGCACCACAGAGAGCGCCGCCATCTTCTCTGCCACAAAGAGCACCCTGCGTCCCCGCACGATGTTGTTGGCGATGATGTTGGTGATGGTCTGCGACTTGCCCGTCCCGGGAGGTCCGTGCAACACGAAACTCTTGGAAAGGCTGTCGTAGATGGCGGAATACTGCGAGCTGTCCGCCGAAATGGGCAGATACATCCTTTCCTCGCCTATGTACGCCTCGTCGCTGCTCCTGTCCGAGAGGTCGAATGCGCCTTCGGGAAGTTCCAGCCTGTTGTCGATGAGGGAGCGCACGATGGGATGTTCGCGGAAGCGGTCGCTGCGGTATTTCACGTCGTGCCAGAGCAGATAGTTGCCGAATGAGAGGCTGGCGAGGAACACGTTGCCTATGACGTCCCAGCCCTTGAAACGCACCGTCTCCCTCTTTATGCGGGTGAGCACCGAGAGCACCCCCTGAGGGGTGGAGAGGTCCGCCGAGGCGAGCCCCCTCATGTCGAGGTCGAATTCCTGATACAAAAATTCCAAAAGGGTGCTGTTCACCCTGAGGTCGTCGGTGTTGACTTCAAGGGAATATACGGGCGCGGCGATGCCCTTTTTGCCTATCGTGACGGGGTAGAGGAAGAGGGGCGCGTATTTGTCCTCCCCCTGTTCCTGTTCCTTCCAGCGCAGGAAGCCTGCGGCGAGATAGAGGGTGAGGGTGCCCGTCTCTTCCTGTATGGAACGCTCCTTTCTGAACAGCCGCAAGAGCGCGCTCTCGTGGTCGCGCGGCTCGAACACCGTGCGCAGACGGCGGTTGCGGTATTCGTAGAGGATATAGTCCGCAAAAGGTTTCAGGAAGCCGCCCTTGTCAAATCCGTTCGTGAGCTTGTCCAGGCTGTCCAGGCTCTCCTTGGGCTTGCATTCCAGGGTGTATGAGCGGATCTCCGCCATGTTTTCCACAAAGTCTTCAAGGCTGGGGACGATGAGTTTCACCACCGTCTGGGACACCTTGAAGTTGAGGAGCGCGTTGCGCATATCCATATCCAGCAACCTGCGCTCCCACTGCGTGACGCGGCTTATCTCCTTTTCGCCGCCGATGTCGCCGCCGTACTCTTTGAGCTGTTTGGGGGCAAGGTCGGTGTAATAGTCCTTGCTCTGTCTCAGGTCATATCCGTTTTCCCCTTTGACTCTCTCGGGGAGGGGGAAGATGTGCATTATGCGCGCGCGTTTTATATCGATTATGAATTCTGCGTCCGCGCCCTTTTTCAGGACGTTCTGCGCGCTCTTTTCCGCCTTTTCGAAGGAGACTCCGCCAAAGACGTCGTTCGCGCACACCAGGCTCACGTCGCTCACCCCTCTGTCCGACTTTTTGCGGAGCATCTCGGCGTCGTCGCTGAGCATATTGGGCAGACATTCCGCTATCAGGAAACACCCCGCATACCACTTGCCGTCAATGCGTGCGATGAGCGCGTTCTGTCCGTTCGCCTCCACCATTCCCGCGAGCATGAGCGCGAGTTCGAGGGGAGTCGCCGCGCCCGAGATGAGGGTGTCGCGGTGATCCGCCACAAAGGCGCATCCCGCGCTTGCTTTTTCCTCGGCGCGGACGAATTTCTGGTCCGCCAGCACGCTGTAACACGCCGCGAAATGGTTGCGCACGTTGTTGCGGGTGCCGGAGTATCCCGTGCAGGTGCCGAGTTCCCAGCTCTGCAACTTCTTGGACGCGGTGTTGAGCAACTTGTTGAGCTCCGCCGTCCTTCTCACGAAGGCGGCGATGGCGGAGGGATCCTCGCTGAAATCGCACTCGTTGAAAGCGAGCAGTTCCACGGGGAAGCGTTGGGAGGCAAGGAGGGAGTCGTTTTCGTCAAAGACTTCCAGCACGATCTCACCCGTCTCCCGTCTGTCCAGCGCCACCATGTATAGGGGGGAGAGGCTGACGGACGCTTCGAACTTGGCGGTGGTGCGCTTTGGGATGCGCACGTCCGAGATCTCGTAGGGGAGGATGAACTTGGGCTCAGAACTCACTCTTATGCGCCAACCCGATCGCTCGGTGTCAGACGAATTCTTGACGTAAAGTCGTTTGATGGGGGAAATGCCGTTCTGCAAATGAAAATAGCTGACCACTTTGGCACAGCTTGCGGTGATGTCGGCAAAACTCTTTTCTGAAACTTCCTGTGGCATAGTATACTCCTGACGGGATTATACCACAGCCTCGGGCGCAGGGCAACTTATGGGCGGACGTGCGTCAAAATGAAAAACCTCCGTTTGTTGCAACAACGAAGGTTTTATCGTGTCGTATATTGTCGCAAAACGTCGTTTTTCGGCAAATGCGCCTCCTCAAAAATTTCTCAGACGGGGATGAATCCGTAGAGCAGCACTCCGCCCACCGCAGAGAGGAGGATGATGGCGATGGGGGGCAGTTTTTTCTTCTTTATCTTCACGAAGGAGAGCGCGAGCAATCCCAAAAACAGCCCTATCGCGATCCAGTCCGGCCGGAATGAGGCGGTGTCGAACACGCTGTCCATGCCGAAGAGCACCAGTATGCCCACCGTCACCACCACAGAGAAGAGCAGTCCCGTCACGGAGCCGCTCACGTGGTCGAACACTTCCTGCACCACGGGACGGTTCATATAGCGGGAGAAGAACTTCGCTATGATCATGATTATGACGAGGGAGGGGAGCACCACGCCGAGGGTGCACATTATCGCGCCGCCCACGCCCGCCACTTCCTGACCCGTGTATGTCGCGATGTTGACGGCAAAGGGACCCGGGGTGCTTTCCGAAATGGCGATGAAGTCGAGCAGGACCTCCTGGCTCAGCCAGCCTTTCGCCACGATCTCCTCCATGATGAGGGGGATCATCGCGTGCCCGCCGCCTATCGTGAACAGCCCTATCTTGAAGAATGTCCAGAAGAGTTGAAGTTCAAGCATCCCTTTCGCCTCCTCCGTTCAAGTCCTTGGGCGTTTCCTGTTCGCCGTCGTCCTCTCCCGCTGCGGACGGGGACTCTTTTGTCTCGTCCTCTTCCCTTTCGGGGAAGGGCGTCTCTTTTTGCTCGCGGACATATCCCTCCGTCTCGGGGAGGGGCTCCTCCTCGGGGAGGAGGTTGCAGGCAAGCAGGCTTTCGGGGCAGACGCCTCCTCTTTCGCGCACATAGTGCGGGGTGCCTGTGCTCACGTTGATGAGGAATTTCCTCCTCGCCCAGACGTGCGCCACCGCCACCGCGACGACAGAGATGCCGATCGAGCCGAGCATCAGATATATCACGTTGATGTCCGCAAACGCGGCGAGGCAGAACATCGCCACCGCGAGCAACACCGTGACCACCTTCTTTTTCATTTCCCTCAGGAATTTGAGGGCGGCGTGTATGATGAGCACCACCACGCCCACGCGCACTCCCGTGAAGAGCGCGTTCACCCACTTGTTGTCCCTGACGAGGTTGAGGACGTAGGAAAGCGCCAGTATGACCAAAAACGCGGGGAGCACCACGCCGAGCGTAGTGACGATCCCGCCAATGACCCCCGCTCTCTTCGTGCCGATGAAAGTCGCGATATTGATGGAGATGGCGCCCGGGGTGCTCTCGGCTATGGCGAATATGTCCAGAAGTTCGCCGTGGGTGAGCCATCCCTTCTTTTCCACCACTTCGTGTTCTATCATCGCGAGCATGGCGTATCCGCCGCCGAAGGAAAACAGCCCGATCTTGAAAAAGATCAAGAACATTTTCATGCTCTCCGTGAGTTTTTGGGCGAGGGACTGTTTCATAGCGCGGCTTATTATATATTATATCTTGTAAAAACGCACTCGTTTTTTGCGCATTTTTTCGGGAAAGGACGAAGAAACTCTCCCGCGCTTTACTTTTCGCGCGCGAGCGTATATTATATTTTCGGAAAGGAGGCGGAAAATGAAAGCGTTCGATGCGGCTGAAAAGTTTTGTTTCGAGGGCAGGGTGAGAGATGTCTCCCCCTACGGCAACGGGCACATCAACGATACCTACGCCGTTGTCTGCGACAGGGCGGAGGGAAGAGTGCGCTATATCCTCCAACGCCTCAATTCCAACGTGTTCCCGAACAGAGCGGGGCTCATGCGCAATATGATCGCCGTCACGGATTTCCTTCGCGCCGAGGTGGCAAAGGAGGGCGGCGACCCCGAAAGGGAGTGCCTTGCCCTCATCCCGACAAAGGCGGGGGAGAGATATCTCACCACCGAGGATGGCGAGGTGTGGCGCGCCACCCAATTTATAGAAAATACGGACGCCTATCTCGTGGCGGACGACCCAGAGATGTTCCGCGACGCGGGCAGAGCCTTCGGCAAATTCATCGCGCGGCTTTCCGGGTTCGACGCGTCCTCTCTTTTTGAGGTCATCCCCGATTTTCACAACACCGCAAAGAGATATGCCGCGTTCGAGCGCGCTCTCGCCGAGGACGTGTGCGCAAGGGCGGCGTCCGCGGCGGCGGAGATAGACTTCGTGTCGGCGAGGAAGGAGGGCTGTTCCCTCTTGGTGGACGCGCTCGCAAAGGGAGAGATCCCCGTCCGTGTCACCCACAACGACACCAAGCTCAACAACGTCCTCATCGACGTAGACACCAAGCGCGCGGTGTGCGTCATAGACCTTGACACCGTGATGCCCGGCACCGTGCTTTACGATTTCGGGGACGGGGTGCGCGCAGGCTGTTCCACCGCAAAGGAGGACGAGCCCGATCTTGCCAAAGTGGATTTCGACCTCTCCCTTTTCGAGGCGTTCGCGGGTGGGTTCCTGAAAGGCATGGAGGGGAGCGTGACCGCGAGAGAACGCGCGCTCATGCCTGCGGCGGCGCGCATGATGACCTTCGAGTGCGGGATGCGGTTTCTCACCGACTATCTCTCGGGTGACACCTATTTCAAGACCGCCTATCCCGAGCACAATCTCGTGCGGGCGCGCACTCAGTTCAAACTGGTCGCCCGCATGGAGGAGCTGGAAGGAGAGATGGCGACAGCTGTCGCCAAGGCGTGACGGTCTTGCGTGAAAATGATGTTCAACGGCGGAAACGGCATGATAAACATCGGATCGACGCATAAATCAAAGCGGAGAACAAAAAATCGAGCGGCGGCGGATGCCGCCGTCGGGAGGCATATATGAGCATATTGGTCACGGGCGGAGCAGGGTATATCGGTTCGCATACGGTGCTGGACCTCGTGGAACACGGCATGGAACCTGTCATCGCGGACAACCTCTCCAACAGCAAGTTCGAGGCGGTGCGCAGAGTGCGCGAGCTCGCGGGACGTGAGATACGTTTTTATGAGTACGACCTCTGCGACATCGACAAGGTGCGGGACATCTTCGAGAAGGAAAACGTAGAGGCGGTCATACATTTCGCGGGACTGAAATCCGTGGGCGAATCCGTGGAAAAGCCGTTGGAATATTTCAGCAACAACCTCGGCAACACCCTCAACCTCTTGCAGGTCATGCGGGAGCACGGCGTCAAAAATTTCGTGTTCTCCTCTTCCGCCACGGTGTACGGTCAGCCCGAGAGGGTCCCCATCAGGGAGGATTTCCCCCTCTCGGTCACCAATCCCTACGGCAGGACCAAACTCATGATTGAAGATATCCTCCGCGACGTTTACGCCGCAGACAAGTCCATGAACATAGCTCTGCTTCGCTACTTCAACCCCATCGGCGCGCACAAGAGCGGCAGGATAGGCGAGGATCCCCGCGGTATCCCCAACAACCTCCTCCCTTACGTTTCACAGGTGGCGATAGGCAAGCTGGAAAAACTCTACGTCTTCGGCAATGACTATCCCACCCGCGACGGTACGGGCGTGCGCGACTACATCCACGTGCTCGACCTTGCGCGCGCGCACTCTCTCGCCCTCAAAAAACTTTCCGAAAACCCCGGTCTCGTCACCTACAACATCGGCACCGGCAAAGGGTACAGCGTCCTCGAGATAGTCCGCGCCTTCGAAAAAGCCAGCCACAAAAAAGTCCCCTTCGAAATAGCTCCCCGCCGTCCCGGCGACGTCCCCGAATGCTACGCCGACCCCACTCTCGCCAAAAAAGAACTCGGTTTCGAGTGCCGTTACGGGCTGGATGAGATGTGTGAGGATCTGTGGAGGTGGCAGCGGCTCAATCCCTCAGGCTTCTGAAAGGCGCTATTTCGCGAATAACTGCGTCAACGCCTCCCATACGACCGCTTACGTACGAGAAGTACGCCGCGCGCCCGTACGGGAGGCGTTTCCTTGTTCTTCATCGAAATATCGCCTTTCAGCGGATTGGGGTAGGAGCGGGCGTCTACGAGCACGACGTGCACTTATTCGGAGCGTCCTTGAACACGACGTGCACTTATTCAGAGTGGAGCCGCCTAGCCAAACTTGCACAGGGCGTAGCCCTCTTGCAAGTCGGCGGCGACGAAGTGAGTGCCGAGGGCGAGACGCAAAGTGCGTCGGCAATGCGCCACTCTCTTCGCGAAGCGGGCGCATTGCAAGCGGCATAACATGGCGGCGCCGTAGAGGCGCCGTCCTCGGGAGCCCTCATGCCCGAGCGCCGAAGGTTTCCCCCAAAATGGTGGGTCCCCTTTCAAGGGGGAACGATTTTGGGGGAAACCCGCAGGAAGGGGGCAACAATACTTCCCTGTCGCGGGAACGTAACCTCCCAAATTAAACTAGATTGAATCCCACGCACACTTATTCGTCGTGTTCGGGGACGCTCTGAATAAGTTCACGTCGTATTCAGGCTGGTTAAATGGGGTATACGTCCCCGCAACATGGTAATATTGTACCCCCTCCTCCCCTTCGGGACTCCTCCCCCACTCGGGATAGAGTTCGCTCCTCCTAAAATGCGGGACTTACTTTTTCATAAAGGCGCAAACCGCGCCTTTATGAAAACACCTCTTGAAAAAAGCTTGAGTGTCGCACTCACATAATCAAGCGGCGACCAGTATTGACGAAACGTCGCTCGCGGGGCGAGGAGGGCGACTCGACGCGCACCGAGCCCGTGTCTACTTAATTTTTCGTCTAGCTTGCG
>CALVTS010000023.1 GCA_944363035.1 uncultured Clostridia bacterium
CTTACCCGAGGCTGACGCGAGTTGTTCGGTGGCGCGGAGTCTTTTTCCGCACACCGAACGTTGATCAACGGCACCGCGACGAAACGCCCCGCACGTCCTCCGTTTCACCTCACATCCTCGCTATTCCGTCCTCGCTTCGCTCGTCCTTACGAATCCCTCCACCTCTTCCATAAGAAAGTGTGCGAATCACGCCACAAATATGCCTTTTTCGGAGGCTATTGTCGAGGTTACTCAAAGAGGAAAGAGCAGTATATGCGGCGAGGTTCGGCGGCTTGCAGAGCAAGACGCCTTCGCCCTTTCCGATAGCTTGTTCAAGGCGTAAAGTAAGTCCAAACGCAACGTCTATTTGTTGGCGTGAACTTATGGCGAACATCCCTCCGCCTCCGCATGAGTCGGAGGGATTTTTACCCGAGGCTGACGCGAGTTGTTCGGTGGCGCGGAGTCTTTATCCGCACACCGAACATTGATCAACGGCACCGCGACGAAACGCCCCGCACGTCCTCCGTTTCACCTCACATCCTCGCTATTCCGTCCTCGCTTCGCTCGTCCTTACGAATCCCTCCACCTCTTCCATAAGAAAGTGTGCGAATCACGCCACAAATATGCCTTTTTCGGAGGCTATTGTCGAGGTTACTCAAAGAGGAAAGAGCAGTATATGCGGCGAGGTTCGGCGGCTTGCAGAGCAAGACGCCTTCGCCCTTTCCGATAGCTTGTTCAAGGCGTAAAGTAAGTCCAAACGCAACGTCTATTTGTTGGCGTGAACTTATGGCGAACATCCCTCCGCTGTTATATCCGCAAGGAGCTCTCGTTTCTATCGTGCTTACGGATGCTTTCGTTTTGCGGTATGTGCAGATGCTCGTCCTTGCCAAAAGAAAAACGCGGGAGGGAAGTCCCGCGTTTTTATGATGTTCGGTATGGCTATACCTTTTCGCGCTGGTGCCCCCCTGTCACATCTTTGCGATGTACTTGGAGAGCTCGGTGAAGATGACGCCAAGTCCGTATGCGCCGGCGTCGGGGTAGCCGATGGATTTCTCGCCCACGGTGCCCGCTCTGCCGAGTTTCGCGACGACGGTCTTGGTGCTTTCGGCGCCCGCGACTGCGGCTTCGGCGCCGAGTTTGATGCCTTCCAGGAGGGACTTGCCTTCCTTTGCCGCTTTTTCGAGTGCGTCGGCGCAGGGTTTGAGTGCGTCAACGAGGGTCTTATCGCCGACGACGGCGCCCTTTCCGAAGGACTTTTTGCCCGTCTCGTAGACTCCTTTGTTTGCCGCCTGGAAGATGTCGGCGAGGTCGGCGAGGGAGATATCCTCTTTTCCGTCCGCCATCTTGCCCGCATAGCGGAACGCGCTTCCCCAGATGGGGCCGCTTGCGCCGCCGCAGTATTCCATGATTATCTCGCTGCAACTGCGGAGGAATGCGCCGATGTCCGCTTTGTCTCTGGTCGCCCACTCCGCTTTGAGCTGACGGAAACCTTTCGCGATGCTCATGCCGAAGTCGCCGTCGCCCATCTTGTCCGCGTCACAGAAGGGGACTTCGTTTTCGATGATGATGTCCGCCATCTTGTCCACGATCTTGACGAAAGCGGCGGTGTTTATCGTCTCATCCACGACGGGTTTGCCTTTCACCTCATAGACCGCGGCTTTTTTTGCGGCTTTGGCTTCCTTTTTATCCGCTTTTTTTGCGGAAGCGGCGGCGTGCTCCGCGGGAGCGTATCCGAGCGCTTTCGCTATCGCGTGCATGGCTTCCACGGCGGCTTGCGCCTGCGCGTCCATCGCGCCGCCCCAAGAGAGCGCGGGAGTGGAAACGGGGCAGTCGAGCAGAGCTTTGAGTTCGTCGTCCAGTTTGAGGACGGTGACGGAAGCGCCCGCCATGTCAATGGAGGTCATGAAGTTGCCCACCAGCGTCTTGTAGACTGAAATGCCCGCCTTTTCAAGCTCGTTGGAGACGGAGTTGTTGAGGACGTAAAGTTCCATGAGCGGGGTCGCGCCGAAGCCGTTGATGAGCACAGCCATCTCGTCGTCTTTTTTGCCGCCTACGTCTTCAAGCAGGTCTTTAACGATACGTTTTGCAAGTTCATCTGCCGTTTGGAGCTTTTCCGTCTTTCTGCCGGGTTCGCCGTGGATGCCCACGCCGAACTCTATCTCATCCTCGCCGATGTCGAAGATGGGGGTGCCTTTGGCGGGAGGAGTGCAGCTTGTCAGCGCGAAGCCGAAGGAGCGGACGTTGGCGATGACTTTGTTTGCAACTGCTTTGACCTCTTCGAGGGACTTGCCCTGTTCCGCCGCCGCGCCCGCGATCTTGTGCACGAACACCGTGCCCGCGACGCCGCGTCTGCCGACGGTGTAGAGGGAATCTTTGACGGCGATGTCGTCGTTGACATACACCGCGTCCACCTTGATGCCGTCCTCATCCTTGGCGAGGTCTGCGGCGTTGTTGAAGTTCATGCAGTCGCCGGAGTAGTTCTTGATGATGAGCAGGACGCCCTTTTCGGTCGCGCACTCTTTTATCGCATTGTAGACCTGGATCTGGGAGGGGGAGGCGAAGACGTCGCCGCACACCGCGCAGTCCAGCATGCCTTTGCCGACGAAACCGGCGTGCGCGGGCTCGTGCCCGGACCCGCCGCCCGAGATGAGGGAGACTTTGTCGGGGTCTATCTCCTTCTTTTTGACGATCTTATACTTTTCCACGAATTCGAGCTCGGGATGCGCCTTGGCGAGGCCGTGACACATATCGTAAACTACGGTTTCGGGAGTGTTGATTATCTTTTTCATTGCGGTCTCCTTGAAAAATCGAAAGTGGCGGAAACGGGTCAAGACCCGCTTCCGCCCCGTATTGTTTTATTTTGCCGTGAGGTCAGTCACAGCAGCAACCTTCCTTGGCTTCGCGACCGAGCTTGTCAGCGGCAAGTATCGCCGCCGCAACCATCTCTTCGTTGACGGGGAAGGGCATGAAGTGGACGGATTCGTCGGGGATGCAGGCTTTTGCGGCGACTTCCTTGATCCTGTCGCCGATGTCGTGCACGCCGATGTCCTCCAAGCAGACGGGCAGACCCACCTCGAGGCAGAAGCCGATGACGGTGTTGATCTCCTCGTCGGAGGCGTTTTCGAGCACGAGCTGGCAGAGGGTGCCGAACGCGACCTTTTCGCCGTGATAGTACTTGTGGGTCTCCTCGAGGACGGTGAGACCGTCATGGATGGCGTGCGCCGCGGCGAGGCCGCCGGATTCGAACCCGAGACCGGAGAGCAGGATGTTGGTCTCGATGATGTTTTCGAGAGCGGGGGTCACGACGTTGCTTTCGCAGGCGAGTTTCGCCTTGTAGCCGTCGGCGAGCAGGGTCTCATAGCACAGAGTGGCGAGCGCGAAAGCCGCCTTGGTGCCTCTTGCGAGGAGGGTGCCTTTCTTTCTGTCCGCGCCGCAGGGGAGACCCGCGTTGACGTCGCAGAAGGACTGGACGTTCGCTCTTGCCTCGAAATAGGTGGACAGGGCGTCGCCCATGCCGGAGACGAGGAAGCGGACGGGAGCCTTCGCTATGACGGAAGTGTCGATGAGGATGACGCTGGGGCTCTGCTTGAAGTAGGCATAATCGTCAAACGCGCCGTCCGGAGTGTAGAGCACTGCGGAGTGAGAGGTGGGCGCGTCCGTCGCCGCGATGGTGGGGCAGATGATGAGAGCCTCGCCCTTCGCGACGCATTTCGCGGTGTCTATCGCCTTGCCGCCGCCGAGACCGATGGTGCAAGCGCACTTGTTGTCTTTGGCGAGCTGTTGCAGTCTTGCCACTTCCTGACGAGAGCACTCGCCGGTGAAGTTTGCGGCGACGAATTCCACTTTGTACTGTGCGGCGGTCTTGTCAAGCTTGTCCTGAACGCGGGCGACATCGTCTTTGTGAGCGATGAGCAGAGCTTTCTTGCCGAAAGTCTTGACAAAGTAACCGAGGTTGAGCAGCTCATCCTCACCTTGCACATACTTGGTGGGGCAGATAAATGCTTTTCTCATAATTATTCTCCTTTTTGGATGATTTTTTGATTCAAAGACATTATAACCCATGATTTATCCAAATTCAAGACCCATTTTGTCCGATATTTGCTTGAAAATCGTAAAAGGACGGAATATAATCCAATGGTGAAATACGGCTACAAATAAAGGACGTGCGTATGGATATCATGCTTGATGTGAAGAAAAGAGCGGAGTGGATAAAGGACATCCTGACCGCTACGGGCGCAAAGGGGATAATCTACGGCAACAGCGGCGGGAAGGATTGCACTCTCGTGGGGGCTCTTTGCAGGATGGCGACGGAAAATGTGCTGGGAGTCATCATGCCCTGTCAGTCCTCGGTGAATTACGGCAGCGACCGCGAGGACGCCCTTGCGGCGGGAGAGCGGTTCGGCATAAGGCAGATAGAGGCGGATCTCACCGCCGTGAAAGAGAGCCTGGTCTCGGCGCTCGGGGAGGAGCTCGCTCCGGCAGACGCCGCGGACGGCGCGGTGAAGAGCGCGCTCATCAACATAAATCCCCGTCTCAGGATGACCGCCCTTTACGCCCTCGGTCAGGCGAGAGGATACCTTGTCGCGGGCACGGGGAATCTGTGCGAGTCCACGGTGGGTTACTTCACCAAATGGGGGGACGGAGCCTACGATTTCGACCCCATCGCGGACATGACCGTCCCCGAGGTGTACGCCATGTTGCGCGCGCTGGGAGCTCCCTCGCGGATAATAGACAAAGCGCCCTCGGCGGGGCTGTATCAGGGGCAGACGGACGAGGCGGAATTGGGCGTGACCTACGGGGATATACACGCCTATCTCAGGGGAGGGGAGCTCGGCGACTGTATGCGCCGCCGCATAGCGGAGATGGAGGCGCGCACCGCGCACAAACGCGCCCTGCCGCTGAAATATCCCGATCCCGTAGGGAAGGAAGAGGACAAAGGGAGTCTCTTTTAATAGTAATTATTTATTATTGCATTTCAAATCCAATCATGCTACAATAGCTACGTCGGCGCGGAAGCGTCGCTTACGTTGTTTTCGGAGGAAATATGGCACAGATCAAATTGACCACAGTGGCGTTCAAGGGCACCGCCGCGCAAGAGGCTAAACTGCGTGCGGAACTTCGCACCATCAAGAATATGCCGGGCAGTATGATGCCCGCTCTGCAAGCCGCGCAGGAGATATACGGATATCTCCCCATCGAGGTCCAGAAGATAGTCGCCGAAGAGCTCGGCGCGTCCCTGGAAGAGGTGTTCGGCGTGGCGACGTTTTACAGCCAGTTTTCTCTCAATCCCAAGGGCGAACACGCGGTCGCGGTCTGTCTCGGCACGGCGTGTTACGTCAAAGGTTCGGGCGACGTGTTCAACAAGCTCGCCGCCGAGCTCGGGCTCTCGGACGGAGCGACGACTTCGGACGGCAAATTTTCTCTCTGCTCCACGCGTTGCATAGGTTGTTGCGGGCTGGCTCCCGTCATGACCATAGGCGACGACGTTTACGGCAAGCTCACCCCTGCCGACATCCCCGGCATACTCGCGAAATACCGCGACTGAAAAATTCCGCGGGGTCTCTCCCGCACTCGGAGTGAACTATGAAAATCAAGGACATCGCATCCGTCGTGGAGGGGAGCATACTCTGTTCTCCCGAAGCGGCAGACACCGACATCTCTTCGGCGTGCGCGTTCGACATGATGAGCGACGTGCTCGCCTACGTCCGCGATCAGGGGGCGCTCATCACGGGGCTGGTCAATCCTCAGGTGGTGCGCACGGCGGTGATGGTGGACATCGAGTGTATAGTTTTCGTGTGCGGCAAGCGTCCGAACGAGGATATGATAAAGCTCGCCGAGAACTATAACATAGTGTTCATAGCCACCGATATGAGCACCTATGAGGCGGCGGGAAGGCTTTACGCCGCAGGGCTCTCCGCCTGATGAATGGGGATCATATCCATCTCGAATTTGCCGTCAGCGGCAACAATTTCGCCTCTGCGGGGTCTGCCTCCGAAGAGGTGAAAGGCACATTGAAAAAGCTGGGCATCCCTTCCTGCGACATCCGCCGCGTCGCCATCGCCATGTACGAGGGCGAGATCAACATGGTCATCCATGCGGGCGGGGGAGTCGCCACCGCGGACATCTATCTCGACCGCATAGAGATAGTGCTCGCCGACAAGGGCAAGGGCATCCCGGATGTGGAGCTTGCCATGACTCCCGGCTGGTCCACCGCGCCCGAAGACATCCGCGCCCTCGGGTTCGGGGCGGGCATGGGGCTCCCCAACATGAAAAAGTACACGGACGAGTTCGTCATCGAAAGCGAAGTCGGCGTGGGGACTACGGTCCGTATGAAAATATTCTTCAGCTAGGAGGACGGCGGGAACTATGGCTAAAAAGTCGCAGATCAAATGCGTCCTTGACGAAAAGGCGTTGCACACCGTCACCCTCGATCCCGAAAAATGCAGGGGGTGCGTGACGTGCATGAAACGCTGTCCCACCGAGGCGATACGCGTCCGCGGAGGGAAAGCCAGCGTCGCCTACGAAAGGTGCATAGGCTGCGGCGAATGCATCCGTCTCTGCCGTTATCAGGCGAAAAAGCCCTCCCACGACGCCTGGGACACGCTGGAGGATTTCAAGTATAAGATCGCGCTGGTCGCGCCCTCTTTTTACGGTCAGTTCAACAACCTCGAAGATATAAACATAGTGCTTAACGGGCTCCTCGCGATAGGTTTCGACGACGTGGGCGAAGTGGGCGAGGCGGCGGAGTATATCACGGACGTCACCCGCAGGATAATGACGGAGGGGAGCATCCCCGCGCCCATCATCTCTACGGCGTGTCCCGCTATCCTCGAACTGATACTCATGAAGTATCACGACCTTTCCGAGCGTCTGCTCGGCACCCTCGCGCCCGTGGACGTGGCGGCGAAACTGGCGAGGGAACGCGCCTTGAAAAAGGGCGTCCCGGAGGAGGACATCGGGGTGTACTTCATCTCTCCGTGTCCCGCAAAAGTGTTCGCGCTCAAAATGGGTCTCGGGGTGGAGCGTCCCTATGTGGACCGCGTGCTCTCGGTGTCGGACGCGTATATGCGCCTGGTGCCCGCGATGGAGAAACTCACCGAGATAAGACCTCTTGCCAGGATGAGCTCCACAGGGCTCTGCTGGGGGATAAGCAGGGGAGAGGCGAATTCCACGGGAGGCATCAAGACCATAGCCGCCGACGGAGTGGAACAGTGCGTCAAGATCCTGGAAGCGTTGGAAGACGGCGGGCTCAGCGATATGCAGTTCATCGAACTCAACGCCTGCGTCAGCGGTTGCGTGGGAGGGGTGATGAATGTGGAGAATCCCTTTGTAGCGCGCTCCAGGGTGCACTATCTCACACGCAAACTGAAAAGCGAAAGCAACACGATCGAGGACATCGGCAAGGATGCGGACTGGTTCATGTGGGAGCAGAACCCCAGCCTGAAAGACGTCTTCAAACTCGATGACAACCGTCTCGCCGCCCTCAGCAAACTCATGGAGAAGGAGGAGATATTGAAGACCCTCCCCATGGTGGACTGCGGGCTTTGCGGCGCGCCCAGTTGCACCGCCTTTGCGGAAGATCTCGTGGGCGGGGTCATCCCCAAGGACAGCGTGTGCGTCAGAAAATAGGCGGAGAAACTGAAAAAATGACAGTCAACGAACTTGCCGACATCCTTAACGCGCGTATAGACGTGCTTGCGGACGGGGAGAGGGAAATTTCCTCGGGCTACTGCGGGGATTTCCTCAGCAACGTGATGGGCAAAGCCCCCGCGGATTCGGCATGGTTCACGGTGATGAGCAACGTGAACGTCTGCGCCGTGGCGTCCCTCACGGATTGCGCCGTAGTGGTGCTGTGCGAGGGGACGGAGCCCGATCCCGCTCTCACCGAACGCGCGAAACAGAACGAGGTCAACCTCATCTTGACGGGACTTCCCGTCTACGAAGCTGCGGTGGAGACCTCGCGTCATCTCGGATAACGGACGGTACACGTCCAAAACGGAGGTTTATGCCGCCGAAAAGAGTGCAACAAGCTCTGTTCGTGCGGAAAGGATATGAGATATCGCTACGATCTGCACATACATTCAGCCCTCTCTCCCTGCGCGGAAGATGAGATGACGCCGGTCACGATAGTGGGACAGGCGGCTTTGTCGGGGTTGGATATCGTGGCGATAGCGGACCACAACGCCATAGGTCACGTCCCTCTCGCCATGCGGGCGGGGGAGGAATACGGGGTGTGCGTGGTGCCCGCCGTGGAAGTGCAGACCTGCGAGGACATCCACCTCCTCTGCCTCTTCGGAACGTACGGTGCCCTCGGTGATTTCTTCGGGCGGATACCCTTCTCGGAGAGGAAAAACAGGGCGGACATCTTCGGCGAACAGCTCTATTTCGACGAGGACGACAATGTGATAGGCAAAGAGGAGAGGATGTTGCTGGACAGCGCGGCGATCTCCTGCGACGAGGTGCGCAGACTCGCCTTCGAATGCGGAGGCGTTGCGATACCCGCTCACATAGACAGGGACGCGAACAGTATGCTCAACATCCTGGGCGCCATCCCCTCGGACTATCCCACCGTGGAGCTCTCATCCCGCGCGACGGAAGAGGAACTCGAAAGGCGGAGGAGGGAGAGGCTTGTCATCACGGACAGCGACGCGCACGTGCTCGACGACATCTCCGACAGAGGGGAGATAGAGCTCGATGAGCTCTCCGCGGCGGCGCTTGTGAAAAAGTTGCGTGAGGGGGGAGGAGCATGAGAGAGCTCGCTCTCAACATACTCGATATAGCGGAAAATTCCGTGAAAGCGGGAGCGACGCTCATCCGCATTTCCGTGAAGGCGGAGGGGGAGGAGCTCCGGATAGAGATATCCGACGACGGATGCGGCATGGACGCCGAATTTCTGAAAAGGGTGACGGACCCTTTCACCACCACGCGCACCACGCGCAAAGTGGGCATGGGGATACCCCTCTTCAAGATGGCGGCGGAGATGGCGGGAGGAAGTTTTTCCATCCGCTCCGAAAAGGGGGTCGGGACGACGGTCACGGCGACCTTTTTGCGGGATCACATCGACCGCGCTCCCCTCGGGGATCTTTCGGACACCGTGGTCACGCTGATAGGCGGGGAGTGCAAGTCGGAGTTCGTGTTCGAAGTGAGTGTGGACGGCAAGGGATTCGTATTTGACACGCGCGAGCTGAAAGCGGAGCTGGACGGGGTGCCCGTCGGCGAACCCGAAGTGCTCGTGTTCGTCAGAGATATGATAAAAGAAAACATGATCGATATCGGAGGAGAGACACTATGAAAAGCATAGCCGACATCAAGGCTATCCGTGACAAGATGAAAGGGCAGATCAATCTGCGCGACAACAAGGACGCGGATACGGAGACCCGCATCGTCGTCGGTATGGCGACCTGCGGCATTTCGGCGGGCGCGAGACCCGTCTTCAACGCGTTTGTGGACGACATCGCGTCCAGACAGCTCAAAAACGTCAAAGTGACGCGCACGGGCTGTATGGGAATGTGCGCGCTCGAACCCATCGTCGAAGTGCACGTCCCCGGCGAGGAGCCCGTCACTTACGTCCATGTGGACGCCGAAAAGGCGCGCAAGATCGTAGCCAACCACATCGTCAACGGCAATGTTTGCACCGAATATCTGATAGGCGACAACAAATAAGGAGATAATATGGTCAGAAGTCACGTTTTGGTATGCGGCGGGACGGGTTGTCATTCCAACAACAGCGCCGCCATCAAGAAGGAGTTCGAGACGCTCATCAAGGAGCGCGGACTCGAAAACGACGTTTCCGTCGTGGGCACGGGCTGTTTCGGACTTTGCGCGGTGGGTCCCATCGTCATCGTCTATCCCGAAGGCGCGTTTTACAGCGGGATGAAGGTGGAGGACGTCGCCGAGATAGTGGACGAGCACCTTGTCAAAGGCAGACTGGTGCAACGCCTCCTTTATAAGGAGAAATCCGACGCTCATTCCGTCAAAGCCCTCTCCGAGACGAATTTTTACAAGAAGCAGACCCGCGTTGCGTTGCGCAACTGCGGCGTCATAAATCCCGAGGAGATCGACGAATACATAGCCGAGGACGGCTATCAGGCGCTCATCAAGTGCCTCACCGAGCTCAAACCGCAGGAGGTCATCGACATCATCAAGGCTTCCGGACTGCGCGGCAGAGGCGGCGGCGGTTTCCCCACCGGTCTCAAATGGCAGTTTGCGGCAAACAGCCCCGGTCCCGTGAAATACGTGTGCTGCAACGCGGACGAGGGCGACCCCGGCGCGTTCATGGACCGCTCCATTCTGGAAGGCGATCCTCACGCCGTGCTTGAAGCAATGGCGATCGCGGGCTACGCGATAGGCGCGCATCAGGGGTATATCTACGTCAGAGCGGAGTATCCCATCGCGGTCCAACGTCTGCGCATAGCTTTGGAGCAGGCGCACGAATACGGGCTTCTCGGCAAGAACATCCTGGACACCGGCTTTGATTTCGACCTCGAGATAAGGCTCGGCGCGGGCGCGTTCGTCTGCGGCGAGGAGACCGCGCTCATGACCTCCATCGAGGGCAATCGCGGCGAGCCTCGTCCCCGTCCTCCCTTCCCCGCGGTGAAGGGACTCTTCGGCAAGCCCACCATCCTCAACAACGTCGAGACCTACGCCAACGTGTGTCAGATCATCCTGAAAGGGGCGGAGTGGTTCTCCTCCATGGGCACCGAAAAGTCCAAGGGCACCAAGGTGTTCGCTCTGGGCGGCAAGATCACCAACACCGGTCTTGTGGAGATCCCGATGGGCACCACCCTCCGCGAGGTCATAGAGGACATCGGCGGCGGCATCCCCAACGGCAAGCACTTCAAGGCGGCGCAGACGGGCGGTCCCTCCGGCGGCTGTATCCCCGCAGAGCACTTCGACATCCCCATTGACTACGACAACCTCATCTCCATCGGCTCCATGATGGGCTCGGGCGGCATGATAGTCATGGACGAGGACAACTGCATGGTGGACATCGCCAAGTTCTTCTTGGAATTCACCGTGGACGAGAGCTGCGGCAAGTGCACTCCCTGCCGTATCGGCAACCGTAGATTGCTGGAATATCTCGACAAGATCACGACTGGTCAGGCGACTTTGCAGGATCTTGACGATATGGAACGGCTGTGCTACTACATCAAAGCCAACTCCCTGTGCGGACTCGGGCAGACCGCGCCCAATCCCGTGCTGTCCACTCTGCGCTATTTCAGAGACGAGTATATCGCTCACGTCGTGGACAAGAGATGCCCCTGCCATGTGTGCAAAGGGCTGGCGCGTTACACCATCACGGACGACTGCAAAGGCTGCTCCGCGTGCGCGAGGAAGTGTCCCGTGGGTGCCATCTCGGGCGAGATCAAGTCCAAGTTCGTCATCGATCCGTCCAAGTGCATCAAGTGCGGCGTGTGTATGGAGACCTGCCGCTTCGGCGCGATCGTCAAGGAGTAAAGGAGAGAGATATGGCAAAAGTCAACCTTAAAATAAACAACATCCCCGTGAGCGTCGAGGCGGGCTCCACCATTCTGGAAGCCGCAAAGGCGGCGGGCATCCGCATCCCCACGCTGTGCTATCTCAAAGACATCAACGCCATCGGCGCCTGCCGCGTGTGCGTCTGCGAAGTCAAGGGCGCGAGAAGTCTCGTCGCCGCCTGCGTCTATCCCGTCAGCGAGGGCATGGAAGTGTTCACCAACACCCCAAAGGTCATGGAGAGCAGAAAGACCACCGTCGAGCTCATCCTCTCCGATCACAATCAGGATTGCCTGAGCTGTGCCCGCAACAACAACTGCGAGCTCCAGCGTCTTTCCATGGAACTCGGGTGCGACGGGCACAAGTATAACGGGGTCAAGAACAAGTACGTGGTGGATTCCTCCACCCCCTATATCGTGCGCGACAACAACAAATGCGTGCTCTGCCGCAGATGCGTGGCGGCGTGCGCCAAATATCAGTCCGTGGCGGTCATAGGCGCGAATGCGCGAGGCTTTGACACCCACATCGGGTGCGCTTTCGAGAAACCCCTCTCAGAAGTGCCTTGCGTCGGATGCGGACAATGCATCTCAGTCTGTCCCGTGGGCGCGCTCACCGAACGCGAGGAGATAGACGACGTCCTCGCCGCGCTTGCCGATCCCACCAAACACGTCGTCGTAGGCGTCGCGCCCTCCGTCAGGGTAGGGCTCGGCGAAGAGTTCGGCTATCCCGTCGGCACCAACGTCGAGGGCAAGATGGTCGCGGCTCTGCGCAGGATGGGCTTCGCAAACGTCTTTGACGTGGACTTCGGCGCGGACCTCACCATTATGGAAGAGGGCACCGAATTTCTGGACAGGCTCAAAAACGGCGGCAGGCTCCCCATGGTGACTAGCTGTTCTCCCGCGTGGATCAAGTTCTGCGAGCACAACTTCCCCGACCTTCTCGGCAACCTTTCCACCTGCAAGTCTCCTCAGCAGATGTTCGGAGCCATCGTCAAGACCTATTACGCCGAAAAGATGGGATGGGCGCCCGAGGATATCACCGTCGTCTCCGTCATGCCTTGCACCGCGAAGAAATTCGAGAAGGGCAGACCTCATCAGAATGCGGCAGGCGTGCCCGACATCGACATCGCCATCACCACCCGCGAACTTGCCAAACTCATCAAACGCTGCGGTATACTCTTCAATGAGCTAGCCGACGAAAAATTCGACGCGCCCCTCGGCATCTCTACGGGTGCGGGTCTCATCTTCGGCGCGACGGGCGGCGTCATGGAAGCCGCGCTCCGCACAGTCTATGAGCTCGTCGCCGGCAAGGAGGCCCCCTCCCTCGACTTCAAGGAGGTCAGGGGCACCAAGGGTATCAAGGAGGCAAGCTACGACATCGGCGGCACCGTCGTCAAGGTCGCCGTCGCAAGCGGGCTGGGCAATGCGCGCAAACTCATGGAAGAAGTGCGCGCAGGCAAGGCGGACTATCATTTCATCGAGATAATGTCCTGCCCCGGCGGTTGCGTCAACGGCGGCGGTCAGCCCATCAAGAGCGCCTACGTCCGCAACAATTCCGACGTCCCCGCCCTCCGCGCCAAAGCCATCTACGACACCGACAAGAAGATGAAACTGCGCAAATCTCACGAGAACCCCGTCGTCAAAGAACTCTACGACGAATTCCTCGGCAAGCCCAACAGCCATCTTGCGCATGAGCTGTTGCACACACGCTATACGCCTCGCAACAACTACTAAAACGCCGCCATTTGGCGAACTGCTGTGTCAAGTGCCTGCGGTCTGAACAGTCACGTACGACCAAGTACGCTCCTGTCCATCCCGCAGGCACTTTCCTTGCATTTCATCCAAATGGCGACGTTTTCAACAAGCGTTAGGAATGGGCGCAGAACTTTGTCAGCGCCCTTGTCGTGGATGCTCACGTACGTCTCTGTACGCTCCCGCGTCGCAATGCGCGCCGAACTTTGCAAAAGCCGCTCGCTAGAGCGGCTTTCACTTTGCCCTTGCGCGCCCGTTCCTTTCATCACTCTCACGTACACTCATTCGAAGTGTGCCTGATTCCCACGTGCACTTATTCGAAGACGGTTTCACGCGCCGCTCAGCCAAGCGTTCACAGGCGGCGTGCCGCCTCTTGAACGCCGCGGCGCGTATCTGCGATCTCGCAAGCTAGACGAATAATTAAGTAGACACGGGCTCGGTGCGCGTCGAGTCGCCCTCCTCGCCCCGCGAGCGACGTTCAGTCTATACTGGTATCCGCTTGATTATGCAAGTGCGAGATTCAAACCTTTTTCAAGAGGTGTTTTCATAAAGGCGCAGAATGCGCCTTTATGAAAAAGTATATCCCGCATTTTAGGAGGACAGTCCTCTATTCCGAGTGGGGGAGGAGTCCCGAAGGG
>CALVTS010000024.1 GCA_944363035.1 uncultured Clostridia bacterium
TGCGGGTGGTTTGGTTATACTTCGTCAGCGCACTTGCCAATATGTAAACTATTGCCTGCGCGCGCTTCCTTGTCTAAGCGAAAATCACCCTACTCGGCGGGGCATCCTCACCCCCTTTTCCCCCGCTGTGTTTGCGGGTGGTTTGGTTATACTTCATCGGCGCACTTGCCAATATGTGTACTATTGCCTGCGCGCGCTTCCTTGTCTAAACGAAAATCACCCTCCTCGGCGGGGCATCCTCACCCCCTTTTCCCCCGCTATCTCGGTGCGGGGAATATATCGTGTCGGCACAACGTCCTTTTATTTGGTACGTTGCGTCGGCGCACTTTCCGATATGTAAACTATTGCCTGCGCGCGCTTCCTTGTCTGATTGCCGAAAGGTATGCCTTTGTCTGCGTTTCGTCCCCACGGGCTCTCGCTCTTGCTCCGACGGAGGGGGAGGGGCGTATTTCGGCGGATAAGAGCTCGGTTTTGCTTGACATCGCTTTTCGGGGAGGGGGATAATGTTGTCAATATCCGCACGCCGTGGCGGGAGAGGCGCGGGACGCGTTTTCTGCGTGACAGACAGCGTGCGCGGAGGAGGCGAACGCGGGCGTATGCCCCCCCCTTCGCGATGAAAAGAGAAATAAAAGGAGAAGTATGAAATATTCGCTTGCGGTGTTCGACATGGACGGCACCATCCTTGACACTTTGGACGACCTCACCAACACACTCAACCTTTCCCTCGAGGAGGTGGGGATGCCTTTGCGCACCAAGGACGAGGTGCGGTCCTTTGTGGGCAACGGCGTGGGCAAGTTGCTTGAACGCGCCGTACCCTGCGGCGCTTCTGTCGAGGAGATGGCAAGGCTCACGGAGGCATTCAGGAAAAATTACGCCGCGCATTGCGCAGATATGACCAGACCCTATGACGGAGTGCCGGAAGCGATCGCCGCGTTGCGTCGTATGGGGATGAAGACTGCCGTGGTGTCCAACAAGGTGGATTTTGCGGTGCAGACGTTGAAAGATGACTATTTCCCGGGGCTATTCGATATGGCGGTGGGGGAGAGGGATGGGGTGCGCCGAAAGCCCGCGCCCGACTCCGTGAACGAGGTGATGCGCGTCCTCGGGAAGTCGCGGGAGGAGACGGTGTATATAGGCGACTCTGACGTGGACGCGGATACGGCGAAAAATGCGGGGGTAGACTTCGTGGGGGTGGAATGGGGTTTCCGTCCGCGCGAAGTATTGATCGCCCACGGCGCGCAGGTCATCGCAAAGGATACGGATGAACTTTTGGAGGCTCTCACAAAATAACCGAACGCGGGGATCATCATGCAAAAACTAAAAGATAAAACGCCGATATCGGCGTTTTATCATTTTCATCGCTTTGTTTGGGAGAGGCTTTTCGGCGCCGTTTGCGGCGTCATCTCTCTTCCATGGGTATGTAGGATTGTCTGGGCGCCACGGCGGTGTATCCGGGGCGGATTATCTTGCCGCGGTTGGCGAGCTCTTCTATGCGGTGCGCGCTCCAGCCCGCTATCCTTGCCACGGAGAACAGGGGGGTATAAAGCTCGGTCGGGATCTTCAACATTGTGTAGATGAGCCCGGAATAGAAGTCCACATTGGCGCTGACGCCCTTGTACATCTTGCGCTTTTCGCCTATGACTTCGGGGGCTATGCGCGCCATTTTTTCGTAGTATTCGTAGTCGCTTTCCAGCCCTTTTGCTGTCGCAAGTTTCTTGGCGTAATCGCGCAGGATGTCCGCGCGCGGATCGCTGAGAGAGTAGACCGCGTGTCCTATGCCGTACACCAAACCCGCGCCGTCGAACGCCTCCTTGTCAAGGAGACGGGCGACATAGTCGCGTATCCCGTCGTCCGTGCAGGGAGTGGTGGCTTTGAGGTCCTGAAACATCTTGGACACTTTGATGTTCGCGCCGCCGTGACGGGGACCTTTCAGAGAGCCGAGGGACGCCGCCACCGCAGAGTAGGTGTCCGTGCCCGAGCTTGTCACGACGTGGTTGGTGAAGGTGGAGTTGTTGCCGCCGCCGTGTTCTGCGTGGAGCACGAGGCAGAGATCCAGCACTTTGGCTTCCAGCTCCGTGTACTTTTTGTTGGGACGGATGAGCCTCAGGATGTTCTCAGCCGTGCTGAGTTCCTTCTTCGGTTTGTGGATGATGAGGCTGTTGTCGGAGTGATAGTGCGCGTAAACCTGATAGCCGTATGCCGAGAGCAGGGGGAACTGCGCGATGAGCTGTATGCTCTGGCGCAGGACGTTGGCGATGGAGATGTCGTCGGGGTGCTTGTCGTAGCTGTACAGCGTGAGCACGCTCCTTGCGATGACGTTCATCATATCAGAGGAGGGCGCTTTCATGATGATGTCCCTGACAAAGCTCTCCGGGAGCCTGCGGTAGTCGCCCAGCATCTCGTTGAAGTGCCCGAGCTGTTTTTCATCTGGGAGCTTGCCGAAGAGGAGGAGATAGGTGGTCTCCTCAAATCCGAATCTCTTTTCGCGGATGAAGCCGTCCACCAGATCGCGGATGGGGATGCCGCGGTAGTAGAGCTCGCCGGGACATTCCACTCTGTTGCCGTTTTCGTCGAGTTTGTATGCGTTGATCTCGCTTATCTCGGTGAGCCCCGCAACGACGCCCGTGCCGTCCACGTCGCGCAAACCGCGTTTGACGTTGTATTTTTGATAAAGAGAAGGGTCGATAGTGCTGTTTTCAACGCACACTTCGCTCATTTTGCGCATCCAGGGCGCATAGTGGGTGACGGTTTTTTCGAATTGTTCCATATCCACGCTCCTTGACTTTATTCCGTCCTCCGAGCCCTGTCGCGGCGGACGGTGCGTGCCGAAAAAATACCTTTCGGTGAAAGCCCTTTATACCGTCCGAGACGGGGGCGTTTGTTTCAAACGACAAAGATTATAACACAAAAATGCTCAAAAATCAACACCCGTATTGCTAACTTAAAGGTCGGGCGTTCGTCGCGCGGACCATTTGCTCCTTTTCGGGTCGTGAGGAGAGATAAGGGAGGAGTTTTATAAAGCGAGTATCCTTCGCGAAGAGGGGGTCACGCTTCGGGGGATCTTGTGACGTCGGCGAAGGAGAGGGGGATGGCTTTTGCGAGCCCCTCGGGGGAGGTCTCTATCTGCAAACCTATCCTGCCCGCGCTGAAAAGGAAGCTGTCCAGCCCGCGCGCGCTCTCGTCCGCCACGGTCACGAACTGTTTTTTCATGCCGAGGGGGGAGCACCCGCCGTGTACGTAGCCCGTGAGGGGGAGGAGTTCCTTGGAACGCACCATCTCAACGGACTTTTCTCTCACGGCGTGCGCCGCCTTTTTGAGGTCGAGCTCGCGGGCGACGGGGATGACGAATACGTAGTGCGCAAGGCTTTTGCCCACCGTGACCAGCGTCTTGAACACTTTCTCGCAGGGGACGCCCATCATCTCTGCGGCTTCCACACCGGAAGGGGCTTCCTCGGGAGAGATCAACTTGCCCTCCGGGAGATATGAGCGGGCGACATATCCCACCCCCGCTCTTTCGAGGGCGCGCATGGCGTTGGTCTTGTCCGTGTGAGTTTTCATATTCGGGGATAATGTGCGTCCCGCCGCAGTCGCGGCGGGACGGAAGGTCAATGTACTGAGAAGAGCAGATCGCCGTAGGTGGGGAAGGGCCAATATTTTTTGGCGGTGTGGATCTCCATCTCGTCGGCGGCGGCGCGCAATGCGTTCATGGCGGGAATGATCTCGTCGCGGCAGATCTTGCCGTAGCTCATCCAATCGGACGCGGTCTTTCCCTTGGCGAGCGCGTCTTTCAGCGCGGTTATCGCCTTTGTCGCATCCGCATAGAGCGCGTTGAGCTTTTTCAGAGTACCCTTTTGCGGCACGCTCCTGACTCCTGCCGCGGTCAGCGCGTTGATGACCTCGGCGAGCTCTTTCTCGTAGGTCGTGACTGCGGGCAGGACATCCTTTTTTGCCATATCCAGCATGGTGTTGCCCTCGATCGCGATGAGCTTGCAGTAGTTCTCGATGAGGATGTCCTTGCGGCTCCTTATCTCCTCCTCGGTGAGCACTCCGTTGCGCTCGAAGAGGGCGATGTTTTCGGGAGAATCCAGAAGCGCGAGGCAATCCACGGTGGTGGGCAGATTGAGGAGCCCTCTGGCTTTCGCCTCTTTGACCCACTCGTCGGAATAGTTGTTGCCGTTGAAGATTATCCTGCCGTGCTCGTTGATGATGCGCTTTATCATATCGCGGATGCAGGCGTTGAAATCCTCGGCTTCTGCGAGCTCGGCTGCGGCGGCGCGGAATTCGTCCGCCATGATGGTGTTGAGCACGGTGTTGGTGTCCGCGATGGAGAACGCCGAGCCCAGCATACGGAACTCGAATTTGTTGCCCGTGAACGCGAGGGGAGAGGTGCGGTTGCGATCCGTGCTGTCCATCGCGAACTTGGGGAGGACGTGCACGCCTATCTCCACCTGGCACGCCGCGCGTTTGGAGTACGTCCTGCCGTCCGCTATCGCTTGCAGTATGCCCGTGAGCTCATCGCCCAGATACATACTCACGATGGCGGGGGGAGCCTCGTTGGCGCCGAGACGGTGATCGTTGCCCGCGCTCGCCGCGCTTATGCGCAGAAGATCCTGATGCTTGTCCACCGCCGCTATCATGAGGGAGATGATGAGCAGGAACTGCGCATTGTCGGCGGGGCTCTTGCCCGGCTCGAAGATGTTGTGCCCGAAGTTGGTCACCAAAGACCAGTTGTTATGTTTGCCGCTCCCGTTCACGCCCGCGAAGGGTTTTTCGTGCAGGAGGCAGGTCATATCGTGTTTGGCGGCGACCTTGCGCATGATCTCCATCATGAGCTGGTTCTGATCCGTCGCCACGTTGACGGTGGTGTAGATGGGGGCGAGTTCGTGCTGTGCGGGAGCCACCTCGTTGTGCTTTGTTTTGGCGAGGACGCCGAGTTTCCAAAGTTCCTCGTCCAGGTCCTTCATGAAAGCCGAGACGCGGGGTTTGATGGCGCCGAAATAGTGATCCTCGAGCTCCTGACCCTTCGGGGGTCTCGCGCCGAAGAGGGTCCTGCCCGTGTACATCAGATCGCGTCTCTTCTCGAAAGCCTTGCTGTCGATGAGGAAATATTCCTGTTCGGGCCCCACCGCCGAGATGAGCTTCTCGGTCTTTCTGCCGAAGAGGCGCAGAAGTTTCACGCCCTCGCGGGAGACCGCTTCCATGGAACGGAGCAGAGGAGTCTTTTTGTCGAGAGCCTGTCCGTTGTAGCTGCAAAACGCCGTGGGGATGCACAGAGTCCCGTCCTTTATGAAGGCATAGGACGTGGGATCCCACGCGGTATAGCCTCGCGCTTCGAAGGTGGCGCGCAGTCCGCCGCTGGGGAAGGAGCTTGCGTCCGGTTCCCCTTTGATGAGCTCCTTGCCGCCGAACTCCATGATGACGCCTCCCTCTGCCGTGGGGGAGATGAAAGAGTCGTGTTTTTCGGCGGACAGCCCGGTCATGGGTTGGAACCAATGCGTGAAATGGGTCACTCCCTTTTCCACCGCCCAGTCCTTCATCGCGCCCGCGATGACGTTGGCGGTCTCGAGGGAGAGGGGACGGTCGTGCTCGCAACAATCCTTGAACTCCTTATAGGTGTCCTCGGGCAGGCGGGCTTTCATCACCCTATCGCTGAAGACCATGCTGCCGAACAGTTCGGACATTACCATAACGCACTCCTTCTCCGCGCGTAACGTGCGGAAATTATGTTTATTATATTAAATTCCTTGCGACATAGCAAGTCATTTGCCGCATTCCGCCGTTCGGAGTGGAGGAAAGCCGCAAAATGCGGAAGCGGTCATGCCGTCATCCCTCCATTCCCGACAAAAAAAGAGAAGGACGCTCCCAAAGGAAAGCGTCCTTGCTCAACGGGGAAAATGATACACGCCGAGGGTCGCATTGTCAAGGAAATAATTGACTTTTTTCGCGCGGCTTGCTATATTTACAGCGTCGGCGGGAGAGCCCGCCAAGCGTTCGCCCACTCTTTCGCAACGGTGCGGGGGAGCGCAACGCTTTTTTGTTTGGAGGTCATATGGACAGCTACGTTTCTCCCCTCTGCGAAAGGTACGCCGGCGAGAAGATGAAGCACATCTTTTCCCCCGATTTCAAGTTCACCACATGGCGCAAGCTCTGGATAGCCCTCGCCGAGTCCGAGAAAGAGCTCGGCATAGACATCACCGACGAGCAGATCGCCGAGATGAAAGCCCATGTCTCGGACATAGACTACGCCTACGCCGCCGAGAGAGAAAAAGAGGTGCGTCACGACGTCATGGCGCACGTGCTCACCTTCGGCAAGGCGTGTCCTAAGGCGAGGCCCATCATCCACCTTGGCGCGACGAGCTGTTATGTGGGGGACAACACCGACATAATACAGATGAAAGAGGGCTTGTTGCAGATACGTTCCCTCCTCCTCACCGCGATAGAGAAAGTGGCGGATTTCGCACAAAGATACAAGGGTCTGCCCACCCTCGCTTACACCCATTATCAGCCCGCGCAACCCACTACGGTGGGCAAGCGCGCCACTCTGTGGCTCCATGACCTGGTGATGGATTTCAGGGATCTGGAATACCGCATCAACTCCCTCAAACTCCTCGGGTGCAAGGGGACGACGGGGACGGCGGCGAGCTTTTTGGAGCTCTTCGAGGGCGACCGCGCAAAGGTCAAGAAACTGGACAGCCTCATCGCAGAGAAGATGGGCTTTTCGGACACCTATCCCGTGAGCGGACAGACCTATTCCAGAAAGGTGGATTACAACGTGCTCTCGGTGCTTTGCTCCATTGCGCAGAGCGCGACCAAATTCTCCAACGACATCCGTCTGCTTTCCAATCTCAAACAGGCGGAAGAGCCTTTCGAGAGCAAACAGATCGGTTCCTCCGCGATGGCGTACAAGCGCAATCCCATGCGGAGCGAGCGCATAGCCTCCCTCTCGCGCTACGTCATCACGGATAGCCTCAATCCCGCGGTCACCGCCGCGACGCAATGGTTCGAGCGCACTCTGGACGACAGCGCGAACAAGCGCATCTCCGTCCCGGAGGCGTTCCTCGCCGTGGACGCGGTGCTTTCGCTGTACATCAACGTCATCGGCGGTTTGAAGCTCTATCCCAAGATGATAGAGCGAGATCTTAACCGTGAACTGCCGTTTATGGCGACAGAGAACATTTTGATGTACTGCGTCAAGGTCAAGGGAGGGGACAGACAGGAGCTCCACGAAGCCATTCGCCGTCACTCAGTCGCGGCGGCGGCTGTCGTCAAGGAAGAGGGGGGTGAAAACGACCTCCTTTCCCGCATCCTGGCGGATCCCGTTTTCGGGCTCACCGAGGCGGAGCTCGCGAGCATAATGGACGTGAAACAGTTCGTCGGATGCGCCGAGACGCAGACGGAGGAGTTCCTCGACGAGGTGGTGAGACCTCTCCTTGCGGCAAATCCGCACGACGAACACGCGGCGTCGGCAATAAAGGTCTGAGAGGGAGACCTCTCGCGCGGCGCGCTCTCAGGCGAGCCGTTTAGATTTGACTCCATTTTTTAGAGGTATACAATGCTTACAGCCATAGTCGGCATCAACTGGGGAGACGAAGGAAAGGGCAGGATGGTGGATCTCCTTTCCGAGGATCAGGACGTCATCGTCCGCTATCAGGGGGGCAACAACGCGGGGCACACCGTCGTCAACGAGAGAGGGAAGTTCATCCTCAACCTTCTGCCCTCGGGGATACTGCGTCCCGACAAAGTCAACGTGATGGGCAACGGGATGGTCATCGACGTCAAACACCTCGCGGGCGAGGTGGACAGGCTCCGCGAGGGCGGGGTGGAAGTGTCCCCCGCCAATTTGAAGATAAGCGACCGCGCGGTCATCTGCTTCCCGTACAACGTCTTGCAGGACTGTCTGGAAGAGGACAGGCTCGCGGACCGCAAGTTCGGTTCCACCCGCCGCGGTATCGCGCCCATCTACGCGGACAAGTATATGAAAAAAGCCGTGCGCATGGGGGACCTTCTGCACCCCGATTACCTCAGATCGCGCATAGAAGAGGTGCTGGACTGGAAAAACCTCTGTCTCGGCGCCTATCCGGGGGCAAAGAAGTTTTCCGCGGAGGAGATGACGGACTGGCTCGCGGAATACGGCGAACGCTTCAAGCCGTATATCTGCGACGTGGGCGCATATCTCGGCGTCGCGGCAAGGCAGGGCAGGAACATCATGTTCGAGGCTCAGCTCGGCGCGCTCCGCGACATAGACTTCGGCATCTATCCCTACACGTCCTCCTCCAACACCATAGCCGCTTACGCCCCCGTGGGCGCGGGCGTGCCCGATCTTAAAATAGACCGCACCATAGGCATCATGAAGGCGTATTCTTCCTGCGTGGGCGAGGGACCTTTCACCGCAGAGATGTTCGGCGACGAGGCGGTGCGCCTCCGCGAAGCGGGCGGCGAATACGGCGCGGCGACGGGCAGACCCAGAAGGGTGGGCGGCTTTGACGTCGTGGCTTCCCGTTACGGGTGCAGAGTTCAGGGCGCAAACGTGCTCGCCCTCACCAAACTCGACGTGCTGGACGGCTTCGATCGCATCCCCGTGGTGGACGCTTACGAGTGCTTCGGCGAGCTCACGGAGGAGTTCCCCTTCGGCGAAAAGCTCAACGCCGCAAGACCCCACGTCACCTATATGGAGGGCTGGAAGGCTCCCACCTCCTCCTGCCGCAGATTTTCCGACCTGCCCGCCGCCGCGCGCGCGTACGTGGACTATATCGAAAAGGCGGTCGATCGCGAGATAGGATATGTGTCCGTGGGGGCGGAAAGGGATCAGATAATCGTCAGGTGACCGCGCTCGGGCTCTCCCGAGTCGCGCCCGATACGCTTAAAAGCCGCCGAAAGGCGGCTTTTTCATCTGACGGCGACCGAGTTCGCCGTCGTGTTTTGCCGAACTCTGCCGAAAGCGCGGGATATGAACACAACATATCTTCGGGGAGAGATCTTCGTCGGCACATCCCCCTTCCAGAGCCTTCTCCCGTCGGCAGGAATAATCGGAAGGCGGGGCTCATATCGTAGTGGTATGAAAAAGAAGATCGTGCTTTCGGTGTGTATCATTCTCGTGTTCGCTCTCATCCTCGTGACAGCGGCGGCGTGCAACAGGCAGGGGACGGAGGAGCCCTCCTACATCTCAGGGACGGTGACTTCCTACTATGTCGGGGAGGACGACTCATTTGCCGTAGTGCTGGAATCGGGGGAGAGGGAGGATCCTTTCATCGCGGACGGGAAGGCGAGCGGAGCCAAGCCATTCACCGAACTTTCGGTCACCCCTCTCGTTGCGGGGGAGTATGATGAGATATCCTACACCGTCTATGGCGGGGAGGGAGATGCCGAGAGCGTGACGGGCAAATTGCCTGCGGGAAAGTTCGGGGAATTCAAGGCGGAGACGGAGTTTGACTTCATGCCCTCCAAGATATCCCTGACCGCGGGGGATAAGACGTCGGAGATAGAACTTCGCGACGTGCTTGCGGGCGCGCTCACAGCTTCGGACGCGATCAACGTGGCGAAGGAGCTCTTTGCCGAGCGCATCGCCGAAGAGGAGGGCGCGGGAAAGACCCCGAGGGAGATATACGTCAAACTCATCACGGGAGACAGAGAGACCTACTATTTCTATGTGTCCTTCATCGGGGAGGGGACGGACTACTGGGCGGCGCTCATCGACCCCTCCGACGGCAGAGTGGTGTCCGAAAGATGAAAGAGGAAAACGGAGTCAAGGGACGCGGCGGGAGTCGCGTCCCTTTTCCGCTTTTGAGGCGTTCAGAATGCGGGAAACGCTTCCCGTAGAGGATATTGCGTGAGCCTTTTGCGAGGGGAGGGACGGGGTCCCGTTCGGCGACAGCCGAGCGCATAAAAAATTTTATGTTGATTTTTGTCGTTCGGTTGGTTATAATCATATCGTAAAAAGCGTTCCCGGGGCGAAGTCAGGGGGACGGGATAAACTCAGGAGGTAAATATGAACAAAACCGATTTCATCAAGGCAGTTGCCGCCAAAGCAGACCTTTCCATCAAAGACGCCACCGCGGCGGTCGAAGCGTACGGCGCAGTCATCGCCGACGCGATGAAGGGAGGCGACAAGGTCGCGATCGCCGGTTTCGGCACCTATGAGCTGAAGCATAAACCCGAAAGGACGGGCTTCAATCCCATCACGAAGGAGACCATCGTGATCGGCGAAAGCAACGCGCCCGTGCTCAAATTCGGCAAAGCGTTCAAGGATCTGTTCAACTGACCTTAAAAGCGCCTCGCATCTGCGGGGCGCTTCGCTTATCGCGCGCGCGAAAGCCCGCCGTGCGTAAGCAGTATGCCGAGGCGCTCCTCTCTTCGGATGAGGGGAGGGTCAAGCGGCATTTTGCGCCGTAAAGGGCGTCGGGGAAGAGAGGGGAGAAAAACAAATCGCGCCGAAATGTTTTTTGGGAAACAAATCGCGCGGTTTGTATTGATTTTTTACTCTCTTCAACCGTTTACAACCCTTTTGGCGTTTGGTATAATTTTCATGTAAAAAATCATGTTTCGGAGGGCAATTATGAAAGTCACTTATACCGAACTCAAGGGTAAGCAGGAAGCCGGTTACGGCGTCACTCGCTGGGCGAACGCGGCAGAGATCAACGAGAGCCTGAGAGAGCTCACTTCTCAGCCCATTTACAGCGTGACCGAAGAGGCATACAAGGACATCTGCGACAACTACTACGACAAGCAGTGCGCCAAGTCCAAAGCCATCACCGCAGAGGCGAAAAAGTATATCCCCGGCGGCGTTCAGCACAACCTCGCTTTCAACAAGCCTTTCCCGATGTGCATAGTCAAGGCGGAAGGCGCCTATATGTACGACCTGGACGGCAACAAGTACATCGATTTCCTGCAAGCGGGCGGTCCCACCATCCTGGGCAGCAACTTCCCCGCCATACAGGAAGAGGCGATCAAGCTTATCAAGGACTGCGGCCCCGTCACCGGTCTGTTCCATGAGGCGGAACTCCTCATCGCCAAAGAGATACACAAGTGTATGCCCAATGTCGAGAAATTCCGTATGCTCGGCAGCGGCACCGAGTCCGTCATGGGCGCGCTCCGCGTTGCGCGTTGCGCGACCAAGAACAAGAGAGTCATCAAGATCGGCGGCGCGTATCACGGCTGGTCCGATCAGATGGTCTACGGCACCAAGGTGCCCGGCACCAGGCAGTTTCTGGAATCCTACGGCATCCCCAACGCCACCTTCTCCGTCGTGGACGAGGTGCGTCCCAACGACCCCAAGATGCTGGAAGATTATCTCAAATTCAATGAGCTGAGAGGCGGCACCGCGGCGGTCATCGTTGAGCCCGTCGGTCCCGAGAGCGGCACCCGTCCCGTGGACTTCGACTACAACACCAAAGTGCGTGCGCTCTGCGACAAGTACGGCGCGCTCCTCATCTTTGACGAAGTGGTCACCGGCTTCCGCGTGGGCATCGGCGGCGCGCAGGGTCTGTTCAACGTCGTCCCCGACCTCACCATCTTCGGCAAGATCGTGGCGGGCGGCTATCCCGCGGCGGGCGGCATCGGCGGCAAAGCCAAGTATGTGGATCTGCTTGCGGCAGGCGTTGCGGGCGGCGCGAAGAAGGCTTATGTCGGCGGCACGCTGGCGGCAAACCCCCTCTCCGCGATGGCAGGCTACGTCGCCATCAAAGAGATACAGAAAAACAATGCCTGCGTCAAGGCGGGTCTCGCCGGCAACAGGCTCACCGACGGTCTTGTGGACCTCATCAAGAAGCACGATCTGCCCTATGTCGCGTACAACCAGGGCTCCATCGTCCACCTCGAGTGCACGGGCGCAATGAGCTATGACTTCTCCTCCAAGTGCATCCTGAGCCTCCTCGGCGTCCTCAAAAAGAAGGATTCCATCATGGTCAGGAAGGAAGCAATGGAGCACATGGGCGCGGCGTATATGTCCCACGGCATCGTCACCCTGGCGGGAAGCAGGCTTTACACCTCCATGGCGGACACCGACGACATCATCGACGAGGCTCTCAACCGCTTCGACGACGTGTTCTCCCTCGTCAAGAAACGCACCAAAGTGGACACCCTCCAGCTCGCGGAATACAAGCAGAAAAAAGCCATGCAGTATCCCGAAGGACCCAAGCGTGACAAGAAACTCAAAAAAGCCGCAAAGCTTATGGAGAAGGGGAAGAAGGAGCAGGCGATCGCCGACGCTCGCTGAGGGCGTCATTTGGCGAATAGCTTTGTCAGCCCCGCATCTGCGACCGCTTACGTACGAGAAGTATGCCGCGCGTCCGCAGATGCGGGGCTTTCGCGCTCTTCATCCAAATGACGCCCTCAGACCTGAGCGCGCTATTTCGCGAATAACTGCGTCAGGCACCCTGCCACGATTGCTCACGTACGAGGAGTACGCTACGCACCCGTGGACAGGGTGCCTTCCTTGTTCTTCATCGAAATATCGCCCTCAGATGGGGACGTTTGAACGAGCGTGCTTGACTCCCACGTAAACTCATTCGAAGTGGAGCCGCCCAGCCAAACTTGCACAGGGCGTAGCCCTCTTGCAAGTCGGCGGCGACGAAGTGAGTGCCGAGGGCGAGACGCAAAGTGCGCCGGCAATGCGCCATTCTCTTCGCGAAGCGGGCGCATTGCAAGCGGCATAACATGGCGGCGCCGCAGAGGCGCCGTCCTCGGGAGCCCTCATGCCCGAGCGCCGAAGGTTTCCCCCAAAATGGTGGGTTCCCTTTTAAGGGGGAACGATTTTGGGGGAAA
>CALVTS010000025.1 GCA_944363035.1 uncultured Clostridia bacterium
TCACCCGTTTTCTGATTTGGATGCAGAGGAGAACCGGCTTCTCGCTCCTATCCCCGCGCTTATTTCGCGAATAACTGCGTCTGAGCGCGATGAAAACCCATTCGAAGACGTGTTTGACTCCCACGTACACTCATTCGAAGTGGAGCCTGACTCCCACGTATACTTATTCGGGGTGTGCTTGAACTTCACGTACACTTATTCGAAGTGTGCTTGAATCCCACCTATACCCATTCGAAGACGGTCTCACGCGCCGCTCACCCAAACTTGCACAGCGGGCGTTTGCGCCCGCTCTTGCAAGTCGCGGCGCGTATCTGCGACCTCGCAAGTTAGACGAATAATTAAGTAGACACGGGCTCGGTGCGCGTCGAGTCGCCCTCCTCGCCCCGCGAGCGACGTTTCGTCAATACTGGTCGCCGCTTGATTATGTGAGTGCGACACTCAAACTTTTTTCAAGAGGTGTTTTCATAAAGGCGCAATCTGCGCCTTTATGAAAAAGCATATCCCGCATTTTAGGAGGACTGAACTCTATCCCGAGTGGGGGAGGAGTCCCGAAGGGGAGGAGGGGGTACAATATTACCATGTTAGGGGAACGTATACCCCATTAACCAGCCTGAATACGACGTGAATTTATTCGGGGTGTGCTTGAACTCCACGTACACTTATTCGAAGTGTGCTTGACTTCCACGTGAACTTATTCGGAGACAGAATCACGCGCCGCTCAGCCAAGCGTTCACAGGCGGTGTACCGCCTCTTGAACGCCGCGGCGCGTTCTTCTGAGTGCCGAGCGCTGATGAAGCATTAAGTAGGCACGGGCGTTGTGCGCGAGCGCCGAATTCCTCCTCCCGTGCCGGGTCATCAGCAAGTGCAGGTCTCCGCTTGATTATGTGAGTGCGATATAAAAAACTTTTGTAGGAATGCGAAGTCAGTCCCGCATGATGCGGGGACTGAACTCGTTCGGACACGGGGGAGGAAAGCCCGCAGGGAAGGAGGGGGAGCCAACATTCACCCGCGAGACGTACAGCATGAGAGAGCGTGCTTGAATACGACGAAACCCGCAGGAAGGGGGGAACAACACTTCCATGTCAGAGGACGATACCTTTTGCCCGAAGGGAGGCAAACTAAGGTTAAATCGGGGAAATATATAGAAAAGTATTGACACGTGGGGAGGGATAGTTTACAATATATAAAAAAATCGGCGCGGGGTGCGCCGAGAAAGGAGGAGAATATGAGAAAAAGGATGGTTGCGTTGTTGCTTGTTTTGGCAGTCGTTGCGTGCGCCGCGATAGGGCTTGCCGCTTGCAACGAGGGCGGCAAGGACGGAGGCGGAGCGGGTGACAGGATATTCACCCAGGACGCGTCCCTGGCGGAGATAATTTCCGCGCTCGAGAATGCGGAGAGTTTCACAATGGAGTATAGGGCGACAAATACGTATATCAACAACGGGGAGGTTTCTTCGGAATCCTACAACATCGTAACGGTGGGAAAGACCGCAGCATATGAGCTCTCCACCGGGGAATTTGACGGCGAAGTCCATAAGCATGATGCCGCCAAGTTCACGAAAGGCGAAGAGATTTATTTGGTCGACCGTTTCAACGAGATATACGACGAGATCTCGGACGACTATATCATCACCGACGAGATGGTGCCGGAGAGCATAGAAAAGAATCTTGTGAGCAATTCCGATCCCATCGCGTATGAATATATTATCCTATTGTCCCATTTATTTACGGAGGAAAACGGGAAGATCGTTCCGGACCCCGAGCTCACGACATATTACACGGATTTGTATCTGCGCCTCGAAGGGGATAGGCTCGTCATCGGATTCTCCAGAATATACAATAACGAAAGGGCAATTATTGAGTATGTGTACAGCAAGGTCAATGCGACGTACGTCAACGTGCCCGAGGAGATGAAAGCTCTTGCCGCCGACGCAGACTGGGCGGACTATGTTGATTACAACGGCGTGGGTTACCAAAAAGCGGAGGGTGAATACGGCGAATACTATTATGTTTCTTCCTTTCAAGACGGGGCGGTACCCGAAAAGACCATAAACGGATTGCCCGTGAGGGAGAGATAGGCACAAACAGAAATAAAGTGTCTGATTTGACCGTTTCATTCCCGTCCGACAAAGAAAAAGTCCCGTTACGTCATGCAACGGGACTTTTTGAAAGCGCGTTACTTGCAGTTTTTGCAGCTCTTGGCGTCTGACGCGCCTTTTGCGGCTTTTGCTTTGCCGGACTGCGCCTTCGCGCTTTCGTTGGCGGATGCCTGTTTTGCGTTTGCTTTGGATCTGCTGTTTTCCATATTCGCTCCTTTTGGGGGATCACCCCGACGCAGACTTTTGTCTGTCAAGGGTAGTATGGGAGTTTGAGGCGAAGTTTATACGCCGAAAAAGGTTGGCGGATGCTAACAATTTTTTTCATACCGTTGCAAGCGCGCGCGGGTGTGTTATAATATGCGCATGGTCAACATCGGCAATTCCTGGGACGACATACTGAAAGAGGCTTTCGCATCCGAAAGCTATCTTGCGCTCCGCGAATTTTTGAAGGAGGAGTATCGCCGTCACACGGTGTATCCCGATATGCACGACATCTTCAACGCGCTGAGATACACCCCTTACGAGGATGTCAAGGCGGTCATCCTCGGGCAGGATCCCTACCACGGAGAGGGACAGGCGCACGGGCTGTGCTTCTCTGTGAAAGAGGGAGTCCCCGCGCCGCCCTCCCTCCAAAACATATTCAAGGAGATATACGACGAGACGGGCGTGCGCAACACCTCTCCCTGCCTCGTACCGTGGGCGAAGAGGGGAGTGCTCCTTCTCAACACCGTGCTCACCGTGCGCGCGGGACAGCCCAATTCTCACAAGGGCAGGGGCTGGGAGGCTCTGACGGACGAGATAATACGCAGACTGAACGAGAGGGAGACCCCGATGGTGTTCCTGCTCTGGGGAGGGAACGCCCGCGCGAAAAAGTCTCTTTTGACCTCAAAAAGTCACCTTGTGTTGGAATCGGCGCATCCGTCGCCACTTTCTGCCTACAACGGGTTTTTCGGGTGCGGACATTTTGTCAAGGCAAACGCGTTTTTGACACAACACGGGGTCAAAGAGATCGATTGGAGCACATAAAAGTCTTTTTCGGAGAAGATAGAGATGGAAATAGATGTCAAGAGGATAAACGAGCTGGCAAGAAAATCCAAGGCGGAGGGGCTCACCGACGCCGAGAAAGAGGAACAGGCGGCGTTGAGGCGCGCGTATGTTGACAGCGTAAAGGCAAACCTTCGCGCTCAGCTCGACAACACTTACATCAAAAAAGAGACGGGAGAGATAGCGAGGCTGTCCGTGCGGTCGGAGGACGACTCTGACACGGAGTGACGGCAAAGTAAGCGCGTCGCGCGGTCTTTATACGCGCGCGGTGTTCGGAGGGATACGGCAATGAGTCATGAAGGTATCACCGCGCTTGGGTTTGTGCTGGTGTTCATCGGCACGGCGGCGGGCGCGGCGGTGGTGTTCGTTTTCAAGAAGGATATTTCCCCCAAGTTCAACACGCTGTTTTTGGGGTTTGCGGCGGGCATAATGATCGCCGCTTCGGTGTGGTCGCTCATCATACCATCCTTGGAGGGGGCGGAAAGCTACGGCGAACTGTCCTGGCTCCCCGCGGCGGTGGGCATAGTCGTGGGCGGGGTGTTTCTCACCGTGCTGGACAAGATAGTGCCACACATTCACACGGGCACCAACGAGGTGGAGGGTATGCCCTCAAACGCCGCGATGTCCACCAGACTCTTTCTTGCCGTCACCATCCACAACATCCCCGAGGGGCTTGCGGCGGGCGTGGTGTTCGGCGCGGCGGCGGCAACGGGCTCGGATGAGGCGTATTACGCCGCGCTCGTGCTCGCGATAGGCATGGCGGTGCAGAACTTCCCCGAGGGCGCGGCGGTCGCGCTCCCGCTGAGATCTGCCACGGGGAGCAGATTCAAAGCCTTCCTTTTCGGCGCGGGGAGCGGCATAGTGGAGCCCATATTCGCGCTTTTCGGGTTTTTCCTCACCTCGTACGTCGAGGCGCTCCAACCCTGGCTTCTCTCATTCGCGGCGGGCGCGATGCTCTTCGTCGTAGCGGAGGACCTCATCCCCGAGGCAAAGCTCCAGGAACATCCTCACCTCGGCACCTGGGGAGTGGTGAGCGGCTTCGTGCTCATGATGATCCTGGACGTCGCCCTCGGCTGAAAGCCGTGCTTGCTTTTTGAGGGGAAGTGTAGTATCATCACATTGTTGATATCGTCGGGGGACTCGGTGTCCCCCTTATTATAAGAAGATGCGTTCGCCGTTGCGAACGCGCGGACGGGAGGCAGTCATGTTAAGATCGCACGAGTCTGAGGAAATGTATCTCGAGACCATTCTCCTTCTCAAAAAACGCAAGGGCACGGTGAGGTCGGTGGACATCGTCGAAGAGCTCGGCTACGCCAAATCCAGCGTGTCGCGCGGGGTGAACCTGCTCATCGAAAAGGGATACGTCACTATAGGCAGAGCGGGGGAGCTCTCCTTTACCGAAGAGGGGCTGAAAAGAGCCGCCGCAGTCTATGAGAGGCATCGCGTCATCACTGCGGTGTTGCGTTCCATGGGCGCGTCGAAAGAGGTCGCCGAGGAAAACGCCTGCCGCATAGAGCACGTCATATCCGACGAACTGTTCGAGGTGCTCTCCGCTTACGAAGAAAAACTCTGAAAAGAAAAATCACCGCAAACGATAGTTTTGCGGCACAAAATGTGGTGTTGAAACGCGCAAATCGTCATTTGCGCGTTTTATGATCGCGATAAAGAGCCTCTATGCTCCTGTCGTAGGTCGCCTCCCCTTCGCGGGTGAAAAAGCATCCGGGGACTCCGCCCTCTTTGTCGCGGTGATACGCCACGCATTCACAGCATTTGCCGTGTCTCGGGCAGGGATAGGTGCAGGGGCAGGGGCGTGTGTTGTCGCAGTTGGGCATTCTCTCCTCCTTGCGCGCGGAAGCGCTTTTTTTGATTATGCCGCATTTTGCCGACGGTGTCAACGCCCGCCTTTTTCGACTCGGCGCGGAGAGTATCATGCCGCGACGGCATGAAACGTCATGCGAAGATACAATTTTACATTTCGTACGGCGGGGAGATAAAATTTGTATGTCCTATAAGGCGTGATAACGCGTTCGGGCAGGAACACCCTTTTGAAAAATGTAAGAGGCGAGGTATGACAAGCGAAAGTTTTATCGAAGGAGTGCGCGACAACGGGTTTATAAAAAGCGGCTCGGAGGAACAGAGGTTCATGGACATTGCGGCGCGCGAGGCGCAGAGGATAACGGCGGAGATAAACACCGGCTATCATTCGCAGGAGGAACTCACCGAGCTGCTCTCCGCATTGACGGGCAGGGAGGTGGACTCATCCGTCCGACTCTTTCCGCCGATATATTCCGATTTCGGCAAGAACATCCTCTTCGGCAAAGGGGTATTCGTCAATTCGGGGTGCTGTTTTCAGGATCAGGGCGGCGTGAGTTTGGGAGACGGGACTTTTGTCGGACATCAGGTGGTGTTCGCCACTCTCAACCATTCCCTCTCTCCTGCGGACAGAGGGAGTATGACCGCCTCTCCCATAACGGTGGGCAAAAACGTGTGGATAGGCTCCCACGCCACCATACTTGCGGGCGTGACGGTGGGGGACAACAGCGTGGTCGCGGCGGGCGCGGTGGTGACGCGCTCCCTCCCCGCAAACGTCGTCGCGGCGGGAGTGCCCGCCAAAGTGGTGAAATATCTCGCCGAGGACACCCCGCTCACGAAAGGATGAGAGCGCACCGCGCGGAAAGAGGGATCTTTTCTTCCTCCGCGCCCGCATTCGTGCGCACATACCACCCGATATACAAACTGCCTAAAATCGTTTGACAAACTTTTGGTCGGGTGCTATCATTTCTTAGCATTCACTTTGGGGGTGTAGCTCAGTTGGTAGAGCGCTTGATTTGCATTCAAGAGGTCCTCGGTTCGAATCCGTGCATCTCCACCACACACCCCGCAAAGGGGAACTAGGGGTTGTAGCTCAGTTGGTTAGAGCACACGCCTGATAAGCGTGAGGTCGATAGTTCGAGTCTATTCAACCCCACCAACAAGACGAAAGACACCTCACGGTGTCTTTCGTCTTGTTGGTGGGGTCGCCCGCGCGAGTATTGGTGACCGAACCGCTTGCAAGGGCGGCGGGGGAGCAAATTGCCTCTTGCGGCGGCGGGGAGGATGGGATATAATGGACGTATCCCCAAGGAGGAAAGCATTATGGAACTCAAAGGAAGCAAGACGGAAAAGAATTTGATGGAAGCGTTCGCGGGCGAGAGCCAGGCGCGCAACAAGTATACCTATTACGCAAGCAAAGCCAAGAAGGAGGGATATGAGCAGATCGCGGCGATATTCCTCGAGACGGCGGACAACGAAAAGGAACACGCAAAACTCTGGTTCAAGGAATTTCACGGCATAGGCTCCACGACGGAGAACCTCATCGACGCGGCGGCGGGGGAGCACGAGGAGTGGACGAATATGTACAACCGCATGGCGGACGAGGCGGATGCGGAGGGCTTTCATGACATCGCGTTCCGTATGCGCGGAGTGGCGGCGATAGAAAAGGAGCACGAGGAGAGATATCTGAGGTTGCTCAAAGCGGTCAAGGAGGGCAGAGTGTTCAAAGAGGACGGCGTCGTGGCGTGGAAGTGCCGCAACTGCGGGCACATCCATTTCGGGACGGAAGCGCCCGAAGTCTGCCCCGTGTGCGCACATCCCAGAGCGTACTTCGAAGTGAGAAAATAAGAGCTTAGTTCGCAAAAAAGGGCTTGTAAAACATACAAAAGCGAGGGTTTACCTCGCTTTTGTGCGTTTTCGGGAAGAAAATCGAACTGCGGGAGGAGAGAGGGGACGTACTGCGCGAGCCGGGGAAACATACTGCGCAGGAAGAGGAAAGATGTCGGGCGATGATGGAGCGTGCGCGCCGAGGGATAGGGCGAGAAGGGAGAGCCGTTTTGAGGAAGATGAAAAGGAGAAGGGTAAACAGCCGTAGTGAGGAGAGGTAAGGTGAGGAGCGAAAAGAGGGGAGCGCAACAAACGCCGCGCCGAAGAGGAGTTTCGGGAGTGAGATCGGAAATGAGAAAAAAGAGGAAAAATGTCGAAAAAACGGGTTAATTAAGGTTATCTATAAATCGAGGTTTTCGGTATTGACATTTATATGGTTTAAGAATACAATAAATTTATAATATTAGCTTTCTCGGCGTACGGGCTCGCTCCCGCGCGCGGGAGGGCATAAGGAGGAATGGGAGCAATGAAGAAGAAATTGCTGTTGATCATGGCAATTCTCTGTCTGGTGGCTTTACTCGCGGGGCTCCTCGTCGCTTGCAACGACAAACCCGCCCCTCAACCCGAGCCGCCGACGGACCCGAGTGAGCCCGCCGAGCCGGGCGAAACGGGCGGACTCGAGTTCTATCTCAAAGAGGACGGTACATACATGGTCTCCAACTATACAGGTTCGGAGACGGATGTCGTCATCCCCGTCAAGCACGACAACAAAGCCGTGACCGAGATAGGACCCAGCGCGTTTGCGTATCGCAGTCTCATCACGTCCATCACCATACCGAGCAGTGTGACGAAGATCGGCGATCAGGCGTTTTACAACTGTCTGTCGCTGACCACCATCAACTACAATGCCGCGGCGGTGGAAAACAAAGGTATTGACAGCGAAGTTTTCAGAAACGCAGGCACGCAGGGAGAAGGCATCACGTTGACATTCGGCAACAACGTGACCAGCATCCCGGACAATCTGTTTTATGCGACCAAGGCGCCCAACATCGTCACGATGACGACGGGAGCCTGCGTGCAGTCCATCGGCGAGCAGACCTTTGCCAATCTGCCCACCCTGACCACCGTGACCATCTCCAACAGCGTGACGGAGATCGCCGCCACCGCGTTTGAGGACAGCACGGGCATCACGACTGCCACAATGCCCATTTCCGCGGTGAACAAAGTGCCCCAAAACAGCCTCCGCACCGTCACTCTCACGGACGGCGAATATCTGGGGTATGATCCGAGCGGCGCGGGCATGGAAAGCGTCGGGTTTGCGGGATGCCTCACTCTTGAGAGCGTCACCCTTCCCGAGACCATCGAGCATATCGGCGCGAGCACGTTTGCGGCTTGCAAGGAGCTCAGATCTCTGACCATTCCCGAGACCGCCGAAGTGATGGCGATAGGCGACCAGGCGTTCTATATGTGTATGGCGCTCGGCTCCGTCACCATCCCCGAGACGGTGGAGTCTATCGGCGACAGCGCGTTCTTCGGGTGCAGGAGCATCACCACCGTCAACATCCCCGCGAGCGTTGAGGACATCGGCGCGAGCGCGTTTGCGGATTGCGGTTCTCTTGAAAGCATCACAGTCGCGGCGGAAAACGCCAACTACTATGCCTATGAGGAAAAGACCCTTATCGAGATGAGCTACGAATTTTCGGGCGACTACGACGAAGAGGGTCTGCCCGTCATGGTCCGCACCTTTGAGGACATCGTCGTTGCGGGCGCGACAGGGAGCAGCATCCCCGAGGAATATTCCGTGGTGGCGATAGCGGCGGGCGCGTTTTACGGTTCCGGCATACAGTCTATCGTTGTTCCCGACAATGTGAAAGCCATCGGCGAGAGCGCGTTCGGCGGTTGCACCGCGCTCAGCGACATCACCCTGCCTTTCGTCGGCACGAGCACGACGGGGTTCGGCTATATCTTCGGCACCTCTCCTTACATCGAGGACTTCTTCTACGATGAGGAGCTTGAGGAGATAGTCTTCACATACAGCGATGCGGAGACTTTGGTCATCAACGGCATCAACCAAAAAGAATATTACGTTCCCACCACGCTCACCACTGTCACCGTGAGCGGCTTCTATGAGAATGACGGCTACGGCGATCTTCCCGCAGGCGACATCTATCCGTATGCGTTCTCCGGGTTCACCACGCTCACCTCTGTCGCCATCGGAGGCGGTGTGGAGAGCATAGGGAGCTATGCCTTCGAAGGTTGCACCGCGATCACCTCTCTCAGCGTCGTGGACGGCAACGATGATTTCTACGACAGCGACAGCAACATCATCGTGGAAAACAACGACTACGGCTATCAGCAAGACGTCATCATCGCGGGCTGTCAGACCAGCATCATCCCCGAGGATTACGACATCACCGTGATAGGCGCGGGCGCGTTTGAAGGGTGCGTGGGGTTGACCTCTATCTCCATCCCCTCCAACATCGACGAGATCAGGTCGAATGCGTTTGCGGGTTGCACCGGGCTCACCTCGCTCACGATATCGGGCGGCGTAGAGTCCATCGGCGCGCAGGCATTCCGCAACTGTATCGGGCTCACCGAGATAACCGTGCCCGAGAGCGTGACCTCCATCGGTCAGGGCGCGTTCGGCGGCACCATCGAACTCACCGAGCTCACCATCCCCTTCGTGGGTGGCGGCAGACAGAGCTCTCAGCACTTCGGCTACATCTTCGGCACGGTGCAGTATGTCCACGCAAACGGCGACTTCTCGGATGAGCTTGCGGTAAGCCCCTCCAATGCAAGCACCACGTACTACATCCCCGCAGGGCTGTGGTCTCTCAACATCACGGGCGCGGATGATGAGTTCTCCTCCGACGCGGATGTCGCCATCCCCTCGTACGGTCTCTCCAACTGCAACTTCCTCTCTGAGATAACCATCGGAGACGGCGTGTACTCCATAGGCTCCTATGCCTTTGAGAATTGCACCTCCATCACCGGGATAGTCGTGCCCGCCAGCGTGGGGAGCATCGGTT
>CALVTS010000026.1 GCA_944363035.1 uncultured Clostridia bacterium
TTGAAGCGGCGGATCGCATTGTCCAAACTTTCGTTTTCACCGACTCTGACAGTAGACATCTCATTCACCTCCTTTTTATGCAAGTGATATTTATTATACACAACGGCGCGGATTTGTCAACGGAATCGCACCGCTTGCGGGAGAGGAAAATCAATTTTTTCTCGGAATGATGGACTACGCCATCTTATCGGCGAGCTGAGCGCCTCCAAGGATGTGGATGTGGAGGTGCTCCACGGACTGACAAGCGTCTTTGCCCTTGTTTGAGACGAGGCGGAAACCGCCCGAAAGCCCCAACTCGTCCACGAGCGAGGAGAGCTTTTTGAGGCATTTGCCGAGGGTCGCCGCCTGAGCGTCCGACATTTCGACGATGTTGGCGAAATGCTCTTTCGGGAGCAGGAGGAGGTGGACGGGAGCCTGCGGCGCGACGTCCCTGATGATGACCATATCCTCATCTTCGTACAGTTTGACGGAGGGTATCTCGCCCTTTATGATCTTGCAGAAAATACAATCGTTCATTGTCATGCCTTTCCTTATTATTACGCGCGGTGCGCGCCCGAGAAGATTATACCACCCCCTCGCGAAAAACGCAACGGGCTATACTCTCACACCGTCGCCGTAAAGGGCGGTGGGCACCACATCGAGGAGGAGATTCCTCTCCCCCGCCATGGAATATACCTTGACGTAATTGGGGGTATGCCCGCACCACAGCCCATCTTCTTTTGTCTCAAAGAGGACTTGAACGCTCTTTCCGAGCTGTTGAAGCCTGTATTCGGTCGAAAGTTCCCTTTTGAGTTCCATCATCGCGGCGAGCCTTTCCGACACGACGTCAGGCGGGAGCACGGGGAGTTTGCCCGCCACGGTGCCCTTCCTCGAAGAGTACGGGAAGACGTGCATATCCGCAAATCTCACCCGCTTGCAAAATTCCAGGCTGTTTTCAAACGCGCTCTCGGTCTCGGTGGGATAACCCACGATGACGTCCGTCGTGATCGCCGCCCCCGGGAAATATTTGCGGATGAGTTCAGTCTTTTCAAAGTACTCTTCGGCGGTGTAATGGCGGTTCATGTTTTTGAGCACGCCGTCGTCGCCGCTTTGCAGAGAAAGGTGAAAGTGCGGACAAAACGCCTTCACGCCCTTTGCCGCCTCCAAAAAGGCTTGGTCTATGACTCCCACCTCAAGAGACCCCAGCCTCAGACGCGCCGAACAATTTTGCAATGTCACAAGGAGGTCCGCAAGGGATGTGCCGATGTCCTTGCCGTACGCCGAAAGATTGATGCCCGTGAGCACGATCTCGCGCGCGGTGGTCTCGGCGGTCTCTATCTCGCGGAGGACGCCGCTCACCGATCTGGATCTGCTCCGCCCCCTGAGGTAGGGCACTATGCAATAGGAGCAGAAATTGTTGCACCCGTCCTGCACCTTGACGAAATGGCGGGTGCGCATGGTGAGAGTGCCTTTGAACTCCTCATACTTGCGCGCGGTATCGAAATCGGCGGCAACTATCTTGTCGAAAAAGCCGTCGTATTCGCCGCAATATTTTTTGACCAACTCTTCGGCGAGCGCGAGTTTGCCCTTTGTGCCCGAGATGAACTTCACGCCGTCGCGCGCGAACTGACTGAAATTGTTCTGCGAGGCGCACCCGCAGACGTATATCTCCGCTTCGGGATCGAGTTTCAGGATGCGCCCGACCGCCTGACGGGACTTTCTTTCCGCCTCGGCGGTCACCGCGCAGGTGTTGATTATGTAAACGTCCGCTTTCTCGCGATCGTCGCATACGCGCATCCCGCCGTAATCGAGCACGGCGCGCATCGCGTCGGAATCGTATTGATTCACCTTGCACCCCAAGGTGATGAAAGCAACTGTGGGGCGTTCAGTCGTCATATTCCAATTCTCCTGCGGCGTCCATAACAAGAGCCGCGCCTACTATACCCGCCGTTTCGGCGCGAAGGACGCGCCTTCCCAGCGTGACGGGAAAAGCGCCGGCGGCGATCGCCGCCTCCGCCTCATCCGCACGGAATCCGCCCTCGCTGCCCACGACGAGCGCGAGTTTGTCTCCGTTTATCGGCGTATTTTTCAAAGAATGCTCCCTCTCCCCCTCATAGGCGAAAAGCACTGTGTCGAACTGCCCGAAGGAGCGGATGACTTCTTCAAAGGAGATCGCGTCCTCCACCCTGCTCAGCCACACCGAACCGCACTGTTTCGCCGCTTCCAGCGCGATACGAGAGGCGCGCTCCGCGTTGAATCTCTTTTCGACGGTGTGCGCCGAGACAAAGGGGATCACCCTGTCCACGCCGAGTTCCACCGCCTTCTGCACGACGAGGTCTAGTTTGGAATTTTTGAGCACACCGCAATACAAAGTGAGAGAAACTTTTTTTCTGTCCGCGTCGCGCGCTTCGTCCACAGAGAGCACGGCATAGCCGTCGCCGATCTCGCGCAAGGTGCAGTATCTTTCCTTGCCGTCGTCGGCGCACACTATGGCTTTGAACCCGGGCTTCATCCTGAGCACCCGCGTCATATGTGAAAATTCCTCACCTCTCACGGTGACGATATCCTCTCCGACATCGCTCGGGGAAACGAAAAATCTTCTCAATTCCATCACTTCACCAGCGCGAACGCGCGCCAATCGCCGTCCGCGAGCTCCCTTTTCACGCGGAATCCGCGCTCGGCAAAAGCCTCTTTGACTTCCTCCGCTCTCTCCGCGATTATCCCGGAGACTATGAGTTCTCCGCCGTCGAGGAGATGCTCGCCTACGGAGGGGGCGAGACGTTTTAATATATCGGCGGTGAGGTTGGCAAGGATGAGGTCCGCCCTCTCCTCCCCCTCGATGAGATCCGCCTCTTCCGTCCTGCACACCGCATGGTTGAGGGCGGCGTTAGCGCGCGCGGCTTCCACAGCCTGCCCGTCTATGTCGCACATATATATGGATCTTGCGCCCGTGAGTGCGGCGGCGATGCCCAATATGCCGCTCCCGCACCCGACGTCGATTACCGTGCGCCCCTCAGCACGCATGAGTTCCAAGCACATACGCGTGGTGGCGTGCTCACCCGTGCCGAACGCCATTCCGGGGTCCAGCCTGAGCACGCGCTCCCCCTCCTCGGGGACATACTTTATCCAGGTGGGCACCACGGTCACGGAAGATGTACGGATGGGCTTGTAGTACTTCTTCCACTCATTCGCCCAATCCGCCTCGTCTATGACGCGGGAAGATATCTCGCCGTAACGCACGCCGTTTGCCGCCATTTCCGAAAGGCGCGCCGTGAGCGCGGTAAGGAATGAAGAGTCCCCCTCTTCCGTCACGGAGGACACCTTGACCTCCTCGCTTTCGAGCAGGGCTTCGTCGTCCACATAGTCCCAGATGACATCGCTTTTGAGCAGGTCCGAGAAGTCCTGTCTGTCCATGATGTCCACGCCTTCCGCGCCCGCCTCGAACATGGCTTCCGCGACGAGATCGGCGTTGTCGTGATCGGTGATGACTGTGATGAGCTTATACTTCATATTTTACAAAAAGGCGGTTTATCGCACTGTTTTTCGCGATAAACCGTCGATTTACAATTTGTCTTTGTATTCTTTCTTTCGGGGGAACTGCCTGGATTCAAATGCCGCGTCAAGTTTGCGCAGGATGTCCTTCTGTTCTCTGGAAAGGTTTTTGGGCACCTCGACGATGACCTTGACGAAGAGGTCGCCGTTGTCGTTGCCCCTCAGTTTCTTGACCCCGCAGTTTTTGAGTTTGAACACCGTGCCCGACTGTGTGCCCTCGGGGAGTTTGAGCTCCTGCGCCCCCTTCAACGTGGGGACGGAAAGGGTGCATCCGAGCGCCGCTTCCGAGATGGTGACGGGGATCTCGAGCTGGAGGTCGCTCCCCACCCTGCGGAAGAGTTTGTGCGGCTTTACGGTGATCTCCACAACGAGGGAACCGCGTTCTCCGCCGTTGCGTCCTCCGTTGCCCTCTCCCGCGTAAGTGATGGTCTGTCCGTTGTCTATGCCTGCGGGCACATTGACGGTTATCTCGCGGGCGCGCTCCACTCTGCCCTGTCCTCCGCAGCTCTTGCAGGTCTCGGTGATGACCTTGCCCCTGCCCTTGCATACGGGGCACACGCCCGTACTGCTGAACTGTCCGAAGGGGGTGCGCTGGACCTGGGTGACCCGCCCCGTCCCGTTGCAGTTGGTGCAGGTCTTGAATGCTTTGCCGTCCTTGGCTCCCGTGCCGTTGCAGGCGGAACAGCTCTCCACCCTGCGGACGTTGATCTTTTTCTGTACGCCGAACGCCGCCTCCTCGAAAGTGAGGGTGAGCCCGACGCGGATATCCGAACCGCGCTGAGGCGCGTTCGCACGGGACTGCGAAGAGCGTCCGCCGCCGAAGCCGCTGAATATGGAGGAGAATATGTCGTCCATATCGAAGCTGAACCCCTGACCGCCGTGCGCGCCGCCGAAGCCGGAGAATCCTCCGAATCCGCCCGCGCCGCCGCCCATCGCGCCGTCCTCGGAACCGTAGGTGTCGTATATCTCGCGCTTCTGCGGGTCGGAAAGCACGTCGTAGGCGTGGTTTATCTCCTTAAACTTCGCCTCGGCTTCCTTTTTTTCGGCGTCGCTCGCGCTCGAATACATATCGGGGTGATACTTTTTGGCGAGCTTACGATAGGCGGATTTCAACTCATCCGCGCTCGCCTTTTTGTCCACGCCCAATATTTCGTAGTAATCTTTTTGTGCCATATATGACCTTTCGGCGCCGCTTCAAGCGACGCCCGACCGCGGCGTTGCCGCGCCATCCGCCCGCACTCGGGGGATATCCTTCCGACGCGCGGGACGATGACTCGTCCCGCGCGCCGATATCATCAGTCTTCCCAACCGCCTTCGGGAGGAGTCATGTTGTCGCCGTCATTGACGACTCCGTCCCCCGCGGAGCTTGCACCGCCCTGCGCACCGGGGTCGAAGCCTGCCTGTTTCGCCGCTTCCGCCGCCGCCTCGGGGTTCTCCTGATAGAACTTGGTGAAGATGGGGTCGGTGACCTTGCTGAGTTTTGCGACTATATTCTTGACTTCCTCGTCCGTCTCGGCTTTTTCCAACGCCTCGCGAGCCTCTTTGACTGCGTCCGCGAGCGTGGTCTTGTCGCCGTCCGCTATCTTGTCGGAGTTGTCCGTCTCAAACTTTTCGATGACGAAAATGAACTGTTCCGCGTTGTTCTTCGCCTCGACGAGGTTCTTGCGCTTCTCGTCCTCTTCGGCGTACTTCTCGGCGTCCTTGATGGCGGCTTCGATGTCGCTCTCGGAGAGGTTGGAGGATGCGGTGATGGTGATGGACTGGGACTTGTTGGTGCCCTTGTCCACCGCTTTGACGGAAACTATGCCGTTTGCGTCGATGTCGAAAGTGACCTCGATCTGCGGTACTCCGCGAGGTGCGGGAGCGATGCCGGTGAGCTCGAATCTGCCCAGAGTCTTGTTGTCACGCGCGAATTTTCTCTCGCCTTGCAGGACGTGGATGTCCACAGAGGTCTGATGATCCGCCGCCGTGGAGAATATCTGCGACTTGCTGGTGGGGATGGTGGTGTTGCGGTCGATGAGCTTGGTGAACACGCCGCCCAGAGTCTCGATGCCGAGAGAGAGCGGGGTGACGTCCAAAAGGAGCATATCCTTGACTTCGCCCGCGAGCACACCCGCCTGTATCGCCGCGCCGATCGCCACGCATTCGTCGGGGTTGATGCCCTTGTAAGGATCTTTGCCGATGAACTTCTTCACCGCTTCATACACGGCGGGGATACGTGTGGAACCGCCCACCATGATGACCTTGGCGATGTCGCCGACAGAGAGTCCGGCGTCTTTCAGAGCCTGCTTGGTGGGAGTCATCGTCTTTTCCACGAGGTCCTCGGTGAGCGCGTCGAACTTGGCTCTGGTGAGGTCCATATCCAAGTGCTTGGGGGTGCCGTTCGCCATGGTGATGAAAGGCAGGGATATCTTGGCTTTGGTGACGCCCGAGAGGTCTATCTTCGCCTTTTCGGCAGCCTCTTTGATACGCTGCATCGCCATCTTGTCCGCAGAGAGATCCACGCCCTCTTTCGCCTTGAATTCGGACACTATCCAATCCATGATGCGCTTGTCGAAGTCGTCGCCGCCGAGACGGTTGTTGCCGGAGGTCGCCAGCACTTCGAACACGCCGTCCCCGAGTTCCAGGACGCTGACGTCGAAGGTGCCGCCGCCCAGGTCGAAGATGAGCACTTTCTGTTGCTTGTTCTCATCCTTGTCTATGCCGTAAGCAAGCGCCGCCGCCGTGGGCTCGTTGATGATACGCTTGACGTCCAGTCCCGCGATCTTGCCCGCGTCCTTGGTCGCCTGACGCTGAGAGTCCGTGAAGTACGCGGGGACGGTGATGACCGCTTCGGTTATCTTTTCCCCGAGATACTTCTCGGCGTCGTTTTTGAGCTTGGTGAGTATCATTGCCGAGATCTCCTGCGGAGTGTACTCCTTGCCGTCGATCTTGACTTTGTGATCGCTGCCCATCTCCCTCTTGATGGAGATGACGGTATGTTCGGGATTGGCGACAGCCTGACGCTTCGCTATCTCGCCCACCAGCCTTTCGCCGTCCTTGGTGAACGCCACGACGGAGGGGGTGGTGCGCATACCTTCGGCATTGGGGATGACGACGGGTTCGCCGCCCTCCATGACTGCCACGCAGCTATTGGTTGTTCCGAGGTCTATACCTATGATCTTTCCCATAATCGGTCTCCTTTTTCAAACTTTATTTCGTCCGCATTCGCGGCGAATTTTCATATTGTCGGTTTTATGTGTCGTTTTGAGTCTCTCAGCACCCTACTTTGACGCTTGCGGGCCTCAGCACCTTGCCGTTGAGGGTGTATCCCTTCGCCAGCACCTGAGTGACTTTGCCTTCATTCCCTTCCGCCTTTTCACGCTCCACGGCGGACATGGTGTTGGCGTCGAAATCTCTTCCCTCCGCCTCTATCTCTTTGAGCCCGAAGGACTCCAACGCGTCCAGGATCTGCCTCTCCATCATGTTGAAGCCGGTGAGCGCGGATTCGTCCGAGATATACTTGCGCGCAAGATCGCAGTTGTCCAGCACCGTGAGCATCTTTTCTATCACCATGGACTTGCCCAGCGCGCGCATCTCTTCGGCAAGAGAAGCGTTGCGTTTGCGGTAGTTGTCGAAATCCGCTTGCAACCTCATTGCGACATTCTTTGAGGACGCCGCCTCGGCAACGCACTTGCCCACTCTCTCCTCCAGCGCGGCGATGTATTCCTCATCGCTCATGCTTTCGCGGTCGAGCTCCTTTTCCTCCGTCTCCGTCTCGACGGACTCTGCGGCTTTCTCCTCTTCTACGATCGCTTCGGAGGTTTTTGCGCCTTTCTTTTCCTTTTCCTTTTTATCCTTCATTTCACTCTTCATCCTTATCGTCCAGCACCGTTCCCAGCGCTTTCTTCATATAATCCAGCACGCCTATGACTTTCTTGTAATCCATGCGCTCGGGACCTATGACTCCCGCTCTGCCCACCACCTCGTCGCCGACCTTGTAAGCCGCCGTGATGATGGCGCATTTGTCCACGCCGCTGTCCTCCTTGCCTATACGCACCGAGAACTCTATGCTGTCCTCGGAGTCTGCAAGCAGTTCGGACACGCTGTCGTGATCCGAGATGACTGCAAGAAAGTTTTTGGCGTCCTCCACGTTGTTGTACTCTGGATAATCCAGCATTTTGAGCGCGCCTTCCACCACCACGTTGTCGCCGTGTTCCGCCATATAGGTCTGAATGATGGCGAGCACCGCGTCGAAGATATCCCTGAATCCGTCCGTCTCGGCGTTGAGTTCCTTGTCAAGATCCATGCTCTCGAGCTCTCCTATCTTCCTGCCCGCGAACACGTTGTTGAGCATCCGCGTGGCGGAGTCCACATACTCGTGTCTCACTCCTCCTTCGAAGTCCAGCGTCTTGTCCGCGATGATGCCCTCGTCCGTCACGATGAGCACCAACAGCTTGTCCCCTTTCAACGGGATGAGCTTTATCTCGTCTATGAGGATGTTCCCGCCGCGACTGCTCACGAAAAAGGAGGTGTAGTTGGTCACGTCGCTGATTATCTCCGCCGCGCGCTTGGAAATGTCGCGCACCTCGGAGAGCTTGTCCGCAAACCTGCTCCTGATGAACGCTGTCTCCGCGTCCGTGAGCGCCTTGTCGCCGAGATGTTCGATGTCTCCGACATAGAGCTGATAGGCGGGTTTCAGAGGCACTCTGCCCGCAGAAGTGTGAGGCTGATCCACATACCCCAACGCTTCCAGCGCGCTGAGCTCCGCCCTGATGGTGGCGGAACTGACCTCGGGCATATACCCGCGCTGAATGTCCGAGCTGGACACGGGCTGACCCGTGGTGATGTACACATCGACCAGCGCATGAAGTATTTTCTTTTTCCTTTCGCTCAGTTCCTTGCCCATAGCAACCTCTGCTTTTGCATGAGTGCTAGCACTCAACATCTACGACTGCTAACAGTATATTTTTTTGTCTGCCAGATGTCAATAGTTTGAGACAAAATTTCCGAAAAATTTTCCCTTTCGACAAGAAGCCTTCCCGAAACGCACCGCGCCTCTTCCCCCATGCCAGACAGGAATAATACGAACCAGCCTCAGAGCAATTCTTTTCGGCGCTTTTGCACAGCCGAACCTTGCCAATATGTATACTATTGCCTGCGTTCCGCCAGAGCAAAATCATCCGAAAATCACTTGCTCTGAGGTGCAAGCAGTTCCGCGCCAACCGATTTTTGGCTGAACAAGGAAGTCGCTGTAGCTAATACTTGACTGTATTAGCAAGGCGAATGACGCGGTTCAGGCGGAAATCGGCGGCGCGGAACCTGGTTCGTATTATTCCTGTCTGGCATACAAACAAACATTAAAGTCGCGCGCCCGCGCGCGATACCCCGCCGCACACACGACGGTCGATCATCCGCAGTCCTCCACTCGGACGCTCAGGGCTTCCTTGCAACATCCGCTCTTTCGTAAAACGCGGCGGGCGTATCGTTGCGGTACGGCTTTCCCGCTTGTGTGCGCCGGTAGAGTTGCGCTCTCCGCGCAACACCTCCCTACTCGCACTCCCAAAAGCGCCGTCTGCCTTAGGCATTTTGTGTGCTTTTCCTATACGCCCTTGCGTGCGCCGGTAGAGTTGCGCTTTCCGCGCAACACCTCCCTACTTGCACTCCCAAAAGCGCCGTCTGCCTTAGGCATTTTGTGTGCTTTTCCTATACGCCCTTGCGTGCGCCGGTAGAGTTG
>CALVTS010000027.1 GCA_944363035.1 uncultured Clostridia bacterium
CCCTTCGGGAGGCGGAGCGTACAGAGACGTACGTGAGCATCCACGAAGGGGGTTTTGACACAGTTATTCGCGAAATAGCGCGGTCTCACTCCAGTTCGAAGGCGCCCGTATACAACTGATAATACTGCCCTCTCTTGGCGATGAGTTCGTCGTGGGAGCCGCGCTCGATGATCCTGCCGTGGTCGAGGACCATGATGGCGTCGGAGTTCTGGATGGTGGAGAGGCGGTGCGCGATGACGAAGACCGTCCTGCCTTCCATGAGGGCGTCCATACCCTTTTGGACGAGGTACTCGGTGCGGGTGTCGATGGAGCTGGTCGCCTCGTCCAGGATGAGGACGGGGGGATCGGCAACGGCGACGCGGGCGATGGAGAGGAGCTGTTTCTGTCCCTGAGAGAGGTTGCTGCCGTCCCCGGTGAGCATGGTGTCGTAGCCCTCGGGCAGACGGGTGATGAAGTCGTGCGCGCCTGCGAGCTTCGCCGCCTCGACGCATTCCTCGTCCGTGGCGTCCAGTTTGCCGTAGCGGATGTTGTCCATTATGGACCCGGTGAAGAGGTTGGTGTCCTGCAACACCATGCCGAGGGAGCGGCGGAGGTCGGCTTTCTTGATTTTGTTGATGTTGATGCCGTCGTAGCGGATCTTGCCGTCCTCTATGTCGTAGAAGCGGTTGATGAGGTTGGTGATGGTGGTCTTGCCCGCGCCCGTCGCGCCGACAAAGGCTATCTTCTGACCGGGCTTGGCGTAAAGGGTGACGTCGTGCAGAACGAGCTTTTCGGGCACATAGCCGAAGTCCACGTCGAAGAGGCGGATGTCCCCTTTGAGTTCGGTATAGGTGACGGTGCCTTCCGCCTTATGGGGATGACGCCACGCCCATTTGCCCGTACGGGTCTCGCTTTCGGTGATGTTGCCGTCCTCGTCGATGTTGGCGTTGACGAGCTCGACATAGCCGTTGTCCACTTCGGGCTCGTTGTCCAAAAACTCGAATATACGTCCCGCGCCCGCTATCGCCATGACGACGGCGTTGATTTGCATGGAGACCTGCCCGATGTTGAGGGTGAACTGTCTGCTCATGTTGAGGAAGGACACTATCGCGCCCATGGTGATAACGGAAGCCGCTATGCCCGTGAGGGTGAGGTTGTGCACTCCCGTGAGCACCAGCGCGCCGCCGACGATGGCGACCGCCACGAACACGACGTGCCCAAGGTTCATGATGGCGGGCATCAGGATGTTGCCGTAGCCGTTGGCTTTGTCGCAGTCACGGAAGAGCTCGTCGTTGACCTTTGCGAAATCCGCCTTGGACGCCTCCTCGTGGCAGAACACCTTGATGACTTTCTGACCGTTGATCATCTCCTCAACGAAGCCTTCCGCTCTGCCCATGGAGTTCTGCTGTCGCACGAAATATCTCGCGCTCTTGCTGCCGACGATCTTGGTGACGACGACCATGAGCGCCACGCCGCCCAGCACCACGAGGGTGAGATATATGCTGGAAATGAGCATGGATACGAGCAGGGTGACTATGCTCACGAAGGAGAACAGTCCCTGCGGCACGCTTTGGGAAATGAGCTGACGCAGAGCGTCCACGTCGTTGGTGTAGTAGCTCATTATGTCCCCGTGGGTGTGGGTGTCGAAGTATTTGACGGGCAGGGTCTGCATCTTGTCGAACATATCCACGCGGACGTGCTTCAAAAAGCCCTGAGTGATGAGCGCCATGAGGCGGGTGTACACAAAGGAACAGAGTATGCCGAGCGCGTAGATGCCCGCCATTATGCCCGCGAGCATATAAAGGGTGTCCGCGACGTGTTCGAAGCCCGCCGCCGTGCCGTATATCTTGCCGTATTCCACGCCGGGGGTGATGACGTCGTCCACCAGTATTTCAAGGAAGATGGAGGAGCTGATGCCCGCCACCGCCGTCACCGCGATGCAGACGACGACGAGGAGGAGCTCCCATTTGTAATAGTGCCCCATATAGGCGAAGAGCCTGCGAAGGATCTTGAAAGCGCTGCCTTTGGGTATTTCCATCCTGCGTTTCATTCTTTCTCACCTCCCTCCTCCTCGAACGCGGTGCCTTCGGTGCCGCTCTCCTTTTTGAGGTCGTCGGCGGAGGCGCCCATCCTGTTCTGGGAATAATACACTTCCTGATATATCTTGTTGTTTGCGAGAAGATCCTCATGCTTGCCCTTCGCGACTATCCTGCCGCCGTCCATGATGAGGATGACGTCCGCGTCCTCGACGGAGGAGACTCTCTGCGCGATGATGAACTTGGTGACGTCCGGGATCTCCTCCCTGAACGCCTGACGGATGAGCGCGTCCGTCTTGGTGTCCACCGCCGAAGTGGAATCGTCCAGGATGAGTATCTTGGGCTTTTTGAGGAGGGCGCGCGCTATGCACAGCCTCTGCTTCTGTCCGCCCGAGACGTTGGTGCCGCCCTGCTCGATGTAGGTGTCGTAGCCGTCCGGGAAGGAGGAGACGAACTCGTGCGCCTGGGCGCGTTTGCACGCCTCGACGAGCTCCTCGTCCGTGGCGTCGGGGTTGCCCCACCTGAGGTTCTCCTTGATGGTGCCCGAGAAGAGCACGTTCTTTTGCAACACCACCGAGACCTGATCGCGCAGGCTTTCGAGGTCGTAATCCTTCACGTTCACGCCGCCCACGAGCACTTCCCCTTTGGTGGCGTCATACAGCCTCGGGATGAGATTGACAAGAGAGGTCTTGGAAGACCCGGTGCCTCCGAGAATGCCCACGGTCTGCCCCGGCTCTATCCTGAGGTCTACGTCCGAAAGCGCGTATCTTTCCGCTTTTTCGGAATACTTGAAGCTGACTCCCCTGAACTCCACGCTGCCGTCTTTGACCTCGTAGACGGGGTTTTCGGGATTGGTGAGGGTGCTCTTTTCTTCGAGCACTTCCGCGACTCGCTCCGAGGAGGAGGTCGCGATGGAGATCATCACCATGACCATGGAAAGGGTCATGAGCGCGGACATACACTGCGCGCCGTAGGCGATGAGGCTGGACAGCGCGGCGGCGCTGAGATCCGTTCCGCCCGATTCCACTATGAGGCGGGAACCGAACATACACGTTGCCGCGATCGCCGTCCATATCGCGAATTGCATGAGAGGGCCGTTGAGCGCGATGATCATCTCGCCGCGCTGGAACTGCGCGCGGACGCTCTGCGCCGTCGCGCCGAATTTTTTCATCTCGTAATCTTCTCTGACATAGGACTTGACCACGCGGATGCCCTTGATGTTCTCCTGGATGGATTCGTTCATCGCGTCGTATCTCTTGAACACTTTCGCAAAAATGGGATCCACCTTCTTGAAGATGGCGAAGAGCCCCACTCCCAGCACGGGGATGATCGCCAGGAATATGAGCGCTATCTTCCAGTTGATGGTGAACGCCATGATGACTGACACCACCAGCATGATGGGACTCCTCACCGCTATGCGGATGATCATCATGAACGCGTTCTGGATGTTGAACACGTCCGTGGTCATGCGCGTCACGAGGCTGGACGCGGAAAATTTGTCGATGTTGGCAAAGGAAAATCCCTGTATCGCGGAATAGATGTCCGTGCGCAGGTTCTTGGAAAATCCCGCCGACGCGCGCGCGGCATATCTGCCCGCCAGCATCCCGAAGAGCAGGGACACCGCCGCCATGAGGAGCAAAAGCCCTCCCCAGAAAAGGATGTTCTCGATGGAATTGTCCTCCTGTATCCTCTCGAGCATGGTCACCATATAGAGGGGGATGAGACACTCCACCACCACCTCCAGGGACACGAGCACGGGGGACAGGATGGTCTCCTTCTTGAACTCCCTGAGGCTCTTTGTCAAAGTTTTTATCACATTCATAATATACCTTAAATCATTTTTGTCGCAGCGCCGCTCATTGCGCAATCCGACAGCGTGTTGTATGATAAGTTGTAGTTATTTTAGCCACTCTAAAACGGCAAGTCAACAAAATCGGCACGACAATCGGGGACGGAATGTCGGATTTTAAGGAGTTATATTCTGTATGTTAAAGAAAAATATCGCGCGCGAAGAGACCCGTCAAGCCCTCATCGAAGCGTTTTGGAAACTGCTCAAAGACAAGAGCGCGGACAAAATGACGGTGAGCGAGATAGCGCGGGTGGCGGGATACAACCGAAGCACCTTTTACGAATACTTCTTCGACGTCCCCGACGTCCTGCAACAGGTGGAGGACGGCATACTGCAAGAGATGAACTTCGGCATCCCGAAAAACGACAGGATACCCATGGCGCAGGTGGTGGACGTGTTCGAACGCAACGCCGAGCCCCTCTCTCTCCTCTTGGGCGAGCACGGGGATTTTTCCTTCTTCTTCCGCATCCGCAACAAAATGAAACAGGCGTTTTACGAGCTGGCGCGCTCGGGCGGCGTGGAGGTGGACTTCCCAATCGCGTTGGAGATAGAGCACCACGTCGCGGGCACCACGGCTTCCCTGCTCTCCTGGCTGAGGATGCCCGACCGCCCCTCCGCCGAGACCTATCTCACCGTCCTTCGCGAAATAGACCATGACGCCTCGGAACGACTGATAAAAAAGCTGAAAGGATAGTTCATCTTTATTTTTTGCAGGATAAACCCCGTATTTCGTCAAAAGCGCAGAAAAACGAAGGAGTTCTCCGAAGCGCGCGGACGCACTTTTCCGGACGGGTTTTTTCTTTTTTAGGACATAAAAAACGACCGACGACGTCGGTCGTTTTTTGTTGCGTTTTAAGGGCGGTTCACTCCAAGGCGTCGCCGACGGAGAGGATCTCCTTTTCGCTGATGTCCATGGGATAGTTGCCGTCGAAACAGGCGGTGCAATAAGGTCCGCCGCCGCAGCTCTTCACCATGAGGTCGAGGGGGATATAGTGCAGACTGTCCGCGCCTATCTCCTTGCATATCTCCTCTTCGGATTTGTATGCGCCGATGAGCTGATCCTTCGTCTCCATATCCACGCCGAAGTAGCAGGGGAATTTGACGGGAGGGGATCCCACCAGCATATGCACCTCTTTCGCGCCGCTTGCGCGGAGCAGGCTGATTATCTTGCGGGAGGTGGTGCCGCGCACTATGCTGTCGTCGATGAGGATGAGCCTTTTCCCCTTGATGTTGCTGCGGAAAGCGTTGAGTTTTATCTTGACGGAGCTCTCGCGCATGGACTGACTGGGCTGGATGAAAGTCCTGCCGATATAACGGTTTTTTGTGAGGGCGTCCACCATGGGGAGCCCGCTCACGTCCGCATATCCTCTTGCGCAGACCGTGGCGCTGTCCGGCACGCCCGCGACGATGTCCGCGTCTATCTTGAAGAGGCGGGCGAGCTCCTTGCCGCAGTTGTACCTCGCCTCGTACACGCTCACTCCGTCTATCACGGAATCGCTCCTTGCGAGGTAGACGTATTCAAAGATACAGGGCTTTGTGTCTGGGATGGCGTACTTGTGCGAGCGCACCTTGCCGTCGGGGGTGACGATGATCATCTCGCCGGGCTCGACGTCTCTCACGAACTCGGCGTCCACCGCGTCGAGGGCGCAGGATTCGCTGGCGAAGATGACGGACTCCCCTTTCCTGCCCATGACGAGGGGCTTCAGACCGAACTTGTCACGCACCGCGATGAGCTTGTTGTCCGCCATGCACACGATGGCGAACGCGCCGAGAAAATCCAGACACGCCTTTTGCACCCCGTTTTCCACGCTGGAAGTGGTGTAATAGTTGATGAGCGCGGCGACGACCTCGCTGTCCACCGAGGACTGGAAGATGTGCCCGCGTTCGATGAGCCAATTCTTTATCGCGGCGGCGTTGACGACGTTGCCGTTGTGCGCGATCGCCATCCTGCCGTATCTGCCGTAAAAGACCACGGGCTGGGCGTTGACGACGTTGCTGGAACCGCAGGTGGAATATCTCACGTGCCCGATCGCTATGTCGGAATCCGGCAAAAGTTCCAGCTCCTCATCCGAGAAGACCTCGTTGACGAGCCCCATATTCTTGTAGTACGCGATCTTTCTCCCGGGGACGTTGACCGCGATGCCCGCGCTCTCCTGCCCTCTGTGCTGGAGGGCGAAGAGCCCGTAGTAAACTTCGCGCGCGAGAGGCTCCTTTTCGGGAGAAATGACCCCGAAGATGCCGCACTCCTCGTGCACGCCGAATTGTTTGCTGTCAATCAAAACGTCTTTCATAACATTCGGATGCGCGGTCAGTTGCCGCTCGTGATGCGCTTCATTATCTCCCGATAGGCGTCCTCCACCCCGCCGAGATCGCGGCGGAAGCGGTCCTTGTCCAGTTTCTCGTGAGTGGCGGAATCCCAGAAGCGGCAGGTGTCGGGAGATATCTCGTCCGCGAGCACTATCTCGCCGTGATATCTGCCGAACTCCAGCTTGAAGTCGATGAGGTCGATGCCTATGCCCTTGAAGAAGGCTTTCATCTCGTCGTTGACCTTGAACGCGAGCTCCTTGATGCGTTCGATCTCCTCCTTTGTTGCGAGACGGAGCGCGAGCGCGTGATATTCGTTGATGAGGGGGTCGCCGAGCTCGTCGTTTTTGTAGGAAAATTCGATGGTCGGGATGGCGAGCGCCGTGCCCTCCTCAACGCCGTAGCGCTTGGAGAAACTGCCCGCCGCCACATTGCGGATGATGACCTCGAGGGGGACTATCTGCACCCTCTTCACGAGAGTGTCGCGCTCGGAGAGCTCCTCGACAAAGTGGGAGGGGACGCCCTTCTTTTCCAGCATAGCCATCATCATGTTGCTCATCTTGTTGTTGATGACTCCCTTGCCCGCGATGGTGCCCTTCTTCAGCCCGTTGAACGCGGTGGCGTCGTCCTTGTAGGAGACGATGACGAGATCGGGGTCGTCGGTGGCATACACCTTCTTTGCCTTGCCTTCATAGATCTGCTCGAGTTTTTTCATACTACCTCCGTAAAATCAGAAAGCACGGCGGGAGCCATGCTTTTTTTGTGTCGCGTCATCTCGCCGTTTCGGCGTACGTCGAACCCTCTCGCGAAAGAAAACTTTGTGCGCTCTGCCGGACGACGACTTTTCTCATGGGCATATATTATCACATCGACGCGCGCGAGCGCAAACGGAATGCACCACAAAATGAATTTTTTCTCCGCCCCGAAAGCCCTCTCACGAAAGAAAAATTAGTTTACTATTGACTTAATTTTGCAAAGTATATTGACATGAAAGGGAGGATATTATAATCTTAAAGTAATCCGTTTGGCGGGAATTTTCCGCCATACACACCTACAAGGGGGCTTTATATGTCTTATATTTCCGAAGTCATCGAAATGACAGAACGCAAGAATCCGGGCGAAACCGAATTCATGCAGACCGTGCGCGAGGTGCTGGGGTCGCTGGCTCCCGCCGTGGAAAAGAACGAGGCTCTGTTCAGACGCCACTGCATCCTGGAAAGGATGGTGGAGCCGGACAGGCAGATCATCTTCCGCGTGCCATGGACGGACGACAACGGCGTCAACCACGTCAACCGCGGCTTCCGCGTGCAGTTCAACAACGCCATCGGTCCTTACAAGGGAGGGCTGAGGTTCCAACCCAACGTCAACCTCTCGATAATGAAATTCCTCGCCTTCGAGCAGACTTTCAAGAACTCTCTCACAAGCCTGCCCATGGGCGGCGGCAAGGGCGGCAGCGACTTTGACCCCGCAGGAAGATCGGACGCCGAAGTCATGCGCTTTTGTTACAGCTTCATGATGGAACTCTACCGCCACATCGGCCCCGACGTGGACGTCCCCGCAGGGGATATGGGCGTGGGCGCGAGGGAGATAGGCTATCTCTTCGGCGCATACAAGAAGATCCGCGGCGCATACGAAAACGGCGTGCTCACAGGCAAAGGGCTCTCCTTCGGCGGGTCTCTCATCCGTCCCGAAGCGACGGGCTTCGGCGCGACCTACTTCTTCAACGAGGTCCTGCATCATCTCGGCGACGACATCAAGGGCAAGACCTTCTGCCTCTCCGGATTCGGCAACGTCGCGTGGGGCGCCGCCCTCAAAATATCCGAGCTCGGCGGCAAAGTGGTCACCCTTTCGGGCCCCGACGGCTACATCTACGACCCGGACGGCGTGAAAGGAGAAAAGATAGACTATATGCTCGAAATGCGCGCGAGCGGCAGGAACGTCGTCAAGGATTACGCCGACAAGTACGGCTGTGAGTTCGTCGCGGGCAAAAAGCCCTGGGGCAACGTCATCGCGGACGTCTATATGCCCTGCGCCATGCAGAACGAGATCCGCATCGAGGACGCGAAAGCGATGGTGGATCGCGGCGTCAAGTACCTCAACGAGGTCTCCAATATGCCCACCACCAACGAAGCCCTCACCTACTTGCAGGCAAACGGCGTCATCGTCGCCCCCTCCAAGGCGGTCAACGCGGGCGGCGTCGCGGTGAGCGGTCTCGAAATGAGCCAGAACAGCGGTCGCCTCGCCTGGACGGAAAAGGAAGTGGACGTGAAACTCCAACAGATCATGAAGGGCATCCACTCCCAGATCACGGAAGCTCTCGGCGAATACGGGCTGGGATACGACCTCGTTGCGGGCGCGAACCTGGCGGGATTCAAAAAGGTCGCGGACGCGATGGTGGCGCAGGGTCTCAACTGAGCCTGTCCGAAAAACCCGCTCTTTGCGGCGTTCTTTTAGATCATTCAAACTCCCCGTTGCCTTTGCAACGGGGAGTCTCGTTTCATCGTTTTTTCGGAGCGTGCTTGACTCCCACGTGCACTTGTTCGGAGTGGAGCCTGAACTTTACGTTTCTCTTTCGAAGACAGAACTACGCGCCGCTCAGCCAAGCGTTCACAGGCGGTGTGCCGCCTCTTGAACGCCGCGGCGCGTTCTCCTGAGTGCCGAGCAACGCCGTAAATCTAAAAAGACACGGGCTTTGATTTGCGAGCGCCGAATTCCTCCTCCCGTGCCGGGCTTTCAGCAAGTGCAGGTCTCCGCTTGATTATGTGAGTGCGATA
>CALVTS010000028.1 GCA_944363035.1 uncultured Clostridia bacterium
GTAAGACTCCTGCCCGAGGGAGCAAAAACTCCTGCCGTGAGACACGGCGGGAGTTGTGGTACACCCGGCAGGAGTCGTAAGGACGAGCGCCTAGCGAGGACGGAATAGCGGAGCGCCGTCATCTGTTCGGCGGGCGAAGTCCCGCCGGACGGCGCGACGCGTCAGCGAACGGTAAGACTCCTGCCCGAGGGAGCAAAAACTCCTGCCGTGAGACACGGCGGGAGTTGTGGTACACCCGGCAGGAGTCGAACCTGTGACCTTCAGAATCGGAATCTGACACTCTATCCAACTGAGCTACGGGTGCGTGCGTTGATATTCTATTATCTTTTTTTCGGATTGTCCAGCGATGCCGAGCAGGAATGACCGTATCTTACGGATATATCGGACGCTCGCCGCTCCGTCATCTCCCCTTTCGCGCGTTGAGAACGCCGCACCGAAACGGGGACTCCCCTTCCCCTCATCTGCCGAGGTCGGGGACGTTGGTGATGCGCAGGGAGGAAGCGACCGTCCCGACGAGCTCCAAAACGACGATCTCGTTGGGCGCGTCCGTGCGGAGGAGGGCTCCGGGGAGATAGAGGGCGCGTTGCGGGCCGATGTTCCAGAATCTGCCAAGATTGAAGCCGTTGACCCAGATGTACCCTTTGGTGAAGCCGTCAAAGCGGACGAAGCAATCGGCGTTGCTCTTTGCCGCGAACTCTCCTTTGAAGAACTTGGGATATTTTGCGCCGACGCGCGACCAATCCAGCCTGTCGAGGTCGTCGAGGGGGAATGATGTGACCTCGAAGTCCATCAGGGTCTGATTGTTGAACATCACGGCTGAGATGCCCTTTCGGTCATAGATGTGCTCGCCGTAATTCACCCTGCCCATCGCGTCCACGAGGACGGAGATCTCATCCCCCTTTTTCAAACCCGTAGCGAGGAAGGAGTGCTTGCCCGTGAGCTTGAATCGCAACCCGCCCTCATCCGTGCGGCGGAAAGTCTTCCTTTTTTCCCCGTTTATATAGAGGGTGGCGATGTCGCGCGGGGACTTTACCGAAAGGAATCCCGTGCCGTAGTCGCCGGGGAGGACGGTGCGATAGAGGATGAGCCCGAACGCCTGCCCGTATTTTTCCATCGGGAGCGGAACGCCTGAGCGGTGCTTCACGCCAATTGCGTCCTCATTCTCGAACAACCCGCAGGAGGCGGTGAGTTTGACCTCGCCTATATTCTGCAAGACGGGCTCGGGCGGCAGAACATCGGGTTTAATGCCGCGTTTTGCGCACATCAACTCCCGTATCGCGTGATATGCGGGGGTGTAACCGCCGTACTCGTTCAGGAGAGCGCAGTAATCGTAGCTGGTGACGGTGGGCTGATATCTCGCGGCATGGTTCGCCCCTGCGGTGAACCCGAAATTGGTGCCACCGTGGAACATATAAAAGTTGAAGCTCGCCCCCCTGTCCAAAAAGGCTTCCACCTCTTTGAGCACGCTCTTGTACCCTCTGGTGTGGTGCCTTTCGCCGAAGTGGTCGAACCATCCGCACCAGAACTCGGTGCACATCTCGGGGAAATCCTTCCCCTCCTCTTTGAGGGCGGCGAAATTGCCCGCGACGTTGCTCCCGAAATTGACTGTGACCATGGCTCCCGGAGTGCTCCCTCCCGCCAGCATATAGGGGCAGGTGCCGTCCGAGGTGAAGAGCATGACTTTGGCGCCGCACTCTTTCAGGATGTCCCGCAGGGCGGCAAGATATGTCTTGTCGTTGCCGTAACTGCCGTACTCGTTTTCCACCTGCATGGCGACGATGGGTCCTCCCTCCGTACATTGGAGGTCCCCCACCTCCTCCATCACCCGCGCGATATAGTCGCGCACATGAGAAAGATAAGTCGCGTCATTGCATCTCAGACGGATGTTCTCGTCCGCGAGCAACCACGCGGGGAAACCGCCCGCGTCCCACTCCGCGCAGATGTAGGGACCGGGACGCAGGATGACGTAAAGCCCGAGCTCTCCCGCGAGCTCGATATAACGGCGGATGTCCAGCCTGCCCGAGAAATCGAACCTGCCCTTTTCGGGCTCGTGGAGATCCCAGCACATATACGTCTCGACGGCGTTGAAGCCGCAGGCTTTGAGCTTCGCGAGCCTGTCCTGCCAATACTCGGGCAGGATGCGGAAATAGTGCATCGCGCCGGAATATATCGCCGTCTTTTTGCCGTCTGCGCAAAACGCGCCGTCCTTGACTTCAAAGATCATATCGCCCTCAAAAAGCGCGCCGCCACACGGGCGGCGCTCACATTTTATTATTCTTTTTCGGGGAGTTCCCCGCCCTTCTCGTCGAGCTTGCCGCAGGCTTCCGCTCCGCCGCTTTCCTCGGACGCGCCGTCGTCGGGTGCGCCGTCGTCCGCAGACTCGCCGTTATCCTCCGTCCCGCGCATCTCTGCCATGAAATCGAGGTCGCCCTCTCCCATCTCATCCGCATTGACGGACGCGCCGCGCAACACTTCGGTGATCTCCTCCACCTTCTTCTTGGAGAGAGGATAGAACATCAGGATGATGATCATGCCGAGGATGCTCGCGGCAGAGAGCAGGAACGCCGCATTGAACCACTGAGTCGCGATGTCCTGCAAATACTGCGGCACCACTTCGATGTCCGTATAATTGGAGGGCTCGAAGCCTATATCCCTCTGCCACACCCAGCCGCAGAGCATGAACACGAATGACATGAGCACGGGTATGACCATGATGAAGTTCTGTATGTGCCCTTCCATACGCCTGCCCGTCTTGTATTGCTGATAGTCCGCGAGGTCGCCGAGCATGACCGGGATGAGAAGGTAGGTGGGATTGATACGCGCCAGGAAGAACAGGATGGTGATGACCACCGCCGAGGTCGTGCCCTGGGGGATGTTCTCGAACCCGACAAACCCGAGTATCGCCGTGGAAAGCAGGGAAAGGCAACTGAACAGGATGATGATCCAGTTCTTGTTGAGCTTGCGGGTGCAGAAAGGCAGAAGGAGCATGGACACCGTGACGCCGAAACCGATGATGGTGTTGGGGACGCCGGAGATGTTGAGCGCTTCCGTGGTGGTCGCCGCAAAACGAAGCTGTATCGCAAGAGGCTGGAACTGCATCCAAAACTCCCTGAGGGAGCCTATGACGAGAGCGGCAAAGAGGATCCAGAGAGGCTTGTTTTTGAAGAGGAGACGCATACTCTCGGCAAATGAGAGTTTGTCCGTCTGCCGAGAAGCCTCCGCCCCTTGCGCGGTCTCCTCGATGAGGTTGTTTTCGGCTATCTCTGCAAGCGCGCCTTCCTCGCCGCCCTCGGCGAGTTTCGCCGCCGCCTGTGCCTCGATGAGTTCGCGGTTGTTGTCCTCCAGCTCATAGACGCGCTCCTTGACTTTGAGGATGAACATCACGCAGACGCTGCCGATGACCACCGCGATCGCGCCGATTATGCGCATCGCCATATATTCCTGTCCCATGAACGCACTGCGGATGGGACCCACTATGACGTTCATTATGGTGGGCGCAAACCCGACGATGAGCCCGATGGGCGTCATGATGTCCGCCCTCTCCTGAGTGTTGGGCGTGATGACGTTGGGCATGGTCTGATACATATTGTTCGCGAAAGTGGAGATCGCGATGACGGGCACGCAGGAGCAATACGCATATATGACTCTGTCCGTCTCGAAGGAATATTGCGGCGCCCACATCGCCATCATGGTGAAGAGCGCGAGCAGAGGGAGACTGAACAGGATGTACGGCTTGTATCTGCCCCACTTGGTGCGGCGCTTTTCCATGGCTTGTCCGATGAGCGGGACAAGGAACATATTGATGAGCGAACCGCCGATATAGATGATGTAGCCGTGTATGGCTTCTATCCCGTAAAAATATGGGATATAGGTGATGGTGATGACCAGCATGATCGTGTTGTAGATCCAGCTGTTGCCAAGCGAATACACCCCGAAAGACAGTACCTCTTTGAGGTTGAGATATCTGCCCTCCAAGGGTTTATCCCACATGGCTTTCACCGTGCTGAACAGTTTTGCTACCTTTTCTTTCATCATTATTCTCCCTGAAATCGGGTTTTTGTTGTCATAATGAGAGGGTAAAACCTCTTTTTGTGCGGCTCACTTCCTGAGCAACAGTTTGCCGACGCGCTTTGCGGCATACTCTCCGTCCCTGACCGCGGGCACGCCGTTGACGTAGACGTGCTTTATCCCCACGGGGGTGAAGTCGGGGACGGCGGGATCCACCTTTACCCCATCGTAGTCGAACACCGTGATGTCCGCGTACGCGCCTTCTCTCAGCACTCCGCGGTCCTTCAGACGGAAGCGTTCCGCCGTCTTGCCCGTCATCTTGTGTATCACGCTTTCGAGGGAGATATTGTGTTCCCTCGCGCGCACGAGGAAGTAGGGGAAGCCCTGATACGCCGCTCCGTTCTGCGTGCCCGCCGCCTCCACCCAGGCGTCCGTCATGAAGACGGAAAGGTCGTCCGTCATGAGGCGGTCTATTATCTCGTCGTTGTAGTATTTGCCGAGATATAGCCTCCCCTGCCCGCGGCTGAGATCGACGAGCTTGATGTACATATCGAAGTCGGAGAGCCCCTCCTCCTTCGCGCACTCCGAGACCGTCTTGCCCTCGTATTTCTTGTGGGCGGGGTCGTCGGAGATATACGCCACCGTGAAGTCGCAAAAATCCAGCCCCAGCGCGAGCTTGGTGATGTTGGTCATCAGCTTGAGCTTGAACATATTGAAGGGCTTTTTGCGCTCCCCTTCCGGAAGCGCCATATACCAGGGCGGGAGCACCACCGTGATGACGGACGCGCCGTAGGTGAAGGAGTAGTTGTCATAGGCGATGCTGTACCCTTCGTCGTTGAGCTTGCGGAACTTGGCGAGCATGGGCTCCACGCTCTTCCAGGAGGTCTTGCCCACAAAGATGAGGTGGGAATATTCCGTCCTGACCCCGCTCTCCTTCATGATGTCCGCCACCTCGTCGAGCGCGAGCTCGATGTGCGGCTTGGAAAGGAGTGGGTAACCGAGCGCCACTTTACTGCACGCGCGAGGATGCACGGTGAGTATGCCGTCATATGCGGCTATGCGCTTCGCGAACGCGATGAGTTCCTCCCGCTTGGAGTATATCCCCGGCTCGTACATGAACCCGAAAGATCCGCCGAACGCGCCGCCCTGCATCGCCTCGTCCACCAGCCTCATCTCCTCGGCGATCTGCGCCTCGGTGAGAGGGGTGGGATCGTAGCCCGAAACGCTTATCCTCGTCGTCCCGTGCCCCACAAGAGGCGCCATGTTGACAAAAAGTTTCCCCTGCGCGCGCTCGACGAACTCCGCGAAAGACCCCGGGCGAACGGCATGGAAAAGCCCGCCGCCCACCTTGTCTTTATACTTGCTGTCCGCCGCCACTCCGAAGGGCGAAAAGCCGCAGTTGCCCGTCACCTGGGTGGTGATGCCCTGCCGCAGGAAGGGCTCGTAATACTTTTCGGCGTCCTCGTAGTCGTAGAAGAAATCGTTGTGAGAGTGCGCGTCGATGAACCCGGGCGCGACGGTGAGCCCCGTGCAATCCACGGTGACGTCGGCATCGACTTCAAGCTCCGCGCCCACCGAAACTATCCTCTCCCCCTCGACGAGCACATCGCCCTTGAAGCGCTTCGCGCCCGTGCCGTCGATGACAAAACCGTTTTTGAAAAGCGTCCTCATCCTTATCCCCCGTATGCTTGCGCGTGCGCGACGAACTTGTAACATTAAGGATATATTAACATTCGACGCGCGCAAAATCAACAACAGTTTTGTCTCCGTCGCCAACATTAACATTTCGCGAGCCGTTGTCGTGTCCCTCCCGCGCGAACTCCCTATCGCGAACTTTTGATACATACTTGACACGATTGGTCTAATATACTAAAATGTTGATTAATCCATACAACTCGGAGGATTTGTCCGTGTACGACATAATCATCAATCCCAAAGGCGGCAAAGGCAAGAGTCTGAAAGCTCTCGCGAAAGCGGAAAAAATACTGCGCGAACACGGCGCGGAATACACCGTCCACAACACCGAATACGCGGGACACGCCACCGAGCTCGCCCGCGAGCTCTCCCAAAAACCCGACGCTAAGATCATCGTCATGGGCGGGGACGGCTCCTTCAACGAAGTCCTCAACGGCATCACGGACTTTGCCAACGTCACCCTGGGCATAGTCGCCTGCGGCACGGGCAACGATTTCATCCGCGCCTCCAAGCACCCCAAGAAGGTCAAGGACGCCATCGAGCTCATCCTCAAAGGCAACACGGGATATATCGACTACATCGACGTGGGCTCCCGCAGGTGCCTCAACGTCGCGGGCGCGGGCATGGACGTGGACGTGCTCATCCGCTACGCCAACATGAAAGCCTTCCACGGCAAAGTGAAATATTACGCCTCCCTCTTCGACACCCTCGCGCACGTCAAATGGCACAAGCTCCGCCTCACCATAGACGGCAAGACCATGGACAAGAGCGTGTTCATGATAGGGGTCGGCAACGGCACCTGCATAGGCGGCGGGATGCCCATCTGCCCCGACGCGAAAGTGGATGACGGTCTGCTCTCGGTCGTCATAGTCAACGAGATGAAAAAGAGCCGCATCCCGGTGGAACTCCCGGGTTTCCTTTCCGGCAAACACGTGAAGAAGGATTACACCGAGTCCTACTCCGCAAAAGAGGTCCGCATCGAAGTGCTGGACGACGGCAAGATAGAGCTGGACGGCGAAGTTATCGACGATAAGGTGCTGGACTGCAAAGTGGTGCATAACACCCTCAAAGTGTATCGCTGAACCACGCTTTCGGTCAAAAGCCGAGCATACCTCAACCACGGCAAACCCGCACAAAATCACACAAACCCGCAAAAAACACTATACGCGGCAACACCCCGAAACACATGAAATGCCATACGCAAAAAGCGCGCCCGCAGGCGCGCTTTTTTTGCGATCTTCGCCGTCAGGACTCGCGCAAAGTCTTGGTCACGACATCCGAGAGCGCAAGAACGATCTCCTCTATCTCGCCCGCAGCGTCATCATCGGAAAGAGTCCATTCCGCCGCCCAAAGCGCGTTGTACTGCCAACTCCCCCTGAGCCTTGGTTTCATATCCTCGGGGCACGCCTCATACACGGCGTTTCCGAGCGCTCTCATCAGTTCTATGCGCTTTTCGACCGCCTGTGCTCCGACGCGCGCGGTATACTCGCTCTCAGAAAGTCCGTCGAACTCGTCGTACGGCTCGAAATGACAATCCAGACGGAGGATGCCGGGCTTGGTCTCATTGTATGACTGTTGCGCCTCGAAATGGACTTCTATCGGCTTGCGGCAAACGCTGTACCCCTCCCAATCGCCGCACTCGATCTTGAACAGCTCGCCGTCCGTGTACCTTCCGGCATAGTGCACATCCCCCACTCTGTAAGAGGCGGGCAACCTTGCCGCAATACTCTCTCTCGTGTCATTGATGTTCATTGAATTTCCTCCTCGTTTTCTTTGTCTTTTTCTATGAGCGTAGGCAAAGTGTCTTCGCCCTTATGCTCCCACACCGCATCCTCGCGCTCGGCGTTGAGCGCGTCAGCCAAGACATAAAATTCTTCGAGCGACTCATGTGCGGTGCTCCCGATGCTCGTGGGTATGCCGAGGTCATCCGAGTAGCCCACGGCATACTCCGCCGCAGTCCCGTCTCCGCCGTACCAGTGTGCGTTTTCGAGTGTGAGCGAGCCGCCGACATACCCCGCCAGCCCGCCGATGTAAACATTGCCGCTTTTACTCTCCGCTCTCACGCACGACACGGAATATGAATTGCGCACCGTGAGGTCAATATCGACATATCCCACCAGTCCGCCGGCGTAGTCCCCCGAGCTCGTCACGTCCCCCGTGGCATAGCTGTCCGTTACGGT
>CALVTS010000029.1 GCA_944363035.1 uncultured Clostridia bacterium
GTTAGACGCATTGAATTTTTGGATTTAATTCACATTAAAATCGCTTTTCCAACTTGTTCAATTTTCAAGGTTCTTGCTGTCCCTTTTTTGGTGACAGCTTTCATATACTACCACAGGCAAAAATCCTTGTCAACGATTTTTCGTCCTTTTCCGTAACTTTTTTACAAGTTCGGAAAACCGTTTTTCAGAGCCCCACATATTGTGGTGCGTCCGACCGAAAAACCGACTGTTTACGGCGTTTTCGCCCAGGCAGCTTCGCTATGATATAACATCACGATCGGGTTTGTAAAGCGTTTTTGACAGGAAATTTCAAGAAATTTTCAGACGTCGAACGCGCGGCTTATGACGCCTCCTCCGAGGCACACGTCTTCAAGATAACACACCGCATATTGCCCGGGGGCTATCGCCCTCTGCTTCTTCTCGAAGACTATGCGCACCCCGTCCTTCAATATATATACGCGCGCGCGTTGCAGGGGCTGGCGGTGGCGTATGCGCACCTCGCACTCGAACTCGTCCTCGTCGGGTCGGGTGATGAAATTGAACCCCTCCGTTTCGAGCGCGTTTTTATACAGCACGGCGTCCTCCCCCTGAGAGACGATGAGGAGGTTGTTTTCGACGTCCTTATCCAGGACGAACCAGCTCTTGCCGTTGCCCTCCGCGCTCCCGCCTATCCCGAGACCGCGGCGCTGACCTATTGTGTAATAGTAAACTCCGTCGTGACGTCCCACCGCTCTGCCGTCCGCGGTCACGATGTCGCCGGGCTTCATGGGGATGTAGCGCGAGAGAAACTCGCGGAACTTGCGCTCTCCGATGAAACATATCCCCGTGCTGTCCTTCTTTTCGGCTACGGGTATATCGTACGCGCGCGCGTACTCGCGCACGTCCTCTTTATATAGTCCGCCCAGCGGGAAGAGCACGTCCGCAAGCTGCGCCTCCCTCACCTGATTGAGAAAATAGGTCTGATCCTTGTTTTCGTCCGCCGCGCGCAGAAGATAGTGCCTGCCGCCTTCATGCCGCACGTTGCAATAGTGCCCCGTCGCGATATAGTCCGCAGAAAGCCCGCGCGCGAACTTCACAAAAGGTCCGAATTTCACCTCGCGGTTGCACAGCACGTCCGGATTCGGAGTCCTGCCCTTTTTGTACTCCTCCACGAAGAGGCGGAACACCCTCTCCATATACTCCGCCGAAAAGTCCACGGAATAATAGGGGATGCCTATCCGGTCGCACACTCTCGCCACATCCGCCCAGTCGCGCTCGCCCGTGCACGCGCCGTCGGGGTCCTCCTCCTTCCAATTGGACATATAAAGTCCGACCACGTCAAAACCCTGCTCTTTGAGCAGGCTTGCGGCGACTGCGGAATCCACTCCGCCGCTCATCCCTACAACGACGCGTTCGGACATACTTTCTCCTTTCTCGGACGGACATTCTCCGCCCGTCATATGGTGTCGGACACCGTAATATTGCCCCGCCCTTTCACGAGCCGCGGGGAAACTCGCCTCCCCTATGCCGCAACGGAGGAGGACTAGACATAGAGACTTTCGGGATAACGCTCCGAGTTGTCCGGAAGGATGGCGAGGATATCCCCCTCTATCCTTTTCCTCAACGCGCGCGCTCCCAGCACGTTGGCGGCGGAGGATATGCCGCATTTCACTCCGTAAGCGCGGTAAAGCTCTCCCGCCTCTTTCACCGCGTCCTCTCCCCTCACGGTGAGGATGCCGTCGAACGCCCCCGTATCCACGAGAGCGGGGATGAAATTCGCGCCTATGCCCTGGATGAGGTGCGCGCCCGCATATCCCTCCGTCATGAGAGGGCTCTCGGCGGGTTCGAGCGCGAACACCTTGCAATCCAAGCCGTGCGCGTCGATATACTTTTTTATGCCCATGGCGGTGCCTCCGCTCCCCACTCCCGCGACTATGGCTCCGACATCGGGGAGGGCGCGGAATATCTCGGGCGCGGTGGTCTCGAAATGCGCCTTTATCGAGGAGGGATTCCCGAACTGATCCGCAAAGAATCCTCCCCTTTCTTCGACTATCCTCTTCGCCGCGGCGACCGCGCCGCCCATCCCCTCCGAAGCGGGGGTGAGCACAAGCTCTGCGCCGTAGTCCGCAAGCATTTTCCTGCGCTCCGCGCTCATGCTCTCGGGCATGGTGAGGACGACCTTTATCCCGAGCAGTCCGCCCACATACGCGAGCCCTATGCCCGTATTGCCGCTGGTTGCCTCCACGACGGGCGCGCTTTCGCGGAGAGCGCCGCTCTCCAACCCGTCTTTCAGGATATAGAACGCCGCCCTGTCCTTTATGGACCCTGCGGGGTTTTTGCCCTCGTCTTTTCCGAAGACGCCATCCCCCAGATCCACTATGGGAGTGTTGCCCAGCTTCGCCGCAACGGAGGCGAGTTTTTCCTTCATATCCGCGTTCATCTCACTCTCCTTTCGCCGCCTCGGCAACCTCGCGGAAGAGCTCCGCCACGGAAGAGGAGGCGCACACCACGATGCCGTCCTCCCCCGATCTGTACGGTCCGCCGTTCACCGAGAGCGCGATACCGCCCGCCTCCTCGGCGATGAGCCACCCGGGGAGAATGTCCCAAAGATTGCGGGTGTACATCATGAACGCGTCCGTCCTGCCGCTCGCGAACCATGCGAAATCCACGCTCGCCGCACCGAAATGACGCAGTTTTGACACTCTGTCGTAAAGATATCCGACGCGGGCGATCTGCCCCTTTGCGTGCGCCTCCGTCTTGTGGGAGTAGTCGCCCACGCTTATCACCGCGTCCTCCGCGCTCCTGCCCGAGACTCGTATGGGGACGCCGTTGAGCATCGCGCCGCTCCCCTTCACCGCCGCGTACATCTCCTCATAGCGGGGCAGATATATCACCGCCGCGCGAGGCAGACCGTCCACGGCAAAAGAGCATTGCACCCCGAAGAGAGGCAAGCCGTGCGCCATGTTCACGGTGCCGTCCACGGGATCCACCGTCCAGGCTCTTCCTCGGGGCATTTCGCGAAGAGGCGCGAGCTCCTCCCCCACCACGATGTCGGAGGGGAAGTTCTCCTTTATCGCCGCGTCGATGAAATTTTCCATCGCGAGATCCACGTCCGTCACAAGGTCGAACGCGCCCTTTTCTCTGGTGTTGAGCTCCGCGCCGCCGCAGGCTTTCCACGCCTCGCGCACGGTGCGCGCCATAAACGCAAGTTCCTTCTTTCCGTCACTGATCATAGCATGAACCGATGTTTATCTTCCTGTTTGTATTGCAAAAACAGCTTTTTGCGCCGTTTCACTTTTTCAGTACTTTTGCTTTCCCCGTGATGTCGGAGAGTTCTATTTTGAAAACGCCCGTCCTATCCAGGCTCTTTTTCACCGCTTCGTCAAACTTGTCTGCAAGCGTCGGGGTGTACTTTTCGGCGATGAGACGCAGGGCGCGTATCTTCTCTTCGTCCTCCGTTATCTCGCGGCATATCCCCTCCGCCATCGCGCACTCGAACCCCGTGGTGAACTTGTCCGTCGCCCTTTCCACGTCCCCCACGCACACAACGTGAACGACCTCAGAATGACGGAGGCAATCTATCTTTCTCCCCTCTTTCGCGGTGTGGAAATAGAGGGCGTTGCCGTCGAGAGCTGCGCTCACGGGCACGGAATAGGGCGCGCCGTCCGGGGTCACGAAGGACACCGTGGTCCACTCGCACTTCTCCATGACGGAGAGCGCAAATTCTTTTGACATTTCTCTGTCCTTTCTTCTCATATACCACCTGCTTTTTTATTATACCACCCAATCCTCTCACGGCAAAGCGGAATGCGACATCCCGTCCTCTTTCTTTATCCTTCCCTCCCCCGCGCGGCAAAAATCAAGATGTGCGCTCCGTTGTTTTGCCGCGTTGCCGTAAAACAACGGAGCGCATGACGGAAAAAACAGCCGCCGCCGCGCGTACCGCATCGGAAAACCGCACAATCCCGAATGCTGCCCGATAGAGGCGACGAGTGTGTAACAGGCAATTGCGCCGATACGGCGAAGAAAACGAGACTTTGTCCGCCTCCTCCCCTATTGATTTTTTTGCTCCAAAGAGATACGATTAATATGGTCCATATCAGACGGCGCAGGGAGGTAATATGAAAAACAAAAATATTTTTAACCGGTGGCGCTCACTTTTTTTGATGATATTCCTGGTCTCTTGCGCGACAGGGGTTCTTGTGGCTTGTAACAATAATAAAGAAGTGACAGCTCCGGGTAAGGTTGAGATAGTGCTTATCAACCCGAACACGGGCGAGCCAATGCGTCGCAAAGAGTATATCGAAAGTCCGCCTGCCGGAACACCGATCGAAGTGAAAATCAAGGACGCGGAAACGGGGGAGTATCTGACAGACGAAGATCTGCCCGGTACGACGCTCGAAAGGAGCTTATCAATATGGATCGAAGGCTATTTGGACTGGGATGATACAAGTCCGGCAAGCATACAAAACTATCGTAATATTTGGCCGACATACGGCGAAGAAACTCTTTATTACAGAGTTGTTCGGATTAATATTATGTTCGATTGTCGTCCTAAGCGTCTTAACAATTCCGAAGAATTTGTGCGCGAATACGAATTGACGAGTATGTCGTTTAAGTTTGAATATGTGTAATGCTGATTAACAAAAGCGGAGGTAGCAAATCGCTTCGGAAGAATGCGGAATAGTGAGGTCTCGCGGCGAAAAGCCAAGATTTGCGAGATGTTTTGCCGCGTTGCCGTAAAACAACAAAGCGCATGACGGGAAAACAGCCGCCGCCGTGCATACCGCGTCAGCGAACGGTAAGACTCCTGCCCGAGGGAGCAGAAACTCCCGCCGTGAGACACGGCGGGAGTTGTGGTACACCCGGCAGGAGTCGTAAGGACGAGCGCCTAGCGAGGACGGAATAGCG
>CALVTS010000030.1 GCA_944363035.1 uncultured Clostridia bacterium
CACCTCCCTACTCGCACTCCCAAAAGCGCCGTCTGCCTTAGGCATTTTGTGCGTTTTTCCTATACGCCCTTGCGTGCTAGCACGGCGGGCATATCATTGCGGTACGGATTTCCCGCTTGCGTGCGCCGGTAGAGTTGCGCTCCCCGCGCAACACCTCCCTACTCGCACTCCCAAAAGCGCCGTCTGCCTTAGGCATTTTGTGTGCTTTTCCTATACGCCCTTACGTGCTAGCACGGCGGGCGTATAGGAAAAGCGCACACACTCCTTACGGAGTGCGGCGCTTTTGCTCGTTGGTGCCGGTAGTGGGACTCGAACCCACACGAAGTCGCCCTCTCGGGATTTTAAGTCCCGTGCGTCTGCCATTCCGCCACACCGGCTCGGGAAAATGAAACAGGCGACATTCGAGATGTCGCCTGTCTTGTGGAGGCACCATCCGGATTTGAACCGGAGAATGAGGGTTTTGCAGACCCTTGCCTTACCTCTTGGCTATGGTGCCGTGGGTGCGCCTCTCGCGTGCCTTATCAATATATCAAAAGGCGGGAGATTTGGCAACCGATTTCGGCAAATTGCCTGAATATGGGTCACTTTTTGCGAGAGCGCAGTTTGAGAGCGAACTCTCTGAGCTCCTCGCCGAAGGGCAATCTCGCCGCTTCGATGAGCGAGGTCTCTGTGCACTCGTCGAGGAGTTTTTCGCTCTCTTTCCTGCCCAAAACCGCGACAAGGGAATTCTCTTCCCCCTCGTCGAGGAGGTCGTCCGCCACTTGGAATCCCAGTCCCAACGCCTCGGCATAGCCGCATATATGCTCTCTTTCGCGCTCATTCGCGCCTGCGACTATCGCTCCCGAGAGAAAGGCGGCTCTGAATAGTGCGCCCGTCTTTAAGGCGTACATCTTCAAGAATTCCTCTTTCGTGCGCATACCCGCAAGGTCGAGCACCTGTCCGCGCACCATATCCTCTGCCGCCGATGTCATCACCTGCGCCGCCGCGGCGTAATTTTTGCCGAACTGCACCGCTCCCGACGCGAGCACCTTTGCCGCGCGGCTCAACAGCGCGTCACCCGCAAGTATCCCCGTCGCCTCGCCGTATTTGCGATGCACCGTGAGCCTGCCTCTGCGGTAGTCGTCGTTGTCCATGGCGGGCAGATCATCGTGCACCAGGGAGTAGCTGTGGATGAGCTCTATCGCTCCCGCGAGGCTCAGCACCTCATCAAGAGGAGGCGTAGCGGAGACCGCGCTCGCGCCCAGGAACACACCTCGGGGACGCACGCGCTTGCCCCCTCCGAAGCACGCATATCGCAGAGCGTCGTCAAATTCGCTCCCGTCGTCAAAGAGAGTGGCGAAACACTTCTCGAAAATTTCCTGAAATCCCGCCGACGTCATTTTTCGAGATCGAACTCCTCGGTGATCTTGCCCAGATCGCTCACCAGCAATTCCAGCTTACCCTTCTCGCTTTTGAGCTCGTTGAGACAGAGTTTGGTGAGGGCGATGCCCTTCTCGAACGCCGCGATGGCTTCGTCCAACGGGACGTCGCTCTCCAACTTTTTGACGATAGCCTCCAATGAGGCGAGATTTTCCTCGAACTTGTTCATCTTCTCTTCAGCCATACAGCCTCCCGCCGCATGAGCGGCTCATTTTTCGGTGACGCGGATGACCTCCGCTTCTATCTCGCCGTCCGCGCCTCTCGCGCGGAGCACGTCTCCCTTTTTCAGACTGCGCACGGATGTGACGCTCTTCCCCGCCGCCTGCAACGCGAAATACCCGCGGGACAGCACTTTGAGGGGGCTCAGCGCGTCCAGCTTCCCCGAAAGCGCGGTCACCTTTCCCTCTGCTTCCTTCACCTTGTAGCCCGCGAGCGTGCTCATACGCAACGCCAGCGCGCGAACCTTGTTTTCACGCGCGGTATGGAAGCTCACGATACGCCTTCCGAGCGCCTCTCCCGCAACGCGGGTGCGCATCACCGCCCTTTCGAACCTCCTCGCCGTGCGGCGTTTCAGTTCCTCGGCAAACCCGCGCACGGAGTCAACGAGCGCGTAATAGTCGTATGCCACCAGCTCTGCGGCGGCGGTGGGCGTCGCCGCACGCGCGTCCGCCACGAAGTCCGCGAGCGAGACATCCGTCTCGTGCCCCACGGCGGATACGACGGGCGTCTTCATACCGAATACAGCACGCACCAATTCCTCGTCGTAAAAGGGCGCCAGATCCTCCAAGGACCCGCCTCCCCTCGCGAGGATGACCACATCGAAGCCGAGCGCGTCCACCCTTTTCAGCACTCCCGCGATCTCGTGCGCCGCGCCCTCTCCCTGTACGCGGACGTCGCGCACAACGATGTCGATGACGGGATTCTTGCGCCTTATCGTGGTCACGATATCGCGGATGACCGCCCCCGTCTTGGAGGTGACCACCAGCACGTTTTTGGGATATTTCGGGATGGGTATCTTGTGCTTTTCGTCAAAGAGCCCCTCGGCAAGCAATTTTGCTTTCAGCCTCTCGAACTCCAACGCAAGGAGCCCTTTGCCCGCAGGCGTGATGGTGGTGGCGGCAAACGTGAGCCTCCCGCCCTTGGTCCAGAAATTCACGCTCCCGCGCAGGATGACGCTCTCCCCGTCCTTGGGGATGTAGGAGCCCGCCGCGCCGAATTTCACGCAGGGTATCTGCGATTCCTTGTCCTTCAACGTGAAATAAAAATGCGCGCCGCTCATCTTCGCGCCGCTCACCTCGCCGAACACCTCCAACCCTCGGAACAAGGGCGCTTCGAGACACGCTTTGAGCGTGGCGTTGAGTTCGGTGACGCTGATAGCTTTTTCCGAAATACGGGTCTCAGTGGTCATTTTCTGCACTTAAACAACGGATACGGCGAATCACGCCTCATCCGCATTCTCTTTCACGAACTTCGCGAGGACGCCGTTGACAAAGCCGCCCGACTTTTCGGTGCCGTACTTTTTGGCAAGGTCCACCGCCTCGTTCACCACTATCTTCGCGGGGGTCTCCCCTCTTTCCAGCTCATAAAGCGCGATGAGGAGCACCACCATATCGGGGCGATACAACCTCTCCACCGTGAAACGCTCCAACTTGGACCCGAGCTTGGCTTTGAGCCTGTCCATATTCTCGGTCACGCCGTCGTAACAGTCGCGGATATACGCTCTGTCCTCCTCATTAAGATCCGCGTCCGCAAGGAAAAATTCCAGCGTGGAAGCGTTCTCCGCGCCGTAAAAGGTGTATTCGAACACCAGCTTGAAAACATATTCTCTGCTAGATCTTCTCATATATCGCTCTGCGCCGGCATCGCCACGCTCATCACCTGCACGTTCACGCTGTGGACGCGGAAACGCGTCGCGCCTTCTATCTCCTTCTTGACACGCTGTTGCACCTCGGCGACCGCCTCCGGCACTCGGCAGGGATAGTTGACGTTCACGAACAGATCCACCGCCACTTTGTCGTTTGGCAGAAAGTAGACGGACACCCCGCCCCCTCTTATCGCGCGCTTGGACGCATCGCGGGAACGGAGCACTTCCACCCCTTCCACCTCCGCCGCCGCGTCCGACGCGAGCGACATGATGACGTCGGAAAACACCGACAGATTTTTAGCATTCATTTCCTTTGCCATGATCCACCTGCCGCAAATTATATCACATACCTCGCCCTCGCGCAAGCCGCCGACCCAAACTCCCCCTCTTTCTTTCCGCATCCCCTTCTCCTGCGCTCCACCCGTATCCCCCCCATATCCCTCCTCGACGGCGCGGGCGCCCGCTCTCACCTCTCTTCGGCACGGGCGGAACGCAGGCAATAGTTCATCACCCGCAAGTTTCGGCTGTGAAAAAGCGCCGAAAAGAATTGCTCCGAGGCAGGCTTGTATTATTTCTGTACGACATCTTGTCGGAAAACACGACCGTTTTAAGTGATTTCTTATTTTTGGTCTTGTCATTCTTTCTTTTATGTTTTATCATATTTATATAATATTTCGGTAGCGGGCGGGCGTTTCAAAACTTAGCCCGCAAAATTCGGCGGCAGATATGAAACTCATCGACGCGCAACACATCTCCCACTCATACAACGGCAAAGATCTTGTCCTTGACGACATTTGCCTCACCATCCGACGCGGGGAATTTCTTTCCATACTCGGCGCGTCGGGGAGCGGCAAGACCACTCTGCTCTCCGTGCTCGGCGGCATAGAGAGACCGACCTCGGGCAAAGTCTTTGTGGACGGCGAGGACATATGCGCCGCAAACGAGAGCCGCCGCGCCGTCCTCAGGCGGACAAAGATAGGCTTTGTGTTCCAGTTTTTCAATCTGGCTCCCTACCTCACGGTGGAACAAAACATCCTCGTCCCGATACTTCTCGGCGGTAAGGGCAAAAAGAGCGTTGCCGAACGCCTGGACAAATTGCTTTCCGTAATAGGTCTTGAGGACAGACGCAACTCCCTCCCCGGCAAACTCTCGGGCGGGGAACAACAGCGCGTGGCGATAGCGCGCGGACTCATCTGCGGACCCGACGCCATCCTCCTCGACGAACCCACCGGAAATCTGGATTCCGTCAATTCCGAGGGGATAATGTGCTTGCTCGGAGAGATAAACCGCCGATTCGGCACAACGGTCATACAAGTCACCCACAGCGAAAAGAACGCCGGATACGGCTCGCGCGTCCTCTGCATAAGCGACGGCAGGATCACGGGAGACGTCTCCCTCCGTGCCGACGGAAAGGATGACGTCTCAGAGGAAAGGCTCCGATGAACATCCTTTTCAAGCACACCTTTTCCAGCCTCACGCGAGACCCGATGCAGTCCGTCATCGTGGTGATATCCGCCGCCATGATAACCGCCTGCGTACTGCTCTGTCTGACCATCACCTCCATATTCGAGATCAACGCCTCTCTTTGGGCGAATTATTCCTACGGCGGCGCGGATATGCTCGTTGTCCTGCCGCACGAGGGCAAAGCGACTGCGGAAGGTTGGCTTTCGGAAAACTCCGACGTCGTGTCGGGCTACGTCGTGACGGGGGAATCCGTAGTCTACGTCCTGTCCGAAAACGACACCGTTCACGCCTCCGTCATGGCGGTCTCCGAGGGAGAGTTGCGGCATTTCGACGAATTTACGGATGCGGAGGTCCTGGAATATCGCAAAAACAGCTCCGCCCTCCCCTCCGCTCACGTCTCGCGCGCCTTCGCACAAGCCCTATCTCTCTCCCTCGGCGACACCTTTGAAGTGAAAGGCATGGGGAACTTTTGCGTGGAGGCGATCTGCAACAATACCATGCGCTACTTCGGCAACGCCCGCGTGGCGTTTGCCGTAGAGACGGAGCTTTCTCCTTTTCAGACCATCAGGTTTTCCGTGAAATTCCGCTCTCCGGACAGGATATGCGAAAACGGCGTATCCGAGCTCGACAACTGCGCCGAAGCGCTGAGAGAACTGCTGGGCAACAGAAATGCCGTCCGCACCGAAGGCGCCGAGAAACTTGCCGACGCCGCTCTTACGGTGCAAAACGGCAAAAATCTGCTCGCCGTGGCGGGCGCGGTGGTGATAGTCGTCATGGCGTGTCTGATGTACACCTCCTTTTCTGTGATAGTGCGGGCAAGAGTCAATGAGCTCGTCAAATTCAAAGCCGCGGGCGCGACTCCCCCGCAGACCGTCCTCATACTCCTTGCCGAGGCGGCGGTATACGCCCTGATAGGAGGTCTCGTAGGGCTTGGCATAGGCGCCGTGCTCATCGCGCGCATAAACTCTCTCATCGCGGTCACGATCGCAGGCAATGCCATAACGGCGACAGTCGGGGACTATCTCCTCGCCTTTTTCATCGGCGGGATGTGCGCGCTGGCGGCGTGCGCCCTCCCCTCCGCGAGGATGAGCCTGCGTTCGGTGCGCGCTCTGTTGGGAGGTGAGGAGCGTTTCACGAAAATGACACCCATTCCCGCCGTGATAGTCTCGATGTGCGCGACGATAGCCTTTTCGGTGTCCTCCGCTCTGGCTCCCGCCTCTTTACGCCTCCCTCTCGCGTTCACGGCGATAGTGTGCGCCCTTATTTGTCTCATCCTCACCGCGCCCCGACTTTTACAAGCGTTTTGCGCGCTGACGAAACGTATGTTTTCTAAAGGTGCGGCAAATATAGCGGCAAGCGCCGCTCCCTCCAACGCGTCCGTGTCGGCGTCTTTCACCATGCTTGTCGCGCTGGTCTCTTTCATATGGCTTGGGATGTCGCTCGTCGACATCGTGGGATATACGGGCGTTGCCGCAACATCAAGATACACATCCGATCTTGTAGCGGTCTCGACCGCGTCGGATATGTCGGACGCCGAAAAACTCGACCTCTTCCTCTCCGTTGACGGGATAAGCGACGGGGCGGCGATACGCTTTCTTTACGGCTACCGCTTCGCGAGCGCGGACGGGACGCCCGTAGACGAGGAGCTCTTCCTGCTTGCGGTGAACTCTGCAAAAGGTCTCGACTATTGCACGGCGAAACCTCTCGGCGAAAACATACTCGCCGAATTCGACGAAATGGCGGCAAACGGCAAACGTCCCGTCGTCATCTCGCGCTTCCTCGCGGAAAAGTACGGGTTCGAGGTCGGGGATGAGCTGACAATATTATCCTCCGCTTTACGGAACGTATTCGGCGACGTTTTCACCGTTGCGGGCGTGGATGACACCGTCACATCGCGGGACTATTTCGCCGCAATATATTTCGGCGACCTGCCCGATGACATCGCGCAACAAAGCACGGCGATATTCTATCTCAACGGCGACGCCGACCTCTTCCCCGCCATGCGGGAAATGATAGATTCCGAAAACACGACTCTCTTCAAACGCGACGGCTACTACCCCTTGGAAGACGCCGACAATATGGACACAGAGGGCATCCTCTCCGTATTTTCGGCGATAATATATTCCGTCGCCGCGCTTGGGCTCCTCGATCTCATCGTCATCACGGCAAACTCCAGACGGCGGGAATTCGACGTCCTCCGCCTTGCGGGGATGACCGCAAATAACGCCTCATCCTACATACTCACCGAGACGGCGATACTTTCGGTGGGCGGAGCCGCGTCCGGGTTCCTCTTCGCGTTTTTCGCAAACTCCGCGTCCCGAGGAGTGGCGCAGATGGTAGACCTGTATCTGCCGTATATCCCCTTCCCCGCTCGGATGGCGGCGACGGTCGCGATAGGCGCGGGCGTGTTCGCCCTGCTCTGGGCGCTCTCCCACGCGCTCGCGTTCCGCTCTCTCGCCCGCGGCGGCTACCGCAAACGCGAAGATGTCCGCCTCCGCTCGGATTGACTCCCGAATCGCCGCGCACAAGTTTTTCCGCCTGCGACGTCAAAACATTTGACATGCTCCGAGCCTTGTCATATAATCAACAAGCGATCACCCGTGCGTGGGTGGCGAAATTGGCAGACGCGCTAGATTCAGGTTCTAGTGAACAATACGTTCATGTGGGTTCAAGTCCCGTCCCGCGCACCATACAAGAATAATACGAACCAAGACGGCAAGTCGCGGTTCGTATTATTTTTTGCAAGAGATTATTTTGGTGTTATCGTGCTAAATGGCAATAACTGTCATAGAAATAGCGGGTTTTGTCAGCATAACAATCACCCTGAAACTATACGCTTTTGATTATGTAGCATTCCATATCGTAATCATATAAATAAAAAGTTTCCCCCGTTGATAGGAAACTTTTTGCGTTACTTAGACTTCGATACGAAAAGCCCTATAGCCATAATCTTTTGCATAGATCCGCTTTCCTGACCGAGTGGTGATGTACGCCACAAATATGCAAGCTTTAGCCTTCATAGGCCTCACCTCCTTTAATGTTAGTGAAGACCTCTTGACAACCTTAAAGTATAATGCTAAAATTTATAGACCAAAGTTAGCTCAACGGTATTAAACCTTGGGTTTGATAGGTACTGCAATACCTATCGTCAAGAGGTCAGCTATTAATTTTAGCTGGCTTTTTGTTTCATTCATCAATGTTTTTATCTGCCATTCTATCTCGAAGATTTTTTAGGAAGAGAGGCAACATAAAAGTAATTGATTGTTCGAAGAAACTGATGTCCGCATCGGAAATATCATCGGGCAAATAAAGCTCGGCGCTTTTCCCTGAAAGCATCGGTATCTGAAATCTATAACCAGATGTTAATTGCCCTTGCGTTATTGGTTTTTTCGAATAAGAAGTACAGGATTCATCAGACACGACCGTGCCTTGGACAGAGGCGAAATCTTCTTCAACCTCTTCTTGAGGGGATGAAGTTTTTATGTCAAGAACATTATCGAAACTCAATATTCCATTCTGCAAAGCGCCAACGTATTCGGCGTTTTTTATAAAACATTCTGCTGCGAGATCTTTGCCAGAAGCTTTTATACCGTATGACGATTTCATAAGTTCGTTTGCTAATTTGTCAGTCGACGGCAAAGGCTTTCCTAAAAAGTTCTGTATTATTTTCCCGTAGAGAGCAGGATTTTGAAAGCACTCAAGTAAGATTTCCTTTTCATTTACTGTCTGTGTCGGATAAATTAATGCTCTGCCTCTTTCCGATAATTGTATGACATTCCTTAAATTCTCAATAAAGCCGTATTGTTTAGAAGATGACACTTTGGCCTTAAAAGAGTATGTAGTCACACTTACGCCCATTTTTGCCGCCAAAGTCTCATAAGAGCAATTCTTGCCATTTAGCGACTTAAGAGCATTTAGAACATCCAGACAGGATTCCATAGTGGCAGCTGGATAAGCCGCGCTTCTTTGTTTCTCGGATATGATATCGTCTTTCATTTTGATTCTCCTTGTCGGTTTTTTTGAATAATAGCATACTTCAAAACGCTTGTCAAGCGCTAAAATACAATAAAGAATAAAATTTATTGCGCTAATAGCTTTTAAAATAGCGCGTGTTGCTCCTCAATATATTCGCGCAATAAGACTGCATTACGTGTAATATCCAATAAATTTTCTCTGTGTTATGCTATAAATTGTTGAACATGCGATACAAATAATTTTGAAAATTATTCAATTTTTGTCTCCAAAATTTACCGTTTCCGTTGCGCTACGATGGCATAGTTCCTCGCGGAAGTAAACGGGCGAAATCGTTGTGCCAAGTTACAGAATTCAGTGAATTGAAAGCCGAGCCTATATTGCTCGGCTTTTTATTTGTACTTACACCTGTTTGACGGAAGCAGGTAAAGTATTGTCGAGCTCCCTTAATTGAACTCAACGATTTTGGCGCTTTTCCGTTGACTTCCGCAGGCTATCAGTCAAATTCCTTAACATTCACCGTCCTATGCGCCTTCGCTGCTGCCGGAAACGGCAGAAAATTTCGGAGGTATGGAATATGGAACTGTTGGTAACAAAGTTCTCTAACGGAAAGTACGAAAACGAAGATGAACTCTTTGCGGAAAACATTTCCGCAGACAATGTCAAACTTATGGGCGAAATGATTGCTTTGCAGGCTTTACGTACCGTTAAAAAGTTCGATATGAAAGTTGCAGATAGGCTGTATATCGGTCTCATCAAAGACCTGCACCATATGGGCGAGATAGACTATATCGCATCGGACGGCTATGATGTGGCACAAACGGCAATCTGCTTTCTGTATCAATTCGTTGGTCATACAGCCAATGAAATCTACGGCAAAGACCGCAAAGGAAAGGAAATCACAATCAAACTTGCCTGCTATCGCGAAGTAGATCATTTCATCAATCTTCTTCGTAACAGACCGGATCGGAGAGGAACAATCGTTGAACCCATAGATTTTACGGACTATAAAGCGCTGCCTATGGATCCCGTGAATTGCTTTGAACAGGAACAGACGGATTACAACAAATACGATGAACTTGTAGGTGCGCTACAGTTATCCGCTTTGGAACTCGCCATTCTGAACTGTTATATGAACGGTATGAGGCAATCCGAAGTCTGCGCCGAACTTGGCATCGGAAGAGGTACAATAAACCACCGCAAAGCGAGCATCCGTAAGAGATACTACGATCTTTACGGCTCACTGTAATATGCCTTATCATTCCATACAAAGGTAAAAGCCGTAGTCAGACGATTACGGCTTTTGCTTTGGTAAATTTTATTTCAATAGTTTTTATTATATCCGTGTTTTTCCGACTGCAAAATCCTTTTCCAAAACACTTCTCTGGAACGTATGTACTCATCATCTATTTTAGCATTATAATTCTCAATTATCGAATATTGAAAATTTTGTTTTATATAGTCAAAGCCTTTAGAATCCACAATCTTTTTCAGCTCAATATTGCCGCCGTGTCCGTTACTTACATAGCTTTCCCATCTGGCAAGCAACATTTTACTGTCAGCCGTTGCCGAGCCAACATAAAGACGTCCATTTGATTTATCGGTGATGAGATAAACCGCTTTCTGATGTTCAAAAGCATTGATCCAGTCAGCGGGGCGCCGTCTGACAATTCCCTCTAATTCCTTAAAAGATAAACAAACCTGATCATACCCCGGGAAGTGAGAGCCATTATAAAGATCCGGTAGAATTTCTTTTAAGGTAATATCTTTTAATCGGCTGCGCAATTTGAACACATAGCGGCTGTAGGTCTGCTTTTTCTTGTAGCTGATAATCAATCTTCCAAAGAAAGGGCGATATTTTTCAAGGATTTCATAGCTCGCTCTTTGTCCGAACGGGACATCCAAAATCTTTGCCGCAGATACAAACAGCCACTCGTCTCCACCTTTCTTGACAAAGCTAAACACAAGATCGTTCGGATAAAAATTGCGTTGTTTTGTTCCGTACCAGCCCCAATAGGAGCATTCCGTTTGTCCCTCAATGCGATTTTGCAGATCTGTAGCGAGCCATCGGTCGAGAAACCATTCTCCGCCGCGTCCCGCAGTAATATTGAGCTCAATGCGGCTGCTGTTCAGTTCGTCGTCCTTCAACTGCAAAATATCATCCAATTTGATATCCATATTGATGACTCCTTGGCATTATTACTGTAATAAATTTTATTCGGTCACTTCTTCTCCGTTCAGATACAGTGTCGCGCCATAGTAAAGCGGATTGGAAGAGGCATGTCTAAATACTATTGTAGCCGAAAATGTTCATCGAATACCATATTCAGTGTACGTTCTTTTCTATATTATGACAGAACACGAAGATAATAGCAATATAATTGAGCATTTTTCATATAAGTTGTGTCCTTAAATGTTCATGAACAGAGTAATTCATGTACGTTCTTTCTGTTTATCAAAATAGCTTTCCGAGCCTGTTCATCATGTCGGCCTTATGCTCCATTAAGGAGTGCGCATAGCGGTTTAACGTTACTCTGTCGGGTTTTTGTGACCGATGATCTCACAGATCGCAACGGATGTTGTGGCAATGCCATGCGGTTCTTCTTCCTTATCGAACAAAGCGCACCCGCTGAAAGAAATTGCCGTAAGCAGCATGATGCCGACAGCCAACAAAGATACGATTTTGATTTTCATACCTGCCTCCTTTTGGTTCGCTATTGCGAACCAGTATGCAAAAAAAATATACTTCCTATTTTTTGTATTTCACGCGATAATTTTATCGCGTGAAATATTCCCGCACGAGTTCTTTTCCGCCACTCTTTTGAACAATACCATTTGCGATAAGGTACGCCCTGTCGCAGAGCGCTTCGGCGCAGCGCACATCGTGGGTGATCGTGATCATCGTGTTGCCCGTCTGTTCGTGGAGTTTGTTGAGTATATCCACCATCTGGCAGAGCCCGTCATAGTCCTGCCCCACCGTCGGTTCGTCCAAAAGCAACACTTCGGGCCGACAGGCAACGACCGCGGCAATGGAAACGCGCCTTTTCTGCCCTTCGGAGAGGGACTGCGGGTGGCGGTGCCACAAGTGTTTAATGCCGAAAAGCTCGGCGATATGCTCCGCGTATTCGGGCGACGGCGCGCCGAAGTTTATCTCCTTTTCCACCGTCGGCATAAAGAGCTGATAGTCGGGATTTTGATAGACGACGCCCACCTTTTTATACCAAGCCTCGCTGCCCTTCGGCTTTTGCCTGAACTTTCCGTCGATATATTGCGTAATGCTCCCGTCCGTGGGCTTATAAAGCCTTGCGATGAGCCGCATGAGCGTGGTCTTTCCGCAACCGTTTTCGCCGAGTAAAACCGTTCTGCCGCCCTTCGGGATCCCGAGCGATACATCTTTGAGTATTTCGCGTTCTTTGACGGAAAAAGCCACTTTATTGAGCAAAAATAGCGGTTCACCCCCGGTATACGGTCTGCAAATGTCATCTATCTTTGCCGTCTGTGCCTGCAAGTATGCCGCCTTGTCCTCTACTCTCTTGACCGTTTTGTCGCCGGTGTGCCACACTGTATCAACAAAAGGCAACACCATGTCGAGGCGGTGCTCTATAACGACCACGCAATACCCAGCCTGCGCGAGCGAGCGGAGCGTGCCCATCAGCATTGCCGCGCCGTCTTTATCGAGATTGGCGAGAGGCTCGTCTAAAATGATGATCTTCTGCCCCATTGCAAGCGTGCTTGCGGTGATGAGCCGCTGTTTTTGTCCGCCCGAAAGGGTGCGGCACTTCCAGCCTTTATCAAGTTTCAAAAGGTTGCAGACAATGTCGATCTGCTTTTGTATCTTTTCGGGCGGAAAAGCGAGATTTTCACATCCAAAGGCGATCTCGTCCTCTACCACCTTCTGTATAATTTGCTCGTCGGCGTTCTGTAATACGACGCCCACTTTGCGGCAGACGTAGCCGAGCTTTTTGCCCTTGATGTCCTCGCCCGCGATCTTGACTTCGCCCGTAAGTTCGCCGTAATTGACGTTGGGGATGATGCCCGAAACGATATACATTAAGGTGCTCTTCCCCTCGCCCGAATGCCCGGAAAGGAGCGTCACTTCGCCGTACTCTGCGGTAAAGTCGGTGTTTTCGAGTATCTTTGTCTTTCCGTCGTAGGAAAAATTGACTTGTTTTAATTCTATCGCGTTCATAATACGACCACCAACACCGCGCCCGCAACAATGCCGAGAATAAACAGTACATCGGAAAGCGCGGGATATTCCTTTTTATAGATAGAGTACAGACTGCCGCCCAGCGTAAAGCCGCGCGTTTCGACGGACAGCGCGAGCGTGTCCGAAATGTTGACGAGCCGCATAACAAACGGCACTAAAAAGGCGCGGTAGAGTATTTTAGGGTTGAGAACGCTGCCTGCGCCGCGTGTTTTCATCGCCTCGCGCACCCGCCCTATCTCCCCTTTGAGCATGGGAACAAAGGACATGGAGATGAGCATACCGAGCGTTATCGCACGCGGCGTATGTACCTGAGAAAGGCTGCGTGTCATTCGGACGGCGGCAATCGACATAGAGAGTGCAACGCCCAAAAAGAGCGCGCCGAAGCGGTTGAGCATGGAGAGCGCCGCCTGAAAATCGCCGCCCGCCGAGGCGTAGGCAATGCCCGCGAACGCGCCGCCGAACACGACGAACGCGGGCAGCATTTTGA